>NZ_MBLO01000272.1 GCF_001854805.1 Pseudofrankia coriaricola
TGCGCGATGCCCGCCACGGCCTGCGACCTCGACCACACCCTCGCCAGAACCACCAACGGCCACACCGCACTCGACAACCTCGGCACCCTCTGCCGCCGCCACCACGTCATGAAACACAGCCCAGGATGGCAACTCCACCAACCCGAACCAGGCACCTTCATCTGGATCACCCCCACCGGCCGAACCCACCACGTCAACACCACCACCAACGACGAGGAAGGTTTCCTTCCCGAAGAAGACCCCCACACCTGGACCACCGACCCCGCCAGCCTGACATCCGACACCCAGACCAGGACACGGAATGCATCGGACACTCGGCCTCTGGCCGACAACCGTTGCCCGTTCTAAAACCTGACGCTGGATTGTTGGATCAGGGTCGGAGGTAGAGATAAAGGCGCAGAAGGACGACTGCGCGCGGCCGAATCCACGGCGCACGAGTTTCAGGCGACTACGCGCCCAAGACGACGACAGACCGCTCTAACAAGCACTTAGCACGGGACCACTCAGCACGGGACACCGTCACTCGTCCGCCGGACGTCACCGTGGCCGGGTCCGCTACCCCAGAGCATCCAGCGTCACTGCCCTCACGCCCACGCCTCAACGGGCACAAAAAAAACGCCGTTCGGGATTTACCCGAACGGCGAACTGCTTCAGGGGACCGGGGCAGTCAAGATCATGGTTCGAACTTGACGACTCTGGTGGAGGTGAGGGGACTCGAACCCCTGGCCTCCTCCGTGCGAGGGAGGCGCTCTACCAGGCTGAGCTACACCCCCAGAAGCACTTCGCAGCTTACAGGACGGACATGCGGGTGTGGGCTCTGGGCCCGATCGGGATCTTCCAGGGCAAATCCGACCGCCAGCCGCCTCGGCCAAGGCGGCTGGCACGGAGGCGGCTGGCACGGCCAAGGCAGGTCGGCGGTCAGCGGGATGTCGCGACCGTGGGACGGAGACGACCGCGCCGGTCGAGGTACGGCGTCCAGGAGTGGCCGGGCGCCAGCGGACAAGCTCGGGCTCCGCGTCGGCCAGCAGAGCGGCGAAGATCTCGGCGGCGGCGCCCGGGCGCAGCAGACCGGCCTCGTGTCCCCGCCAGCCGCGCTCGCGCGCACCGTCGAAGACGACCAGGTGGTCGGGCGCCTCGTGGGCGCCGGAGAAGGCGATGCGGGTGCCTTCGGGCACGTCCACCTCGGCGAGGGGCAGCGGCCGGTGTTCCCACAGTTCCAAGGCGTCCTCGGGCAGGACGTCGCGGTCCCACAGCGGTACCTGCCAGGCCGGACGGCCAGGTCGGTAAAGGCCGAGCTGGACACGGACGCCGCGGCAGCGCAGGTGCAGGCCCCAACCGTCGGGGCGCACGGCGCGCAGTTCCACGGGCACGGCCGTGCTGGCCGGGCAGAGCAGGTATCCGTCGTTCCGGAGCCGGGCGAGCCAGGCCTCGAACGTCACGGTGGCTGCCTTTCGATGGTGGTGGTCGGTGTCCGCCCGGCCAGCTGTCCTCAGGCACCCCCGCCCCGGTAGGCGGCACCGCTTCCCAACCCGCGGCCCGAACGACAGGACAACAGGACGGCAGGAAGACAAGGCGGCAAGGCGGCACGAAGACAGCACCGCCAGTCACAGCGATGAGGCGGGCACCCACGCGCGGGTGGACAGCAGGCTGACGAGTAAGACGTGGCCCTGCCTGTGGCCAGGTGATCGCCTTTGGCGGGCGATCAGCCTCCGGCCCTGCCGGTCGAGTCAGACGCGACGTCGGGAGTGTTCCCGGAACGCGGTCGCGGCCATCGGCCAGGCTTCAGGATCAGCCAGCTCGGAACCCCTCGCGTCCCGTGCCACCAGCCTTCCGTGGCTGGCCAGCGGCGCTATGACGTCACCGCGGGATGAACGAGCGCGGGCGTCAGCGGACGCGAGGGCGTCGACAACGACAACACCGCGGGCAGCGCGCACCGGCCACTGCGCCAAGGGGCGCGAGGCTCGGCCGCACACGGTGGGTCACGGGTCCATTATGCACGGCCGCGGTCCGGCGCTCCGCCCTCGCGACGCCCCCGTGCCGGAGGCCATAGCCGAACCGGAACCTTGCCGCGACCAGCGCGAACAGGGCCTTTCCGGCGTCTCGTCCGGTCCCGCTAGCCCGCTGTCAGCTCACCGGACGCCCGGCATGACACCTCGTCCTGACGACCTCCAGGCCGGCGAGGCAGCCAACTGGACACAGGCCGCCTGGACGTGCGCCACCCGCATGCGCGCCACCCGAACACGCGCCCACGCGCCACGGCTCACGCCCTCACGGTGCGCAGCGTCGCGGCTCACACCCTCACGGTGCGCGGCGAGGGTCACGTTCCGTCGTGTCAGCTGCCGACGGCGGGGCGCAGGACCCGGACGGCGCCGCCCTCCTCCTCGTGGCCGCCCGACGACTGGCCGTCGGAGGGCACGCCGGTGGAGCCCGGGCTGACCACGCTCGCGGAGGCGACGCCGGGAGGCGAGGCGACCCCGCCGCCCGCGGCTGGCGGAGCGGTCAGGCCGCCGTGGGTCCCCGGCGGATTCACCTGCACCCGCCCCGGGCGCGACGTCGGCGGACGGGCGTTCGGCCGCCCGGCCGGGCGCGTGCCCGTCACCCGCACGTTGTTGGTGTATCCCTCGTCCTGGCCGCCGGCCGGCGGGCTCCCCTCGGCCCCGCCCGGGGTCACCGCTGACGCGGCCGCCGCGTAGCCGCCGAGGTCAACGGTCTGGGCGTGCGCGGTGGCCAGTTCCTCCTCGGTAAGCGGCCGCCCGTCGTCTCCGGAAAGCCGGACGGGGGCGTACTCGGGCGATGCCAGCCGGCCAGCCTGGTCGCTGGGCACGCGTGGCCGCCCGGCGAGGTCGCTGCCGGCCGGGTCGCTGTCAGAGAACCTGTCAGAGAACTCGGCACCGTGGGCCGCCGCCGGGTGCGACGGCGGCGGCATCTTCCCGGTCGAGGCCGGTGAGGTCATCCGCGCCGAGGATGTCTCACCCGCCGCCCGCCCGCCGGCGAGGCCGGCCGAGCCGCGCGAGGCCGTCGCCCTGCTAGGCGGCACCGGTGACGCCGACCGGCTCGCGCGGCGCGCGGCACGCTCCGCCGCGATCCGGCGGTCGCGGGCGGCGCGGGAGGCCGCGAGGCGGCGCTCGGCCCGCGTCGAGCGCCGCAGATGAGCGACGTAGATCACGAGCCCGACGTCGACGAGCATCTGCACGACGATCCACATGCCGGCCAGACCGGCGGCGAGCCCGACCGTGATCGGCACGGCGGCGAGCAGCACCCCGAGCCGCTGACGACGCAGCCGCAGCAGCGCCCGGCGCCGCGGGTCGGCCGTCCGCGCCGGCGGCACGGGCCGGGTCGGCCCCACGGCCACCGTGTGCACGGTCTCGTCCGGCTCACCGCGGCCAAAGCTGTCCGCCACGGGCGTGTCCGCACGCGGTGGCGCTACCTGCCCGCCCGGGCCGCGGCCCTGGCCGGGCCGCCTGCCCGACGCCGTCCCGCCGTTTGCCGCCGGGCGGCCCGAGCGGGCTGGGCCGGCCAGGCCGGAGTCAAGGCCCGGCCCTGGCAGCCGGGACACCGACGCACCGTCGGCGGCCCCACCGAGCCGAGCGAAGGAGGGCACATCGACGACCTGCCCATCCCTCGATGCCCGGGACTCTCCGCGCACGGCCGGGGCGGCCACATCATCGGACGCCATACCAACCATCTGGTCGTCCGTACCAACCATCTGGTCGTCCGCGTCCGTCGCCTCATCCACGTTCTCGGCCTCGCGGCGGCCGGCGGGGTCCGCATCGCCGGCGTCGACGACTCCGGACGCGGCGGCCGGTGCCGGCTGAGCGCGCCCACCGCGGCGGGACAGCACACGCATCGCGGTGGAGAACCGGTCGGCGGAACGCTGCTCGAGCGCGCCGTCATGATGGCGCAGCCACATCGGGATGAGGACAAATCCCCACACGCCTACGATCGCGAGCCAGATCAACGCGCTCATGTGGCGACCACCCGTCTCGGGTGACCGGCGGCTCCATGCGCCGGAACCGCCCGCCAGCCGTGGCGACGGCGCCAGCTCGACGCCGAACGCGCACGGAGCGCGGGAGTGCCGGCCATGTAACACCTTCCTTGTCGTGGTGTGACTTTGGCGGTGGGTTTCCGATTTCTTGCTTGACGCTAGTGAGGGAAATCCGTCCGGTCACCGACCACAAGCCCGCGTGTCGCGCAACAGCTGGCGCTCGTCAAGCGCGCGGCCTCGACACCCCCGCGGACTTTCCGTACCGCCCGGAGCCCGCACCGGACCGCGCCGGACCGCGCCGGACCGCGCCGGACCGCGCCGGACCGCGCCGGGCGGCGCCGGGCGGCGCCGGACGGCACCGGACGGCACCGGGCTCGGTCACGGCTTGGTGGAGCGCAGCGCCTGCCATCGGCTCAGCAGCCCTTCGGGCACGTCCTCCGTGGTGAGCGCGTAGCCGATGTGATCGCGGTAGAAGCCATCGATGGCCAGGTAGCGCCGATGCATGCCTTCCTCGCGGAATCCCAGCTTCTCCAGTACGCGACGACTCGCCACGTTCTCCGGCCGCACGTTCGCTTCGAGCCGATGCAGGCCGACGGGTCCGAAACAGTGGTCGACGACGAGCGCGAGCGCGGTGGGCGTGATTCCGCGCCCGGCGTGCCCGCGATCCACCCAGTAGCCGACGTGACCGCTGTTGAACGCGCCGCGCACGATCGTCGACACCGTGACCTGCCCGACCAGCGTTCCGCCGTAGAAGGTCGCGAACGGCAGGGCGATGCCCACCCTGGCCTGCTGGCGCAGCCGGCGCAGCATCTGGCTGTAGATGCCGAGCGTCTGGCGCTGCGCCCAGCTGAGCCGAAAGGACGTCACGCCCGGCGGCGTCGCCTCCCAGGGCGCGAGCCAGTCGCCGTTGCGCCGGCGCACGTCGACCCAGGACGGTCCGTCGCGGACCCGCAGCGGGCGTACCTCGACCGGGCCGTCGGCCAGCCGCGCGGGCCAGCCCGGCGCGTTCACGGGCCCGCTGCCGGTTCCACGCCCGTGCCGTGGGCGTCGGAACCACCGCCGCCCTGCCCACCGGCTCGGTGGTCGACGGCTCGGTGGTCGCCGGCGCCGCGAAGCTGGTCGATGGCGTGACCGACGACGGGCCCGAGTACCGCGAGACCGTCGCGCACCCCGCCGGTCGAACCGGGCAGGTTCACCACGAGCGCGCGGCCGGCGACGCCGGCGAGCCCGCGGGAGAGCACCGCGGTAGGCACCTTGGCCCGGCCCGCCGCGCGCAGCGCCTCCGCGAGGCCGGGCACCGCCCGTTCGATGACCTCGGCCGTCGCCTCCGGCGTGACGTCGCGGGGCGCGAGCCCGGTGCCGCCGGTGGTGACGACCAGGTCGGCCCCCGCCGCGATCGCCGCCCGCAGCGCCGCGGCGATCTGCTCGCGCTCATCCGGCACGACCGCCGGGCCGTCGACGGCGAAGCCCAGCGCCGCGAGCCCTTCCGCCAGCACCGGGCCGGACCGGTCCGAGTAGCTTCCGCGGAACGCCCGGTCGGAGACGGTGACGACGCTGGCCCGCGCGTCCTCCGGCAACCCAGCGGCTCCGCTCACGACTGACCTTGCTCCTTGCCGGCCCTCCGCGTCGCGTCGGCCGTCTTCGGGCCGTCGGCCGTCTTCGGGCCGTCGGCCGTCTTCGCGGCGTCGGCCGTCCTCGGGTGGCGCCAGTCACCGTGCCGGCCGCCCGACTTCGCCAGCAGCCGGACGTCGGTGAGCTCCGCCGCCGGGTCCACCGCCTTGACCATGTCGTGCAGTGTGAGGCCGGCTACCGCGACCGCCGTGAGCGCCTCCATCTCGACGCCGGTCCGGTCCGTCGTCTTCACCGTGGCGGTGATCTCCACCGCGTCGTCGCGCACGGCGAGGTCGACGGCTACTCCGGACAGGGAGAGCGGATGACACAGCGGCACCAGCTCGGACGTCCGCTTCGCGCCCATGATTCCGGCGATCCGGGCGGTGCCCAGCGCGTCTCCCTTCGGCACGCCCTCGCCGCGCAGCAGCTCGACCACGGCCGGGCTCACCAGCAGGCGGCCACCGGCGGTGGCGGTGCGGACGGTGACGTCCTTCGCGGACACGTCGACCATCCGGGCGGCGCCGGTCTCGTCGACGTGGGTCAGGCGGGGCGTGGGCGGCGGGGTGGCCATCTAGGCGTCGGTCTCCAGGGTCTCGGTGATGGCCGCGGCGGCGAGCAGGGAGTCCGCAGGGTCGGCCGTGAGCAGGATGGCGGTCAGCGGCTTGCCCTGCTCCACCTCGGTCACGTCCTCCGGGACGACGAGCAGCGCGTTCGCCCCCGCGGCGGCGGACAGGTGGTGCGAGCCCTGGCCGCCGGCCGACCATGCCACCAGCCCACCATCCTCCCCTCGGCCGACGCGCACCCGTAGGTAGGAGCGCTTTCCGGGGGGCGAGGTGAGCCTCTCGGCGGCGGTGACGATCAGCCGCGGACGGCCCGGCCCGATCAGCCCGCGCATCCTGCGCAGCGCGGGCCGGACGAACACCTCGAACGACACCAGCGCGCTGACCGGGTTGCCGGGCAGCGTGAACACCGGGACGCCGTCGATCACGCCGAACCCCTGCGGTTTGCCCGGCTGCATCGCGATCCGTTCGAAGGTGACCTCGCCGGTGGCGGCGAGCACCTCCTTGACGACGTCGTGCGCGCCGACGCTGACCCCGCCGGTGGTGACGACCGCGTCCACCGTGGGCAGCACGGCGCGCAGCGTGGCCTCGAAGCGTGCCGGGTCGTCCGGCACGCCGATCAGCCGGTGCACCTCGGCCCCGGTCTCGCGGGCCGCCGCCGCGATCGCGTGGCTGTTCGAGTCGACGATCTGCCCGGGGCCGATCCGTTCGCCGGCGTCGACGAGCTCGCTGCCGGTCGAGAGCACCGCGACGCGCGGGCGCGGGTGGACGGGGGGGCGGGCGATGTTGATGGCGGCGAGCAGGCCGATCTGCACGGCACCGAGCGGGGTTCCGGCGGCGAGCACGAGGTTGCCAGGGGCGACGTCCTCGCCGGCGCGGCGGATGTGCAGGTTCCGACGCGCCGGTCGATAGACGGACACCGTCTCGGTGCCGCCGTCGGTCCACTCGACCTGCACGACGGTGTCGGCGCCCAGCGGGAACGGCGCGCCAGTCATGATTCTCACCGCGGTGCCCACCGCGACCTCGCCCGGCGTCGCGGCGCCCGCGGCGATCTCCCCGACCACCGGCAGGCGCACCGGGGCATGCTCCGAGGCGGCCGCGACGTCGGCCGAACGCACCGCGTAACCGTCCATCGCGGAGTTGTCGAATCGAGGAAGCGCGAGGGTCGCCCGTACGTCGGCCCCCAGCACACACCCGTGCGCGGCGGCCAAGGGCACACGTTTCGCCGGCAGCACCGCGACCGCGCCTAGAATGTCCGAAATGTACTCATCGACCGTCTTCATCGGCGCTTGACCTCCATAACCCACGGAACGCGTTCCGTGGACGGCTCGGCCAACCCGCGTCCTCCGGTCGCGAACCGTTACGAGCCTTGGCCCGACGTCCGGACACCCGAGCACCTCGGCCGACCGCGGCCAGCGTCTCCGGCGGCCGGCCGCCGACCGGCGGGCCTGGCGTTCACACGTCCCAGACCCCGCAGCGTTCCGGCGGCACACCACCGGCGTCAAGCGATCGCCGCCGGTTTGTGCACAGGCACCGTCGGGCCACGCCAGATCGAGGCACCGGGCGCGGCCCGGCCGCGACGCGCACCACCAAGTCAGTCGCCCACAGTTACCATCCACCGCCGTCGCCAGCCGCCGCCCACTCCTGAAGGAACTCCGACTGAGGCGGCTCCGGCACGCAGGGCTACACGGCTGTCGCGCGCCCTTCCGCGATAGTGAGTGGCGGGCGATCAGTGGGAAAGGAGCACCGTGTGCTGATGGCCACAGCGCGAGCACCTTCCCTTCCCACCCTTTTGGGGGATGCCGGTCACCTGGCCTGGCCGTCGACGCGCGCGGCGCCGAGGACGAGGTCAGATGTCGGCCTTCGGGCCGCCACCCGCGACGTACTCCTCGAGCCAGGGGTAGAGCTCGGGACCGATGTCGGGCCGCTCGCAGGCCAGGCGGATGACCGCCTTGAGATAGTCGATCCGGTCGCCGGTGTCGTAGCGGCGGCCGGTGAAGACCACACCATGCACCGGCTCGCCGGCCTCGTCCGCCGCCATCGCCAGCTCCCGCAGCGCGTCGGTCAGCTGGATCTCACCGCCGCGGCCGGGCCCGGTACGCCGCAGCACGTCGAAGACGGCCGGCGAGAGAACATAGCGGCCGATGATGGCGAGATTGCTCGGCGCCTCGGCGACCGGCGGCTTCTCGACCAGGTCGCGGATGCGCACCGTCTGGTAACGGCCATCGGCCCGCACCGGCTCCGGGTCCACGGTGGCCACGCCGTACAGCGAGACCATCTCCTCCGGGACCTCCATCAGCGCGACGACGCTGCCGCCGAACCGGGCCTGCACCGCGATCATTTCCGGCAGGAGCGGGTCGCGTTCGTCGATCAGGTCGTCACCGAGCAACACGGCGAACGGCTCGTCACCCACATGGGCGGCACCGCACAGCACGGCATGTCCAAGGCCGCGCGGCGCCCCCTGCCGGACAGAATGCACCTCGCCCAGCTCGCTCGAGGCGCGCACCCGTCCGAGCCGGGTGGCGTCGCCCTTGCGCTCGAGCAGCAGCTCCAGCTCGGCATCCCGGTCAAAGTGGTCCTCGATGGCCTTCTTCGACCCGCTCGTAATGAGCAGGACATCCCGCAGGCCAGCCCGCGACGCCTCCTCGACCACGTATTCGATGGCCGGACGGTCGACGACGGGCAGCATCTCCTTGGGCACGGCCTTCGTCGCCGGAAGGAACCGGGTCCCGAGGCCCGCGGCCGGAATAACCGCCTTCGTCACTGCCATGGCCGGAACCTTAGTAGCCCCAACTGTCGGAGGCACAGCCATGGCCGCACGGCTCGGTAAACACCACACCGAGGGATCGGAGGGAGCGGTGCGGGAGAGACGTTCGGGTGACCGGCCCGACTCGCCGACCACCGGGCCGGCCAGCGCCGGCCCGAAGGCCGGCTCTGAGGCGGACGCGAAGGCGGAGCTCCGCCGGCTGATGGCGGCGCGCCGGGGCGGCAGCGGGCCGCGGGCCGCCCAGACCGGCGGCGCCGAGATCGCGCGCCGGGTGCTCGCCCTGCCCGAGGTGGCCACCGCGGTGTGGGTGGCGGCGTTCGTCGGCCTGCCGAACGAGCCCGACACGAGGCAGCTGCTGGCGGCCCTGCGCGCCCACGGCACCCGGGTGCTGCTGCCGGCGGTCCGGGAGGACCTGGACCTGGACTTTCGCGAGTTCACCGGCGCCCTCGTCCCAGGAGCGCTGGGCACCCGGGAGCCACCACCGGCGGCGCCGGCCGTCGACCTCGCGGCGGCGGACGTCGTGCTCGTTCCCGCCGTCGCCGTCGACCGGCGCGGCCACCGCCTGGGCCGTGGAGGCGGTTCCTACGATCGCGCGCTGCGCCGGGTACACCCCCAGGCGCCCCTGGTCGCCGTCGTCGACGACCTCGCGATCGTGGACGGGGTGCCCGTCGACGCGCACGACCTGTCCGTCTCCGTCATCGTGACACCCACCCAGGTCGTGCGCCGCGGGCCGGTGTGACAGGTCGGATACCCGTGCGCGGGCTCCGGCGGGAACGTGACGGCGGCCGACCGGTTAGAGTTGGCAGTCGCTACTGTCGAGTGCCAACTCCTGGGGAGGAGACCGTGCCGACGTACCAGTACCGCTGCACCGCCTGCGGCAATGACCTCGAGGCCGTGCAGAGCTTCAGCGACCCCGCGCTGACCGAGTGCCCGGTCTGCGCAGGCCGGCTGCGCAAGGTGTTCAGCTCGGTTGGCCTGGTCTTCAAGGGCAGCGGGTTCTACAAGACCGACAGCCGCTCGGGCTCGTCCGCGACCGCGCCGGCGCAGCGGTCCAAGGAGGCCGCGGCTGACGGCGGCGGCAACGAGGCCGCGACCGGGGGCGGTGGCAAGGACACGAGCTCGGACGCGGCGAAGTCCACCGCGACGCCGACGGCCGCGAGTGCCTCCTCCTCGTCCACCGGCAGCGGGGGCAACGCGGCCAACGCCGCCTGACCCGAGCCCGGCCACGGGAGGGCCCGCGATGATCGCGGGCCAGGGCCCCACGATCCGCTTCCACGGATCGTGGGGAGAGCCTTCGGTCCGCCAACTGGCCGGCCCACGCGCGAGCTGGCCCTTCCGTATCGGTCCGTTCACTGGGTTCCCTGGTTCTGCTTCCCTGGGTTCCGCCGATCGATCCGCGAAGCGGTCGGAGTAGCCAAGTTTGGCAACGGACGTTCCGTTTAACCGGCGACAATAAGGCACCCAGTGCCATCAAAGCGCGGGCGGACGACAACCTGGACGCCACCAACGGGCGAAGCGCCCTGGTGTTTGACCGCTCGAGCCGCTACGCCTTGCGCCTTCGGTAGTGATCGATGATCCACGCATCTACCTCACACTTGCGCCAGACCCGAGTTCCTTTGGCCCCGCTGCCCGTGGGTGCGTTGATGACCTGCAAGGGTTCAGGGAACTTAGGGTCCTTACGAGTCCAGTAGTCCACCGCCTGACGCGTGATCTTGAGCTGGAACGCGATGTCCCCGATGCCGACCAACTGCTCACCGTCGTCCACGGCGGACATCGTAGCCACTTTGCTCTCGTGCAAGATAGACACTAGGGCCGATTTGCTTTCTAGCGATAAGTTGCGGATGAATCCGGCGCCTCATCGCCCGAGCGAACCGGAGACGATCGGCACGACGCACCGAGCCCGCGCACAGCTGTAGGGAGCACGATCGAACCATGACAAGCGAAAGCCGGCCCAAGGATGGTCGAACGGAGGACAGGATTCCGGCGGACGCTCGCGACGCTCCCGCGCCACGGGTGCCGCGACGTCACCTCGACCTTGACTGGGAACGCGAGCCCGCGCAGGACGTCGACCCTGAGGATTCGCTGCGCGGCGGAAACGGCGGAGGCGACGACCTCGCTCGCCTGCTCGCGGACGTGCCTCCGCACCACGTCGACCGGGCCTCCGCTGTCGGTTGGCCAGACGAGGACTGAGGGCTAGCGACGACCAGCGAGGACCGGGCGCCCAAGAAACCGTCCGTCAGTCCAGGCTCCTAGCGGCATCGAGCAGCCGGGCGGCGAACTCGGCCGGCGCCTCCAGGTGGGCCGCGTGCCCGCAGCCGGCGAGCACCCGGACCGTCACACCCAGTTCGCGATGCAGCAGCTCGGCGGCACGGTGGCGGACGTCGGGGGAACGCTCGCCGACCGTGACGATCACCGGGCCGGGCGTCGGCCCCGGCGCGGCCGGCTCGAAGCGCAGGAACATCGCCAGGTCGCGCGCGACCGCGCCCGGGTCGGCGGGCGCGTTGGACGGTCGCCAGCGCTCGCCATAGAGCGTCCGCCCGAAGGCCGCCACCCCGCCCGTCTCGAAGGCGGCCGCCATGGGGGCGAGCAGGCCGGGCAGCAGGGACCCGACGGCCGGCTCGTGCAGCACGGCCGCCGCCAGCGGCACCCCGGCGGCCAGCGCCGCCAGGCCCAGGGTCGCCCCGCCGCTCACCCCACCGAACACCACCGGGGTGGGCACCGGGACGCCGAGCCGTCCGGCCTCGTCGACGGCGGCGCGCAACGCGGCCAGCTCCCGCGCGAGATCGCCGGTGGACGGCCGGTCAGGGGCCAGCACCGGGCGCTCCCCCAGCTCCCGACGCACGCCCGCCCAGATGGCGCCGGTCGTCGCCGCCCCATGCAGCAGCAGGAACGACGGCGCGGACGCCGGCTCAGCCGTACTCATCCTCGCGGTCACACCTCCATTCGTGAGAGCGGCCGCCGCCCGCCAGGCGCCGTGGGCAGGCGCGGCGGCCCCGGCCGACATCATCGGTCCACCACGCCCGGGGGCCTCCGGAGACGCCTGCCGCGACGCGGGAACGTAACAAGCAGCGCGTTGATCCGAAACACGCGAATCTCTACCGTCACCTGCATGTACACGGGCCTGTATACAGACCCGTATTCAGAAACGGAAGGGGGTCACGACATGCCTCGCGCAGCCCGCCCGCCGCCGCGGCGTGCCGCCCCTCCTTCCCCGCCACGGCCCAGACCGCTCCCAGCAGCCGCCCGCTTCAGGAGGTACGACCGTGCCTGTCGCCGCGCCCGTCGGGAGCCAGGTCCGGCCCGGTCGTCGCCAGCGGCTGGTGGGGGCCTGCGACGCGGCGGTGGTCCATGACGGATGCTCGGCTGCATGACACCGACGCAACCGCCGACAGCGCAGCCGCCAGCAGCACGGCCGCCGGGCGCGCAGGTTTCGGGCGCGCAGCCGCGCGCCGTGCAGCGACGGCCGTCGGCGAAGCCCGCGGCGGTCGGGAACCTGCGCGAGCACGCCTATGTCGCCCTGCGGCAGCGGCTCATGGAGGGCGAGTTCTCCTTCCGCGACCGGCTGACCGAGGAGCGGCTCGCCGCGCTGCTCGGGGTCTCGCGAACACCGGTGCGCGAGGCGCTCACCCGGCTGGCGGGAGACGGCCTGGTCGAGAAACGGCCGGACGGGGGCTACTACCCGGCGGAGCCGGATCTCACCGGCCTGCGCGACCTCTACGAGATCCGGGTCGTGCTGGAGCTGCGAGGCATGGAACGGGCGCTGGAATCCGGCGTCCCGCACGAGGCCGCGCTGCTGGAGCCGCTGCGCGACTACTGGCGGGCGCTACGCACCGCGCCTCCCGACCCTGACCCCTCCTTCGTCGCCCTCGACGAGGAATTCCATCTAACGCTGTCCCGGGCGTCCGGCAACCTCGAGCTGGCCAACCTGCTCGACGCCATAAACGCCAGGATCCGGCCCGTCCGCATGCACGACTTCCTCACCGAGGACCGCATCCACCTCACGATCGAGCAGCATCTCGGCATCGTCGAGACGGTGCTCGCCGGCGACCTGACCGACGCGGTGCGCAAGCTGCGCAGCCACGTCGGCGAGTCGATGGAGGTCGTGGAGAAGCGGGCCGCCCGCGCAATCACCCAGATGGTGCTCCGCCGAGGCCGCTCACCGCGCCAAGGCCCGTGACATCGCCACGCCGCTCGCCGCCGTCGTCGGCCCGCGGGAGACAGATCTCCCGCTGACCACGTTCGCCGGTGCCGCGCGCGGCGGGCCCACGCGGCCGGACGGCCGGGCGCTGCCGAAGGAAGTGCGACCCGCGGGCTACGCGCAAGGCAATGCCACGTAGTTAGGATCCTCCGCGATCTTCATGCAAACCGTTGACCTGCGGTGATGACGGTCGATCTTGGCTAACTAAGCAGCATTGCCGCGCGCCTCGCCCAAGGCGCACGCCCTTCCTTCGCGTCTTCGAGAACACCTTTCGAAGACACGGATCCAGCACCGCCCGACAGGCCCAGCGAGGACACCTCTCCGGGCCGAGGAACCGGAAGGCCGCGATGTCAGGATTGTCTGGGTGTTTGCCCGGAGCCACTGAGGACACGCCATGTCCACGGTGACCGTCGAAGCGACCGGCGGGGCGACCACCACCGCCGAGCCGCTGCTCGCCGTCACCGGATTCACCAAGCGGTTCGGCGAGGTACTCGCCAATTCGGACGTGAGCCTCGACGTCCGGCCAGGTGAGGTACACGCCCTCATCGGCGAGAACGGCGCCGGAAAGTCCACGCTGCTCAAGCTCGTCTACGGCATGTACCGGCCGGACTCCGGCGAGATGCGGGTGGCCGGTGAGCGGGTCGCCGTCGGATCGCCGACGCAGGCCCGTGCCCTCGGTATCGGCATGGTCTTCCAGGACCTGCGGCTGGTGCCCGCATTCACCGTGACCGAGAACTACGCGCTGGCGCTGGCCAGGGCCGGCCTCACGCTGCGGCAGAGCGAGCTGCGCAAGCGGATCGCCGAGGCCAGCGAGTCCTACGGGCTGGCCGTCGACCCGACGGCGCTGGTGCGCCACCTGTCGATCGGTGAGCGCCAGCGCACCGAGATCCTCAAGGTGCTGATGACGGGCGCCCGGATCGTCATCCTCGACGAGCCGACCAGTGTGCTCGCGCCGTCCGAGGTCGACGCGCTGTTCGCGATGGTGAACGGTCTGAAGGCGCAGGGCTTCGGCGTCGTGATCGTCACCCACAAACTGGCCGAGGTGCGGGCCATCGCCGACCGGGTGACGGTGCTGCGCGGCGGGCGGGTCGTGCTGGGGGGCGTGGACCCGAAGCCGATGACCGACGCCGAGCTGGTCGAGGCGATGGTCGGGCAGACGGTGGCACCCCTGCCGGCCCAGCGGCCGACGGTCGTCTCGGAGGCGCCGCCGGCGCTGGAGCTGGTCGGGGTGAGCGCGGTCGGCGACCGCGGCGTCACCGCGCTGCACGATGTCACCCTCACCGTCCAGCCAGGCGAGATCGTCGGCGTGGCCGGCGTGGCTGGCAGCGGGCAGCGGGAGCTGTGCGAGGTCGCCGTCGGCGCCCGCCCGGCGTCGGCCGGCACCGTCCGGGTGAGCGGCCAGGAGCTCGGCCGCGGCGGCCCGACCGCGGGGATCACCGCCGGTGCCGTCGACGTGCCGGAGGACCCGGTGAACGACGCCGTCGTCCCGACGCTGACCGTGCTCGAGCACATGGCCCTGGGCAACCTGCGGGCCTTCCTGCGCCGGATCGGCGTGGACTGGCGCCGGATCGGCAGGCACACAACGGAGATCAACGACCGGGTCAGGCTGCGGATGGCGCCGGCGCACCGCCGGGTCGCCGACCTGTCCGGCGGCAACATCCAGCGCGTCATGCTCTCGCGGGCGCTCGGCCGGGAGGCGAGCCTCGTCGTCGCCGCCTACCCGAGCCGGGGCCTGGACATCGCCACCACCCGGCGCACCCAGGAGCTGCTACTGGGCCGCCGTGCCGACGGCGCCGGGCTGCTGGTGGTCTCCGAGGACCTCGACGAGCTGATGTCGGTCGCGGACCGGATCGCGGTGTTCTGCGCCGGCCGGCTCACCGGCGTCGTGTCGGCGGCGGCCACGAACCGCCAGGAGCTCGGCGCCCTGATGACGGGCGCACCGGCCCCGGCCGAGCCGCCGGCGGCGGCCCCGGTGCCAGCCGAGCAGGTCGCCGTGGCTGGACAGCTGGCGGACGGCCCGATGCCTGAGGGGGGCGAGGGGGCATGAGCGACACGACCATTCCGGCTCAGGCCGAAGGAGGCGCGACAATGGCGGAGCCTCGCGCCGCCGGAGGCCCGCAGATAGTCGCGCAGTTCAAGCCGGAGGACGCGACCGGCGGTGGGGGCGCGGTCGCGACGGCGACCCTTGCTCCCGAGGTACCGGTCGCCCCGGGGACTCCTGGCGCCTCCGCCGTGCCGGCCGCGCCGGCCGTCGAGAGCCGGCTGACCGGGATCGGACGCGGGGTCGCCCGGTGGGCCGCCGCGCTCGCCGGCGCGATCGCCATCTTCACCGTGCTCCTGCTGCTCAAGGGCGCGAACCCGGCGAGCGTCTACTCCAACGTGTGGACCTCGACGTTCACCAACCAGCCGTCGATCGAACAGATCTTCGTCAAGGCGGCGCCGCTGCTGCTCGGCGCGCTCGCCGTCGTGGTGCCGGCCAGGGCCGGGCTCGTCAACGTCGGCGGCGAGGGCCAGATCGTGATCGGCGCGGTCGCCGCCGGCGGGATCGGGATCTCGCTCGGCGACAGGCTCGGCGGCGGGCTGGTCATGATCCTCATGGTCGTCGCGTCGATGGCCGCGGGCGCGGCCTGGGCGGGGCTCGCGGCGGTGCTGCGCCTGACGGTCGGCATCAACGAGGCGGTCAGCACGCTGCTGATGAACTACATCGCCCTCGACCTGCTGCTCTACCTGATCTACTCGCCGTGGAAGGACCCGCACGGCACCGGGCAGCCGACGACCGCACCGCTCGCGGACACGGCGAAGCTGCCCTACCTCGGCACCACCGCGGTCCACGTCGGGATCGTGTTCGCACTGATCGCGACCGCGGTCGTCTGGCTGCTGCTGCGCTACACGACCTGGGGCTTCCGGCTCCGGGTGATCGGCGGCAACCCGGAGGCGGCCCGGCGCGCCGGGCTCCCGGTCGCGCTGCTGCTGCTCTCGGCGATGCTCGTCGGCGGGGCGCTCGCCGGGCTCGGCGGCATGGTCCACTACGCCGGCGTCGAGTACAAGCTGCGCACCGGCATCACCACCAACTTCGGCTACATCGCGTTCCTCGCGAGCTGGCTCGCGCGGCACAACCCGGTGAGCGTCGTGCTCGCGGCGCTCGCGCTCGCGGCCATCACGGTGGCCGGCGACAGCCTGCAGCTCGACTCGGCGCTGCCGGCGGCCACGGTGAACATCCTGATGGGCCTGGTGCTCATCGCCGTCCTCGGTTGGACGACACGCAAGAAGAGCGGGGGGAAGGCGCGATGAGCAGCCTGGTGGTCGACGTCCTGGCCGGCGCCGTCGGCGGTGGCACGGCGATCATGTATGCCGGGCTCGGCGAGACCATCTCCGAGCGGGCGGGCGTGATCAACCTGGGCACCGAGGGGAGCATGCTGGGCGGCGCCCTGGCCGCCTACGCGGCCACCGCGACCTCGGGCAGCCCGTGGGTGGGTGTGCTCGCCGGTATGGGCGCGGGCGCGGCGCTCGCCGGCGTGCACGCGGTGCTGGTGGTGGCCCGCAAGGCCAACCAGTTCGCGTCGGGCCTGACGGTGATGTTCTTCGCGCTGGGCCTCACGTCCCTGTTCGGCGCGGCCTACGTCGGGCGGCAGATCCACGCGCTCAACCCGTGGAAGGTGCCGGGCCTGTCGGCCATCCCCTGGGTCGGCCCGATCCTGTTCGACCACGACCCGCTGACCTACATCTCGTTCGCGGTCGCCCCAATGGTGTGGTGGCTGCTCTACAAGAGCCGGGTCGGCCTGCTGATCCGCACGGCGGGCGAACACTCCGAGGTGCTGCTCGTCCATGGCTACTCGACGAACACCGTGCGCTATGTGTCGGTCATCGCCGGGGGCGGGCTGTGCGGGCTCGGCGGGGCGCAGCTGTCGATCGCCTACTCGAACGCCTGGTTTGAGAACATGACGGTCGGCCGCGGCTTCATCGCGGTGGCGCTGGTGATCTTCGCGACCTGGAACCCGCTGCGGGTCATGGCCGGCTCGTACCTGTTCGGCGCGGCGCTCGCCCTCTCCCCCGCGCTGCAGGCCCGTGGCTACGGGATCAACCAGTTCGCCCTGGACGCGATCCCGTTCGTCGTGACGATCCTGGTGCTCGCCGTACTGGGCAAGCGCACTCTGCTCGCCGCGCCCGACGAGCTGCGCCGCGTCTTCGAGACCCGCGCCGCCTAGCGCGAGACCCGCGCCGCGCGGCGCCACAAAGCCCCCGCATCGGTTTCTGACCGATCGGCCGGACCGGCCGGGATCCTCCCCTGCCCCCTTTGGCCGTCCGGCCATCTCCTCCTGCCCGCGCGCCGCACTGACCCCACGGCGCCATCCCTCCCTGCCCAGAACGACCCGTTCGCGGGAACCTCGGCTCACTTCCACCGGGAAGGACCTCTTTCACAATGCGATTCCGTTCACGGCGGGTCGTGGTGGCGTTCACCGCCGTCGCCTCCGCGCTCGCGATCGCGGCCGCCGGCTGCAGCAGCGCGGCGTCCCACGACTCCGCCGCTACCGCCTCCGGCTCCTCGGCGCCGGGCAAGGACAGCAAGGCCGTCGGTTTCATCTTCGTCGGCCCGAAGGACGACTACGGCTACAACCAGGCCGCCTACCAGGGCAGCCAGGAAATCAAGAAGGCCTTCCCGGACCTGCAGGTCATCACCGCGGAGAACGTCCCCGAGGACGACAACGCGGCCCGGGTCATGGAAGGCATGATCCAGAAGGGGGCGAAGATCATCTTCGCCACCAGCTACGGCCACCTGGACGCCGCGCTCAAGGTCGCCGCCGCCCACCCGGACGTAGTCGTCGTCCAGCAGGGCAACGTGATCGCCGACGGAAAGGTCACGGCGAACACCGGCACCTACTTCGGCACGGTCTACGAGCCGGTCTACCTGGCCGGCATCGCCGCCGGGAAGGCGACGAAGTCCAACAAGCTGGGCTACGTCTACGCGTTCCCGATCCCGCAGACCATCGCGAACATCGACGCGTTCGAGCTCGGCGCGAAGTCGGTCAACCCGGACGCGAAGACCTACACCGTCAACACCTCCAACTGGTGCGACCCGGCCAAGCAGGCCCAGGCCACGCAGAGCCTGCTCTCCCAGGGCGTCGACGTCATCAGCCAGCACCAGGACTGCACCGGCACCGTCATCAAGGCGACCGAGGCCGGCGGGGCATTCACCGTGGGCTACCACGCGGACGCCTCGTCGCTCGCGCCTAAGGGCTGGCTCACCGGCTCCGAATGGGCCTGGGGCCCGCTCTACACCGACATCGTGAAGACCGCGCTGGGCGGGACCTTCACCGGTAGCAAGTACAACGCGAACTACCGCGTCGGATACAAGAACGGTGAGAACCCCTTCGTCCAGTCGAAGTTCGGGCCATCCGTGACCCAGGAGACGAAGGACGCCATCACGAAGGCCAAGACGGACATCTCGGCGGCGGACGGCTCGCCGTTCAAGGGCCCGATCACCGACCAGGAGGGCAAGGTGCGCATCCCGGCCGGCACGGTCCCGGACTACGCCACCCTCGACACCATCGACTACTTCGTCGACGGCGTCGTCGGGGAGCTTCCCAAGTCCTGAGGACGGCCCGGATCATGACCTGACCGCGGCCAGGGGCGTCGCCGTCCCGCCGCGGTCAGGTCTACCGCTCCACCCCCGCGACGCCCCGGGGCGCGGCTTCCGTGCCGCCGGGGCGTCCGGGCCGCCGACGGCCGCCGTCGCCGGCCGTCGACCACGCCAGCAGCTCGGGGAAACCGAAAGGACCACGATGACCGCCAACGACGTCACCTTCGCCACCGTTGAGGCGGACCCGTACAACTGGCCGTACAACGGATCGTTCTCCCCGGCCACCACCGCCGTGATCAACATCGACTGGCAGGTCGACTTCTGCGGCAAGGGCGGCTACGTCGACGCCATGGGCTACGACCTGGAGCTCACCAGGGCGGGGCTCGCACCGACGGCGCGACTGCTCGAGGTACTGCGGCCGCTCGGGTTCTTCATCGTGCACACCCGCGAGGGCCACCGCCCGGACCTGTCCGACTGCCCGCCGAACAAGCTGTGGCGCTCGAAGCGGATCGGCGCCGGCATCGGCGACGAGGGCCCGTGCGGGCGGATCCTGACCCGCGGCGAACCAGGCTGGGAGATCGTCCCCGAGGTCGCCCCACTGCCCGGCGAGGTCGTCATCGACAAGCCGGGCAAGGGCTCGTTCTACGCGACCGACCTGAACCTGGTCCTGCAGCGCGCCGGCATCACCCACATCATCCTGACCGGCATCACCACCGATGTGTGCGTCCACACCACGATGCGCGACGCCAACGACCGTGGCTACGAGTGCCTGCTGCTGTCCGACTGCACGGGCGCGACCGACCACGGCAACTACGAGGCCGCCCTCAACATGGTCAAGATGCAGGGCGGCGTCTTCGGTTCGGTCGCCACCTCGGACGCGCTGCTCACCGCCGTGGCCGCCCCGGTCGCCGGCTGACCGGCGATGGTCAGCGCCTTCCCCGAGCCCGAAGCCCTGGCACATCCTAAAACCCAAACCCAAACCCAAACCCAAACCCAAGCCCTGACCGGAGCCCCAGCCCCAGCCCCGGCTTCCCCGACCGCGCCGGCGCTCGTGCCGGCGCCGCTCGACCTGCAGGCCGCCGTGCTGCGCGCCGCCTACCTCTCGGGGCGGCTGCGCGTGGCCGACGTCGTCGACGCGGTGCTGGCGGCGATCGCCGCCCGCGGCGACGATGGCGTCTGGATCCACGTCGCCGACCGCACCGACCTCCTCGTCAGGGCGGCCGAGCTCGACGCGCGTGCCGCGGCGGTGGCGCCCGGTGACGACCTCCCGCCGCTGTTCGGCCTGCCGTTCGGGGTGAAGGACAACATCGACGTCGCCGGGATGCCGACGACGGCCGCCTGCCCGGGCTTCGGCTACCAGGCCACCGTCGGCGCGCCGCTGGTCGACGCGCTGCTCGCCGCCGGCGCCGTCTGTGTCGGCAAGACCAACCTCGACCAGTTCGCCACCGGCCTGTCCGGGGTCCGCAGCCCCTATGGCATCCCCACCTCGCCGTTCGACCCGGCGATGATCGCCGGCGGGTCCAGCTCCGGGTCGGCGGTCGCGGTCGCCGCGGGCCTGGTCACGTTCGCCATCGGCACCGACACCGCCGGCTCCGGCCGGGTGCCGGCCGCGCTGACGAACACCGTCGGCATCAAGCCGTCCCGGGGGCTGGTCAGCTCCAGGGGCGTTGTGCCGGCCTGCCGGTCGCTGGACTGCCCTTCCGTGGCGGCGCTGTCGATCGCCGACGGCGCGCTCGTGTTGGACGTCATCAGCGGCTTCGACGAGCACGACCCCTGGTCGCGCCAGTTTCCCTCGCCGACACCCGGCCGGGTCCCCTGGACGGGCGAGGGAGGCGCGCCCAGTCTCGGGGGGCTGGGCGCGCCGTCCGTCCGGCTGGGGATCCCGGCCGCGGCCATGGTGGCCGCCGACTGCGACGACGCGGTCCAGGCGGTGTTCGGGCGCGCGCTCGACCTGCTCACCGCCATGGGCGCGGAGCTGGTCGAGATCGACCTCGCCCCGTTCTTCGAGGCCGGGACCATGCTCTACGGGGGCCCGTGGCTTGCCGAGCGCTACGCCGCGGTCGGCGACTTCCTGGAGGAGCATCCGGACGCCGTGCACCCGGTCGTCGCCGAGCTGCTCGCGCCCGGCGCCCGGATCAGCGGCGTGGACGTCTTCACCGGTGTCGACCGACTGCGGACGCTGCGCCGCCAGACCGAGGCGACGTGGCGGGCGGTCGACGCGCTGGTGCTGCCGACCGTGCCCCGGACGTTCTCCGTCGCGGACATGCTGGCCGACCCGATCCGGCGCAACGCCCGCCTCGGTCGGTACACGACGTTCGCGAACCTGCTGGACCTCGCCGCCGTCGCGGTCCCGGTCGGCTTCGGCGGCGGTCTGCCCTACGGCGTGAGCGTCATCGGCCCGGCCGGCTCCGACGCCCAGCTCGCCGCCGTCGGCGCCGCGCTGCACACGAGTTCCGGCCTCGCGCCAGGACGCGGCACCTTCCCGCTGGCCGCGGCACCCGGGACGGCGGCCACCAGCCTGCCTGCCTGATCGCGCCCGACGAGCCCGGGCCACGGCCGTGTGGCGGCCGCGGCCCGCCCCACGGCGGCGAGCCGGCTGGGTACCCTTGGGGAGTACCTGGTGGGCTAGGGACGGGGCGTGGCAGCCATGTCGACGAAGCCGCGGGCAGGCGACGGGCCCGACGTGAGCGGCGACGAGGACGGGACCCAGGACCCGGTCGCCGAGGCGGTGCCGTCACACGGCCAGCACGGCTACAGTGCGCACCGCGATGACTACCTCGCTCGGCTGCGCCGGATCGAGGGCCAGGTCCGTGGTCTGCAGCGCATGGTCGACGAGGACAAGTACTGCATCGACATCCTGACGCAGGTCTCCGCCGCCACCCGCGCCCTGCAGTCCGTCGCGATCGGCCTGTTGGAGGACCACCTCGGCCACTGCGTCGCGGACGCCGTCGCCACCGGCGGCCCGGTCGCCGACGAGAAACTGCGCGAGGCGAGCGCCGCCATCGCCCGCCTCGTCCGCTCCTGACCTTGCCCGCTCCCGCCCCTCGCCTGTCCTCCCCCGCGGGCTACGGGCAGGGGGCCTCGTAGGTGCGGCCAGGGGCGGCGCGCAGCCATTCGGCCTGGGTGAGGCGAGTGCCGACGCGGGCGCAGACCTGCTCCGCGGCGACCGCCGGGTCGAGCTCCCACACCCGCGCCGAGCCGGCGCCGGCGGCGGCCAGCACCCAGCCGCGGCCGGACGAGCTGAGGGCCAGCGCGCCCGGCGTCCCGTCCACGCGCAGGGTCCCGCCGACCTTCGGGCGCGTCGGCGACGTCATGTCCCAGACCGAGATCTCACCGTCGGCACCGCCGGTCAGAAGCGTCCGCCCGTCCAGGCTGAAGACCAGTCCGGCGACGCCGGCGGGGCGGGCGCCGAACGTGGCTACCGGCCGTGGCCGCCGGCCGCCCGAAAGCTGGTAGAGCTGGACCTTGCCGCCGTCCGACGCCGTGGACGCGGCGACGCCGGCGGAGCGCCGGTCGAGCGGGGTGGTGGCGACGGCGAGCAGGGAGTCATCCGGGCTGAACCGGACCTGACTCGCCTTGGCCCAGACGTAGAACTCGGCGTACGGGCGAGGCTGGGCCCGCTCCGGGAGATCCCAGATCCGCAGGAAGCCGACGGCCCCGACCGCGAGGGTCCGGCCGTCCGGCGCGAGCGCGACCGACAGCGCCGGGCCCGCGACCCTGACGGCGGCGAGCTGGCGGGGGTGGGCGTGGTCGGCGACGTCCCAGAGCCGCACGGCGCCATCCGCCTCGGCGGTGGCCAGCGTGCGGCCGTCGGCGGAGAAGGCGATGTCGTTGACCGTCGCCGCGGCGCCGCGCAGCGCCGCGAGCTGGACGGGGCGGGCCGGGTCGGTGAGGTCCCACAGCCTGACCAGCCGGTCGGCCCCGCCGGTGGCCATCACCCGCCGGTTGCCGGCGTCCGCCGGCGCGGCGGTGACCGCCATGACCGCGCCCGTCTTCGCGAGGAGCGTGGCACCGCGGTGAACCGTGCTCGGGTCGCGCAGGTCCCAGACGCCAACGCCGGTGTCACCCGCCTGCAGGAGGGTGGCGCCGTCCGCGCTGAGCGCGACGTCATGGACAGCGCCGCCCGCCTGCCCGGTCTCGCGCACCGCGGCGTCGACCAGCACCTTCGCGGCCTGCGGCGTCTCGGAGATCCGGTATGCGGCCACGGCGAGCTGGCCGGCGAAATCCGGGCGCGCGGGGAGGAGCTGACCCGCCTCGGCCGCCAGCCGCCGCGACGTCGCGGCGTCCCGGGCCGCGTGCGCCCGGTCAAGGATGGCGATCACGCCGACGACCACCACGGCGACCATGATGGCGCCGGTTAGCACGCTTGCCGGCGTCACCAGCGCCCGCGGCCGGCGGGCGGCCGCCCGGAGCCAGCGGCTACCGCCCCCGCCCCGCGCTGGCTCGGTGTCCGGCGCCGGCGGCGAGGCCGACTCGTCGTCGGCGCCCTGGGCGGCGGAGGGCAACGGGACGATGGCGGACTCGCCGGGAGCGTCATCCGATCGCGTCGGCTCGGCGGACGGCTCGCTGTCCCCCGTCAGCTTCGTCCCGCCCTTTGGGGCGGACGCCGCTGGCGCGGATGCACCGGCGTCCTCGTCGGGCGCCGGTGGGCCGTCCTCGTCAGGCACCTCGTCGTCGGGCACCTCGTCGTCGGGCACCTCGTCGTCGGGCACCTCGTCGTCGGGCACCTCGTCGTCGGGCACCACCACCGGGGCGTCCGGAACCGTTGCGGCGCCTTCCGGAAGGTCGACCGCGCTCAATGCCTCGGCCGTCGCCAAAATCGCCGTGACGTCGCTCTCAGCCGTCGCGACGGGCTCGGCTGTCTCCTCGGGCGAGGCTGTCTCCTCGGGCGAGGCTGCCGTAGCCGTCGCGGACCCGGGCGGCGCGGACGTGGCTGGTGCTGACGTGGCATCGTCCGCCGCCGGCTCGTCCACCGCGGTCGGCTCGTCCACCGCCACCGGCTCGTCCGCTGGACGGGTGTCGTCGTTCTCCAGCCGCGGCGCGACGTCCTCGAAGAGGTCCTCGAGCCCGGCTGCCGCCGCGAACTGGCCGGCCGTGGCACGGGCGAGGGGGGCCGGGGGCGCGGGGACAGGCGCGGTGGCCGGTGTGGGCAGGTTGGCCAGCTCGAGCAGGCGGTCGGCGAGGTCGCGCGCGCTGATCCGGCGGTCCGGGTTCTTGCGCATCACGTCGGCCAGCAGCGCCGCGAGCGGCGCCGGCACGCCCGCGAGGTCGGGCTCGGTGTAGACGACCCGTTGCAACAGCGCGCGCGGCGCGCCCTCGCCGAACGGCGGCCGGCCGGTGGCCGCGTAGATGATCAGCGCACCACAGGCGAACACGTCGGCGGCGGCTGTCAGCGAATGGCCCAGGGCCAGCTCCGGTGCCATGAACGCGGGCGCGCCGAAGGTCGCCATCGCCGGGCCGCGGCGCGTCCCCTTGCCGAGGCGGCCGGCGGCCCGGGCGACGCCGAAGTCGATGAACCGGGGCCCGCCGGCGGCGAGCACGACCCGCGCCGGCTTGAGGTCGCCTAGCACCAGGTCCTGGTGATGCAGCTCGGCGAGCCCGGTGGCCATCGCCGCTCCCAGCCGCCCGACCGCGGCCGCGGACAACGGGCCGCCGGAGGCGACCATCGCGCCGAGGGTCGGAGCGTCGAGGAACTCCGTCACGACGTACGGCGTCGGCCCGTCCACGTCGACGCCCAGGACCTCGGCCAGGCAGGCCGGCGCGGTGTCTCGCGCACGCAGCGCCTCGACGCGCAGCTGCCCCAGGAACGCCCGGTCACAGGCCAGGTCGGGAGCGATGATCTTCACGGCCGAGCGGCTTCCGTCGCCCGCGCGGCACAGGTGCACCACCCCGGTGCCGCTGGTCACGAGGACCCGCTCCACGAAGTACGGACCAATCCGCGTCGGGTGTTCCGCGCGGCCGCCGCGGCTCCGGCGCGCGGGTGTCGGGCGCTCACCGGCCACGCACAGACCTCCAGGAAACGCCGACCAGCCAGGGGACGACGCGGTCTCGCCGAACGACATCCAGCCGCCTGGTTACCCCAGCGGATACCGCTGGCCCGCCGGCAACCGCGACGACCCGGCCGTCCTTGAAAGCCGGACTCGGAGGTGTCATCGAGTTTGCCGTTCGGTACGTCTGTCCAGGTCGGATGCTATCCGCGTGCCCGGGCGGCCCGATGACGAGCCGGAATGCCCGGACAGCGCAGATGCGGACGCGCGGGCGTTTCGCCCGCGTTCCCCGACCGCCGCACGCCGCCACCCCGACCATCGACAACAAAGGGCCGGCCACCGACGACCGCCGATCACCCAGGCGACATCAGCCGGCGGGCGTTGACCGGGCGAACGGCCGCAGTCGTGCCACCAACCCGCGCACCTCCGCGCCCGCCGCCGCGATGATCTCTTCGGGAGAGGCGTCGCGCGCACCCTCCAGCAGCACATCGAGCGCGGTCAACCGCTCCGCGACCTCGGTCATCAGGTCGAAGTCGCGGACCCGCTGGTGGGCCAGCTCGCTGAGCCGCTCGTTCTTCTCGAACAACTCGACAAAGACACTGACCTTGGCCCGCAGCAGCCACGGGTCGAACGGCTTGGCGATGTAGTCGACGGCGCCGACGGCGTATCCCCGGAAGGCGTGATGCGGCTCACGGTCGATGGCGGTGAGAAAGATGATCGGCGTGTCCCTGGTCCGCCCACGCTGCTTGATCCGGTGGGCGGTCTCGAACCCGTCCATACCGGGCATCTGCACGTCCAGCAGGATCACCGCGAAGTCATCGACGAGCAGCCGTTTGAGCGCCTCCTCGCCGGAGGAGGCGGTTACGAGCTCCTGGTCCAGAGAGGCCAGGATCGCCTCCAGCGCCATGAGGTTGTCGGGCCGGTCGTCGACCAACAGGATCTTGCTCCGTGGCCGTTCCGCACTCGGCCCGTCTCCTGGGTCGACAGGACCGCCGGTCCGCTCGGTCACCCGCCTTCCTCCTCCTGTCGTGATGCGCCTCGGTCGCGCCGGTTCCGCGGGTCATGGGGCCCCAGACTCGTCCTCCATGCGCGCGCCGGCATACCAACCATCGCTGATAGCCCCCGAGCGGTCACCACCGCCCCCCGAAGAATCGCCTGTGAGCCGCGCCTACCGGCTTCCCAGGCAGGCGCCGGTCCCCGCCCAGCGAGGCACGCCGCCGCCCGGTGACGGCGCATCGGCGCGGCGCCAACTCAGCCACCTCCTCGACCCGGAATCAGCTCAGCCACCGCCATATACCTCGGTCCGGAACCACGTAGGGACGGCGCTGGCGCCCGACAGTTCTCATCTGTGACGGGCGCCCCGGCGCCCGCTAAAGATGAGAGCGCATGACGGAGAGGAGGCGGTCGAGGTCGACCGGCTTCGTGATGTAGTCGCTCGCGCCGGCCGAGATGCTCTTCTCACGGTCGCCTGGCATCGCCTTCGCGGTCAGCACCAGGATAGGCAGATCGACGAACGCCGGCATCGCCCGGATCACCGTGGTCGCCTCGTTGCCGTCCATGCCGGGCAGCATCACGTCCATCAGCACCAGCCTGACGGCCTCGTCGCTCTCCTGCTGCAACAGCTTGATTGCGTCACGCCCGTTGTCCGCGTACCGCACCCGCATGCCGAACATCTCCAGCGCGCTCGTCAGCGCGAAGACGTTACGAACGTCATCGTCGACGACCAGCACCGTGGTGCCCTGCAGCGGGTCGGCCTCGTCCGGGTCGACCTCGCGGCGCGGCCGCGAGGTCTCGGTGAGGAACGGCGTCCCGCCCGGCTCCGGTGTACCCAGCTCCCCACGCCCGGTGGCGACGCCCGTGCCGGCGCCGCCCACCGGCTCGCCGGCCGGGAGCGTCCGCATGGCCGGGAGGTCGGTCGCGTCCGGCTCGCCGCTCGGCAGCGCCGGCTGGGAGGGCGCGAGACGCGTCACCGAGGTGTCGGGGGCCCAGGCGTCGCCAGGGCCGACGGCCGGGTAGCCGGTGCCGGGCTGGCCGGGCGGGGTGAACGCGCCGTGGCCGTCGAGCCCGGGCTGGCCCCCGCTCGACGCGCCCTCGTCCCCGATGATGATCAGGACATCGTCCGGCTCGCCGGGCGTGAGCCCGTAGGGCACGTGATCCGTGGGCATCACCGACGGGACGTAGAGAGTGAAGGTGCTGCCCTGCCCGAACGCGCTGGACACCGCGATCGAGCCGCCGAGCAGCCGCGCGATCTCCTTGCTGATCGACAAGCCGAGCCCCGTGCCGCCGTAGCGCCGCGACGTCGTCCCGTCCGCCTGCTGGAACGCCTCGAAGATCATGCGGAGCTTGTCGGCGGCGATCCCGATGCCGGTGTCGGACACAGCGAACGACAGCACGGTCGGTGCCGAGCGCAGGCTCGGCACGATGAACGGCCCGTCGGACGAGGCCACCGTGACCTCCAGGCGGACCGTGCCGGCATCGGTGAACTTGACCGCGTTCGACAGCAGGTTGCGCAGCACCTGCTGGATGCGCTGCTCGTCGGTGACGAACTCCGCCGGCACGTCCGAGGCGACCGTCACCGCGAAGGTGAGCCCCTTCTGCGCGGCCAGCGGCCTGACCGCCTGCCCGATGCCGTCGCACAGCGCGTCCGTGCGCACCGTCGCCGCCTCGACGTCCATCTTCCCGGCCTCGACCTTCGACAGGTCGAGGATGTCGTTGATCAGCATGAGCAGCTCGGAGCCGGACGAGTGAATCGTCTTGGCGAACTCGATCTGCTGGAACGTGAGGTTGTCGTCCTGGTTGTCGGCCAGCAGCTTCGCCAGGATGAGCAGGCTGTTCAGCGGGGTGCGCAGCTCGTGGCTCATGTTGGCGAGGAACTCGGTCTTGTACTGCGACGACAGCGCGAGCTGCTCGGCCTTCTCCTCCAGGCCGATCCTGGCGAGCTCGATCTCGCGGTTCTTCACCTCGAGAAGCTGCGCCTTCTCCTCCAGCTCGGCGTTCGTGCGCTGCAGCTCGACCGACTGGGAACGCAGCTCCTGGGTGAGCCGCTGGGATTGTGCCAGCAGCTCCTCGGTCCTGGCGTTCGCCATGATCGTGTTGAGCACCACGCCGATCGTGTCGACGAGCTGCTCGACCAGGTTCAGGTGCAGGTCCGAGAACGGCGTGAAGCTCGCCAGCTCGATCACGCCGAGCACCTGGTTCTCGAACAGCACCGGCACCACGACCAGGTCGCACGGCGGCGCGCTGCCCAGGCCGCTGCGGATGGTGAGGTAGCCGGCCGGCACCTTCTCCACCCTGATCCGGTTCTTCTCGACGGCGGCCTGGCCGATCAGGCCCTCGCCGAACAGGAACGTGCCGTCCGAGCGGCGCCGCGGCACCGAGCCGTAGCCGGCGACGTAGCGCAGCTTGTCGCCCTCGATGAAGTCGAGCAGGTAGACGGTGCCCTGCTGGGCGTTCACCGCCGGGGTCATCTCGGAAATGATCATCTGGCAGACGGCGTACAGGTCGCGCTGGCCCTGCATCTTGCTGCCGATCCGAGCCAGGTTCGACTTCAGCCAGTCCTGCTGCGCGTTCACCTCGGTGGTCTCGCGCAGCCGGGTGATCATCTGGTTGATGTTGTCCTTGAGCTCGGCGACCTCACCCTCGGCCTCGACCGAGATCGTCCTGGTCAGGTCGCCGCGGGTCACGGCCGTCGACACGTCACCGATCGCGCGCAGCTGGATGGTGAGCGTCGAGGCGAGCTGGTTGACGCTGTCGGTCAGGTCGCGCCACACGCCGGCGACCCCGGCGACCGTCGCCTGGCCACCGAGCTCGCCCTCGACGCCGACCTCGCGGGCCACCCTGGTGACCTCGGCCGCGAACGAGGACAGCTGGTCAACCATGATGTTGACGGTGTCCTTGAGCTCGGCGATCTCGCCCTGCGCGTTGACGGTGATCTTCTGGGACAGGTCGCCCTTGGCGACCGCCGTCGTGACCAGGGCGATGCCGCGGACCTGGGTGGTCAGGTTGGCGGCCATGACGTTGACCGAGTCGGTCAGGTCCCGCCACACGCCGGAGACCCCGCGCACGTGCGCCTGCTCGCCCAGGTTGCCTTCGGTGCCCACCTCCTTGGCGACCCGGGTGACCTCGTCGGCGAAGGCCGAGAGCTGGTCGACCATCGTGTTCAGGGTTTCCTTGAGGTCGAGGATCTCACCCTGAGCGGTAACGGTGATCTTCTGTGAGAGGTCGCCGTTGGCGACGGCCTTCGCCACCAGGGCGATGTTGCGGACCTGGGCGGTCAGGTTGCCCGCCATCGAGTTCACCGACTCGGTCAGGTCCCGCCAGACCCCGGAGACCCCGCGCACGTGCGCCTGGCCGGCCAGGTTGCCCTCGGTGCCCACCTCCCAGGCGACCCTGGTCACCTCGTCGGCGAACGACGAGAGCTGGTCGACCATCGTGTTCAGCGTGTGCGCGAGCGCGGCCACCTCGCCGCGGGCGTCGACCTGGATCTGGCGGGTCAGGTCGCCGCGCTGGACCGCCGCCGCCATCTCGGCGATGCCGCGGACCTGGGTGGTCAGGTTGGCGGCCATGACGTTGACCGAGTCGGTCAGGTCTCGCCAGACGCCGGAGACGCCCTTGACCGTCGCCTGGCCGCCGAGCTTGCCCTCGGTGCCCACCTCCTTGGCGACCCGGGTGACCTCGTCGGCGAAGGCCGAGAGCTGGTCGACCATCGTGTTGACGGTGTGCTTGAGCTCGGCGATCTCGCCCTGAGCGTCGACGGTGATCTTCTGCGACAGGTCGCCGTTCGCCACCGCGGTGGTGACGTGGGCGATGCCGCGGACCTGGGCGGTCAGGTTGCCCGCCATCGAGTTCACCGACTCGGTCAGGTCCCGCCACACGCCGGAGACGCCCTTGACCTGCGCCTGGCCGGCCAGCTTGCCCTCGGTGCCCACCTCGCGGGCCACCCTCGTCACCTCATCGGCGAACGAGGACAGCTGGTCGACCATAGTGTTCACAGTCGTGCCGATGTGCAGGAACTCACCCCGCACCGGCTGGCCCGCGATCTCCAGCGGCATGTGCTGGGAGAGATCGCCCTCGGCCACCGCCGCGATGACCCGACCGACCTCGTGCGTCGGGCGGGCGAGGTCGTCGATCAGCGAGTTCACCGACCGGGTGAGGCTGCGCCAGCCGTCCCGGCCGCCGAGGTCGTCCATCCGCTGCGTCAGCCGGCCCTCGCGGCGGATGACATTGCTCACCCGCTCCAGCTCGCGGGCATGCCGCTCCTGGGTGGCGGCCAGCTCGTCGAACCGGCGGGCGACCTCGCCGGACAGCCCGTCCCGGAGGCCGAGGCGGACGCTGAAGTCGCCGTCACAGAGTCCGGACAGGCCGGCAAGCAGATCTGCCAGCAGGTCGTCCACGGCGGCCGAGGCGAGGTCGTGGCCCCCTCCTGGCCCATCCGGCGGCGCGCCGTCCAGAACGGCGGTCGCTGTCCCATGACCGCCGCCGTTCTGGCTCGACGATCCAGCACCCTCCGTGGTCCCCCCGTGGTCGGCCAATGCTGAGCGGGCCTTCGTGCTCGCCGACGAACCGGACAGGGCACCATCATCTTGGCGCGCGTCCGGCGCTTCGTGGTCACGATCGAGGCTCATCTGTCTCCTCGGGGTCTACGGCAGCACACCGGTGGTAGCTATTCGTCCCTCGGCAGGTCACACCCGGCGTCAGTATCCGCCTAGCCGGGGACATCACAGGAGAGACTGACCGACATGAGCGCCGTAGGGCTGGATGGACGGCTACCTCACCACACCATCACACTGCCGCCCGCAGCGGAGTCACCGCGCTCCGCCCGCAGGTTCCTGCTGTCCGCTCTTCGCGGAAGGATCGACGAGGACACCCTCGACTCGGCGTTGTTGCTGGTCACGGAACTTGTCACCAACGTGGTGGTCCATGCGGGCACGCCGGCGACGGTCGATGTCACGGCCATCTCGCCTGGGGAGCTGGCGGTCCGGGTGCACGATCTGCATCCGGTGCGCATCGGCTCCTCCCGGCGCGGCGCGGGCGACGGGCAGGCTGGTGGCCAGGAGGGTGGCCTCGGCGAGTCGGGCCTGGGCGGCCTGCGCGAGGACGGCCGAGGTCTCGCCCTCGTCGACGCGCTGGCCAGCAGCTGGGGCACTGAGCACGGCGCTGGAGGCAAAACCGTCTGGTTCCGTCTCATCGGCACCACCCGGACGGAATCATCGCCCGGCGAGCCAGCCACCGCCCCCTCCGAGCCGGCAGACAATGTGATTTCTCTCACATCTGCGCCCGCGGCGCGGTCGTCCCCCGCCGCGAGCACCACGCCGGCGCGGGTGGAGCGGTCCCCGGCCAGCCCGCTGGCCGGGCCGACACAGCCGACCGCGGTACCCACCGACCCGCCCGCCGACGGTTTTCTCCCTCGTCACAGCGAGCGAACCTGCCAGACCACGACCTCCCAGATCGGCTCCGCCGATCCGGCAGGGACCCCGTTCGTCGATCCGGCAGGGACCCCGGGCGCCTCGCCGTCGGCCGCCCCCGAACCGGCGCTGGAGCCCTACCCGCGGTCCCCTCGGATCATCTCCCGGTCGACCGCGCGTGCCCTCACGGCCGAGGGCGAGGTCGCCGAGCTGCTCGCCCAGCTCGTCGACGCCCAGCCGGTGACCGGCGGACTGGTTCACCGGCCGTCGCCAGACGACCCGGAGCCGGAGATCGTCGCCGCCCTCGGCAACACCGGCGAGCCCACCGACGCGTTGTCGTTCCCGCTCGACCCGACCCAGGACAGCCTCGGCGAGGTGCTGCTCTGGCCGGACCCCGCCCATCCGGGCCACGGCGGCCAGCCGGCGGCCGTCGACGCGGAGCGGGTCCGGCTCGTCGCGCGCTGGATGGCGCTCGCGCTGGGCGGCGGCGACATGCGCCAGGCCGAGGAGCGCCGGATCGGGATGCTGTCGTTCCTCGCCGAGGCCTCCGACCTGCTCGCCGGCAGCCTCGAGCTGGAGCACACGCTGTCCATGCTGGCCCACCTGCCGGTGCCGCGGATCGGCCGGTGGTGTGCCGTCTACCTGCGCCGCGACGACGGAAACCCGGTCCTCTCGGCGGTCGCGCACGCGGAGGAGGCCGCGGAGCCCGAGCTCACCGCGGCGGCCACCGACCCCGCCGGCCCCCTGCTGGCGGCCGTGCGCGGCGCCGGCACGACACCGGTGCGGCAGGTGACCACCCCGGACGGCCCGGTCCTCGTGGCCGTGCTGCGTGCCCGGCGCCGGGTGCTCGGCGTGGTCGCGATCGGGCGTGACCCTGGTGGCATGTTCGCGGCCGACGAGGCCGACCTGCTGGCCGACCTCGCCCGCCGGGCCGCGTTCGCGGTGGACAACGCCAAGCTCTACAGCCGGCAGGTGGAGCTCGCCGACGGCCTGCAGGCGGGGCTACGCCCGCCCGTGCTGCCCGAGATCCCCGGCCTCGACCTCGGCGCCGCCTACGGCGCCGCCCGCTCCGCCGGGCTGGACGTCGGCGGCGACTTCTTCGACCTGATGCCCGGGCCCGACGGCTGGACGGTCGCGATCGGCGACGTCTGCGGCAAGGGCGCCGAGGCGGCCACCGTCACCGGCGTCGCGCGGGCCGTCCTGCGGCTGCTCACCGGCCAGGCCACCCCGGTGGGAAAGATCCTCGTCGACCTGAACAGGACGCTGCGCGACACCGCGACGGCCTACCCCCACGGCCAGCCGAGGTTCTGCACCATGGCGACGGCGAGCCTCGCCGAGCCGTCGGAGAAGGGTGTTCGGCTCACGCTGCACCTGGCTGGCCATCCGCAACCGGTGCTGCTGGCCGGGGACGGCGGCGCGGCCTACGTGGGCGTGCCCGGGACGCTGCTGGGCGTGCTCGACGACGACGAGGTCGCGTTCCCGTCCACGGACGTGGAGCTGCACCCCGGCGACGCCCTGGTGCTCTATACGGACGGGGTGGTGGAGGCCCGGTCGGGCCGGGAGCTGCTCGGCGAGCAGCGGCTCCTGGAAGCGGTCGGCGGCTGCGCGGGGCTGTCCGCGCAGGGCGTCGCCGATCGGGTGCGTGCCGCGGCCGACCGGTTCGCGGGCGGCAACCTGCGCGACGACATCGCCATCGTCGTCCTCCGCGTGCCCAGCCAGCCTTGAGGCGGTCCCGCCGGGGTTCCTGCCGGATTGGCGGAGCTTGCGTAGCCAATCTGGGAGGTCCGGGACGCTTCGCGCCCCAGACCTCCCAGATCGCTTCGCGATCCGGCAGGGACCCCGGGTGCTGCGCTGAGGCGCTGTCACCGGCGGTCGCTGAGTGGCGCTGCGCCGATGATGTTGGCAGGCATGTCGTTCGCCGGGATGGCGGCGCCATCTGCGACCTGGAGTGGCATCACCCAGAGTGATGCGACTGTCCCGCCACGCGTCAGCGCGAGTTCGGGAGATGGACGACGTATCCGGCCCCATTCGGTGCGGCGTGTGTCCCGTCTGCCCCGGTTTGCCGTTCATCCTCGGGAACGAACAGCGACTCTCCGTGGTCAACAACGACGGGTGGTTGCGACAACGGGTAGTGGGGTAGGAGGCTGGCGGCAGCCCCCGGCAATGACCGACCGTCATTTCGGGGTGAGCCGACCCGGAGCGTGACCAAGGCTCGCCGACACCAGACCGGCGCTCCCGCGTTCCCGGGCCACCGGACGCGCGGGTGGACCGGCCGCGCGGGCTCCGGACGGCGAGGTGGCCGGAAAAATCGGTGTCTAACGAGGCTTCCGGACCGCTCCGGCTGGGTAGACCGTGTTGGATGTTCTCGTTCCGATTTGGTGGTCGATGAGCGCGATGCAGGGGTCCCCTTCGATGCCGCTCGCGGAACCGAAGGGGGAGGCGGTGCCGGTGAATGTGGTGCCGGTGAATGTGGTGCGCCGGGCGTCGTCGGGCACCCCACCCGCTACCCACATCCTCGCTGAGTTGCCCTACCTGCCTTCGGCCGTGCCGCACGCCCGCCAGGTGCTGCGTGAGTCACTGCGTGGCGCCGGCCTGGACGAGGACGCCACATCGGTCGCCGAGCTCCTCGTCAGCGAGCTGGTGACCAATGCCGTGAAGTACGGCCAGCCGCCCGTATGGCTGCTGGTAGAGCTGCGCCCAGGGCTGATCCACGCCTCGGTCTCCGACACCTCCACAGCGCTTCCCGAACGCCGCGCCGTCGACGACGACTCCGAGGGCGGCCGTGGCCTGCTCGTCCTCGACGCGCTCGCCGGCAGCTGGGGGGCCGTGACCGTCGGCTCCGGCAAGTACCTCTGGTTCGACCTGGCCGTCACCCCGGCCCACACCCCCGACGGCCACGCCTCGGCTCCCGTCCCGGCCGCCACCCCGCGGCCGACCCCGGCGGCCTGAGCCGGCCGCCGAGGCGCGAAGGACACCCGCGCCGGCGACCGATGGGCTGACAGCCGGCGCGGAGTCGGATGGCGAGGTCAGGGCGTGGTGGCGGAGGCGGCCGAGGAGGTCCGGCCTTCTGGCTCGCCGCCCGGGCGCGGGATGTTGGCCGGGACCGGGGCCGCCGCCGCGGCCGGAGCGAGGGCCGGGGTGGCCTCACCGGCCTCGCTGAGGCCGATACGGGCGTGGAGCCAGCGAAGCGGCGCGGGAGCCCACCAGTTGAGGTCGCCCGCGACCCGCATGAAGGCCGGGACGAGGACGCCGCGGACCAGGCTCGCGTCCAGCAGGATCGCCAGCGCCGTCCCCAGGCCGAACATCTGCATGAACCGCACCGAGCCGGTCGCGAACGCGGCGAAGGTGACGGCGAGCAGCACCGCGGCGGTCGTGACGATCCGGCCGGTGCGGGCGAGGCCGGTGGCGACGGCCTCGGCGTTGGGCCGGCCCGCGTCGTGCTGTTCCTTGATGCGGGACAGCAGGAAGACCTCGTAGTCCATCGACAGGCCGAACGCGATGCAGAACAGCAGCACTGGCATCGACGTGTCCAATGGGCCCGGCGTGAAGCCGAACAGGCCGGCGAGGTGCCCGTCCTGGAAGATCCAGACCGAGACGCCCAGGACGGCGCCGAGCACCAGCCCGTTGAGCACGATGGCCTTGAGCGGGAGAACCAGGCTTCCGGTGAACAGGAACAGGAGCACGAACGTCGCGAGCGCGATCAGACCGATGGCGAGCGGGAGCTTCGCGCTGATCGCGTGCTTGCCGTCGGTGAGATAGGCCGACTGGCCACCGACGAGGACCTCGGTGTCCGCCGGCACCGGCAGCGCGCGGGCCTCGCGGACCAGGTCCTGGCCGGCGGCGGACATCGGGTCGATCGACGGGACGACCCGCAGGTAGGCTCCGGCGTCTGCGGTGAAGCGGGCGGAGGCGGGGCCAGGTGGCTCGGTCCGCGCGCCGCCGCGGAACTCGCCCACGGCGCTGTCGACCCGGCCGACGCCCGGCAGCCTGGACAGCTCGGTGGCGTAGCCGGCGAGCGCGTCGGTCGTGGTGGGGCCGTTGACGACGACGTCGAGCGCGCCGCTGATGTTGGAGTCGAAGTCGTCCCGAAGGACGTCGCCGACGACCCGGCTCGGCGTGCCGCCGCTCAGCACCCGGTCGTCCGGCGTGCCGAAGCTGACGTGCAGGAGCGGAGCGGCGAGCAGCAGGAGCAGCGCGACCACCGGCAGGCCGGTGAGCAGCGGCCGGCGCATCACCTGGGTCGCGACGACGCGCCAGAACGGCGACTCGGTGGCCTCTCGCGGCGTGGCGCCGGCCGCCGCGGACGCCGCACTCTCCCGGGCGACGCGGCGACGCCGGATCAGGCCGACCAGGCCACCCACGCGCAGCGCGTTGACCCGTTCGCCGAGCAGCAGCAGGACGGCCGGCAGCGCCACCACGGCGGTGAGCATCGTGACCAGGGTGACGGCGATGCCCGCGTACGCCATCGACTTCAGGAAGAACGGTGGGAAGACGAGCATCACGGCGAGCGCGACGATGACGGTGGCGCCGCTGAACAGGATGGTGCGCCCGGCGGTACGCACGGTCGCGACCGTCGCGGCGCGCTTGTCCTTGCCGGTGGCGAGCTCCTCCCTGAAGCGACTCACCGTGAGCAGCGCGTAGTCGATGCCGAGGCCGAGCCCCAGCGACGTCGCCAGGTTGACCGCGAAGATCGAGACGTCGGTCGCCTCGGCGATCACGGACAGCGCGGCGAACCCGCCGAGGATCCCGATCAGGCCGACGCCCAGCGGGAGCAGCGCGGCGACGACACCGGCGAACGCGATGACCAGCAGGACGAGCGTGATCGGGATGGCGAACGACTCGGCGGTGGCGAGGTCGGTGCTCACGCTGCTGCCGATGTCCCTGTTCACGCCCGCCGGCCCGCCCGGTCGCACCGTGACCGGGCCGGCCGCGTCGGCCGCGTCCTCGTACTTCTTGACAAGGTCATCCGCGTGGTCGTCGTCGACCGTCGCGACGACCAGCGCCTCGCGGGAGTCGTCCGAGCGCAGCGACGGACCGGCACCCGTCCAGTAGGAGGCGGCGCCTCGCACGCCCGGCTCCTTGCCGAGCTCGGCGGTCAGCGACCGGCCGGCCGCGGCGACGGCTGGGTCGTCGACGGTCCCGGATCGCGCGGTGACCAGCAGGACCAGGTTGGGCGCGCCGCCGAACTGGGTGTCGACGATGTCGGCGGCACGGGACGAGTCGGACTTCGGGTCGTCGAAGCCGCCGGTCATCAGCTTGCCGAAGGCGCCGACGCCGAGCACGCCCGCCCCGACGACGAAGATCAACGTGATGGTCAGGACCAGGCGGGGCCGGCCGGTGACTGCCCCGGCGAGACGTGTGAACACCGTTGCCTCCTGAGAGCTATAGTCTCAAGAGAGAACAGTGTTCTCTGAAGAGAATGCTGTCAAGAGCAACCACCGCGCCCCGCCCCTCGGACCCCGAGGGCCGCTGGCACTGACCGGAATGCGACTCGCCGGCCAGGCACGACCGGTCGCGGCATCGGATCTCGGCTGGAAAGATGACCCGGATGACTCCACTGGCACCGCGTCGCGAGCGACAGCGCGCGGCGACGATCGCGGAGATCAAGCAGGCTGCCCGCGACCAGGTCGCGCTGGGCGGGGTCGCGGCGATCTCGCTGCGCGGCGTGGCCAGGGCGATGGGAATGACCCCGTCGGCGCTGTATCGGTACTTCGACAGCCACGACGTCCTGATCACCGAGCTGTGCGCGGACGCGTTCGGCTCGCTCGCGGACACGCTCGAGGCGGCCTTCGACGCCGCCGTCGACGAGCCGGACCAGGCCAGGCGCTGGCTGCTGCTGGCCAGGGCATACCGCCACTGGGCGCATGAGAACGAGCCCGCGTACGCGCTGCTGTTCGGGCCGCGCACGCTGGAGCTGGACAAGTCCGGGCGGTGCGGCGCCGAGATGCACCGCGCCACCGGCGTGCTGTTCCGCTGCATGATCGAGCAGATGGGCGGCGGTGCGGTCGACCCGTCCCACCTCGACGAGCAGCTCAAGCCGGAACTGCGGGCGCGGCTGGTCGACTGGGGGGTGGACGAGGGCGCCCCGATCTCCGCGGCGGGCCTGGCCGGCTGCCTGATCGTCTGGACCCAGCTGCACGGCTTCCTGTCGCTGGAGCTGTTCGGCCACCTGCCGCCGACACTCGGCCAGTTCGACGACCTGTTCGACCAGCAGATGCTGGACGTCATCGTCCGCATCGGCTACCGGCACCCGATCGACATCGCGACCACCGCCGCTCCCTCGCCCGCCGACTGGCTCGCCGGGAGCGCGGCGCCCACCGGCGCGCCCAGCGCCCATCCCGCTCGGTAACCGATCGCGGGAGGGGCGAGGGCAGAAGGCACGGTCACGTGCCCGGCGGGCCGGGCCGTCAGGCGGAAGTACGCATCTTGTGGCTGAGCGCGTCCAGCGCCGCGTGCCGCGCGGCCATGATCTCGGGCATCCGCGCCTGGTAGGCGGGCGAGCTCGCCAGCGGCGGGTAGAAACCGAGGCGCGGGACGAAGTCGACCTGGTCGTAGCCCGGTGGCCGGTGCAGCGCGTACTGCCGGCCCGGGAACAGCAGGTCGTACTCGTCCGCGATCTCGCAGACCGTCACGCGCGGATCGACCCGGCGGCGTTGGAAGTATGCCTCCAGCACGTCGACGGTGAAACTGATCTCATGGAACTGCTTGACCAGGTCGTGATAGTGCTGGCCGACCTGGTATTTGATCGGCAGTTCCACCTGGGCGCATTCCTCGGGGGCCAGCAGGTCCATGGCCAGGACCTTCACCGACGTCTCGACGCCGTAGCCCCGCGAGAACGCCAGCGCGGCAAAGACATCCGCGTCGAGGACGAACTCACCGATCAGGGGCTGGTACGTCCCGGTGATCGCCGGGACGTAGCCTGAGAGCTGCTTCGAGTAGAGCGACCGCAGCATCTCCGTGGTACGCCCACCCGGCTGGCCGCCGCCGGTGAGCCGGGGCGAGCTGCCGTTGACGAACATCAGGCCCTCGTCGGCGGTGGCCGCGGCCGCGAGCCGGCCGACCGTGGCCGTGTCGTAGTTCTCCAGGTCGGAGTCGTGGAAGATCAGCCGGCTGCCGAAGGCGAGGTAGGCCAGGCTGCGCATGGCCCCGGCCTTGCCGCCCAGCGACGGGGCCTCCGCGCCCGCGTGCGCCGCCAGCACGCTCTCGCCGCGCACCGCCCAGCTGGCACCAGCCTCCTCGGCGATCTCCATCAGGCCGTGCTCGTCGCCGTCCGAGGTCGGATCGACGATCACGCCTATCTCGTCGAGGACATGCCGGTCCCGCATCCATCGATCCCGAAGCTGCGCGATCATGTTTCCCAAAGTTTTCGCGGACTCCGGCCCTCTGGCCGGAATCAGCAGGCTCAGCGTGATTCCCCTCGCGAGCCTGTCTTCCTCGATCGCGTCGAGGTCGAGGGTGGTGGGATCGAGCGTTTGCACGGACGCCCCTCTCTGGTGACCTTGTCTGGTGTGGACATCCCCTCCACCCGGCCATGGGTGTTGTCGCGCCCGCCGCCTGGAGCGTCGTCGGCGCGGGGTGTCGGCCACCACGTGCGAGTCGCGCCGAACCCGCACCACCCCGCTCCAGCGCGCGCGTCGCGACAGCGAAGGAGCTCGCCCGGGCACCGCGCCCGGCCCGGCTCCGCCCGTCGGCCGGAACACTTCCTCTCTATCCGTACGGTCTCTCTATCCGTACGGTCGCTCTCCCGGGCCGCCCAGCGGCGGCACGGGCACCGAACAGCGACCCGCCAATCTGCCTGACAACGTGGTCCGTCGCGTCCGTCCTCGCCGCGGCGAGGGCAGACCGGCGGCGGCCCGCACGGGGCGGGCGATATCGGAAAGGTCCTCCTGGCCAAAGTATCCGCTTCCGGCCATTCCTCCCACCCGGGCGCGGGGCGGGGCGTTAGCTCCCTCACACCGGAGCCCCGGGTGACGGTCATGGTCGGTGGCGACATCGTCACCCTGACGCATCTTGGCCTCATGACAATGGGCGGGGCCGCACCCGAGTTTTCAGCGTCCGGTAGGGACTACCCGCAGTCGGCCGGTTCGATGCGCGTGACGCCGACTCGACGCTTACTCGCCACCTGACGTCTTTCCGACACCCCGGCGTCACCCGGACCGCCCACCATGCCCGATGGCCGCGCCGTAGATTCGGGGCCCGGCCACGCACCATAGGCCTTCGAACCGCCGTGCCCGGCGCATGAGCCACAAAATGCCCTATGGCATCAATACGAGCCAAACGCTCGCAGCCGGGTATGGGCGCGAATGCGCTCGCACTCGACGCAGTCGGCGACGGCGACGCGGTCGCGGCCGGCGGACTTCGCGGCGTAGAGGGCCCGGTCCGCGCGGTCGACCAGCTCCGCCGGGCTCGCGGGCGCCGCGGCGACCGCGGCCGCGCCGACCGAGACGGTCACCGTCAGCTGGACTCCGTCCGCGATGACGACCGGCGTCGCCGCGACCGTCGCGCGCAGCAGCTCCCCAAGTGCACGCAGGTCGTCCTGGCCGACTCCGGTGGCGAGCAGCGCGAACTCCTCGCCGCCGTAGCGAGCCACAACGTCCCGGGACTGGGCCACGGCGCGCAGCCGGAGCGCCACCTCGGCCAGCGCGCGGTCCCCGGCGGGGTGGCCGTACCGGTCGTTGATCGACTTGAAGTGGTCGATGTCGACCAGGAACAGCGCGAGCGCCCAGCCGCGCGGTGCGGCCCTCGCCGTAGCCAGCGCCAGCCGGGTTTCCAGGAAGCGCCGTGTGCACAGGCCGGTCAGCACATCGGTGTTGGCCAGCCGGCGCTGCTGGACCTCCGCGTACCGCATCCGGATCATGATCAGTCCGGTCGCCACGGCCATGGCCAGTGCGCTGACCAGCTCGGTGCACGAGTCTGCCCGCCCGCGCCGCAGGACCAGGGTGAGGGGCCCGGCCAGGCCGGCGAGATAGAGCGCCCAGAGCCGCAGGCGGCCGAGCCCGGCGGGACGGTGCGCGGGCTCGGCGATACTGGCCATCGTGGGGTGCAGCGCGGCGGCGCCGAGGGCGAGGCTCCCGGCAAGCCAGACCGCGTCCAGCCCACCGCCCACCGAATAGCCGTCGCCGAGCTGTCGCAGCGCGTAACCGGCGTCCGCGGCGAGGCTCAGGAACAGACTCGCGGCGAGCAGGCTGAACGCCGGCGGGCGGCTGCCGGTGCCCAGCACCAGCCGGACACCGATCGCGAACAGGATGAGGTCGGCGATCGGGCACGCGACCCACATGACGGCGATCGCCGTGGACAGTTCGCCATCGAGTCGCGGCTTGATCAGGTTCAGGTAGGACAGCGTCGCCGCGCCGGTGGCGGCCAGCAGCCCGTCGAGCAGGCCCGGCAGGTCCCCGCCGGGCGCGCGCAGGCGGACGATCGGCAGCAGGCCGGCGACCAGCACCGGGTAGTGGGCCAGGTAGAGCACGTCCCTGACGGCCAGGAACGTCGGCGAGGCGTACAGGTAATGATCGACGCAGAAGGCGACGCCCGCGCCGGCGTAGACCAGCTGCGAGATCCCGATGAGCAGCCAGGGCGACCAGTGCGCCGGGCGGAACCGCAGGAGCCCGAAGAACACCGCGCCGGCGGCCGACGCGGTGGTGGCGCTGTAGACGGCAAGCCGCGCGACCAGCCAGCCGTGGGACGCGGAGCCCGCCCAGTGCCCGGCGACGTAACAACTGGCGACCACCACCGCGCCGACAGCCACGTAGCCCAGCCAGAGCCGGCCCGCCCACGGGTACGAGAGCGCGGTCGCCCGCTCGGCGGCCGGGACGGGCGAGCGGGCGAGGCTCACCGCGACGCGGCCCGCGGACGCAAGCCGGGCGGGCCCCACCGGGCTCGGCGGCGAGCCGCCGGGCGCGCCGAACTCCGGCGCGGACAGGCGGGCCGGCGACGGCGAGCCGGCCTGGCAAAGATCGTTAGCCGATGCCATGCGCAGCCTTTCGCCAGAGGGCCCAGGGACGCGCCGCGCGTCGGGGCGGCCGCCTCACGTCGGGACACGGGCCGCGGGCACCGCCGAGACGACGTCCACGGCGAAGGAGACGTATCGCGCCCGCGATCTTGGCCGTGCCGGCACCCGCGACGGCGCCAGCACACGGTTCGCATACATACCGGTATGAACTGTTTGCCGCTGGGAGCCGGCCTACCGTGACTTCCAACGCAACAGTATCGAGTCGTCGCTCTTCGTATAGATCATGCCATGGAACATGTGCCTTACTTGTCCAGAATTTGTTCCTCTCGGTTGCGGGGCGCAGTCGCCCTACCAACAGCCCAGGAACCCCGCACAGGGCACACGCTTATGCGACAGATCTACCCAATGGTGCTGAACGCAACCTTTGGTCACATACGGCCGCCGGTTCGTCAGATGTCCGCCGGTCTGCCAGTCGCGCGCGCGACTGCCCGCGGATGACCACGGATGTCACAGTCCCCGGGCCCGGCTCGTCATGTCGGGGACCGCGACCCCGAGGGGAACGAGGAAAACGATGTCCGGGTTCTTGCACCGGTTGGGCGGGGCCTGCGCCGCCCATCCCTGGCGGGTGATCGGCGCCTGGGTCGCCGCGCTGGTACTGACGTTTGGGCTGGCGAGCGTGTTCGGCGGTACGCCGCAGGACAACTACGACACCCCGGGCCTTCCGTCCCAGGTGGCGACCGACCTACTGCGCAGCGGATTCCCCGAAGTCGCGGGCGCCGACGCGCGCATCGTGCTGCACGACCGCGACAGCCGGCTCGACGACGCCGTCATCGCCGCCGTCTCCAGAAACCTCGCCGGCGTCGAGCACGTCGACCTGGTCACCCCGCCCCGGCTGTCCGCCGACGGCGACACGGCGCTCATCACCGCCTACTACGACCGGCCGGTCACCGACGTCGGCGGCAAGAAGGCACTCCACGACCTGGTCGCGGCCGTGGCCGGTCCCACCCGGACCGCGGGCGTGACCACCGAGATCGGCGGCCAGGTCGCGGAGAACATCCAGAAGGTCAACGGCGCGGCCGAGGCGATCGGCATCGCCGCCGCCCTGGTCATCCTGCTGCTCGCGTTCGGCTCGGTCGTCGCCGCGGGCGTACCACTGGCCGTCGCCCTGATCGGGCTCGGCGTCGGCTCCTCCGGCGTCACGCTGATCGCGGCGGCGACCCAGGTCAGCACCATCGCCCCGACCCTCGGCACGATGGTGGGCCTCGGCGTCGGCATCGACTACGCCCTGCTGCTCGTCACCCGGCACGTCGAGGGCCTGCGCGCCGGCCTGCCGGTGCGGGAGGCGGCGGCCAGGGCCACGGCGACGTCCGGGACCTCGGTGCTGTTCGCCGGCGCCACGGTGGTGTTGGCACTGATGGGCCTGCGACTCGTCGAGCTCAAGACCTATTCCACGACCGGCTTCACCACGGCCGTGGTCGTCGTCGCCGTCGTCGCGACGTCACTCACGCTGGTGCCGGCCCTGTGCGGCCTGACCGGTTACCGGCTGCTCGGCCGGAAGACCCGCCGGGCCCTGACGGCTACCGCGGCGGCGGCCGCCGCCGGGACCGGCCCGGGCGGCGAGACCGGCATGACCGGCCCCGCCCCAATGGCCGGCCAGCCAGCCAGGCAACCGCTCACCGCGCGCTGGGCCGCCCGGGTCGGCCGCCGGCCGTTGCCCTGGGCGCTGGGCGCGCTCGGACTGCTGCTCGCCCTGGCGGCCCCGGTGCTCGACATGCGGACCTGGCCGCAGGACGCCGGCAGCCAGTCGACGTCGCTCACGCAGCGGCGCGCCTACGACCTGATCGCGGCTGAGTTCGGCCCGGGGGCCAACGGTCCGCTGCTGATCGCCGCGGACCTGCGCACGCTGCCGAGGGCCGAGCTCGACCCGCTGGCCGAGAGGATCCGCTCGACTCCCGACGTCGCCGACGTGGCCGCGCCGATCTTCTCCGCGGACGGGTCGACGGCGCTTCTCGTCGCCGAGCCGGCTGTCGGCCCGAGCGACCCGAAGGCCGCCGCGCTGGTCCGCCACCTGCGGGCCGACGTGCTGCCCGGCGGCGCCGAGATCACCGGTTGGACGGCCTCGTTCACAGATATCTCCGCCCTGCTCGCCGACCAGCTGTGGGAGGTCGTCGGCTTCGTCGTCGGCGTCTCGGTGCTGCTCCTGCTGGTGGTGTTCCGCTCGCCGCTGGTTGCGGTGAAGGCCGCGGTGATGAACATGCTGTCGATTGCCGCGGCCTACGGCGTCATCGTCGCCGTCTTCCAGTGGGGCTGGGGCGCTGAGGCCCTTGGCCTGCCGCACGCGGTGCCGATGTCGAGCTGGCTGCCGCTACTGATGTTCGCGGTGCTCTTCGGGCTGAGCATGGACTACGAGGTGTTTCTGCTCTCCCGGATCCGGGAGGACTGGCTGGCCACCGGCGACGCGCGCGGCAGCGTCACGCGGGGCCTCGCCAGGACCGGCCGGGTCATCACCAGCGCCGGCCTCATCATGATCGCCGTCTTCGCCGGCTTCGCGCTGGACCCGGACGTGACCGTCAAGATGCTCGGCCTTGGCATGGCGGTCGCCGTCCTGGTCGACATGACCGTCATCCGGATGGTGCTGGTGCCGGCGACCATGGCCCTGCTCGGCCGCGCCAACTGGTGGCTGCCCCGCTGGCTCGACCGGATCCTGCCGCACCTCGACCTGCACGGCGGTGGGGCGGCGGCGGCGTCGACTGTGGCGCTGCCCTCGCCGCGCGCCGAACCGTCCGACGAAGAGCGGGCAGCCATCAGCTGACCACGGTCCCACCCGACAAACGGCTGGCCCGTTGCGAGGCGTCGAGCGCCTCGCAACGGGCCAGTCTCACGCGAAGTAGCGGGAGATGAACTCCGCGACGCAGACCGGCTTGGTCTGGCCCTCGAGCTCGATGGTGATCTGGTTGACGACCTGGACGCCGCCGGTGACGTCCTCGACCGACAGGTTCTTGATGTGTGCGCGCAGCTTGGAGCCGACCGGCACCGGCGCGGGGAACCGCACCTTGTTCAGGCCGTAGTTCACCGCCATGGAGATGCCGTCGACGTGGATCGCGTCGTGGAACAGCACCGGGATCAGCGACAGCGTGAGGAAGCCGTGCGCGATCGGCCCGCCGAACGGCCCGGTCTTCGCCCTCTCGACGTCGACGTGGATCCACTGGTGGTCCCCGGTGGCGTCGGCGAAGGTGTTGACCTGCTCCTGGGTGACCTCGACCCAGCCGCTGCTGCCCCAGTCCTGGCCGGCCAGCGCCTTGGCGCCCTCGATCCCCTGGACCGTCGTGACCATCGGACTCCTCCAAGCTCCGCCGAGCGCCCGGCCCGGCCGGCATCACCCACGCACCCGGCGCCGCGCGCGCCGCGGCGAGCAGTATCCCAACCCCCGCATCCAGATGCGCGGTTCCCGCCCGGACGCTGTTCGGGACTCACGGCGCGGTCCTGCCCGGTGGCAGCTCGCTCATGGCCGACGCGGCACCCGCCTCGCCGGTGGGCTGACCCTGGTGTCGCCCTGGGGACTCGCGAGGCGCCGCTCCAGCAGGGTGAACGCCTCGATCGCCTCGCCGGCCTCGAAGGCCCGATTGCGCCGGCCGACCGTGACCTGCCGAATCACTCCGGCGTCCACCAGCCGGCCCACCGCATCATTGCTGGTCTGCACGGAACGTCCGGTCAGCTTCGACGCCGACTGCACGGTGAGCACGGGCGCCGCGGGCAGCATTCTCAGCAGGCGGTCCAGCGTCGAGTCGGGCCGCACCGGACCGACTCGCTGGTACCAGTCCTCCTGGATGGCGCCGATCCGCCGTTCAAAGTCGGTCGCGTCGGCGCATGCTCGCACGCAGGCTCCCGCGAACATCGCGATCCAGGAATCGCTCGCGGCCCGCGCCTGCCCTGAGTCTGGTGGCCCGACGTATCGGGTCGCGGTCAAAGCCGCCACGTAGTCCCGCGCCAATGTCGCGAGAACCAGCGAGACCGGCGGGAGTACGTCGGCCGCGAGGCCGCGCCGACGAAGGACCATGTGGATCAGCGCACGACCAGCCCGGCCGTTGCCATCGACAAAGGGATGAATGGTCTCGAACTGGGCGTGCGCTACGGCCGCCTGCGCCACCGCCGGCAGACCGTCGTCGGCGCAGAACGCGCAGAGATCCTCAAGAAGCTGGGGCACGACGTCAGGCGGCGGTGGCACGAAGGCCGCGGAGCAGGGGTTGTAGCTGCTGCCGCCGATCCAGTTCTGCTCGCTCCGGATCATGCCGCCATACGGCTCAAGCCGGCCCCCGGCAAGCAGCCGCCGGTGGATCTCCAACAGGGACGGCACCGTGATCGGGTCACCGACACCGACCAGTTCCGATGCCCGGACCATCGCGTCGACGTTCGCGAGCACCTCGGACGCCGTGACATCCGTCGTGGGCTCCCCGAACTCACGGTCCGCCTCCGCGCGCAGGAGGCGGCGGCCGCCGACCTCAAGCCCCTCGATCCAGGACGAGCCAACCGACTCGGCCCGCAGCAGGATGCGAGCCAGCACCTCGGTCCCACGCAACACCACCGCGTCCCGATTGAGGGTGGCGATCGCGTGCTCCGCATCGACGACGTCGGCCACGGTCTCCCCGTCCAGGGAAAAGGCGCGCCCGACGAGGGGATCCGGCAGATAGGCGTCGTATTCACACGACCGCCGGTCCCGCCTCGACAGGCCGGCGCCGAGGTCGCTATCCCAGCGGCGCCGCAGGAGCTGTGCCACGACGACCTCCATATTCAGGCATCCTAAGCATAGCCTGAATATGGGGCAGAGATCTTCATCCTTTCCGACCAGTCCGGACCTGTCCCGCGCACCGGGCCTCCCCAGCATGGCTACCGTGGCCGGCAGCTCCTCTCAGGTCATGGGCCGCCGACCACGGGTCGGCGCCCTCAGGAGGAGCCGTCGCCCCTAGCGCGACGGCGAGCCGGCGCAATTGCCGCTCCAGCGACCGTTCCCCATCTCTGGCACCATCGGGATCAAGATCAGTCAGACGTTGTGCGTCGGTGATGGTGGCACGCAACGCCTGACCGATCTTGAAAAGGTCGTTCCGAAATGGGCGAACGCTGCCGCCAGAAGCGGTGCTAGCCGGCGGCGCCGACCGGGGTGAGGGGAACGGCCGAGCGGGCGTCCGGGACGGTGGTGGCGGTGTCCTGCGCCGTCAGGTCGTCGGCGAAGGCCTCCGGCGGCGGGCAGGTGCAGACCAGGTTGCGGTCGCCGTACGCGCCGTCGATCCGCCGGACCGGGGGCCAGTACTTCGCCGTCCGCAGCGACGCCACCGGGTAGGCGGCCACCGACCGCGGGTACGGGTGGTCCCAGTCGTCGCCGGTGACCATCTCGGCGGTGTGCGGGGCGTTGCGCAGCGGGTTGTCGTCCTGCGGCCAGGTGCCGTCACCCACCTTGCCCGCCTCGGCACGGATCGCGATCATCGCGTCGCAGAACCGGTCGATCTCGGCGAGGTCCTCGCTCTCGGTCGGCTCGACCATCAGCGTGCCGGCGACCGGGAACGACATCGTCGGCGCGTGGAAGCCGTAGTCGACGAGCCGCTTGGCGACGTCGTCGACGGTCACGCCCATCTCCTTGGTGAGCTGGCGCAGGTCGAGGATGCACTCGTGCGCGACCAGCCCGCCCCGGCCGGCGTAGAGCACCGGGTAGTGGTGGCGCAGCCGGCTGGCGATGTAGTTCGCGTTCAGCACCGCGACCGACGTCGCCGCGCGCACGCCCTCGGCACCCATCAGCCGCAGGTACACCCACGGGATCATGAGGATTCCGGCCGAGCCCCACGGCGCCTCGGAGATCGGGCCCACACCGGTGGCCGGGCCCGCCTCGGGGCACAGCGGGTGGTTCGGCAGATACGGCAACAGCTTCTCGCCCACCGCGACCGGGCCGACGCCGGGGCCACCGCCGCCGTGCGGGATGCAGAACGTCTTGTGCAGGTTGAGGTGGCTGACGTCCGCGCCGAACCGGCCGGGGCGGGCGAGGCCGACAAGCGCGTTCAGGTTCGCCCCGTCGACGTAGACCAGGCCGCCGGCGTCGTGCACGATCGCGCACGCCTGGCCGATGCCCTCCTCGTAGACGCCATGCGTCGACGGGTAGGTGACCATCAGCGCGGCCAGCCGCGCGGCGTGCTGGGCCGCCTTCGCGGCGAGGTCGGCGAGGTCGACGTTGCCGTCGGCGTCGCAGGCGACGACGACGACCTTCATCCCGGCCATCGCCGCGCTCGCGGCGTTCGTGCCGTGCGCCGACGACGGGATCAGGCAGATGTCGCGGAGCGCTTCCCCCGCCTGGGCGCGGTCGCGGTGGTACGCCCGGATGGCCAGCAGCCCGGCGAGCTCGCCCTGGCTGCCGGCGTTCGGCTGCACCGACACCCCGGCGTAGCCGGTGATCTCGATGAGCCAGCGCTCCAGGTCCGTGATCATCTCCAGGTAGCCGGCGGCCTGGTCCAACGGCGCGAACGGGTGGATCTCGGCGAACTCCGGCCAGGTGACGGCGGCCATCTCGGCGGTGGCGTTCAGCTTCATCGTGCAGGAGCCGAGCGGGATCATCCCGCGGTCGAGCGCGAAGTCGACGTCGGCGAGGCGGCGCAGGTACCGCAGCATCGCCGTCTCCGACCGGTGGGCGTGGAACACGGGGTGCTCCAGGTAGCCGGAGGTACGGACGAGCGCCGCCGGCAGCGCGACGGCCGCCACCCCGGCCTCCGGGACGGCCGGCGGCGCGTCACCTGGGCCCGGGACGCCGAAGGCGGCCCAGGCGGCGTGCAGGTCGGCGTCCAGAGTCGCCTCGTTGCAGGAGATCCCGACATGGTCGTCGTCGACAAGGCGCAGGTTCACCCCGTGCTCCAGCGCCACCGCGACGACCTCGGCCGCCCGCGCGGGCACCCGGGCGAGCACCGTGTCGAAGAAGTGGTCGTGGACGACCTCGACCCCGCCGGCGCGCAGCGCCTCGGCGAGGCGGGCGGCGTGGGCGTGGACCGTCGTCGCGATCCCGGCAAGCCCGCCGGGCCCGTGGTAGACGGCGTACATCGAGGCGATCACGGCCGGCAGCACCTGGGCGGTGCAGATGTTGCTGGTGGCCTTCTCCCGGCGGATGTGCTGCTCGCGGGTCTGAAGCGTGAGCCGGTAGGCCGGCTTGCCCGCGGCGTCGACCGAGACGCCGACGAGCCGGCCGGGCAGCATCCGCTCCAGGCCCCCCCGCACCGCCATGTAGCCGGCGTGCGGGCCGCCGAACATCACCGGCAGCCCGAACCGCTGGGTGGTACCGACAGCGATGTCAGCGCCAAGCTCACCGGGCGAGGCGAGCAATGTGAGCGCGAGCAGGTCGGCGGCGACGGCCACCGTCACGCCGTGGTCGCGCGCCTGGGCGATGACGCCGCGCAGGTCACGGACCTCGCCGTTCGCGCCAGGGTAGGACAGCAGCACGCCGAACGTGTCGGCCAGCACGTCGGCCGGGAGCTCGCCCGACGCCTCGGCGGGCTGCTCGCCCGGCTCGGCGGGCAGCGGCTCGGCCGCTCCCTCGCCCGGGGCTGGCGCTGGGCGGGCAACGATGCCCTCGCGCAGGTCGGCGACGTGGACCACCAGGCCCAGTGCCTCGGCCCGGGTCCGCACGACGGCGATCGTCTGCGGCAGCGTGTCGGCGTCGATGAGGAAGGTCGAGCGCTTCTTCTTGTCGACGCGGTGGGCGAGCTGCATCGCCTCGGCCGCCGCCGTCGACTCGTCGAGCAGCGATGCGCCGGCGGTCGCGAGGCCGGTGAGGTCGGTGACCATGGTCTGGAAGTTCAGCAGCGCCTCGAGGCGGCCCTGCGAGATCTCCGGCTGGTACGGCGTGTAGGCGGTGTACCAGGCCGGGTTCTCGAGCACGTTGCGCTGGATCACGCCAGGCAGCACGGTCGGGTGGAAACCGAGGCCGATCATCGAGGTCACCCGCCGGTTGCGGCGGGCCAGCGCGCGCAGCTCGTCGAGCGCGGCGCTCTCGGGGATCGGCGCCGGCAGCTCGAGCTCGGTCGAACGGATGCCCGCCGGCACGGCCGCGTCGGTCAGCGCGTCGAGGGACGGGTAGCCGAGCGCGGCGAGCATGGTCGCCTGGGCCTCGGCGTCCGGCCCGATGTGCCGGTCGGCGAACGCCCGGTACGCGGCGGTCGGGAGCGTGGCGGTCGGGAGCGTGGCGGTGGCCGTAGTCGGGGTGGTGGCAGGCACGTGTCGCTCCGAAGGTCAGGCGGCGCCGGCCTGGCACCGGCCCCGCTTCGGGGTCCGGGAGATGATCCCCCGGCAGGCACGGCGAGCGTTCGACCACGGGGCAGCGACCAGGGCGGCCGCCTCGGGAAGGTCGTCCTTCCAGTGGCAGGCCCGTGAAGCTGACCGAAGGTGCTCATCCGCCGGTCCGCCGTCGACGGACCGGCGGGACCCCGCGCGGGGTCGCTCGCCTCGGCCTCCCCCTCTGTCATGGGCCTGAGAGCTTCACCGGGCGACGTCATGCCCGGCTTGCACCGTCGGCGGGATGCCCAGCGGCGTCCGCTTTCCAGAGTTGCCTGACCCGGCGGTTGGGGGCCTGAGAGTTTGTAGGGAGATCTTGCTCCTTCGGCGCCACGGGCCGGCTTGCCCGGGACTCTCCCGCACGGGTGTGAGCGGCACAGTATGTGGTTGTGACCCCGGTTCACGGACCCGCGAACCGACGGCCGACCCGACCACCGGACGGCTTTCCGCCAAGTGAACAGGTCCGTACCGAGACTATCGGTGGCGCGCAGACGGCGCGACCGCGACCACGGCCACGAAACCACCCCGCAACGTCGTCCGCCGGAGCCGCGCCCGGCAGCTCTCGCCCGGTCACCGGGCCGGGCCGCGCCGCCCCGACGTCGGGTCGCGTCGCGTCGCGTCGCCAGCATCACATCGCGGGCCGAATGGCGTCCCCAACGATCCGCCGACGCGGGCCGTTGGGGACGCCTGCCCGCGGCAAGGGGCGAATCCTCGCGCCGCCGGCGGCCTCCTGGCTGCCCGGGCTACCCGGTGCGCCGCCTCCACGTCATCGCGCGGCGCCGGGTCGCCTGCGGGCGGCGGCGGCGGCACGCCGGTTGGCCTTCTTGATCGCGGAGACCAGCTCGTCCTTCGTCATCCGGGTACGGCCGGAGATCTCCAGCTCGCGGGCCATCTCGCGCAGCCGGGTCAGCGGCGCGTTCGCGTTCACGCCCTCGGCGGTCGGCCGCGGCCGGCGCACGCTCGCCGGCGTGCTCTGCTTTGCCTGCGCGTCGGACGGGCCCGGGGACGGCTTCGGCTGCCAGCGGTCGCCGATCCTCTCGTGGGTGTGCTTCAGCGCGGCGTACGCGGCGCGGTGCGCGCGCTGGCCCTCGCCATGGGTGCCCACCGCCGAGTCATGCGCCTTCATCCACGTGCGGACGGCCTTGCTGTCCGACCGCGCGACCGTCGACGGCACGCCGGCGCACATCTGGTCGGCCTGCCCCGCCTTACTGGCACGGGTCGTCGTCTTGGCGGAACTGGAACGGGTCGTCGTCTTGGCGGGACTGGAACGGATCGTCGTCTTGGCAGGCATCTGCATCACCTCCGCTGGAAACCCTCGTCGCCCGCGACGAGGGGCGAGCAGCCTCGACCGAGGCGCCGGTCACGCTCTGGGAATCCCTTCCGACGGCGTCTGCCATGCGTCCTCTGTTCGAGTCGCGCGCCGCCGCGGTCGGGGGCGCGCGTTCGGCTCGGTGTCTGTCGGTGAGTTCCCGGCGGGCGCAGCGCAAACCCCGCCCCCACCCACCTTCGACGACGAATGCTCGGTCCGCAGGGGCGCGCGACGAATCAACGCTGGATGTGCCCGTTTGACCAGCGGCGGTTTACGCCTACTTCAGCGGGTCCGCTATTTCACCTGGTCGGCGCGCGCCTTGGCTGCCTCGACGTCGGTGGCCGCTCCGCCCCGCTCACGCTCGAAGAAGGGTTCGACCGCCCGGTCGGACGCGGTCTGGCTGGCGACCTGCCGGGCCATCTCCTCATCGCTGGCGCCCGCGCCGGCCTCCGCGGTCCTGCCCCGCGCCGGGCCGGTCGCGCGCCCCGAACGTGTGTCCGTTCCCTTGGCGGCTCGCCCGCCGGATGGAGTCGTCATCGTCCCTCCCCGCTCGTCTCGCCGTACTCGTCCCGTCGCGCAGGTACCCGGACGGCCGGGGCGGAACCGCCGCCAAGGGACCGGCCTGGCGTCGGCCGCGAGGCAACGGTGGAGAGGCAACGGTGGACACGGTGGACAGGTCACGGAGGTCACGGAGGAGAGGTCCAGGTGGCAGCGCCGCATTGACCGGGGCCGCGGCCTCTCGGGAGGCTGACCCTCAAGCCGTGCGCCCGGTCGCCGCGGCCGGGACATGCCGGATGGGCCCGCGTACCACCCCGCGGGTGGGGGCCTCAGGTACGACGATGGCCAGACCGATGACCGAGGGAGCCGAGCGATGCCGCACCTGGAGCACGACGGGGACGTGTACGTGCTGGATCTCGGCGACGGCGAGAACCGGTTCACGACCGACTGGTTGATGGCGGTGAACGCGCTGCTGTCCGAGGTCGAGGATGCCGATGGGCAGAAGGCCCTGGTCACCACCGCGCGGGGGAAGATCTGGTCGAACGGGCTCGACCTGGACAGGGTCCTGGCCTACCCGAGCGAACTGGGCGCCTACCTGCACGCTGTGCAGGCCCTGCTCGCCCGGGTGCTGACGCTGCCGTTCGTCACCGTCGCCGCGGTGCAGGGACACGCCTTCGGGGCGGGCGCCATGCTCGCGCTCGCGCACGACCAGCAGGTGATGCGCGCCGACCGCGGCTACTGGTGCCTGCCCGAGGTCGACCTGCGCATGCCGTTCACCGCGGGGATGACGAGGCTGCTCGCCGCGCGGCTCCCCGCCAGGACGGCCGCCGAGGCGATGGTCACCGGCCGCCGCTACGGAGGCGTCGACGCGCTCGAGGCCGGGATCGTCGACGCCGTCGCCGCCGAGAGCCTCGCGGACGCCGCGGACCTGGCCGCCGCGCAGCGCGCCGTGCTCGTCGCCGCCCTCGGCCGCGCCCGCCCGCGCGCGACCAAGGCCTCTCCAGCGCTCGGCACGATCAAGTCCGGCCTGTACGCCGACACCGTCAACGCCCTGCTGGCCGACGGGAACGTCGGCCTCGCCCCATTCCCACCCGTCGGCTGACCGGGGTTAGGCGGCGAAGTCGAAGATCAGGCGGTCGGGGCCGGTCAGCTCGGTGACCCGATAGCCGACGACGTCGTCGAGGCCGACGCCCAGATGGACGTAGCCCTCGAAGTCACCGGCCATGGCGACCTGGCGCACCGCCGGCAGCCCGCCGCCGCTGACTGGCGAGCGCAGCGTCGACCGGCCCGAGTCATCGTGGGCATCGGCCGGGTGCAGCACGATCTCGAAGTGCGCCTGACCGGTCAGCGCGAGCGGCGAGCCCTCGCCCGGCCTGACCACGTCGTCGACGTAGCGGGCGGAGTAGCCGGGCAGGCCGCCGGTGAACTCCAGGACGATCCGGTCGAAGCTCAGCCCGCCCTCGACGTTGTGCGCCGCGCGCACCTCGACCAGCCGCGGCGAGGGGCTCGTCGAGSGGGTGAGGGACGTCGGGCCGCTCGACCACGTCGGCGCGGCCCCGCCGGCGCCCGACGTCGGCGAGGCACCGGCGCCGGGACTGGCGGCCGGGGTCGCGCTCTCGCCGGCCGGGGCGGAGGTGGCCGCGGCGGACGTCGTCGACGCCGGTTCCGGCGACGGCGAGCCACCGTCGTCCGAGCAGGCGGAGAGGGCGCCGACCAGCAGTACCAGCGCGGGCACGACAGTACGTGCGCCGCGCCCCCGCCAAGACCAAAACGGCGATCTGAACCGCGACATGACGGCCTCCGACCTGGTTCCCTGGCTCGTCCGACGACGACCGGGAGCGACGACGGTACGCCGGGAGCGCGGCGTCCGAGTGAGGAATGTCCTCCTACCGACGAATCGGGCGCCAGAAACCTGGGGATCGGTGATCCGGCCGATCTGGGCGTCGAGCATCCAGGCCGAGGCTGCCGGCTGTCCATTCTCGTCGGCCATGAGACGAGCCGGCCTCGTCACGGCACCGCCGCCACGGCGAGCACCCGCGTGCCCGCCGGGACCGACGCGGACAGGGCGACGGCGTCGCCGAACGCGTAGACCCCGCCGCCAGCGTCCACCAGCCAGTACCCGCGGCCGCTGGGGGTCGCCGCGACACCGGCCACGGCGGCCGGCGGGGAGGTGGGCGAGCCGTAGTGGCCGGTCGCGCCGTGGGCCGCCACCGTGCCGGCCGCCGTGACGGTCCAGTAGCCCGAGCCGGTCGGGCTCGCGGCGATGCCGACGGTGCGCGCGGGCCCGGTCGCGGCGGTGGCGGGCGCGGCGCCGGCGGCGATGCCCTCGGCATCGCCGAACGGGTAGACCCCGCCGGCCGCGTCCACCAGCCAGTACCCGCCGCCTGTCGGGGTGGCGGCGATGCCGACGACCGGCGCGGCCGGCGCGGACAGGAGCGACCCGTACGCGGCGAGTGTGCCGTGCGCCGCGACGACACCGGCGGCGGTGACGGTCCAATACCCGCCCCCGGTCGGCCCCGCGGCCGCGGCGACCACCGCGCCGCCGCTCGCGCTCCCCGCCAGCGGTGCCGCGTCACCCGCCGGGTGGCCGGCACCCGACGCCTCGACTAGCCAGTAGCCATGGCCGGTCGCGGTCGGCGCGATGGCGACGGCCGCCGGGTCGGCGCCATCCGCGCTCACCGCCCCGGCCGTGCCACGGGCGATCACCGATCCGGCGTCGGTCAACAGCCAGAAGCCCGGCGGCAGCGGGGAGCCAGCCCCCGGCGGCGTCGGGGCGTGCCCAGGGGCCGTGGTCGGCTGCGCGGGTGAGGTGGTCCGCCCGGGCGAGCCGGCCGGCGTGGCCGCGGCCGTGGTCCGCGTGGGCGCCGGCGCGGCGGAGGGACGGGCCGTCGGCGGGCCGGCCGCCGGGGCGCCGGTCCCGCCGTCACCGGCGGCATCCGGCCGGGACGGCTGCGCGCCGGTGGCGGTCCGGGGACCTCCCTGGCCCGAGTCGCTCTGCTCGGTTCGGTGGTCGTCCGCCTGGGCGGTGTCGCCGGGGCCCGGCTGGCCGGGCCCCGTGGTCTGCTCGGGCAGCTGGGTCGCGGTGGGCTCCGGCTGGGGCGGCGCGACGGTGTGGCTCGCCGTCGGCCGCGGGTCCGTCGGCCGCTGCGACGGCGGCGGCTGCTGGCCGGGTTCCGGGCCGCTCGTGGTGCCCGGCCGGCCGCCGCCGGGGCCGCCGGGCTGGCCACCGCCCCCGCCGTTCCCGCCGTTGCCGCCGTTGCCGTTCCCGCCGCGGCCGTCGCCGCCGGGGTTGCCTCCCTGGCCGTCGCCCCCGGGGCGGCCCTGGCCTGGCCAGACCTGCCCCCGGCCGTCGCCGGTCCCCGCGCCGCTGGCCGGTTGGGACGGTAGACCGCCAGGTGTCTGGCCGGGCGGCAGGGGCTTCGGGGTGCTGGTGTGCCCGCCGCCGGGCAGCGCCGCGCCGAACTTCAGGATGGTTCGCGGCGTGGCGCCGTCGACGAGGACGACGTTCGGGCCGGCCTCGTCGTTGATCCAGAGCTGGCCGTTCTGGACGTCCGCGGTGATCCGGGCCTGGCCGCCCGCCGGCGCGACCTGCACCGGCGTGGCGAAGCGCCCGGTCGCGGGGTCGTAGGCCCAGACCACGCCCGCGTCCGAGTCCGGCACGTAGACATGGCCGTCGTACCAGACCGGCGGACCCAGCCGGCGCGGTCCGCCGGCCGTCCCGCTGGCCGCCCCGCCAAAGCCGATGGTCGGCAGGTTCGTCGCGCTTACCCGCCCGGAGTCCAGGTCGGCGAGCAGCAGCCGTCCGGTGGACGGCTCGGCCAGCGCGAGCACGTGGCCTTCGGTCCGCGCGGGGATCAGCATCTGGCGGCCGCCGTCGGTGCCGGTCTCACCGGCCGCGTCGACGCCGGCCGGGAGCCGAAGGGCCGCCTCGGCGCCGTCCGCCGTCAGCCGGGAGACCGTGCCCGCCGTGCGGTCGACGATGACCGGCGACCCGCCGACCACCGCCGCGTCGACCCGGTCGCCGACCGCCGCGACGGGGACCGGCGTTCCCGGCGTTCCCGATCGGACCGGCACGACCGTGCCGGTGCTGGGCACCGGCACCCAGAGGGTCCCGTCCACGGTCTGGGCGACCGTGCCGAGGCCCGGCGGGAAAGTGATCGGCGAGCCCAGCTCGGCCAGCGTGCGGGAGTCGAGCCGGGTCACGAGGCCGCCCGCCGCGTCGACGGCATAGGCGTCACCGCCCGCGGCGCTGACCACCGTGCCCTGTGGGTACGCCACGGTGGCGACGATCTCCAGCAGCGCCGGGTCGATCCGCAGCACGGTCCCCGCCACCGCGTCGACAACGATCACCGCCTCGTCCGATGGCGCGGTCGCCAGGCCTCCGGCCGCGTCATCCGAGCCGGCCGCGCCATCCGAGCCAGCGGAACCGCCGAACGCGCCGGCCGGGCCGGTCAGGCCTGGCCCGGCGGCGCCGGGTGCCGCCGGGCTCGCCGCCCCTTCCGGGCCCGGCGCGGGCGCGGTCGCGGCGGCACGGGACGCCCGGGCGGGACGAGTGGGCGCCGGAGTGGCGAAGTCGGTGAGCACGGCCAGCTGGTGCCCGGCCGCGCCGGGAAGGGCGACGGCCGCGTCCGCCACCCCGGACGGGCCGTTGACATGAAACAGCAGGCCGAACTGCTCGCTCACCAGCCAGCCACCGCCGTCGCTCAGGTCCAGCGTCACCGGGTGGGAGCCGCGCCCGAGCATGGTGGTCGCGGCGACGCCGACCAGCGCGAGCGCCGCGGCGACCGAGGTGACCCGGCGGCCGCGCCCCGGCCTCGACGGGGAGCGCCGTGGCTCATCCGGACCGGCCGGCACGGCTACCTCGACCGGCTCGGTCGAGTTCGGCCGCGGGGTTCCCGCCGGATCCGGGTTCCCTGCCCGATTCGGGGTTCCTGCCGGATTGGCGGAGCCTGCGGAGCCAATCTGGGAGGTCCGGAAGCCAATCCGGGAGGTCGGCGGTCCGTGAGGGCCTGTGCGCGTCACGGCACGTCTGACGTATGGACGCCCCGACGGGTTGCGCCCCGATCTTCTCCGGATGCGAGGGGTTACTTCTATTTCGTCCTTAAATCACCCAGAACCACGAGATCCACAATTTCTGGGCGAGCTGGCGCAACGAACCCGAAGGGCTCGCCGTCGTATGTGAGCGAACCGGTTCGGACCGTGGGGACACGGCGCGCACACCGGACTGGTTCCGGGCGGCTCCCCCCGCCGCCCGCGGGCGGGCCGCGCCGAATCGTCCCCCTCGGACGGCGCGGCCCGCCCCCACTGCGGCTCACAGCGCTGTCTCGCGCCGCGCCGGGGTCCCCGTAGGTCCGCCAAGCTGCTTCAGCCCACGGAACACCCGGTCAGCTCGCGAGGTCCGGTCGGCCAGGCAGGCCGCGAAGGCCGTCTCCCGCGCGCCGACTGACCCGCGTGCACCCGGCAGGTCCACGACCGCCAGGAACTTCATGCCCGTCAAGGAACTTCGGTGCCCGTCAGGAAGGAGTGGCTGTGACTGTCGCCGGCCCCAAGGGGTCCTCTGGCCAGCCCGGGGGTGAGGGGCGGTGAGCGAGGAGCTGGACACGTTCGCGGCCGCGTTCGCCGACGTGGTCACGAACGTCGAGCGGGTGATCCGTGGCAAGCGGGAGGCGATCGAGCTCGCGGTGATCAGCCTGTTCGCGGAAGGCCACCTGCTGATCGAGGACGTCCCCGGACTGGGCAAGACGACGCTGGCCCGCAGCCTCGCCGCGTCGGTGAACGCCAGCTCCCACCGGATCCAGTTCACCCCCGACCTGCTGCCATCCGACATCACCGGCACCACGGTCTACAACCAGCGCCTCGGCGAGTTCGGCTTCCGACCTGGCCCGGTGTTCGCGAACCTCGTCATCGGCGACGAGATCAACAGAGCGTCGCCGAAGACCCAGTCCGCGTTGCTCGAGGTGATGGAGGAGGGGTTCGTCACCGTCGACGGCACCCGCTACCAGGTGCCGCTGCCGTTCATGGTCGTCGCGACGCAGAACCCGGTCGACATGGACGGCACCTACGCGCTGCCCGAGGCCCAGGTCGACCGGTTCCTGATGCGGCTGCGGCTCGGCTACCCCGGGACCGACGCGGAGCTGGAGATCCTCGAGGGCCGCCAGGTGGGCCGGCGCGTCGAGGACCTGGCGCCGGTCATGCGCGCCGAGGACGTCGTCGCCCACACCGAGCGCACCCTGTCGGTGCATGTCGCGCCTGCCCTGCGCCGCTACATCGTGGACCTCGTCGCCGCGACCAGGCGGATCCCGGACGTCCTGCGCCTGGGCGCGAGCCCGCGCGGCAGCATCGCGCTGCTGCGCGCGGTGCAGGTGCGCGCCGCCGCCGGCGGCCGCGAGTTCGCCACCCCCGACGACGTGAAGGCGCTGGCGAAGCCGGTGCTCGCCCACCGCCTGGTGCTCAGCCCGGAGACCGAGCTGAAGCGGGTGACCGCCGAGGACGTGGTCGACGAGGTCGTACGGGCGGTCCCGTCGCCGCGCCGCCTCGTGGGCGTGTAGCCGATGGGCACCTACTCGCCGGGCGCGGGATCGGCGGGCCTGGGCCTGGTCGATCTCAGCGACACGGAGAGGGACACGGACACGGAGACGGCTATCCGCTCCGCGGACGCGGACGCGGACGCAGGCACGGGCGCGGACGCGGGCACCTCGACCGCCCGCGACGCTCGGGCCATCCCCTCCGCGGCCGACGCCGTCCCCTCGGCGCCCGCCGCCGTCACGCCGGCACCGGCCAGCGAACCGGACGTCGCGACCCGCGTCACTCCGCCCGGCCTCGGCCTGCTCGGGGCCGCGGTTGTACTGGTCGCGGGGGCCGCCGTGCTGCACTACGCGGAGCTCGTGGCGCTTGCCGCGGCGGCGATCTGCGCGCTGCTGGTCGCGACGCTGTCGGTGGCGCGCCGGCCACGGCTGCGGGCGACGCTGCGGGTGAACCCGAACGGTGTCGCCAGGGGCGAGCCGGCGGCACTGGTCATCGAGATCCACAACCCGTCCCGCCGTCCCTCCCCGCCGGTACGGCTGCATATTCCCTGGAGCCACGGCCCGCGGGCCGTGGCGGCGTCATCCGGCCGCCGCGGCGCCCTGGGGCGGGCGGGGACCGCGGACCACAACGCGGGCGCCCGTACTGGCGCCGGCATGGACTCGGGCGACGGCCTCGCCGGCCGCCTGGAGGGTCGGGTGGGCGGCGGCACGGCCGCCCACCCGACCGGAAAGATCGTCGTCGACGTCCGTCGGGTGCCCGGCGCGGGAACACGGTCGCTGGACATCGCGCTCGACACGAGGCGGCGCGGAGTGATCTCGTTCGGGCCGGTCCTCGTACGCCGCGCGGACCCGTTCGGGCTGGTGAGCTCGACGGTGCGGCTGTCCGCCACCGACGTGCTGCGAGTACGGCCGCGGACCCGCCCGCTAGGCGCGCCACCGGCCGCGCCCGCGCGGGACCCGGACGGCCGGACCGCCGACGGCGCCGCCGGCGGTGTGATCTTCCACGGCATCCGGGAGTACGTCAGCGGCGAGGATCTGCGGTTCGTCCACTGGCCGTCGAGCGCCCGCACGGGCGTGCTGATGGTCCGCGAGCACGTCGAACCGAGCGAGCCGGCCTCGACCGTCGTCCTCGACACCCGCCCGGAGGCCTACCCACCCGGTGAGGTCGGCGCCGACACCTTCGAGGAGGCCGTCGACGTCGCGGCCTCGGTGGTGCTCGGCTGCGCCAGGGAGTCGCTCGGCGTCGTCCTGCTCACCACCGACGGGGTACGCCGCGCCGGCCGGGGCCGGGCGCCGGAGACCGAGGCGCTGCTCGACGAGCTCGCCGAGATCGCGCTCGGCCCGACGGGCACGCTCGAGGTGCTCAGCACTGTGCGCCGGGGCGGCGTCGGCACGCTGATCGTTGTGACCGGCGGCTTCGACGGCGGTCAGCTGCGCGCCGTCGCCCCGGTCGTCCATCGGTTCGGACAGGTGGTGGTGGTCCGGGTCGGCGCGCGCAGCATGGCGGCCGCCAGGGCCCGCTCCCGGCACACGCCGGCCGAGCGGCCTCGGCTGCGCCGGGCCGCGGATCCGGACGCCGCGGCCCTGCTCGGCCGGTTCGATCTCATCGGCCGGCCGAGCGACGTCGGCACCAGCGTCGCGGGCAGGCTGCGCGTCCTCGACATCCCGGACGCCTCCCGGCTGCCCGAGGCCTGGCCGGTCGGCGGCCGGGGACGGGGGGCGGGGGTGCGGTCGAACACGCGCGCGGGCTACTTCGGCGGGGGCATGTGAACGGGCGGAACAGTCCGGACCTGTTGGAGAACCTGCGCCGCCGCGAGCGTCGCGAGTCCCCGTCCCGGTCGGGAGGATCCGCGAGGCGTGGGGGCGGGACCGACTCGCCGACCGCGCCCACAGTGCCCATGGCCAGGCTGTCCGAAGCGGCGACGGCGGCGACGCCCGTTCCCGTGCCCCAGACGGACGCCGACCGGGGGGGCGCCGATGGCACCAGTGGCGGCGACGGTGCCGGCGCCCCCGATGCCGCCGGCGCCGCCGGGAGCCGCGAGAGGGGGAGGCGAATCACGCCCGGCGAGCGCGGCCGGCAAGCCTTCGGCGGAGCGGGACCTCGCCGTTCGCGCGTCACGTTTGGCCTGGAGCGGCGCGGGGTGGCGCGGCCGGCGGAGCGTTGGCCGCGTCGCGTCCTCGCGCTGGCGCTCGTCGCCGCGCTCGCGGCGGTCGACGGCTGGGGCTTCCTGCGGCTGTTCTCCCCCGCCGACCTGCGGCTGGCCATCCCAGCGGCCGCGGCCGGGCCGGTGGTGCTGGTCGGAGCGGTGTCCTGGCGGCGAGGCCGGCCGGCGCCGTTCGCGCTCTCGGCGCTGCTGTGGACGGCCGGATTCGTCACCACCGCCGGGGCGACGATCGCCGCGGGAACCCCGTTCGACCGCCTGGCGGCGGTCCGCGCCGGCGTGACGAACGGGCCGTCGCGGCTGCTCGACGTCGTGGTGCCGTCCCCGGCTGAGCCTGACCTGCTCGTCGTTCCGGTCCTGGTCACCTGGCTCGCCGCCGCCGTGGGCGCCGAGCTGGTCATGCGCACCAAGACCCGGTTGCTGCCCGCTCTGCCGGCGCTGTTCGGGCTGCTCGCGGGGACGGCCGCCTCGCTCCCCGCGGCCGGGTCGAACCTCGCGCCCGCCGCGGCCCTGACCGCGCTCGTGGGCCTGCTCGCGCTGGCCCGCCGGCCGACGGCGGCGGACGACGCGGCCGGGTCGGCCGGCGCGCCCATAGCCTCCGGGGCACTGACGACAACGACGGCACCGACCGCACCGACGGCGGAGCCGGCCGTCACAGCCGTCGGGCCGGGCTCATCCGCATCGGCCGGCTCCGCGCGGGCCGACGAACCACCGCCGCGGATCACGCTCGGCCCCGACCGGCCCTCGCGGCTGCCGGGGGCGGCGCGGGCGACGGTGGCGCTCGCGGTGGTCGTGGCCGCGGGGCTCGCGGCGGGAGGGCGGCTGCCGGCCGCGCTCCACGCGGGCGCGCCGGTGGACCCGCGGGCGTACAGATCCACGCCGGCCGCCCCGGTCGACGGCCTGAACCCGCTGTCCGCGCTCGCCGGCTGGAGCACCCACCCGGACGAGGACCTGTTCACCGTCCGGCTGACGGGCCAGAGCGCCGGCCCGGTCCCTCTGCGGCTCGCCGTGCTCTCCGGTTTCGACGGCGCCACCTGGACGTCGTCCGCCAGCTACACCCGGGCGGGCCGGGAGGTGCCCGCCACCGGCGGGACCGGCGCCGACCGCGGCGGCGCCCGGGTCACCCAGCAGGTGACGGTCACCGGTCTGACCGGCCAGCTCCTGCCGGCACTCGACCGCCCGGTGGAGCTCGACGCGCCCGCCAGTCCACCTGCCGCCGCCCCCACCACGGCGCAGCCGCGGGACGCGGGGTCCGGCCAGGGCGTGAACCGCGGCCCGGCACCAGGCGCGACCGGCTCGACCGGCGCAGCCGGCTCGGCCGCCGGGACGGAGACGAGGACGGCGGACGCGGGCAGCGGCGGCGGCTTCGCCGTCGACCTGACTGACGGCCTGTTGTTGCGGACGGTACCGCTCGCCGCGGGTGAGCGGTTCACCATCGTGTCCGCGCCGCGGCCGACCCGCTCCCTGAACGAGCTCGCGGCGCTCACCACCGCCACCGCGGCGACCGCCAGCACGGACGCCGAGTACCTTGCCCTGCCGGCCGACATCCCGCCGGTACTGCGCGCGCTGGCAAAGGTCGCGGCTGGCCAGGGCAACGGCCCGTTCCAGCAGGCAGCGCTGCTACAGCACTACCTTGCCACCAACTTCCGGTTCGACCCCCAGGTGCCGCCGGGGCACTCGCTCGCCCATGTCGAGCACTTCGTCGCCGACACCCGGCGCGGCACGTCCGAGCAGTTCGCGACCACGTTCGTGCTGGCCGCCCGCATCCTCGGACTGCCGAGCCGGGTCGTGGTCGGCTTCGCTCCCGACGCGCAGGCGAGGCCCGCGACGGTCGCCGTGACCGGGCGGCAGGCGCTCGCCTGGGCCGAGGTCCGCTTCGACGGCGCGGGCTGGCTGCCGTTCTTCCCCACCCCGGCGGCGACCGACGCCCGGGGCGCCCCGCTCGCGGGCTCCGCCCAGGGCGAGTCGGCGGTGCAGGCCGCGGCGGTGGACGCGGCGGTCCGCGGGCCGCTGACCGCCCCGGCGGCCGCGACCCAACCGGCCATCACCGTCGCCCCACCGGCCGGCCGGGCCACGGACATCCACGGGTTCCTGTCGAAGGCCGGGCTCACCGCCGCCGCGCTCATCGCCGGCTACCTGCTGGTCGCGTTCGCGCGTCCGGCTGCGCGCCGGCACCGGCGGCTGTCCGGCCGCCGCCGGCCGCGCGAGCGGGTGGTCCTCGCCTGGGCGCACGCCCTCGACGCGCTGGCCTCGGCGGGTGTGCGCATACCCGAGTCGGCGAGCCCCGCGGAGGTCGTCCAGCTCGGCGCGGTCGCGGGCGGCGGGGCGGGTGACCACAGCGCGGGACGCGGGTCCAGTCTGAGCGCCCTGCGCGGCCTCGCGAACCTGGCGACGCTCGCGCTGTTCGGCCCCGGCCCCGGCCCCGACGCCGGCACCGGCACCGGCAAGGCGAACGGCGAGAGCGTCCAGACGCGGCGGCCGCCAGCCGGGCCGGGCGCCGCCGGAAGCCCGTCGGTCGGCTGGGAGGGCCCCTGGGGCGCCCGCGCGGCCGACGAGGCACGACGCCTGGCGAGCACCGTCGAGCGTGCCGCCCGGCGGTCGGCCTCCCCGCGTCGCCGCCTCGCCACCCGGCTGGCTCCTCGCCGAGTCCTCGGCCGGTAGGGCTGGCGCTTCGCGCCAGCCGTCGGGCGCTGAGCGCCCTCTGACGTGGTTCCGGGCCGATGCACTTGACCGTGGCCGCGCTGGGTTCGGTCCGGTCAGATGGCTGAGTTGACGCCGCGCTGAGGCGCCGTCGCCATCGGTGGCTGGGCCGGCGCTGGTCTCGGCCGATAGGTTCGTGGTGTGCGGCTGGGACTAGTGGCATTGATCGTCGAGGACTACGACCCCGCGATCGCGTTCTTCACCGATGTGCTGGGCTTCGAGCTGGTCGAGGACTCGCCGGCGGCGACGAACAGCGGGCGCCCGAAGCGCTGGGTCGTGGTGCGGCCGCCCGGCGCCGAGACGGGAATCCTGCTCGCCCGCGCCGACGGTGAGCGCCAGGCGGCGGCCGTCGGCGACCAGGCCGCCGGCCGCGTCGGTTTCTTCCTGAATGTCGACGACTTCGAGGCCGCCTACCAGCGGCTGCTCGCCGCGGGCGTCACCTTCATGGCCGAGCCGCGCGCCGAGCCCTACGGCAAGGTGGTCGTCTTCCTCGACATCGCCGGCAACCGCTGGGACCTCATCGGCCCTGCCTAGGCCCGCGTCGCCAGCCGGATCCCAGCTCGCCGCTGAAACGCCAGACGGCCAACGCTCACCTCCCCCCGCCGCCGGTTGAATTAGACGCGCGACAATGACGACATATCCCTCGGGACCTCGCTTGCCAACGCCTTCGCCCGGCCGCCACGCCGTCCGCTCATAGGGCCTTCTCATCCGTCGGAGCTATGACGGACGAGGGCCGCGCCGCGGCCGGCCGGCGCCTGACGGCCGCGCCTGGCGGGCGAACACCCAGCATGGCGGCCGACCGCTTTCCGGCGAGTCGGTCGCCAGCGCTGTCGGACCTGTCGGGTATACGACAGAAGACAACCAGACTGTCGCGCGGTGCGTCCTGAAGGAAGGACGCGCTGCCGTCCGACCACATCCAAGGTTGACCCCGGGGGCGACGTGGACTCACGCGGAGGCGGGGCCGGCTCGCCCGCGCTCAGGCCAGGCCTGTCCGCGGGCAACGAGTCCGCCCTCCCCCACGATGGCGGCTCGGATCCGAGCCTCGAGCCGCCCGACAGGCCGCTCGCGGCCATGCGGACGCTTCCGCTGCCCGGCAATCCGCTGCGGCCGTCGGACCCGCGCGAGCTGGGCGGCTACGAGCTGCTGGCCCGGCTCGGCGAGGGCGGCATGGGCACCGTCTACCTGGGCCGCTCGCCGGCCGGCCGGCGGGTGGCGGTCAAGGTCGTGCGCGCCGAGCTCGCCGACGATCCCGAGTACCGCGCCCGGTTCCGGCGCGAGGCCGAGGTCGCCCAGCGGGTGGCCCGTTACTGCACCGCCGAGGTGCTCGACGCCGTCGACCCCTCGGACGGGCCTCCTTACCTGGTCACCGAGTTCGTCGACGGCCCGTCGCTGGCCGAGACGGTGGCGGCGCACGGCCCGCTCGGCTCGGCCGACGTCGAACGGCTCGCGGTCAGCGTGGCGAGCGCCATGGCCGTCATCCACGCCGCCGGCCTGGTACACCGCGACCTCAAACCGTCCAACGTGCTGCTCTCCCAGTTCGGCCCGCGCGTGATCGACTTCGGGGTAGCCTGGGCGCCGGACAGCGTGACGGTGACCAGGGACCTGGTGGTCGGCACCCCCGCGTTCATGGCTCCGGAGCAGGCCCGCGGCGAGCGGGTGACGGCCGCGGCGGACGTCTTCGCCTGGGGCGGCCTGATGATTTTCGCCGCGACCGGGCGGCGGCCCTTCGGGGGCGGCGCCGTGCCGACGGTGCTGTTCCGCATCGTCAACAGCGACCCCGACCTCGACGGCGTCGACGAGTCGCTCACCGATGTCGTGCGCGACGCGATGCGCCGCGACCCGGCGGAGCGCCCGACCGCGGGCGAGATCGTCAGCCGGCTGCAAACGCTCAGCCCGACGCGCGGGATCGTGCCGGTCACCGGGGCCGCATATGTGGCCGCCTCGGGGACCAGCCAGGCGGACCCGGTCGCGCCGCTGGTCTCGACGCGCGCGGAACTCGGCATTCCGGCGGCGCGGGCGGTCTCGGAACTGTCGGCCGCGGGAGCTCCGGACTCCGCCGGCTCCGTGGCCGCGGCGGCCGGCCCGGCCGCCGCGAACGGCGTCGTGCCCACCGCCGGCGCTGACAGCGCTGACAGCACTGACAGCACTGACAGCACTGACAGTGATCCGCGGGCCATGGTCGCCACCGGCGACGACAATCCCACGATCGGGTCCGGTCCGGTCCTGGCCGGCCTCGCCGTCGACGGCGAGGCCGGCCAGGAGGCCCGCGCTGAGACGCCGGCCCACCTCGGCGCCGGCGGCGCCAGCGCGACCGGCGACGGGCCTGGCCCCAGCGGGCGCGCGCAGACAGACACGGTCGTGCTGCGGGGAGGCCAGGCCAGGGAGCGGACGGCCGAGACACTCGCGCTGGCGGGTCACGGTGACGCGGAGCCGCGCGAGCGGTACGCCGAGGCGCCCACGACCACCGCCGAGCGCCAGTACCGCGACGAAGTCTCCTCACGCCGCCGGCGCGCGCGGCATACCCTGCCCGGCCGCCTGCCCTGGACGACGCTGATCAGCGCGTTCAGCGTGCTGGTCGCGCTGGTGGCCGTCGGCGTCGCGGCCAGGGCCGCGCTGGAGCGGCCAGCCGGCAGGGCGCAGTCGGGTGTCCTCGCCGCCTCCGAGCTGACCGTCCCGGGCGACCTGGTGGGGCTCACCGCGGCCGATGCGGAGAAGCGGCTGCGGGCGGCCGGGTTCAATCACGTCCGCCGGGAGATGACGCCGAACATCAAGGTGAAGGGCACCGTGCTGCAGGTCCGGCCCGGTGGGGACAGCCAGCTGGAGGCGACGGAGACGATCACGCTCGTCGTGTCGGCCGGCCTGGAGTCCATCAGGGTGCCCGAGGTCGTCGGGCTGACCGAGTCCGCGGCGAGGGGGACCCTGCAGGACGCCGGCCTCACCGTCGTGGTGCGGACGAGCACTGGCCCGGCCGTGGTCGGTCCCGGGCGGGTCGCCGCCGTGAACCCGGTCGCCCGCAGCGAGGTGGCGGCCGGCTCGACGGTGACGATCACGGTCATCGTCCCGAGCGGCACCCGGTCGTTGGCGAAGATGCCGGACGTCGTCGGGCAGCCCGCCGACCAGGCGCAGACGACCGTGCGGGCCGCCGGCTTCACCGACATCGCGCTCGACTATGCGGCGAGTTCCGCCGCGGCCGGCATGGTGACCGCCACGGACCCGCCCGCCGGCGGCTCGACAGCCAAGAACGCGACCGTGACGCTGACCGTGTCGACCGGCCCGGGGCACACCACCGTGAACGACGTCGCGGGCCGGCCGGAGGCGGAGGCACGCGCGGCGCTGGAAGCCGCCGGACTCGTCGTCACGGTCAGGTATGACACCGGGCCGTCGGGCGTCGGGCCCGGCCTGGTGGAGACGGTCGACCCGGTGTCGGGCAGTCAGGTCGCGCTGCACAGCAAGGTGACGATCACGGTCGTCAGCACGCAGGTGACGGTCCCGTACACGGTCAATTCCCAACGGGCGCAGGCAGAGAAGACGCTCAACTCATATGGCCTCGACGTGGTCGTGGTCCGGCAGACCAGCGACCAGCCGGTCGGCACGGTGCTCGCGCAGACGCCGGAGTCCGGCACTGTGCGGCGCGGCTCGAGCGTCACGTTGACCGTCGCGAAGGCACCGGACGCGCCCAGCTCCCCCGGTTCCACGACCGGGCCCCCGGCCACCGTTCCGCCTACCGATACCTCGCCGACCGGCGCGCCCTGAGCGGGCCGTCATCGCCGCGGCCGCGTCGGCCAGGGCCGGGGCCAGGGTGTTCCGGGGGCGTGTCGGCCGCGCGCGTCCGGCGCGCGCGTCCGGCGGTCCTCCGCTCGGAGCTGGGCAGGGCGGCACCGAGTGCGGGAAAAATCTGTCAGACCACGCCGGTACCATCACACTGCATTCAGTGGATCCAGCACGGGCAGCACAAACCTTGCGATACGTATACGGAGGTCCTAATCTAGGGCGCGGTCAAGAGGATGGCGTCAAGACCTGGCTCGTCGTCCGGCAACCTTCGCGCAAGGTGCCCCAGGGAACGACCTGATCGTCGTCGGCGACGGCTGGCGGCGATAACGCGGATCTCCCGAGCCGACATGGGCACGGGGGTCCACCGAGGCCCCCGGAGGTATACGTGTCGATGCGTCCGAATCCTGGCCGTGCCGAGTTGTTGGCGCTCCTGGGCGCCCAGCCCGGGGCCACAGCCGCGGCCGCCTCCCGTTCGTACCTCGACCGTCGGCGGGACCTGCTGTCCCACGACCCGGACTGGCGCCGACCGGAGGTCGCGCGACTGGACGATGCCTTCGGCCGGCTGCGCGCCGCGACGGACGTGGAGAGGCGGCTCGCCGGCTACCGGCCGACCCGGGTCCGCGTCGGCGTCGGCGCCGCGACTGTGGTGGTCGCCCCCGCGGCCCGCGGCACCACCGAGGGTGACTTCCCGTTCTCCGACGTCGAGCGTGTCCACGTCCTCACGGCGTTCAACCCGCGTTCCCGGCCGCTGCGCCCGCATGAGAACGCCAGCCGGCAGCGGGCGCTGGCTGGCAGGGTCGCCGCGACCGGCCTGCCCTCCTGGCCGGCCGTCGGCGGCGACGAGAAGAACACCGAGCTCAGCATCGCCGTCGCCGGCCTGACCAGGGCACGGGCGCGGGCGCTGGGCGCCGAGTTCGAACAGGACGCGATCTTCGAGTGGACACCGGCGGCGTGGTCGCTCGTACCCTGCGACGAGCTGGTCACGCCGCGGGAGCTCGGCTGGCGTGTCTCCCGCACCGCGGCGCCGCTGCCCGACCCGCTGGCGGCCCGGCCGCGGGCCGACGCGTCGACGACCGAGGCGGGCGCGGCGCTGGAGACTGCCCTCGCCGCCGAGGCCGAAGCCGCGGAGGCCGCGGCGATCGCCAGGGCCAGGGACCAGGCGGGCGACGCGCCGTCGGCGGGGACCGACCCGGCGGAACCCGGCCAGCCGGCCGTCTCCCCCGCCGGTCCTGCGACGCCGTCGGGCGGGGCGTCCCCCACTGGCCCGACGACGCCGTCGGGCGCCACGCCCACCTCGGACGCCGCGCCCGTCTCTCCAGCGGACGAGCCCGCGTCCCCCCGGCCCGCGAGCGCGGCCAAGGGGGACGCCTCGACCACCCCGCGGGACCACGGGGGCGGCAATGAGTGACGCGGTGGGGTTCAACACCGGGCTCCCGCTCGCCGCGCGGCTGCGCGAGCACGTCCTGCGCCAGCTGGGCGCCGAGGACGAGTGGATCGGCCAGGGCCCGGGCGGAACCGGGCTGGTCTGGCGACACAGCGAGCTCGGCACCCTGCTCGAGCTTCTCCCGGTGCCCGGCGGCGCGTCGTCGGTCGCGGTGCTGCGGGTCACGACGCCGGTCGCGACCGTCGACGACCTCGCGCGGGCGGCCGCGCTGTGCCGGCGGCGCAACGGCGAGAGCACCCTCAACCGCTGGCTGGCCGGCCCCTGGCCCGCCATTCCCTACCGGGACGAAACGGACGACGACGAGGACGAGGACGAAAACGAGGACGACGGCCCGGGCGGCGGCATCTCGCTCCGGGCCGTGTTCCACGGCGACGAACCGACCGGGCAGGCGCCGCCGCTCGACGCGAGCCCGGCGTACCTGGTGGCCCTCCCGGGCCAGGACGAAGTCGATCAGGCCTCCGTTCCGGGAGAGCCCGAAGCGCCCAGTGGCGGGCCGCCGGCGGACGAGGGCGACGAGCCCGAGCCCGGCGGTGAAGACGACCAGAGCAACGTGCTCTACCTGTCCTGCTCGTTCGTCGTCGGGCGGCGCGAGCAGCCCCGCGACGAGGAGGACGAGGAGGAGGACGAGGACACCGACGTCGACGAGATCCTCGGCGAGGAGGGCGGGGCCGTGCTGGCCGAGCTCGCCGTCGCCACGGTCGGCGACCAGATCGCGGTGGCGGTCGGCGCGCTGGACGCCGGGCTCCACGACGAGGTCGCCGGGGTCCCGTTCGTGTACCGCGACGAGGAGGGGCACTCCCGTCCGGGCCGGCACCGGGTCACGCAGTATCACGACACGCTGCATGCCGACGCCGAGACCGACAACACCTTGCTGTGGCGGGGGCTGCTGACCGCGTTCGACGAGCTGCGCTACGACCAGGAGATCGACGGCGGCCCGGTCTGGGGCTCGGGCGACGGGCGCGGCTTCCGGTGCGAGGTGCCGTTCGGCTGGGGGCCGTTCCAGGTCCCGGACGACCGTCCCGTGGAGGTCGTGGCGGCGCGGGAGACGGCGGGCTCGCTGACGAGCGTCGTACGTGCCAGTCGGCAGGACCCGCATCCGCTGGCCGGCGAGGGCCTGGTCATCAGTATGCGGACACCGGTTCACCTGCGGCCAGGCGACGACGTCGCGGGGCTGCTGGCCGCGCTCAACCGCCAGGACGTGGCCGACCCGGGCGGCGCGCACGGCATCGGGGCCTGGGTCATGCACGGCGACCAACCGACCTGGCAGCTCTTCCTGCCGAACGCGCTCGCCTCCACCAGCCAGCTGAGGGCTCAGGGGCTGCTGCGCGAGATTCTGCTGGCCACCGCCGGCGCGTCGCTGCTCGCCCGCCGGCTGCTGCTCACGGACGAGGATCTCACCCGGTTCGACCGTCGCCCGGTCGGCCCGGCCTCCCGGCAACCAGCGGGACTCGCCTTCGCGGCGAGCATCGCCGGCGGCGACGAGCCGGCGCTGGTGCTGGACACGCTCTACTCCGGACTGGTCGGCCCGGACGTCGAATGGTCCGTGATGGACGGCGCCGGTTTCGACTGGTGGCCGCATCGCGGGCGGCAGCGTGTCCGGATGACGCCGCGGCCCGTGCCCGACGGCCGGCGCGCCGGCTCGCTGCGCATCGCGACCGAGGTGGCGACCGGCGCGCGGGCGACCCCCGACCTGTTGCGGCTGCTCGCCCGCCGCAACGCCGAGGACGGCCGCTCGGCCCTGGTCCTCGACCCGGCGGCCGGCACCGTCGAGGCCGTCGCCAGGATTCATGTCGGACCGATGGCCTGGACGCCTGACCGGATCTGGGCACGGCTGATCGCGATCGACCAGCTGGTACGCGCCGCGGAGGCGGCCGTCGAGCTCACCCGGCTCGGCGGCCCCGGGCAGGGCGCCGTCGCGGCCGCGTCGGCGCACCCGACCAGCGGTCCCCGCCCCAGCCGCGACGTGCTGTTCGACGTGCTGCCCGACATCCGTGAGCGGGCGCGCGAAACCATGCCGGACGCTCAGGTACGCCCCCTCGTGCTTCCGGTCGCGCTGACGGCGCTGATGGCACCCCCACACCGCGTCACCAGCCACCAGCCCGGCCGCGCGCTCACCGCCGAGTGGTGGACCCGCACCTTCGACCCGTCGGGCCCGGCCGCGCGCGGCCGCGGCGAGCTGATCGTGACCGAGCACCCGGAGCTCGGGCCGGGGATACGAGCACGTACCTACCTGGACTACCTGCCCGGCGATGTCGACGACCGGGCCGCCTGGTGCAACGACCGCAACCGGGCGCTGCTCGCCGAGGCGACGGTCGACGATCTCACCGTGGTCGGCGGCTGGGGCCTGGACGCGACCGACACCCCGTGCCTGACCACCTGGTTCTTCCCGGAGACGCTGCTCGGCGAGCATCCCGACGAGCTGTCCGCGGCGCTCGGGAAGCTGCTGCGTCTCCAGCAGTGGATCGTCTTCGTCAGCCTCGCCGACTCACCCGTGGCGCCGCTCACCGACACCCGCGGCGCGCAGGAGCTGGCCGCCGGGCTGCCGTCGTTGTTCGGCACGTTCCGCGCCGTGCTCGACTACCCGTCGGGGCTGACGCTCACGGCCCGCGCCGCCGGCCGTACCAGCACTCCGGCCTTCCCCGACGCTCCCGCGTCCAACGGCATTTCCCCGTCCAACGGCACCCCCCCGTCCAACGGCACTTCCCCGTCCAACGGCACTTCCCCGTCCAACGGCACTTCGGCGTCCAACGGCACTTCGGCGTCCAACGGCACTTCGGCATCCGAGGGCCTGGCCACGTCGATCGGCTTTCCCACCCCCGCTGACGACACGGGGGAGGTGGTCGTCATCGAGCTGGTACGCCCCTACACGCCGCCGGCGCACGAGGAGCTGATGAGCTCGCCGCGGCTCGCGCAACCGACCAGCGACCCGGGCCGTCCTCACATGCTCACCCGGATCGACGCCCGGCTCGACGGCCTGCGCGGGCCGCTGTCGCTGCTGCTCACCGCGCTGACGTCCGGCAGCCGCACCTGGCTGCCCGACCTGAGCGTCGTCGTCGAGCAGGGCCAGCCGGGGCCCCCGCCTCTCACTGTGCCTGGCCACCTGGGGAACGCGTTCCGGGACAGTCACGTCCGCGACGCCCTCGACCGGCTGCTGTTCGACGGCCTGATCGCCGACGACGGCGACGGCGCGGGTTTTCTCGTGCTCGCCGAACCGAGCGTGTCCACCGAGCCCGGCGGCCCCGCGGCGCGCCAGCTTCCCGGACCGGGGGACGATGCCAGCCCTTCGGGCTGGTCGGCCCAGGAAGACGGGTCGGGTACGGGCCCGGACGCGGGTCTCGGGTTCGGCTCCGAGGCCGAGACCGACATCGGGCTGGCACTCGCGGGGGAGCTGGGGCTTGGACGGCGAGCACGCGGCGCCGTCGCCATCCTCGCCCCGCCTTATCCCATCGACCATCCGTTCTACGGCTCCGGCGTGATGGTTCTCGACGTCCACCTCGACCCCGGCGTCACGTCGGCCGCCGGACTCACCCGGCTGGCGCAGGCGGGCCGTCCCGGTGGGCTCGGGGACTCGGATCTCACCGACCGGCAGGCGGGCGACGCCGAGCTTGCCGCGGCGCTCACCGCCGTCGGCGGCCTCCCTCCGATGGCGACCTGCGGTGCGTGGATCGCGCATGACAAGACGGGGACGCTCACCTACCGGATCTGCGTCCCGCCCGCGTGCCTCCTGTGGCCCTCGCCGGAATCGGTCGGTTCCGTTGTCGGCACGGCCTGGCGTATCGCCATCGACCAGGCCCACGCCGCCGCCCGCCTCTTCACCGCCCCGCTGGCCCAGCCGGCCCCGTAGTTCCGGCTCGGTGGCCTGGGCCCGCGCCGAGCGACCCGGGTGCCGCGGGATCACGCGGCCGTCTAGGCCCGGATCCCGGATTCCTGGCCAGGTGCCTACCCGGCGGTGAGGAGGAGGGCTCCGGCTATGGGGCCGCCGCCGGCGCCGACAGCGGCGACCCGATGGCGGGCGACCTGGCGGTCGCCGGCCTGGCCGCGAAGCTGCACGCAGGCCTCGTGGAGAAGCCAGTAGCCGTGCATCCGGCCGGCCGAGAGCTGCCCGCCGTAGGTGTTGAGCGGAAGGCTCCCCTCCAGGGCGATCTTTTCGGGGTCCCCGACGAATGGCCCGGATTCGCCCTCGCCGCAGAATCCGAAGGCCTCGAGCCAGGCGAGGGTCAGGAATGTGAACCCGTCGTACAGCTCGGCGAAGTCGACGTCGACCGGCCGGAGATCGGTATGCGACCACATCTGGGCCGCCGCGTCGACCGACGCCATGTTCGGGTAGTCAGGCCGCATGTACCAGCCACCGGGGCCTGTGGACCCACCCATCGCCTCGATCCGGACCGGGTGCTCGCACGCCGAGGCGTGGTCGGCCACGGACACAACGACCGCGACCGACCCGTCGATCGGCACGTCACAGTCCAGCAGCCCGAACGGTTCGGACACCTTCCGCGCGGAGACATAGTCGTGAAGCGTGATCGGGTCTCGGTAAACGGCCAACGGGTTCAGCCCGGCGTTGCGCCGGCTGTTAATGGCCAAAATGCCGAGCTGTTCCTTGGTCGTGCCGTATAGATGCATATGCCGGCGGCAGTGCATTGCCAACCAGTTCGCCGCCGAGTAGGCGTGGTATGTCATCAGCTCGTCCAGCCCGGCTGCCAGCCCATTCCGCGGCGGGTAAGCCCGGGCGGGTGCGGACGCCGCGGATTCCACGACCTCGAATCTGTCCGCTTCCGGTCTGCCCGCGTCCGGTCTGCCCGCGTCGCCGGTCCCACCGGCGCCGTCGAGGTGGGGCGCCTCGCCGCCGGGGAGCACGGCACCGCCCATCATCTGGACGGTGCGGTAGACCAGCACATGACGAGCGCGTCCGGCGGCGACCGCGATCACGGCCGACATCACTGGCGAGAGCAGCCCACCGGTGTCGACGTCGCCCCCGAGGTAGGTCGGCGCCAGCCCCAGGGCCGCGCACGCCTCCTCCAGCGGAGTGTCGCCCAGGGTGGCGACGCCGTCGATGTCGGTGGGCAGTAGCCCGGCGTCGGCGATCGCCTGTCGGGACGCCTCCGCCGTGAGGTCCGTCCCCGGGATTCCGGTACGTCGGCCGATCCGCGAGATCCCGACTCCCGAGATGATGGCGCGCCGCTCCGGCAGTCCGGTCATGGCGTGACGCTATGCCCGCCGCCACGACGCAGTCACCCGATGTGCGACGTGCGACGTGCGACGTGCGAAACAGGCACGAATCCGACCGGTGTCCTACGGTCTGAAGAACAAGGGCGTTGCCCACGACCGATCGGCGCTGATCCCGAATCCGGAGGCCTCATGACGACGCCGGCAGTCGACGCGGACAGCCAGCTTCTGATCTATCGGTGTGTGGACTGCCGGCGCTGGATCCATCCCGAGACCAAACGCTGCCCGGAGTGCGCTGGAGAGCTGGTAGCCGAGCCGGTGAGCGGCGACGCCACGGTCTTCACCTTCACCGTCAACCATCACGCGTTCCACCCGGCCGTGCCGGTGCCCTACGTGATCGCCATCGTCGAGCTCGCCGAGCAGCCCGGCCTCCGCCTCGTCAGCAACATCGTCGGCTGCGCGCCGGAGGAGGTCACCATCGGCATGCCGGTGCGTGTCCTCATGGAGCAGCGTGGCGGCACGCTGGTCCCCGTGTTCGAAACGGCCTGAGACCTCGGCCTGGCCGCCGCCTCAGGCCTTCACGAGGTGGCGGGCGATGTCGTCGACCCGCCGTTCGATGCGGCGCAGGGCATGCAGGATCTGCTCGGGCAGGTCGGGCCGGGCGGTGACAGCCGCCTGTCGCGTCACCCGGGCCCCGGGGGCCGGTCCCTCGCCGGTGGCCAGTTCCGGATACTGATCACCGAGCAGCACACGAACGAGGTGATCGTCGGGCCAGTCGAGCGCCCGCGAGACCGCGGACAACGTCGAGTTCTGCACGCGCCGGTCGCCATTGCCGCGCTGGAGTACCCGCAGCGTCGCGACCGAGACTCCGGCCGCGAGCGCCAGTTCCTGCTGGCTGACCCGCTGGGTCGACATCCGCGCGCCCAGCGCGGTGGCGACGGAGCGCCAGTCCTCATGGACCGCTCGAAGGTGACGTTCCCCGTTGTTTGTCATGCAGCAAACGATACCGCCCAAACCACCCGGACGATCACCGGGAACACGCGGGACCATGGCGTTCCCGCCGAAACCTCCCGGCCAGACGACTTCACTACGGCCGCCGGCCCGGCGGTGACCGCGGGGGAAGCGGATCGGGAAAGGAGGACGCGCCGGCCAGCTCACGCCACCTGGCTGGGGGCCACCCGCTCGGGAACCGCGCCGGAAGCCGCGGTGCCGGCGTAGAGGCGGCCTGCGCGGCGCTGGTAGGAAGGCGCCCAGATGAGCTTGAACAACAGGCGCGGAACGAAGGGGACCGTCGCCAGCACGGCGGCGCGCATCGGGGCGTCGGCCACACTCGCGAGCCAGCCGTAGAGGACCGGGATGTCGCGGCGGTTGAAGCCCTGCCGCACGTCCTTGTCGATCTCCTCGAACTCGGCCGGCGTGATCTGCTCCAGGATGAGCGGGAACGCCACCGCCTCCTCCTCGTGGAGGTGCACGTTGATCAACTTCTGGAGCTCGGCGAGCACCCCCGCGCGCTGCGAGAGCGGGATGGTGGTGTCGCCCGCGATGGTGACCAGCGGGTCGATCTCGGCGTGCTGGGCCTCCAGCCGGTCGAGCCCGGCGACGGCGTACGGCACCCGGGCACGCAGCACCGGCCAGAAGCGCTTGTCCTCGGCGGTGTGGTGGTGGTGCAGCGTCCGCAGCGTCAGGGCGATCTGGTCCTCGATGAGCGCGGCGTGCGCGGCGTCACGCGGCGCGCGGGCCACGGCGGCGAGCCTGCCGTACTCGACCCGCATCGCGTTGTGCAGGAGGCGGATGGTCTGCAGGTGGTCGGACGTGGACATGGCGGCGTTCCTCCCGTGATTCGCGCCCGTCACCCGAGGTGAGGGCCCGCGGGGTGCGGGCCGGTTCGGGGCGGACGGAGCATCACCCGGGCGGAGCACCGCCGTGGCCGGCCTGTCGCTCGCCGGACGGCCCCCGGATGCCCATTGGCCTGCCAGCACCACCGGCCCCGGTGGCTGGCTCGCCGAACGCGTGGCCAGCAGGTACCACGCGGCGACGACCGCGGGCGACACCCTCCGTCACGAGGGGCCGCCCGTGTTCCTCCGGTGGAGGAGACGGCGCCGGGGAGCGGCCTCTCCGTCCGTGGATTCGACGACCAGCTCCAGGCCTTCATCGGCGCCGGGGCGACCCACCGCGATCGGGGACGAGGCGCTGATCGGGCCGGCCGGCCGAGGCTGCTGAGGCGGCGTGCCGGTGGCGGCGGGCATGAGCGGTTGCAGGGCGATCTGGCCGTCCTCGAGCAGGAGCCTGAGATCCGACATGACGGCGAACAGGCCACGGCCGAGCAGGAACGCGATGTCCCGGCACGTCCGCCGGCCGTTGACGCGGGTGAGGACCTCCGCCCGGTCCTCATTGATCGGCGGGGCCGAGGCCGTGGGATGCGGCCGTACCCACGGGTCCAGACCGCGCTCCCGCCATTCGGCCGCGATGTCCACCCGGCGGCGCGTCTCACGCACCACTCGACCGACGTCCATCCCGGGCACGAGGGGCACGAGGGGTGGCAGGCCGGGCCCGGCCGGATCCGGCGAGCAGGTGTGGACCTCCGCGACCGCGAGGGCGAACACGGCGTCCATGGCGGCGGTCTGTGTCAGCACCTGTACGGAGGCGCTCCCCAGCAGCCCGCGTTCCACCAGCGCGGCGCGCAGGCGTCCCTCCGGCGCGGCCTGCGCGAAGGTTTCCGTCCAGTCCTCACCGGAGATCCGGCCCGACCGGAGCAGCAGCGGCTCCAGCCCGGGCGCGGCGGCGGTCTCGGCCGCGATGACCAGACCCGAATGGAACACGATCATGCCGCCGACCCGGGCGCCCTCGACCCGAAGCGTTCCCGTGAACTGTTCGTCACCGAGGCGGGACAAAGTGGTGAGGAACAGCAGACTATCCGTCACAAATTAGTCCCGTCATGCTACCTACCCAAACGTGTCGGTCGACAACAAGGTCGACGAAGCAAAGGATATGGTCACGAGTATCCAAGTGCTATCGACTGACCCAACGAGCACACAAGCGCCGGAAAATTGCCCCAGAGCAAACCCTCTCTAATCACAACCGCGGGTTTGCTCCGGGACGGAAAGTGGCGAAATGGACATCGAGACCGCCCTCAAGGAAGCGATGGCGATCGACGGGGCACTCGGGGCGGCACTGGTCGACTACGAGAGCGGGATGATGCTGGGCGCGGCGGGCGGCGGGCGCACGCTGAACCTCGAGATCGCCGCGGCGGGCAACACCGACGTGGTCCGTGCCAAGGCCAGGACCCTGGAGGCCCTGGGTGTGCGCGACGTCATCGAGGACATCCTGATCACCCTGGAACGGCAGTACCATCTCATCCGGCTCCTCAGCCGCGGGGAGAACCGGTTGTTCCTCTACCTCGCGCTGGACCGCTCCCGCTCCAACCTCGCGCTCGCCCGTCATGGCCTCCGGTCGATCGAACGTGAGCTGAGCGTCTGACGGCCGATAGGCAGGGCCCGCCGGCCGGAGAGGCCGCGGTACTACCTCCCGTCGCTTGACGGGAGGTTTCGACCTGCCGTCGGCGCTTCGGCTCACACGTCTGCCCGAATGTGGTGGCCACCGCGCCACGGGAAGGCACGGCGAGCCGCGCCGAAGCGCCCGCGGCGTCGGCACGGCTCTTGGCGAGCAATTATCTGGTGCTCCACCGGGCGGCCCTACCAAGAATGCGATGAGTACGTCGAATGAATACCGAGACCATTCTGGCGGAGCTCACGGCGCTGCGTGAGCACGTTACCGGGGTGACGAACAGCGCGGTCGCGTCGGTGGACGGTCTGCTGATCGCCCACGACGCGAGCGACGTCCGGCCGGAGGTGCTGGCCGCCATGGCCGCCGTCGCCCTCGGCCTGGGAAAGAGCACCGGGGCGGAGGTGGGCATGGGCGAGCTGCGAGAGGTGATCACCCGCTGCGAGGGTGGCCACATCGTGGTCTACGCCGTCCGCGAGACGAGCCTGCTCGTGGTCCTGGGCGACGAGGGACTGGACATGAACCGGCTGCACCTGCACTCCCGGCCCGCCGTCACCCGGATTGGCGAACTACTGGCCGCGTGAGCCATCACCTCCTCGCGCCGCGGACCGCGGCTGGTCGCCGCCGACAGCCGCGGCCGGCCCGACAGCCTGTTTCCAGTGCCGCTCACAGCCCGCGGCTCACAGCCCGCGGCGGGCGGCCGTCAGAAGTGGCGCAACAGCTCGCCGAACGTCCGGAGCTGGAGCACGCCCGGGTCGGCGGCGTCGAGCTCCGCGTGTTCCAGCGCCCACGTGTTCGTGTTCGGGATGAAGACAGCCCCCCACCCGGCGGCGCGGGCGGGCAGGATGTCGGACTTCGGCGAGTTCCCGATCATCCACGTCGCCGCGGGGTCCAGGGCCAGCTCGCGCGCCAGCAGCTCGTAGGCCTCGTTGTTCTTCTCGGCCACGATGTAGGTGCCCACCCCGAAACACGGCGCGAGGCCCGAGGCGTCGATCTTGGCCTGCTGCTCCTCCGGAACTCCCTTGGTGAGCAGCGCGAGCTCGTGTCGACCACCAAGCTCACGTAGCGTCTCCGCGACCCCGGGCATCAGCTCGACGCGGTGGTCCAGGAGGGCGGCCGCGAGCTCGTCGATCTCGCGTCGTTCCCCGGCGTCCGCGGGACGTTCCCAGAGGCGCTCGAACAGGTCGTGCAGGCTGCGCAGGAACACCTTGGTCCCGTAGCCGTGAGCCGCCGCGTTCGCCGCCTCGACGTCGTTGAGCATCGTGCGCAGCGCGGTCCGCTCCAGCGTTGGATGGGCCAGCCAGTCCAGGTAGTCGGCGATCACCCGCTCGAAGCGGATGTTGTTCTCCCACAGCGTGTCGTCCGCGTCGAACACCAGTGTGAACCGCGTGCCGGGCGCCATCTTCCCTGATTCCACGTCCCGATCTGAACAGATCCGGAGCGCCCGCGTCGACCGGATTTCACCCACTCCGCTCGCGCGGCCCCACTCCGGCACGAGCGCACTATCGCCGGCCAAGCCGGGTAAGGGCTCGAAGTCTGGACGAAGTGAGGAGGCCGTAGTGACTGCCCTCGTGACCGCGGACATGAACATCGGACGGCTTATCGCCACGACCGGCCCGATCGCGACTCTTTACCTGGGCATGGCGGACAACCTCGACGACATCGAGCATGAGCGGGCGCTGCGGTGGCGTGGCCTGCGCGACCGGCTGGCCGCGGAGGGCACCGACGACGCGACACTCGCCGCGCTGGACGAGACCGTGCACTCGGTCGGACCCACGGATGTCGCTCTCGCGGCGTTCGCGGCCGATGGCCGGGTCGTGTCGCGACAGCAGGTGTCCGAACAGCTCGGGGACCGGGGGATGTGGGCGCAGCTGCCCTGCGCTCTGCCACTGCTCGCCTACGAGCAGCGGACAGTGCCATGCGTGGTCGCGCTCGCGGACCGGACCGGAGCCGACCTACGAGTGGAGATGGACGGGTCGCGCATCTTCGCCGAGGTCGAGGGCACCGACGATGAGATCGAGCGCAACGCGCCCGGCGGCTGGTCACAGCGCCGCTACCAGGACCGCGCGGAGGACTCGTGGGCGCACAACGCGGCCCAGGTGGCGGAGGCGGTGACGCGGCTGACCGAGCAGGTCAACGCCGCGGCGGTCGCGCTGGGAGGCGACTCGCGGGCCGTCCAGCTGGTTCGGGAGCACCTCCCGCCCCGGGTCAGCCCGCTCGTCCACCAGCTGGAGCACGGCAGCCGCCATCCCAGCCGCGGCGGCCGGAAGCACGAGCAGGAGGTCCGTGACCTGGTCGGCGCGTTGGCCCAGTCGCGGACCGTCGAACTGCTGGGGCGCCTCGCCGAGGACCGCGCGCATGGCCGCGCCGTCGAGGGCACTCCGGCGACCCTCGCCGCCCTCTCCAGATCCCAGGTGGGCACCCTCCTCGTCGTCGACGACCCGGGCGACGACCGGGTGGCCTGGTTCGGCCCGGACCCGACCGACGTCGCCGCCGAGCCCGCGACGCTCGCGAGCCTGGTCGGCTCGCCGTCGCGCGGCCGGCTCGCCGACGTGGCCGTGCGCGCCGCGCTCGGTACGGGCGCCACCGTGCACGTCCTGTCGCCGGACCTCTCGGACGGGCCCACCGACGGGCTCGCCGGCCTGCTCCGCTACCCGCGGGTAGACGGATAGCGCCCCGCCCGGGCTGGCCTCCGGGCGGGCGATCGACGCCTTCGGGCTGGCGCCTTCGGGCTGGCCGAGGCCCGAGGCGGCAGCTCGGCCCACCCGACGACACACATCCCTCGACACCGAGGAGGTGGCCCGCAATGACCTTTTCCGACCGAGCGAAGGCCGGCCAGCGGCTGGCGCGCCAGCCGGGGGTGGAGGTCGAGATTCCCGCCGGCACGGCGCGTCTGGGCGGCCAGCTCACTGTTCCCGAAGGAGCCGAAGCCGTGGTCGTGTTCGCGCACGGCAGCGGCAGCAGCCGGCACAGCCCGCGCAACCGGTACGTCTCCGACATGCTCACCGACGCGGGGCTCGCCACGCTGCTGTTCGACCTGCTCACCTCCGCCGAGGAGGACGAACGAGCGAACGTGTTCGACATCGACCTGCTCGGCCGCCGGCTCGTCGAGGTGACCGGCTGGCTTCGGGGCGAGCTGGGCACCTTCTGCCCCGCCGTCGGCTACTTCGGGGCGAGCACCGGCGCCGCCGCCGCGCTGTGGGCGGCGGCCGAGCTTGGTTCCGTCATCGGTGCCGTCGTCTCCCGGGGTGGGCGGCCCGATCTCGCCGCGTCGCGGCTACCCAGGGTGGCTGCCCCTGCCCTGCTCATCGTCGGGGGCGACGACGAGGCGGTCCTCGAGCTCAACAACCGCGCGGCGCAGCTGCTGCGGCACGAGGCAGAGGTCGTGGTCGTCCCGGGAGCGACCCATCTGTTCGAGGAGCCGGGTGCCCTGGAGTCCGTCGCCGCGCTCGCGCGCGACTGGTTCACCCGCCACCTCACCCCGGTCGGCGCCCGCCGCCACTGAGCGGCGCGAGCGCGCCTCGCGCCTCGCGCGCCACCGCGCAGAGCCGCGACCTCAGTAGGCCTCGACGCGGCGGTTCGGGACCGCGAGCGCGGCGATCGCGGCCAGGACGCCGGCGGCGGCGCAGATGCCGAACAGCGGGTGATAGCCGAGATGCTGGGCGATCAGGCCGGCGAGCGGCAGGCCGACCGCGGCGCCGACGCCCATCATCGCGCTGATCGTGGCGATCCCCGCTCCCACCCGCTCCCACGGCAGCAGCACGGCCAGCAGGCTGATCCCCAGCGGGATGTTGTCCGTGACGGCGTCGATCAGTGCGCCGACGACCAGCGTGCCCAGCGCGACCAGCAGCAGGCGGAAGATCCACCTCCGGTTATGGTCCAGAGCGACACGAAGATGCGACGTCGCGTCGATTCGACGGAGGGAACGAACAAGCCGGAGGCAAGGAAAAAGTCAGGAACAAGGTAGTAGGCATGGGGAGCTGGCGGTGCGCGTGGCCGCATGTCCCCTCGGGCGCCGCATCCGGGGGCCAGATGATGCCCGAGCCGACGCGGGAGGAGTGGTCAGCGAGTGAGCCGCTCAGCCTGGTCTCCGGCGGGCTGCTCGCCGTGATCCTCCTCGCCCTCGTCTACCGGGCCGCCCGCCGGTCGGAGCGGCTGCGTGGCTGGGCGGCCCGCCACCTGAGCTGGGTGCTCCGGCCCGGTCGCGCGCTGGTCGTCTCCCTGCTGGTTCTCGCCGCCAGCGGATGGATCTTCGGCGGTCTCGTCGAGGACGTGGAGGAGGGCCGCGGCGTGATCAGTGCCGATGCCCGCCTGCAGCGGGACGTCATCGGCCAGCGCGCCGGCTGGCTCACGCCGCTCGCCCGCACCGTCACCAACCTGGGCGCCGCGCCGGTCGTCTACGGGGTGGTGGCCGCCCTCGGCGCGGCGCTGTGGTGGCGGACCCGGCAGTGGGTGCTGCCCGTCGGCGCGATCGCGCTGCTCTGGGCGGGCCAGACGGTGCGGGTGGCGATCAACCAGGTGATCGCCCGCCCACGGCCACCACAGGCGCTGTGGCTCGTCCACCCTGGTGGTTACGCCTTCCCGTCCGGCCACACCACGATGGCGACGATCGGCTATGGCCTGGCGGCCGTCCTCCTGCTGCGACTGCTGTCCGGCGGCCGGATCGCCGTCGCGGTCGTCAGCGCCGGGGCGGCGGTCCTCGCCGTCGCGGTCGGGCTGTCCCGTGTCTACCTGGGCGTCCACTGGCCCAGCGACGTCGCCGGCGGCTGGTCCCTCGGCGTCGCCTGGCTGGCGCTGGCCGCGAGCATCGTGTGCCTCTATCGGCGACGACCCACCAAACCACCGCCCCCACCTGCACCCGCACCCGCAGCGCCACCGGCACCGGCACCGGCACCGGCCGACCCTGGTCCGCCCAGCACGACAGCGCAGACCGAGTGACGTCGACCACCGGCGCGCGGCGCGGTTCGCCGGTGGGTCGATATGCTCGGCCGGCCATGCCGGAAGGTCACACCACCCACAGGCTCGCCGCGGTCCACCGGGACATGTTCCGTGGCCGGCCGGTCGCGGCGACGAGCCCGCAGGGACGGTTCGCCGACGGAGCGCGCCGGGTAGACGGGCGGGTCCTCGACGAGGCCGAGGCACACGGGAAGCACCTGCTGCTGCGGTTCGACGACGACCAGGTCCTGCACGTGCACCTCGGCATCTACGGCAAGTACGCCCTCGGCCCACCGCCGGCTCCGGCGCCGACGGGAGCCGTCCGGCTGCGGCTCGCCAGCAGCGCCGGCTACGCCGACCTGCGCGGCCCGAACGCGTGCGAGCTGCTGGGGCCGGGCGAGGTGAAGGCTCTGCGCGACCGGCTCGGGCCCGACCCGCTGCGCGCCGACGCCGACCCGGAGGCCGCCTGGCGCAAGATCAGTCGCAGCCGCACGTCGATGGCCGTTCTCCTCATGGACCAGACCGTGGTCGCGGGGCCGGGCAACATCTACCGGGCCGAGGTGCTCTTCCGTGCCGGCATCGACCCGTCGCTGCCGGGCAGGGAAACGGCCCGCGGCCAGTGGGACGCCGTCTGGGCCGACCTGGTCGCACTCATGGCCGACGGCGTCCGGACCGGCCGGATCGACACGGTCCGGCCCGAGCACACCCCGGAGGCGATGGGCCGCCCGCCCCGCGTCGACGACCACGGCGGCGAGGTCTACGTCTACCGCCGCGCCGGCCAGCCCTGCCTCGTCTGCTCGACCGAGGTCATGACCAGGCAGCTGGCCGCCCGCAACCTCTTCTGGTGCCCCACCTGCCAAGGGCCGCGGGCGCTGGACGCGCCGCTTGCCGTCGGACGCTAGGCGTCCTCCCCGCGTGGTGCCCGATACAGGTGTATGGCCGTGGCGGGTGTGGTGCTGGGTCGGGATGTGGCTGGGTTGGCGCTGCGCTTATGGCGCCGTCACCCGGGGTTCCTGCCGGATTGGCGGAGCTTGCGGACGGGGTCCCTGCCGGATCGGCGAAGCCGATCTGGGAGGTCGTGATCTGGTAGGTCCGTGTGGTTGCGTATCACCTGGGGCTGATGGCGCTCCAGGCCACCGGCCGTGGCGGGTGTGGTGCTGGGCCAAGGACGTGGCTGAGTTGGCACCGCGCTAGAGGCGCCGTCGCTTTCTGTGGCTGGTTTGCGCGTGTTGGTCGCCAGGTCGTTGATCGCCAGGCCGGCGTGATCACACCTCGCGGGCGGCCTCTGCGCGGGATGACCAGGATGTCATGGTTGGGTTGTCCGGATACCTCGCGACAGCGTCGTCGCCTCCGGTTGGCGGGCGCCGCCCCGCCCCGGCCTCGGATATCGCGGTGGGAGCCACGGTGACGCTCACGGTGTTGTTCATGCCCGAGTCGGCCTACGGTCCGACCAACCAGTGCGTCGGGCTGGGGAAGGTGCTCCTGGACCGCGGGCACACGGTCGTGTTCGCCGCGGAGCGGTCCTGGGAGGGCAAGCTCGCGCCGTTCGGGTTCGTCGAGGCACTCGTCGACCTCGCGCCGCCGGACCCGGACGCGGCGGATGCCGCCGCCGGTCAGTTCTGGATCGACTTCATCAACGAGACCGCGCCGGAGTTCCGCAAGCCGACGATCGAGCAGCTCGCGACCTTCATCCAGCCCACCTACCAGGCGCTCATCGACGGGGCGAAGTACTGCGAGGCACAGCTGGCGGCGATCATCGCCGAGCACCGACCGGACGTGCTGGTCGAGGACAACGTCGTCGCCTTCCCGGCGCTGACCACCGCGGCCGGCGCCTTCGTCCGCATCGTCTCCTGCAACCCGCTCGAGGTCCGCGGCCCCGACGTCGCGCCGCTCTTCTCCGGATATCCCGAGAGCGACCGGTTGGGGTGGGCGGAGTACCTCGTCGAGCTCGACCGGACACACCGGGAGACGCGAGCGGACTTCGACGCGTGGGTGCGGGCCCAGGGTGCCGCCCCGCTGCCGCCCGGCGACTTCATCCACACCTCGGCGCACGCGAATCTCTACGTGTACCCGGAGGAGCTCGATTACACGGATGCCCGGCCACTCGACGCGACCTGGCACCGACTGGACTCCAGCGTCCGGGAGACCGACGACCAGTACGACCTGCCGGCGGAGTTCGCCTCCCGCGACGCCGACGCGGCGCTCATCTACCTCTCGCTGGGCTCGCTGGGCAGCGCCGACATCGGGCTGATGCGGCGGCTCATCGACGTGCTGGGCACGACCCAGCACAAGGTGATCGTCAGCCTGGGGCCACGCGCCGAGGAGCTGGCGCTCGCGCCGAACATGGTGGGCGCGTCGATGCTGCCCCAGACAAAGGTCATCCCCCAGGTCGACCTGGTGATCACGCATGGCGGCAACAACACGACGACCGAGTGCATGCACTTCGGCAAGCCGATGATCCTGCTGCCGCTGTTCTGGGACCAGTACGACAACGCCCAGCGCGTCCACGAGCGGGGCTACGGCATCCGCCTGCCGACCTACGGGTTCGCCGACGGCGAGCTGCTGGCCGCGGTCGAGCAGCTGTTCGCCGACGGCGACCTGCGCGCGCGGGCGGCCGCGGCCGGCAAGGCGATCCGGGGCCGGGACGGCCTGCGCAAGGGTGCCGACGTCATCGAGCGGGTCGGACTGGCCCATGTCTCGGGCGGAACCGCCTCCCTCGGGGACCGGTTGACGTCGACTCCCGGGGACCCCCGCGGCGACGATGCCTGACGCCCCGCGCGGCCCGAGACCCGTGGCGGCGGGGTAGCCCGTGGACGGCTTCCCGGTCGTCGTCGAGGAAGTGGACGGTGTCTGGCGGTCGAGGCCGACCGGCCCCGGCGCGGGAGTCGCGCTGCTGGAGCTGCTGGCCGGGCCCGACGACCCGCCGGACGGGTTCCGGCTGACCCGGGGCGTTCGCCGGCCTGTCGGGCCGAGCGAGCGGCGGATCGCGGCCGACCAGACGAACGAGTCCTGGGTGGTCGGCGAGGCCGCGGTGGTCAAGTGGACGACCGAGCCGCTGGTCGGCCCGCACCCCGACCGGCTGCGCCGGCTCGCCGCCGCCCGCTTCGACCGGATGCCGGCGTTGTGGGGCCTCGTCGAGTGGCGCACGCCAGACGGCCACTGGGTGCCGGTCGCGACCGCCGTCGACGTCGTGCGCGGCGCGGAGGACGGCTGGACCTGGTGCGTCGAGGAGGCCCGTGCCGCGCTCGGCGTCGCCGAGCACCCGACACGCCCGTTCGCGGCTGAGCTCGGCGGCCTGACGGCGGCGATGCATCTGGCGCTGGCCGGCTCCCCCGCGCAGCGCGCGTCGGCGACGTATGCCGCCGACGCCCTCGCCGACGCCCGGCGGCTGCTGGCCCGGGTGAGCTCACCGTCGCTGGACGCCCACCGCGCGGCGATGGCCGAGGCACTGGACCCGCTCGGCGACGCGGCCGGGACGCCGCTCGTCGCCGTCCACGGCGACTTCCACGTCGGCCAGCTGCTGCGCGCGCCGGAGGGCGGACCGCTGTTCGTCATCGACTTCGACGGCAACCCCACTCTGGGCCCACGGCAACGGGCCGCCCGGCACCCGGCCGCGCTCGATGTCGCGGGCATGCTGATGTCGCTGGAGAACGTCGGGCATGTGGTCCGCCGCTACGCTCCCGACGTGCGTGACGACGCCGCGGCGGCCTGGACCGCCACCGTCCAGGGCGAGTTCCTCGACGCGTACCGCGCCGGGCTCGCCGCCGCCGGCCGCGGCGAGCTGCTCGACGAGTCGCTGCTGACGGCCTACGGCGCCCAGCAGCTGTGCCGCGAGCTCGCGTACGCCGAGTCCCACCTGCCCCACTGGCGGTACGTGCCGGAGGGCGCGCTGCGGCGCCGTTTCGGGCCGGGCCAGGCGGCGTGAACACCGAGCTTGTTCCGCGCCAACGCGAGTTTCCGTCGTGCGACTCTTTGGACTAGTGGCGCACGCGGGGGCGCCGTCTGGGCCTCGTCGCTCGGTGCCGGTTGAGCACTCAGGTCAGCCGCAGTGGGACCAGTCGCTGCCCCAGGAGACGCTGCCGAGGCTGCCGCCCCACTTCACGCAGATCGCCTTCGCGGACACCTTGGTCGGACCGGCGTAGTACTGGTAGGAGCCCGAGTCGGTCACCTTCGACGAGCCGTTCTGCGCCTGTACCCATGCCGACATCGACTGGGCCGTGCCCACGCCGGCGCCGGCCTTTAGCGTCACCACACAGTTGTTGCTGCCGTTGTACATCAACACGATCTTCGCCGTCGTGGAGCCGCTGGTCAGGGTGTGGCTGTCGATCTCGGAGTAGCCGGAACCGCACACCTGGGCGGCGGTGTAAGGGTTCTTCGTCGCGGTGCTGGATCCGGAGGGAGCCGGCGCGGTGGTGCGGGCCGCGGTGGTGCCGGGACTGGAGCCGGTCGAGCCGGAACCGGATCCGGTGCCCGTGCCCGACGTGGCGCCGGACGAGCCAGCACCCGAGCCCGACCCTGAACCCGACCCGGGTTCCGTGCCGACATCCGCGCTCGTACCACCGGCGACGGGGTCCGCCGCCCCGATGCCCTGCCCGGCGGGCCCCGGTTCGCCCGCCCCCTGGGCGGCCCCGCCGGCGGCCGAGCGCGCGCGGTCGTCCGACTTCCCGGATTTCGGTACCGAGGACCCGTCGGGGCCGGTTGCCGCCCCGTCCTTGCCACGGCCGTGCGGGCCGCCTCCGGCCGGGCCGGCTTGTGCCTCGCGGCCCGAGCCCCAGGGCGCCCACGCCAGCACCGAGATCCCAACGATCAGCACCACCACGCAGGCGGCGCCGGCGAGCACGTTGCGGCGCCGGTTCCGGCTAGGCGCGCGGCGCCTCGACCTCGCGGGCCCCGTCGGCCCTGCCGCCTCCGTCGACCGTATCGGTTCGGGTGGCCTCACCGGTTCTGGCTGTCCGACGGGTTCGGGCAGGACCATCGACGCCGGCAGCGGCCCGGTTGGCGCGTCGTGAATCGGGTCCAGAACGCCGGCCGCCCCAGTGCCCGGATCCGTCACCGCCATTGCCACAGAAGCGGCTGGTTCCGTCACACCCGGATCTGCTGGGGCTGGCGCGGCGCCACCTGGGGTGTCCGTCTCATCGCCTCCGCTCCGCGAGTGGGGTGGAGGTGCGGGCTACCCGCGCCAGGGCTCAGCGCGCAGCCAGTCGACCACCACTTTTCTCACCTTATCTTCCAGTAACAGTCGACATGCGACCGCCCGGAGCTGGCGCTCTCACCCTTGGGGATCGGCCTACTACCGAAAGTCATGGACTCCGGGTGGGGATGTCTAGGCGGCCAGCTGTGGGTAGAGGGCGGCGAGGTCGCCCGCGAGGGCGGCCTTGACCTGGCGGGTGGTGTCGTCCGCGAGAACCTCGAACCTGCCGGCCTCGACGCCGTCGAGGGCCAGGTCGGCGACCTCGCGCGGGTCTGCCTTCGGAGCGGTGACGGCGGCCGCCATATCAGTGTCGATGTATCCGACGTGCAGGCTGGTCACGCCGACGCCGCGCGGCCGCAGTTCGAGGCGCAGCGAGTTGGTCAGCGACCACAGCGCCGCTTTGGACGCCGCGTACGAGCCGCCGAGCGCGAACCAGGACAGGACCGAGGCGACGTTGAGGATGTGTCCGCCGCCGTTTGCCTCGATGACGGGCGCGAACGCCTGGGTCATCCGCAGCGGCCCGTAGAAGTTGGTCTCGAACTCCCGTCGGACGGCGTCTACGTCGCCGTCGAGAAAGGGAGCGGCGATGTATCCGCCGGCATTGTTGATCAGGATGGTCACGTCGTCCGCCAGCGCGGCGGCGGACGCCACCGCGGCCGGGTCGGTGACCTCGAGTGCCAACGGGATGGCACCGGGGTGGGTGACATCGCGGGGGTTGCGCGCGGTGGCGTAGATCTTCTTCGCGCCGCGGGCATACGCGGCGTCGACGAACGCCCGCCCGAGCCCGCGGCTGCCTCCGGTGACCAGCACGACGGCACCCTTGATCGCGGTCATGACCCACTCCTCACCTAGATGGAAACCGATCGGTTTCCGATTCATCGAACAACGTAAACCGATCGGTTTCCCCAGGCAAGCCTGACGTTCTACCCTTGGGTGGTGAGCAGCACCACGTCCCCTGGGACTCATCCGCCCGCCGCGGTGGCCGCGGCGCCCTCGGCACCTCCGGCGCGGCCGGCGCCAGCCACCCGGGAGCGGCTGCTGGACGCGGCGGCGGAGCTGTTCTACCGAGAGGGCGTGGGGATCGGCGTCGAGGCGCTGTGCCAGGCGGCCGGCGTGTCCAAGCGGTCCATGTACCAGCTCTTCGACAGCAAGGACGCGGTGATCGCCGCGAGCCTGGACCGGTGGGCACGGACGCTGCGAGCGCAGATGTTCCCGGCCGCCGATGACGCCCGGCCACCGCGGGAACGGATCCTTGAGGTCTTCGAGTGGCTAGAGGCCGCCAGCGCCGATCCCGACTTCCGCGGCTGCCCGTTCGTCGGCACGGCGGTCGAGGTCAAGGACCCCGCGCACCCCGCCGCCGTTGTCGCCCGCCAGCACAAGCAGGCGCTCACGGACTTCTTCGCGGTCGAGGCGCGCCGGGCGGGTGCTCCGGACCCGGTGTTCCTCGCCGAGCAGCTCACCATGATCTACGACGGCGCCAGCGCCCGCGCCGTAGTCAGGGCGCAGCCCCTTGCCGGTATCGCGGTCACCACCGCGACGCTCCTGCTCGAGACCGCCGGCGTTCGCGACTAGATCGTTTCCCGCCTCACCGCAACAGCGGCAGGACCTCCTCGGCCAGGAAGTGGATCCCGCCCTCCTGGTCGGGCCCGATCTGCGAGATGTAGACCTCGTCGAATCCGGCCTCGATGTACGGGGCGATCGTCTCCGCCGCGCGCTTGGGGTCCGGCCCGCAGGCGACCGCCCGCGCGGTCTCCTCGGGGCTCGTCCGCGAGCCGAGTGCCTCGTATCCCTTCCACGTCGGCACATCCTGCGAGAGCTGGCCGTCGCTGCCCTCATGACCCCACAGCCGATGGGCGGTGCCGGCGGCCTCCTTCTCCGTCGGGGCCCAGCAGATCTTCAGGCCGGCCTGAGTACCGCCCATCCCGCCGTCGCGACGGTAGGTCTTCAGCCCTTCGGTGTCCGGCCGGGTGGTGATCCAGCCGTCACCCACCTGGGCGGCCAACCGGGTGGCCTTCGGGCCGAACCCGCTGATGTAGATCGGCGGCGACTCCTCCGGCCGGCTCCAGATCTTCGCGTTGTGCGCCGTGAAGTGCCGGCCCTCATGGGTCACGGTCTCCCCGGTCCACAGCTGGCGGATGAGCACCAGCGCCTCCTGGAGACGCTCGTGGCGGACGCTGACCGGCGGCCAGGCGTCGCCCAGGATGTGCTCGTTGAGCGCCTCGCCCGACCCGACGCCGAAGGTGAACCGACCCGGGGCGAGCGAGGCGACGGTGGCCGCCGCCTGGGCCAGGATCGCCGGGTGGATCCGGAACGTCGGGCAGGTCACGGCGGTCGTCAGGCGCAGGTTCGTCGTGGCGGCGAGCGCGCCGAGCACCGTCCAGACGAACGGGCTCTCCCCCTGGCTCGACTGCCACGGGTGGTAGTGGTCCGAGACCCACACCCGGTCGAAGCCGGCCCGCTCGGCGGCCTGCCCCACCTGGACGGTCCGGGGCGCGCTCAGCTCCTCGCTCGACAGGAGGTAGCCAAACTCACTCATGGGCGCCGCGTACCCGCCGCCGAGGGCGCAACACCCGCCAGGCGGCCCGGCTGTGGCGTTGCGCTCGCCGCCGTGGCCCGTGGCGCACGCTGGCCTAATGTCGAGCCGTGCCCGTGATGTATGCGAACGAGCTTGATGCGCCCGCGCCGTTGGTCACGCGGCCGCTGACCTGGCGGCGGACCGCGCGGCCCGAGCCGGCCGCGGGCCAGCTGCTCATCGAGGTCGCCGGCTGCGGCGTGTGCCGGTCGAACCTGCACATGATCGAGGGTGACTGGGTCGACGGGGGCATTCCGGCTACCAGTCCGATCATTCCCGGGCACGAGGTCACCGGGCGCGTCGCCGAGCTCGGCGCAGGTGTCACCGAGTTCGCGGTCGGCGACCCGGTCGGCGTGCAGCCACTGTGGTGGACGTGCGAGGAATGCGAGTTCTGCCGCGGCGGACGCGAACAGCTCTGCCACCAGCGCAGGATCACCGGCGAGCACGTCAACGGCGGCTATGCCGAGTTCCTGCTCTCCCACGCCGCGCACACCTACCGCGTCCCGGACAACCTCGACCTCGTCGAGGCCGCGCCCCTCTTCTGCCCGGGTATCACGGCCTACGGCGCGGTGGACAAGCTCACGGTCGGCCCCAGCGACACCGTCGCCGTCTTCGGGCTCGGCGGCGTCGGCCACATGGCCATCCAGTTCGCCGCGCTCACCGGGGCGCGGGTCGTGGCCGTCGGCCGCGGCGAGGACCATCTCCAGGTCGCGCGAGAGCTGGGCGCGCACACCATCCACGCCGCCGACTCCGCGGCGCTCGCGCAGTTCGAGGACGCCGTCGACGCGGTCGTCACCTTCGCCCCCGCGGACGCGGTGAGCGAGCAGGCCCTGCGCGTCCTGAGATGGGGCGGCACGCTGGTCAGCGGTGTGCCGCTCAGCCTCGCCGGCTTCCCGTTCAACAAGGAACAGACGATCAGGGCCTCGCTGCTCGGCAGCCGTGCCCAGATGCGTGCTGTCCTGCGACTGGCGGCCGAGGGCCAGGTCCGCACCGTCGTGGACCGTTTCCCCATGCGGTCCGCGACCGACGTACTCAACCTCCTGGCCGAGGGCAAGCTCCGCTCCCGCGCGGTCCTCGAGAACCCCGCCCCCGGGCGCTAGCGCGGGCACGGGCCCTGGTCTGTCGAGACCGGCTCAAGCAGACTCGAGAGGCCAGCCGGAGGACAAGCGGGCGAGGAGGCGGGATGGCCGACAGCGCCGGCGTCGCGGACTCCGCCGAGGCCTCCGGGCCCGAGTCGCCGGAGGGGCCGGAGGGGCCGGAGGGGCCGGAGGGGCCGGACCCGGTCCGGTTGTTCGAGCGGCACCGGGCCCGCCTGCTGGCCGTCGCCTACCGGGTGCTCGGCCGGGCCGGCGACGCCGAGGACGTGGTGCAGGACGCCTGGTTGCGGTGGAGCACGACCGACGTGGCGCGGGTCGCGGACCCCGAGGCATACCTGGTGCGGATCGCGACCCGGCTGGCGATCGACCGGCTGCGCAGCGCCCAGGCACGCCGCGAGTCATATGTCGGTCCGTGGCTGCCTGAACCAATGCTCACCAGCCCGGACGTGGCCGAGGACGTCGCGCTGGCCGACTCGGTGTCGACCGCGCTGCTGTTGGTCCTGGAGGCGCTGTCACCGATCGAGCGGGCGGTCTTCGTGCTGCGGGAGGCGTTCGGCTACCCGTACGGCGAGATCGCGGAGATCGTCGGTCACACCGAGGCGACCGCCCGGCAGACCGCGCGGCACGCCCGCGAACACGTCGAGGCTCGGCACACCCGCTACAACACCGACCGAGCCACCCGAACGGTCGTGACCGAACGGTTCCTGGACGCGGCCGCCGGCGGTGATCTACAGGCGCTCATGTCCGTGCTGGCGCCGGACGTCGAGCTGGTCAGCGACGGCGGCGGGCTCGCGCCGGCGCCCCGCAAGGCGATCCACGGCCTGGAGCTGGTGGCCCGGGCGCTGGCCACCTTCGCCGGCCGGATGCCGCCTGAACCGAGCGTCGAGCTCGTGGCGCTCAACGGCGGCCCCGGCATCGTGATCCGGTCCGGGAGGGAGCCGGTGGTGGCCATCACCCTGCATCTCGTGGATGGCCTGGTGAAAACCATCCACCTGGTCAGCAACCCGGAGAAGCTGACCGGGCTACGGCAGGGATGACGACCGCCACCGGCTCCCCGCTCACCGACCGCGTCGGAGCCACCGCGGCCCGCGGCCCGGTACCAGCATCAGTATCGGCACGTTGAACCACCGCGAAAGCCGGAAGAACGCGGGCGGGCTGCCGCTGACCAGCTCCTTGTACCGGACGGCCGCCCGGCCCTTGAGGTACCAGCGGCGCGGGCTGTCGTCGGCATGGGTGAACTGGATGACCGCGTCCCGGCGGCCCAGACTCACCGGCTGGTGGATGTAGCCGAACCGGAACGGCTTCGGCCGGCGGCCTCGCAGCCGGCGGCCGATGCTGTCCGCGGCGTGCGCGGCGGTCGGGATCCCGCTCTGACAGGTGCCGTGGATCATTCCCCAGGGCTGGCGTACCGCGGCCGCGTCGCCGACGGCGTAGACCGCCGGATCCGACTCGGACCGCAGCGCCTCGTCGACGAGGATCCTGCCCTGGGCGTCGACCGCGAGGCCGGCCTGCTCGGCCAGCGGAAGCGCCCGGACACCAATGGTCCAGACGACGGCGTCCGCCGCCACCGGCTCCGGGTCGCCAGCCACCTCGACCCCCGCGGGCAGCACCTTCGTGACGTCCGCTCCGGAGCGAACCTCGACGCCGAGCCGGTCGAGCCCCCGGTTCAGGTACGCCCGGGCGGCGTCGCCCATCATCGGGCCCGGCTCGTCCCGGCTGAGCAGGGTGACGCCCAGGCCAGGGAACGTCTCCGCGATCTCAGCGGCCGACTCGACGCCGGTGAGGCCGGCGCCGACCACGGCGACCCGGCCGGCCGCCGCGGCGAGCTCGGTCAGCCGGCCCGCCAGCCGGGCCGCCGCCGGGCCGGCGAGGGTGTACGCGTGGTCGGCCGCACCTGGCACGGCGTCGGTGTCCGTGACGCTTCCGAGCGCGTACACGAGGATGTCGTAGCCGAGCTGCCGGCGGCCGTCCTGGGTGTCGACGTCCACGGTGCGCGCGGTCCGGTCCAGCCCGACGGCCAGACCCCGCATGAACGCGACGCCCGTGCCGGCGAGCAGATCCGGGAGGCGGTGGTCGGCAAGCTGTTGGCCGGTGGACAGCTGGTGCAGCCGTAGCCGCTCGACAAATCGGTCGGACGGGTTCACCAGGGTTACCCGGCCGCCGCGGCGCCGAGTCCGTCGGGCCACCCGCACAGCGGCCAGTACGCCGGCGTAGCCGCCGCCCAGCACCAGGATGCGGGTTCCGCTCTGCTCGCCGCCCAGGGTGTGGTTCTCGTGTGACATGGAGAGTCCTTCGCGGTGGATGGCGCCCCTGTCGAGCGCCGCTCACCCCGAGGACGAGACGAACCCGCCGAACCGTGAAACGGCTAGGAAGTGACCCCCGTCACAGCGACTGTCGGGCCGCGCACTTCACTCCTCCACCCACTCGAGCAGGTCGCCGGGCTGGCATTCGAGTACCCGGCACATGGCCTCCAGGGTGCTGAAGCCGCACCCAGAAGACCGACGCGGCCGTCAGCGGCCACCTCAGGTACGCACAGTCCGGCGGGATCCGCCCGCGGGCTACGCCCCGCCGGACGTTGCCCCCGCCCCGGGCTCCGCGCCGCCAAGGGTGATGACGATTCCGACGTCCCCATAGGGGAACGGCCCTTTACCAAGGTGGCCGAGCGTGTTGAAGAATTTCGAGATCCCCACCATGACTCCGTATTTCGCCCGCACCTTGCTCTGGATCTCGTCGAATTCGACGCCGGACGTCACCATCTCCGCCGTCCCATCGGAGAGGGGCGAACCGGCCTTGACGCGGCCGCGGGCGTCCGACGGCTGCACGGTCACCTTTGGGTTGTTGCGTAGCCGCTTGTACTTGCCGGACGCGGACGATGTCCAGAAGCCGACCTGACCGCCTTCCAGCGGCACGATCCAGGTCGTGGTGGGCACGCCGGAGCCGTTCCTGCGAAAGGTCGTGACTGCCACGTACTTTTCGTCACTGAGCGCCATGTCCGAAGAGTGTAGGTCCCTACCTGGGCATCTCACGGTCTCCGCCCCACCCGGCGACTGCCTCGTCGGCATTCGAGCATTACCGCGCGGCGGGCGCCGAGCGCTGTCAGCCGAGCATGGCGAGCCGAGCAAGGGAAGCAGTCACCCGCGGCCTCGGCCGGCAGCTCCGGCCGGCCCCCTCGGCCGGTCGTCTGCCGTCAGCAAATCTGCCGCGGGCAGACCGCGGGGCCGACCGGCCAGACGATCTCGCAGAGTTGAGGCATGAGTGGTGAACCGAGGCCCCCGCTGTTCAACGACCGGATGCGACAGGACCTCTATGCGCAACGTGTCCTCGTGCTCGATGGCCCGTTGGACGATGACAACGGCACATTGCTGGCCACGCAGATGATCGCGCTGGCGGCCGAGGACGCCTCGGCCGACATCGCGCTGTGGATCCACTCCCCCGGCGGGTCGGTGCCGTCCATGCTGGCCATCCGCGACGTCATCCAGCTCATCCCCTGCGACGTGTCCACCCTGGCGCTCGGCATCGCCTACAGCGCCGGCCAGTTCCTGCTGTCGTCGGGCGCCAGGGGAAAGCGGCGCGCCATGCCGCATGCCCGCGTCCTGATGCACCAGGGCTCAGCCGGGATCGCCGGCACGGCGGTCGACATCGAGCTGCAGGCGAACGACCTGCGCCATACCCGGGACACGGTGCTCCGGCTCATCGCCGAGGACACCGGCCAGGCCGTCGACCGGATCTTCGAGGACTCGCTGCACGACCGCTGGTTCACAGCGCAGGAGGCCCTCGACTACGGCTTCATCGACGCGATCGTGGGGGCCTTCGACGAGGTCGCCCCGCGCGGCCGCCGGCCCATCGGGATCGGGCTCTCCGCCGACCGGGCCGCCCGATGAGCACCTACACGATCCCGAACGTCATCGCGCAGCATCCGCGCGGTGACCGCGTCATGGATGTCTACTCGCACCTGCTCACCGAGCGAATCATCTATCTCGGGACCGCGATCGACTCCGGTGTCGCGAACGCGCTGGTCGCGCAGCTGCTCTATCTGGAGGCGGACGCCCCCGACCGGGACATCCAGCTTTACATCAACTGCGAGGGCGGCGACCCGAGCGCGATGCTCGGTATCTACGACACCCTGCGCTACATCCGGCCCAAGGTGGCGACGACCTGCGTGGGACAGGCCGTCGCGGTCGGCGCCGTCCTCCTGGCCGCGGGCGCGGAGGGCAAACGCGCCGTGCTTCCCCACGCGCGCGTCATCCTGCACCAGCCCGCGGCGCAGGGCCGCGGCGCGATCCCCGACCTCATCCTCCAGGCCGACGAGGTCGTCCGCGTCCGGGCGGACATCGAGCACATCCTCGCCCGGCACACCGGGCAGAGCACCGCGACGCTGCGCGCCGACACGGACCACGACCGGGTCTTCACCGCGGCCGCGGCGAAGGAATACGGCCTCATCGACCAGGTGATCGAGCAGCGCTAGGCCTCCGGCCTCCGAGGCCCAAGAAGGCCTAGGAGGCCGCCGGTCAGGCCCGTGAGCAGGTGACGACGGCGCCGCGGAGTTCGTAGCTCATGAGGCCGTCGCACCAGGTCATGTCCGGGGTGCGTTCGAGACGGACGTCGGGCAGGCGCAGGAGGGCGTCCAGGAACACCCGGGTCTCGGCGATCGCCACCTGGGCGCCGGGGCACCGGTGGCTGCCGTCGCCGAAGCTCATGTAGGAGCCGACGCCCTTCTGCCGGCTGGCCCGGTCGGGGTCGAGCGCGTGCGGGCAGGCGCCCACCGTTTCCGAGTCGACGTTGGCGGCTCGGATGTTGACCGCGAGCAGTTCTCCGGCCTTGACGGAGTCCGGCCCCAGGTCGGCGTCCTCGGTGGCACGCCGGTGCAGCATCGCGGCCACGGGCTCGAGGCGGAGGATCTCCTCGAGGATCGCGATCTGGTCGGCCTCGTCGCCGGCCGCGAAGCGGGCACGCAGGGCGTCGTCGTCGAAGAGGTGCCAGGCGGCCATCACGATGAACTCACGGGTGGTGACCATGCCGGCGACGGCGTAGGTCATGCATTCGATGAGGATCGCCTTGTCCGGGTAGCCCTCTTCGATCAGGTGCGAGATGACATCCTCGCGCCGCTGCTCGCGGCGGGACCTGATCGCGGGACGCACGTCGCGGCCGAAGAACCGCATCGCGTGCACGGCGGTCACGGCCTGGGCGCCAAAGCGGATGACGGGATGCATGCCGCGCAGCCGGGTGCCGAGCAAGGTGGCCTGGATGCGTTTGGCCATCCCGGACTGGTCGCTGTCCGTCAGGCCGACGATCTCCGCGGCCACCGCGACGGCCAGCTTGTAGCTGAGCTCGTCGAGCCGCCCTCTTCCATCGGCGCGCACCTGGGCGAGCAGTTCGTCAGTGGTGCGCTCCATAACCAGGCGGTGGCGGGAGCTGATGGCCTTCGGGGTGAAGAAGCGGGCGATCGCCGTGCGCCGGCCGCGATGGGTGTCGCCGTCGAGGAAGAAGACCGGGCAGAACTCGTCATCCGGGTTCATCCCGTCGGAGCCCGCGCCCGCCTGGCGCATCTGCGCGCTGCGCAGGATCGCACGGCCTAACTGAAAGTTGCCGACGACCCGCGCCCCGGCATCGGCGTGCACGCGCTGGGCCGCCAGTGCCGCCGACTTGCGGTCGTCGCGAGTCGAGTCCATCGGACGCGCGGGGAGCTCCGTAGCCGTCACAGCCGCCTCCAGACAGGGCCGAACCGGTGGATGTCAGACAACGACGGGCACAGCGTAAGCCATCTCGTGCAAGAAGTCTTGCGCGAGATGGCGTCGGACCGGGATCGCCGAGGCACGGACCAGCCCGGCGCGCGCACCCCTTGGACGGCGACGCCGACGTGGTGAGGCCTGGCTGGCGTGGCTGGCGTAGTGAGGTGGCTGGCGTAGTGAGGCCTGGCTGGCGTAGTGAGATGTGGTCGACGTGGTGAGGCGCGGGCGACTAGGTTCGACGCCGGACCGCGCTCCCGCCGTGGCGGTTGGGCCCTTTCGGGAGCGGCGGCCGCCGGTCAGCCGGCGGCGCCCGTCAGCCGGCGGCATCCGGCGACAAGCCAGGTGACACGCACAGACGGGAGAACCGGTGGTTGTCGGCGGCGCCGGGGGCGCTCAGGCCGCTGGTGGGCCTGGAGACTCAGGCGGCCACCCGCCGAGGCCCCACTCCTTCAAGAACTCGCAGCGATCCAAGCAGGCCGCGGCGACCCGGGAGCGGATCGTCACCGCGGCCACCGACATCGTCCACGACCTGCCGAACTGGGACTGGCGAAGCCTCACGATCCGAGCCGTGGCCCAGCGGGCCGGCGTGAACGAAAGCACGGTCTACCGGCATTTCGCGACCGAGCGAAACCTTCGCGACACCGTCCTACGCCGGCTTGAGACCGAGGCCGGGGTCGAGCTGGAGACCCTCCGCCTCGACAACTTCGGCCAGACCATCGCGCAGACCTTCGCCTACCTGGCGACCTTTCCGATAGACCGGCCGCCCCTCGACGACCCGACGTTCGCCGCGCTCGACCAGCGCCGCCGCGGCGCACTCCGGGCCGCCCTGGCCCAGTCGGCGTCCGGCTGGACCGACAGCGACCGCGAGATGGCCGCCGCGGCGCTGGACGCCTACTGGAGCGTTTCGACGTTCGAACGTATGATCACAACCTGGAATCTCGATCCCGACGAGGCGACGCGCGCCGCCACCTGGGTCATCGGCCTCATAGCCGCCGCGGTACGAGAAGGACACAGCCCACGGCGGCCCGACACCGAGGGCTGATCCACGCACGGGCGACGGGCGACGGGCGACGGGCGACGGGCGACGCGTGGATCGGTCGATCGGGTGGCGCGCAGCGGACGACCGGTTCAGAGCGGGTAGGTCACCGCGGTCAGCTGTTCCGAGTGCTCCCATAGACGCGCGGCGGCCTCGGGATCGCGCGACGCCGCGTTGGAGGAGACCAGGACCGGGCGTCCGGTCATTCTCAGCAGCCCGGACGGGCCGTAGTACTGGCCGCCTTCCGATGCCGGATCCGCCGCCGCGCGCATGATGGGCAGGGAGCCCTTGTGCGCGGAGTGCACGATCGGGTTGGGGACGCGGTCAATCACCTGCTTGACCTTCCGCCTCATCGGGCCGTCGCCACCGAAGCCCCCGGCATCGGTGTTCGCGCCGCCAGGATGCGCGGCGAGGGACCGGGCCGGCGCGCCCGCCTTCTCCAGCCGGCGCTGCAGCTCGTAGGAGAAGAGCAGGTTCGCGAGCTTCGACCGGCCATAGCCCCGTAGCGGCTTGTAGCCCCGCGCGAAGGCGAGGTCGTCGAAGTCGATCTTCCCCATCCGGTGCCCGTTGCTGCCGACCGTCACGATCCTGCCCGCGTCGGCGGCCAGGACGGCGTTCAGCACGAGCCCGGTGAAGGCGAAGTGGCCGAGGTGGTTGATCCCGAAATGCTGCTCGAAGCCGTCCTCCGTCTGCCCGTAGGGCAGCATGATCACGCCGGCGTTGTTGATGAGCAGATCGATGACGGGACGTTCGGCCACCAGCGCGTCGGCGGCCTTGCGCACCGAGGCGAGCGAGTTGAGGTCCATCTCCAGCGTGGAGACGTCTCCCTCGGGGGCGACAGCCCGGATGCGGTCGACGGCGTCCCGCGCCCTGGCTGGGTTGCGGCACGCCAGCACGACCGTCGCGCCCCGCCCGGCGAGCACCTTGGCGGCCTCGAAACCGATCCCGGAGTTCGCGCCCGTGATGACGGCCGTTCTCCCGGTCAGGTCAGGAACGTCGTCCGCGTTCCAGCGTCGCCGCCGCCCCGATGCTCCCACCATGACGGCCTCCACGCTCGATGAGGACAAGGTCCGCGGGCTGTGCGCCGCGCTCGCCTACCGACGCCCGCGGGCCTCACCCAAGCGCCACACCGATCATCCGGCGCCGGCCGCGGACAAGCCGACGCGAGACCGGGCCAGTGGAACAGTGGGCCGCTTCCGTGACGAGGCGGACATTCGACACAACTATAGGGTGCCGCCGTCGCGCCGCAAACAGGACAGCGACTGGCCGGAGCCGAGGCCTTTCCGCCGCGAGAAGTCCAGGCAGGCCAGAGCGTCGAGGCGCACTGGTGGGCCGGCGCGGGCGAGCCGGGCGGAGGCGGTCGAGACCCCGGCCGAGCCTGGCCACGGGCTTGTGACCCGCAACCCTCTCCGTTAAGTTAGGCGAACCTAATATCAAGGCAGCCTTACTGGAGGTCGCGGTGGAGCGGATGGCGGGTCTTCCCGATGGCGGTGCCGTCCCGCACCACGCCGAACTCGTGGCGGCCGGGCGCGCTCTGACCGCGTCCGCGGACTACGGCAGCCTCGCGCTCTGGGGCGGCCGGGTCGCCCACGGTCTGCGCTTCACCAGTCGCCGCCTCGATGGCATGCTGATCCCGAGCGCACCCACAAAACAGACAGTCACGGACACGGACGCGGGATCCATGGATCGGCAGGAGGACCCCTCGGCGGCCGGCCACGCCGCCGACGGGCAGCCCGCCGTCGACTCGTCGCACCGCGACACGTCCGCCCGCGACCTTCCCCCGGACGACCTTCCCCCGGACGAGCAGCCGACGGCCGGCCCGGCCGCGGGTGAATACGCCACCGGCGTCGAGCAGATCGCCGATCTGCACGCCGACTGGCCGACGGGCGCCGTCCACCGCTTGCTCATGCTCGCGCCTGGCGCGATCGGCCAGTTGCTCGGAGCGGACGACCATGCCTGCCGCTTCCAGTTCTGCGGCCTCGGCGGCCCGGTGACCGAGCAGGCCCGCTGGGTCTCGGTCGCCTTCGGCGGCTGGGTCGCCGCGGTGCCAGTGGCGGACGCGGCCACGCTCACCAGCCACTTCGCCGAGCGGCACCCCACCGGCGACCTGTTCGACCTCGGCGGGCAATGGGCGATGCTCGAGATCGACGTGGTCGAGGCCTTCATCCGGACCGCGCACGGTGGCGTGCGCCTCGATACCGACGACGCGCGTTCGATGCTCGCCCCCTGAGCGGAACACCGAGAGAGCCGAAGAGGCGACCCCTCGCGACGGCGAGTGCGACTAGGATCGTAGAGAGTAAACGCTCGCGAACAACTGCGCCGAAGGCGACCGGCGAGAACCAGGAGCACACGATGCCGAGGCCGAACTGGCAGCTGCTTCCAGACCCCGAGCCGCAGGACCGCAGCTACTCGATCGTCTCGGTGGACGATCATCTCACCGAACCCGCCGACGTCTTCGTCAAGCGCTTCCCGGAGCGGCTCCGCGACAGGGCACCCCAGGTGATCACGACGCCGGACGGGTCGGAGGCCTGGCTCTACCGCGACCGGCTCTACCGCGACAACGGGATGAGCGTCGTCGCTGGGCGCCCGAAATCCGAGTGGACCCTCGACCCGCTGAACTTCAGCGAGATGCGCCGGGCCGCGTGGGACGTCCACGCGCGGGTGAAGGACATGGACCTCGACGGCATCTGGGCGTCGCTGTGCTTCCCCTCCGGGGCGTGGGGCTTCACCGGCCGCGTGCTGTCGATGAACAACGACGAGGAGGTCGGGCTCGCCGCGGTCCGGGCGTGGAACAGCTGGATGCTCGAGGAGTGGCACGGCGCGTACCCGGAGCGTTTCATCCCGATGCAGCTGCCCTGGTTCAAGGACCCGAAGGTCGCCGCCGACGAGATCCGGCGCAATGCCGAGCTCGGCTTCACGTCGGTGTCGTTCCTTGAGTCGCCGCACCTGCTCAAGCTCCCGCCGATCACCAACCACAAGCACTGGGAGCCGTTCTTCAAGGCCTGCGAGGAGACCGACACGGTCATCTCGCTGCACTGCGGCGCGAGCGGCTTCGTCCTGCAGGGCTCGCCCGGTGGCGGCCTGAACGTGCAGACGTCGCTCTTCCCGGCGGGCGCGTTCTGCGCCGCTGTCGACTGGGTGTGGGCGGGCATCCCGGCGCTCTACCCGAACCTCAAGATCGCGCTGAGCGAGGGCGGCATCGGCTGGGTGCCGATGGCCATCAACCGCCTCGACTATGTCCTTGAGCACTCCGGCAGCGGCGGCACGCCGTGGACATACGACGTGACGCCGAGCGAGGCGCTGCGCCGGAACTTCTACTTCTGCATGCTCGACGACCCCGGCACGCTCGACCAGCGCCACATGATCGGCGTCGACCACATCCTGTTCGAGACGGACTTCCCGCACGCCGACTCGACCTGGCCGGGCTCGCAGGATCTGCTGCGCAAGCGCTTCGCCGACATCCCACGGCACGAGGCCGTGATGATCGCCGGTGGCAACGCCGCCAGGCTGTTCCGCCAGCCGCTCCCCCAGGCCAGCGACTGGCCGACGCTCGTCCCGTAGGCCAGCACCCGCCGCCGTCTCCTTGTATCTGTGGAGACGGCGGCGGAGGCGACCTCAGCGCCTGACGAGCAGGTGCGGAGGCGGAGGGCCGAAGCGTCCGCGGAGGAAGTCGACGAGCCCTCGCACGCGTCCTTCAAGGTTCCAGTAGGGGCCGCGCCGGGCCGGGACGACCACGCCCGAGGCGAGATGCCACAGCGCGACGCAGAAGCGGATGAACACGTGGTAGCGGCCGAAGTGTTCCCGCACGAGCAGCAGGGTGTTGCGAAGCTGCAGGTAGTCGATGGCCGCGGAGGCCGAGCCGACGTACGGGTTCTTGACCATCGCCCCTCGCACGAGCCCGGATTCCCAGCCGGCGTCCCTCGCCCGTAGCGCGAGGTCCGCCTCCTCGCAGTACGCGAAGTAGCGCTCGTCGAAGATGCCGACCTCGTCGAGGCACGCGCGCCGGGCCAACATCAGCGTGCCGTGTGGGTGGCCGACCGGCTCCCAGCCCTCGTCGACGCTCGCGGGCACGAGGATCCCGCCGAAGTACGGGTCGATGACCGGCGTCATTCCGTCGCCGACGTCGGCGCACGCCAGCCCCGCTCGTGGCCGCTCCGCCAGCAGGCTCAGCATGTGGCCCAGGCAGGTGGGCTCGGGCAGCGCATCGTGCGGCGCGAGCACCACCCATTCCCCCGCGTTCTCGTCGGCGAGAAACGCGCGGTATCCGACGTTGGCCGCGGGCCCGAACCCCAGGTTGCCGCCGGCCAGCACGACCGCGACGTCGGCGGCCTCGACCGGCGGCATTGCCACGGATCCGTTGTCGACGACCGTGATCGTGACAGGGACATCTTGCGCACGGAACGCGTCGATCGTGTCGACGAGTCGCTCCGGCTGGTCGCGGTGGACGAGGATGACCGATAGAGGCTGCACGGACCAGTGCTACATCAGTGGGCGGATGCCAGGCGAAACCGGGCCCGCAATGCCGTCGTTCCCGTCGTTCCCGTCGGGCCATCGCGTCGGCCATCGCCGGCGCGAGCCGTTCCGCTCCGCGCCATCCGGCCGGTCCACCTCGGCTCATGCGGCGGATCCCGAGGCGCCGACCAGATTCAGGCCGATCACGCCGGCGATGATCAGCGCGAGCGAGACGGCCTTGGCCCAGGTCATCGCCTCGCCGAGGAAGAACACCCCGACCACGGCCACCGCCGCGGTGCCGACGCCCGCCCAGATCGCGTAGGTCACCGACACCGACAGGGTGCGGACCACCAGGGCAAGCAGCCAGATGGAAAGGCCGTAACCGAGCAGCACAACCGCGGACCACAGCGGGTCCTTGAAGCCGTCGGCGCGGGGGAGCAGCGCGGAGGCCGCGACCTCGCTGCCGATCGCGGCGACGAGCAGGGCAAGGGCTGCGTTCATGACATCCCTCCGGACGTAGCGAACGCTACAAGTGTAGCGGTCGCTACGTCCGGATGTAGCGAACGCTACACCCCTACTATGTGGGCCTCATGGGGCGCCGAGAGGACCTGCTCGACCAGGTAACCGACCATGTGTTCGAGCATGGGCTCATCGGCCTGACGCTCCGCCCCGTCGCCGCCGCGATCGGCACCAGCGATCGGATGCTCATCTACCACTTCGGCAGCCGCGACGAGCTTGTCGCGGCTGTCGTCACGCGCGCGGAGGACCGGGCGGTCGCCGCCGTCGACGCGCTTCCCGGGGCCGCCGGAGTACATGCGGGCGTCAACGCTCTGTGGGCGGCCGTCCAGACGGACCCGCTCCACCGCTGCACGGACATCTACGTGCAGGCCGCGGCAACCGGGCTGATCGGCCAGGAGCGCTTCGCCACCATTGTCAGGGAGGCGAACGAACGATGGGTGCGGGCTCTGCGGGACTATCTCGTCCGCTGCGGAGCATCCCCGGAGTCGGTCGGCCGTGTCGTCCGGCTCGTCGACTCCAGTCTGTACGGATTCCACCTCGACCTGAGCACCGATCGACCCGACGACCTCGCCGGGGGCGTCGATGACCTCGCGGCCGCCGCCCAGGCCATCGCCGACGGATGGGACCTGGCGGCCCTCGGCCATGCAGAGGCACTACACACTGATCAATAAGGCACTACGCGCTGATCGATCTACAACTGGCCGGAGCCTAGGGCCGGCGGGGCCGCGTCCGGCGACGACGGGGATCCACGGCGGGACGACGGGGATCCACGGCTGGGGGACCTTCCGCGGCGGGCGCGCCGAGGCCGGCCGCTCCGGCGGTGGTCGACGTGGCCGTGGCCGTGGCCGGTTCGGCGCTGGCCGTTCCGGCATCGGTCGGCCCGAAGTCGGGCGTCTGGAAGAGCCCGGTCGTCAGCGGCGGCGCCCCGCGCCGTGGCACGACGAGCTCTGGTTCGAGCGCGGAGAAGAGGGAGGTCGAGGTTGTGTCGATGGGGCCGTCTCACTTTCAGGACGTGGCGGTCGAACGGAATGATCAGGCAGGACGCCGCCCGGGACGCGGACGAAGCCGTCCGCGGCCTTGACGGAGCTGGGCGACCTCGGGTTCCGAAGATCGAGGTCGCTCGGCGTCGGAGGCGTCAGAGATGGGACATCTTGCTGAACGGGCTCGGGATGCGGACCTGCCTGGATCCGAAATCGACGAGTACGGCGATCTCCTCCTCGACACGGATGACCCGGCCGAGACCGTACGTGTCGTGGATGACCCGGTCCCCGAGGGCGAACTGTTCGCACCGTGGAGTGACCGGCGCCTTGAAGGGGCTGGTGGGCAAGTGGCGCTTCGGTGCCGCAGGCCTTGTCATTGGTTCCAGTATGCGCCTGCCGAGCCAGTCAGGTGGTTCATAGCGTCGGTCAGATGGGTCGGTCGGGGCTGGAGGCCCGCCCTTGGGGGCGCGGAGGGCCTGTTGGGCCGGGCTCGGGCCACCGATCTCGACCATGAGCACCGACCCGCCGGCACCACTCCGGCCCGCACCGAGACTCCGGCGCCGAGCCGGTCGGCGGTCAGCCGGCGGCGAGCCCGCGGCGAGCCGCGCAGGCCGTCGCGCACTCGGCCATCATCATGACGCTTCGTCACGTCGGAATCAGCCCGGGCGGCGCGTTCCAGCGCCCCGCTGGAGCGCGCCGTCGTCTGGGTCCGTGTCGCGTGGGTCAGCGTCGCGCGTCGCGGAGGGCGCCGCCGTCTCTCTGGCCGTCGTGGTCCTGTCTCGATGGCCGACAGGGTGGATGTTGTGTGTCGCGAAGTAGCGTCACCCAGAGCGGGCAGATGACTCCATCGGCGGACAGCCTGCCGATATCGTCGACATGCCCCACCTGCCACCGCGGTCACCGGGACCGTTCGGGGCCCGGCTCTCGACTGGCGGAACGATGACAAGCTGGGATTTCACGTCCGCGGCACCCGACGACACGCCGGGTAGTCAGGTCACGGATCTTCGGACTGATCAGCCGACGCCGGCACGCATGTACGACTACTTCCTCGGCGGCAAGGACAACTTCGAGGTTGACCGGGAGGCCGCCGCCAAGGTCGACGCCGCGCTCGGCCGGACGGTGACCTACGACGTCGTCTGGGAGAACCGCCGGTTCCTGCAGCGGGCGACCCGGTGGCTTGCCAGCGCGGGCATCGACCAGTTCCTCGACATCGGTACCGGGCTACCCACTCAGGGTAACGTTCACGAGATCGCCAAGCAGGTCATCCCCGCGCCGCACGTGGTCTACGTCGACAACGACCCGATCGTGCTGGCTCACGGGCGCGCGCTGCTGGCCAGCGACCACACCACAAAGATCATCACCGCGGATGCGCGGGATCCGGCGGGAATCCTGACGCATCCGGACGCGACCGCGCTGCTCGACTTCTCCCGGCCCGTCGCCGTGCTCCTGGTAGCCCTGTTTCACTTCATCCAGGACACCGAGGACCCGGCCGGTCTGCTCGCCCAGTTCCTGGACGCGGTCCCCTCGGGCTCCTATCTGGTCCTGTCTCACCTGACGACGGACGGGCCACCGGCCGAGGGCGTGGCCCGCACGGAGGCGGCATATCGCAACGCCACCTCGCCCATGACGTTCCGGCCACGGGCCACGATCGCGAGTTTCTTCGACGACCTGGATCTCGTCGAGCCCGGCCTCGTCCGGCCCTGGCAGTGGCACCCTGGCGACGACGAGAGCCCACGCACTGAGTGGCTGTACGGCGGCGTCGCCCGCAAGCCCTGATCCGAACACCCCCGATATCCCGATACCCCGCAGCCTAAAGCGGAGGGGTGGGACGACGGCTGTGACAGGCGGCCTCGGCCGCTCACAGTCGGAGTCATCGCCCACCCAGACGGAATGTGGACCACCCAGCGGATCCGTGACCTCCTCATGGATTTCGCCGGCTGGGCAACCGGGTTCCGGTTCCTGATACACGGTCGCGCCGGGCGTTTCACCGTCTCGTTCGACGCGTCGTCTCCAGTGCGGGCATCACCGACGTCAGGGTCCTACCCGATTTCCTCAGGCAGGCGCCCCCCCGCGGAGAGGTTCGTCCGCACCATCCGCGCCGAGGAACCGACCGCATACTGATCTTCGGCGAACGGCACCCGCGCATCGTGCTGGCCGACTACCGCGGCACCGCTCAGGACGACGCCACACCGCGCCCTCCACGTCCAGCCGTCTCGCCCAGACCACCCGGGCGCCGACACCACGACCGACCGGATCATGGGCCGTACGTCCTCGGCGGTCTGGTCGACAGATGCGACACGGCCGCGTAAAACCGCAGGTCATCCCTGATGGCCGAGTTCCGGCACCCACGAGGCTGGATGAGACAGCCAATTGAGACGGGCGGGGCGGGAAGCGGGCGAGACCGGCCCGCCAGATCCGACGGCGCACCGGGCACGTCGGCGATGATGGTGAGCGGCGCCCCGCTCAAGGTGCGGCGGACCTAGATCGTCATGTGGCATCCGCCACGTCCGACGGCGCGAAACGATGACCGCTGACCGATGGCCGGGCACAGCCAGGGTGCCGTCAAAGTCCCTTTTCGCTGATCAGGCCGATGATCTGGAGGACGCGTTCGGGCTGGCGGGCGGTGGCTCGCAGGGCTTTGGCGATG
>NZ_MBLO01000273.1 GCF_001854805.1 Pseudofrankia coriaricola
CGCTGGTTGGTCAGGTTAGGGAAGGTGGACGTACGGTTGTGGTGTCTGGCTGGGCCGTTCCGGTGGGAGGTGCCCGATGGCCACATCTCGCAAGCCGACCGCGCCGACGGCGGAGGCGGTCGACAGGTTCTGCGGCGACTTCGATGACCTGTTCTGCCGGTTGGCTGAGCGCACCGCGCTGCGGCACTACCTGATCGGCCTGCTGCTGCCCCGGGAGCGCAACAAGACGTTGACGGAGCTTGCCGCTCTGGTTCCCGGTGCCGACCGGCAGCGGCTGCATCACTTCCTGCACGACGCGCCCTGGGATCCCGACGCTCTGGGCGCACGGCGGGTGGAGCTGTGGCGTCGGCACCCGGACCTGGGGCCGCATGGCAACGGGGTGCTCATCATCGACGAGACCGGGGACCGCAAGCGCGGCCATGGCATCGTGCTGGCGGCCCAGCAGTACATCGGCAAGCTCGGCCGCACCGCCAACGGCGTCGTGGCCGTCACCAGCCACTGGGCCGACGGCACCCGGCACGTGCCGCTGGGGGTGCGGCCCTACCGGCCCGCCTCCCGACTACCCGCCGGCAAGGCCGACCCGGCGTTCGCCACCAAGCCAGAGCTGGCCTGGGACCTGATCGAGGACGCCCGCGGCGCCGGGGTGCCTTTCCGCGCGGTGGTGGCCGACTGCGTCTACGGCGAGAACCCCAAGCTCGAAGGGCGGCTGCGGACGGCCAGGATCCGCTACGTGCTGGCCCTGCGCCCCCGCCACGGCACCTGGCAGTTCGTCGCCGACCCCGCCCATCCGCCGGCGTTCACCCCCGCCGAGGCCGCCGCCCGCCTGCCACTGGAAGCCTGGCGGCGCCTGGTACTGACCGACAGCCACAACCGACCGCTGGTCCGCCACGTCGCCGAGCTGGAACTGGGCCCCTGCTACGGACCGGCCCAGGGCACCCGCCTGATCGCCGCCACCGCCGACCCGACGGTCCTCACCGCCGATTCGACCTGGTTCATGGCCACCAACCTCTCGATGGCCGAGGCGGACCCGGCCGAGGTCTACCGGATCTACCGGCTACGGGACTGGATCGAGCACTACTACAAGCCGGCCAAGCACGAGCTGGGCTGGGCGGACTTCCAGGTCCGTTCCGAACAGGCCATCGTGCGGCACTGGCAGCTGGTGATGCTGGCATTCACCTTCAGCCTGCTGACCACGCCACCCCCCGACCAAGCCGAACAAGCGCCCCGCGAGGACCGCGGGGCGGCGGGGGAAAAATCCGCGGCGCCGCATCGTCTGGCAGGACACCCTGCGACAGGTCCGCGGCTGGCTGTGCCCCTGGGCACGCCTGCAGCTGTACTGGCACCGCTGGTCGACCGCCCCACCCCCACCAGAACTGGCAGCGCTACTTGACCACGTGAGCCACTCCCACCCACTGGTCGCCCCAACCTGACCAACCAGCGTTAGTGGAGCCGGGACGCTTCGCGCCCGGCTCCACCCCAGCCTCACCAGAGCGAGGCGTAGGTGGCGGCGCCGTTCGGGTTCTCGTTCGGGTTGAGCAGGGACGAGTGGACGTTGCCCGCCTCGGAGTTGTTGAAGTACGTCTCGTAGGCGAGCGCGTCGGCGTTGGCCTTGAACGTGTCGTACATCTTCCTGATGTAGAACGGGTTGTCCCCGCCGGCCTGGCCGGACGCGCCCGCCCCGGTGTCCGAGGTGGAGACGAGGCCCCATTCGGAGACCGAGAACTGCTTGCCGTGCTGCCGGGCGAACCGGATCACGTCACACAGCCCGGCGCTCGAGTTGCACGATGAACTCCAGGACGACTCGTTCAGGCTCGGCGGCCACATGTCGTAGTTGTCGATGCCGATGATGTCGACGTAGCCGTCACCCGGGTAGGCGTCGTACGGACTGCCGCTGTGCGCGTTCATGGTCCAGTCGATCCGGGCCTGCGGGTCCGTCGAGCGGATCGCGCCGACCACCTGCTGGAAGCAGCGCTTCCAGGTGCCCACGTCGGTGTTGCCGACGGACCAGGGGAACCAGTCGCCGTTGAACTCCCAGGCGAGCCGGACGATCGTCTTCGGCCGCCCGATGTTGTTCAGGTAGTTGCCGAACTGCGCCCACTGCGATGAGTAGGCGCCGTTGGCGCACGACCCGAAGTCGCCGCCGCCTTCGGGGAAGAGCGGCTGGGAGATGACCATTTGGCCGTCCCAGCCGGCGTACTCGCCGCCGATCCACGGGTTGGTTATGTCGTTCCAGTTGTCGCGCACGGTGTAGCCCATGATCACGGTCACCTTGGAGCCGCGGAACTGCTCCCAGGCCGCGACCTTGTCTCGGCTGCCGACGACGATGCCGGACAGTCCGCCTGGGACCCGTCCGCCGCCTCCACCGCCGCCAGCGGGCACGGCGGGTTTCCCGGGTGCCGCGGTGCCTGGCGCGCCGGTGCCCGCGGGCGACGGCGACGCGGAGGCCGGGCCGGTCGGGGTGGCCGAGGGATTCGCGCTTGGCGATGTGGAGGCGGACGCGGAGGGGGACGGTGCTTCGCTTGCGAGCGCCCGGCCGAGACCGCCGTCGAGGGCGGAAGCCCCGACGACGAATTTGTCGTCGCCGCCGTGCGGCGCGATGGCGAACCCGACGCCGGCCACGGCGACCGCCAGCGCGCCGACTGCCGCGGTCCAGATCAGGAAGCGCCGGTTGCGGGCGGCGCGGACCGGGATGCTGTGTGCCCCGGTGCTGTGCGCGCCGGATGTCCGGCCGGTCGTGACGATCGTGGTGGGGGAGGGTGGTCGGCTGCTGGCGCGGCGATCGCTGGCACGCCCGGATGGCAGCGGGCCGGTATCCATGGATGTCGCCGAGCTGTTGGCCCGGTGTCTCACGGGAGCGTCCTTCCGCCTGACGGCTTACTTGACGGCGCAACTGGGTGGCGGACGGTCAGCCCTCGCCTTCTGACAGCCGAGCCACGCACTCCGTCCGCGGAATGCCGGCCCCTCCCTGTCGCCCGGCGTTCCGCACCTGACAGTTACGTCAGTGTTTGGCGGAGCTGCTCCAGCACCATAGCCCGGTGGTGCCTGCTCCCGGTCGAGCGGGTGCGTGGTCTTTCGGTCCGTCGCTCAGGTGAAGGCGTGAAGTTGTGATTGCTGTGTCTCTCTGTTCAAATCTCGCGCCGCGTCGGTAGCCGCCCGGATCGTTTACGTGAATGAGTTAGGCGAACGACTGTCGGCCGGCCGGTGAGGCCGGGCCGTGACCGGCGGTGGCGGGCCGTTGCGTCCAGGCAGCCGGGCCGCGCCGCCCGTGCGTGTGCCCGGGAAACCGGTCGGCGCGTCACGCGGGGGCGCGGCCGCGCGGTGGCTGGGCATGGGATGAATATGTGCTGGCCTTGGGCGCATCGCTCGTCCACTTCGGGCCGTGGCCGGGCGGGGTTGTGTCACAATGGCCCGCGCGGCGCTGGGGCGCCGCGGCCTACCCGTACATCACCATTGCCCAGCTTGCTTCCGTCCGACCTCGCCGAGAGATCCCCCTCCAGACAGTCCGGTGAGACCGACGGTGGGCCCTCGGCGGCTGATCGGTGAGGTGGGCGGCCGTGGCCGCGAGCACGAGGAGCTATCGATGTCGCAGGCGGCAGTGGTCCACGCATCGCGCCGCGGGCGCCATGCGTGGAAAGCCCTGTCGCGCTCCGGACACTGGGCCTCGGGCGCCACGGCCAGCAGGTATCGAGCTATCCAGGCAGGTTCCTGACCCGGCCTGGCGCTGGCCGATGGCCTGGGAGACTGCCTCAGGCAGCCCGGGCCGCCGGGATGAGATCATACCTTCCGCTTAATCCGCTCCCGGTGCCGAACAACTTCTATCAGCCTCCCGGATCAGCACCTCGAGACCACAGCCAGGAGAACCGCGTGTCCCAGACTCCGCCCGAAAACACCCCCGGCGGGTGGGGCCAGCCCGGCAGCTATGGCGGCCCACCGCCCGGCGGKTTCAGTGGGCCGCCGCCCGGTGGCTATGGAGCACCGCCCGGTGGTTATGGGGCACCGCAGGAGCCAGGCTATGGGTATGGCCAGCAGCCGCCGGCGGGGTACGGCGGCCTGCCGCAGTACCAGGGAAACAACAGCGGCTACGGAGGCGGTCGGCCACCTTACGGAACGCCGATTCCGAACTACCTGTGGCAGTCGATCTTGGTGACGATTCTCTGTTTCTGGCCGACGGGCATCCCGGCGATCGTGAACGCTTCTCGGGTGCAGAGCCGCCAGACCGTGGGTGACATCCAGGGAGCGCTGGACGCCTCCAGGAAGGCGAGGACCTGGTGCATCGTGTCGCTGGTCGTCGGGCTGCTGGTGCTGGTGCTGTGGATCACCCTGATCGCGAGCGGCGCGATGGACTTCTCCTCGGAGACCTCCTTCAACGCCTGAGGGCCTGATGCCGTCGGCGTGAGACCTCGGCGTCAGACCGAGGCCCGTCCGCCGCTCGCCATCGCCGACTTCTGTGACCCACCCCTCTATGGATCCGCCGGACCGCCACAGCCCCGACCCAGCAGACTTCACTCTCCTTGAACGCCATCGCCACCGCCCCGGCTATCAGGCCGGGGTACCGGGTATCACCGAAAGGCGCGGCCGCGACCGTGACGACACCACCGCCGTACGGCACCCCAGGTCAGGACCCATACGGCCAGCAGCCGGGCCAGGATCCATACGGCCAGCAGCCGGGCTACGGATACGGAACGCCACCACCTAGCTACGGCACCCCACCACCCGGATACGGCGCGCCGCCGCCCGGGTACGGCCAGCCGGCCGGGGGCTACGGCTACCCGCCCGCGCCCGGCGGGTTCGGCCCTCCGCCGGGCGGCGCGCCGATCCCGAACTATCTGTGGCAGTCGATCGTCGTGACCCTGCTGTGCTGCCTGCCCGCCGGCATCGTCGCGATCGTCTTCTCGAGCCGGGTGCAGAGCCGCCAGGCCATGGGTGACATCCAGGGAGCTCTGGACGCATCCAAGAAGGCCAAGACCTGGTGCATCGTCTCGGCCGCCTCCGCCGTGGCTGTCTGGGTTCTCTACCTCATCTTCTGGATCGCGATCGCGGGCGCCGCCCTGAACGGCGACTAGCGGCGACTAGCGGCGACTAGCGGTACCTCGCCGATCCGACCCGAGACCGGCCGCGCTCCAGCGCCAGCACGACGTGCCGGCGCTGGAGACGCGAGGTCACTCCCAGCGGAGCAGGTCGCCGAGTGGCCGGCGGGCCAGGCCTCTCGCCGCGGCCGCGCCGGTAGCCGCGCCCAGCGCTAGCGTGCCCGCCACGAGGGCGACGAGGAACGTCGCCGAGGGCGTGAGCCCAAACCCGGGGCCGAGCCCGATGTCCCGCGCGACGGCGTCGCTCTGGATGCGGAAGACCAACAGCCCGAGCGGTAGCCCGATGACCACCGCGAGCCCCGCCAGCACCGCCGCCGCCAGCGCGCTCTGCCCGATCAGCTGGCGCGGCGTGCAGCCCAGCGCGCCGACGACGCCGATGTCCCGGGCGCTCTCCCGGTTCGATGCGAGCAGCGCGTGCAGCATGTTGGCGAGCGCGATGAGCACGAGCACCCCGGCGATCAGCGTCGTCACCGTCTCGATCACCGTGCGCCCGCCGACGTCCGGGCTGTGCGTCTTCAGCTCCACGCCCTCGCCGAGCCGGGTCGCGAGCGCTGATTGCACCGTGTCCGGTGAGGTGCCTGGTGTGACGGTCATCCGGTACTGGTCGGGCACCGCCGTCGGGTCGATCGCGCGCAGGTCCGCCAGCCGCATGGCGAACACCCGCCCGGTGTCCTCCGAGGTCCGATACCAGCCGACGACGCGGACGTCGCGGGCGACGCCGGCGATCTCGACGGTGGCCGTCTGGCCGACCCGCAGGCCCAGCTGGTCCAGCAGGCCGTAGCCGACGGCGACCTCGCCCGGCGCGGTCGGCAGCCGGCCGGTACCGACCGAGTAGGCGGGCAGCGTGTCGCCGCCGAGCGCGCGGACGCGGAACGTCTGGCCGTCGTAGCTGCCCCGACGCTCCGTCTCGGACCACCAGCCACCGATCCCCGGCGTCTGGTGGAGCGCCGCCTCGACCGTCGCCGGCGCGACGTCGCCGCGGCCGGCGAACACCTGCCAGGGATCGCCGGTGAACGACGGCCGCTCCAGCGCCTCCGTCACCGTGACCATGAACCCGCCCGCGACCACCGCGCCCATCACCGCTACCAGCATGGTCAGCCCGGTGAGCGTGGCCCGGCCTGGCCGGGCGGCGAGCCTGCCGACGCCGAGGAGGCCGAGCCGGCCGGGCACCAGCGCCGTGAGCCGCGCGAGCGGGCCGCCACGGCGTGCCGCGGCCGGCGCGTCGCGCAGCGTGTCGACGATCGACGCCCGCCCGGCCCGCACCGCGCCCACGACGGTCGCGAGCGTGAGCAGTCCCAGCAGGATCGCGCCGGTGAGCAGCAGGCCGCCGGCCGTCCAGTGCGGGCCCTGCGGGCCGGTCACGGTCGCGCCGAGATCCAGGCTCGGCGCGAGCGCCCCGGCGACGAGCCAGCCGAGCAGGGCCGCGACCACGCCGAGCGTCAGGTGCTCGGCCAGCAGCGCCGCCGTCAGCTGGGCCGGGCGCACCCCGACCGCGCCGAGCAGCGCCATCTCACGGCGGCGGGCCACCATCCGGCTGGTCATCGACCCGGCGACGATCACCGCGACCGCGACCAGCAGGAAGGCGCCGAACGCGCTCACGAGCTTGCCGAAGATCTGCCCGACGTTGAGCAGATCGCCGCGGGTGTCCGGCCAGGTGTTGGTGCCGCGGACCTGGTCACCGAAGGACCGCACGACCGCGCTGGCGACGGCCTCGGACGAGACGCCGTCGGCCACGTCGAGCCAGTAGGTGACGCCGACCGTCTCGGCCGGCGCCCGCGGACCGCGTGAGGCTTCGCCATCGGGGGTTCCTGCCGGATCGGCGGCAGGGTCCCTGCCGGATCCGCGAAGCGGATCTGGGAGGTCGGCGATCTGGGAGGTCCGACGCGGCCCTCCGGCAGGCTGGCCGATCCGGGACAGCCCGGCGTCCGCGACGAACATCCTGGCCTCGTCACACTGCGGGAAGCCGCAGTCGGTGAGCTCGTTGGCCGTGCCGGCGAGGGTGAAGGTGACGTCACCGCCCGGTCCGCGCAGCGCGACCTTGTCGCCGGGGCGCAGGCCGAGCTCCTCGGCGGCGCTGCGTTCGAGCACTATCTCGTCGGGCCCGCGCAGCCAGCGGCCGGCGACCAGCAGCGGATGGTTGACCGTGACGTCCGGGTCGTCCAGCGCGGTGACCTGGCCGCTGTACTCTTTGCCCGCACCGTCGGGTCCCCGGACGACGAGGGTGGTTTCGAGGTCGCGCAGCGGCCCGGTGACCGCCCGCACCCCGGACATGGCGGCCAGCGCGTCGCCCAGGTCATGATCGCCGGTGCCGGTGGCTGGTGCTTTTGCCCGGACCACGACGTCGGCGACGTTGGTGCGTGCGGCGAGCCGGTCGACGGCGCCGCCACCCTCACTGGAGACGGCGAGGCCGGTGGAAAGCCCGATGGCGGACAGCGCGAGCATCCCGACGGTGACCGCGAGGCCGACGCGGCCCCGGCCGCGCAGCCCGGCGAACGCGAGCATGAAGACGGTGCGCATTACCAGCTCCCCAGCCCAAGCAGGTCCGCGAGGTCGTTGCCCTGGCTGCCGCCGCCCGGCGACGACGCCGTGGCGCCCTCGTCGAGCGACGCCCCAGCCGTCGCCGAGGCGGCGTCGCCGCCACCCGTGCCCGCCGTGGCATCCGAGCTCTCCGGCTCCTCGGCCCCGGCGCGGCGACCGGCGGGCCGGCGCTCGTCGACGATCTGCCCGTCGCGCAGGAACACCACCCGGTCGGCGGCGGCGGCGACCGCGTAGTCGTGCGTGACCATGACCAGCGTCTGGCCGCGCCGGTGCTCGTCGCGCAGGAGCTCGACGATGCGGCGGGAGGCCGCGGTGTCGAGCGCTCCGGTCGGCTCGTCGGCGAGCACCAGGTCCGGCCGGCCGGCGACCGCGCGGGCGATCGCGACCCGCTGCTGCTGCCCGCCAGACAGGGTCGCGGGAAGCGCCTGCGCGAGGTCCTCGAGGCCGACCGCGCCGAGCACCTCCGAGGCCCTCGCCCTGGCCGCCCGCCGGCCCGTGCCCGCGACCCGCAGACCAAGCTCGACGTTCGCGCTCACGTTCAGGTGCGGAACCAGGTTGTACGACTGGAAGACGAAGCCGACCCGGCGGCGGCGCAGCAGCGCGCGCCTCGCCGGCGACATCGTGGTGATCTCTTCGCCGCCGATGCGGACCGAGCCGGAGTCCGGCGTGTCCAGACCGCCGACCAGGTGTAGCAACGTCGACTTGCCGCAGCCGCTTGGGCCGACGACGGCGACCCACTCGCCGGCGGTGACCGTCAGCGAGATGCCGCGCAGTGCCGCCCTGGCGCGCTCGCCGCGCCCGTACGACCTGGCCAGCTCGGTGATCGCGAGAATAGGTGTGCCGGTGGGGGCGGTGGTCGTGTCCATCGTGACCATCGGTCAGGTCCTCCCAGGGGGGGCGAGGCGAGCTTCGACCACGTCGAGCCAGCGCAGCTCGGCCTGCAGGTGCAGCACCGACGCCTCGCGGAGCAGGTCGCCGATGCCGGCGACGGCGGGATCGGCCGGGTTTGCGCCCGGCGAGGTGGAACTCGGGTCGTGGCCGGCCGTGTCGTGGTTGGTCTCGGATTCCGGCGCGGCCTCGGCGAGTGCCCGCAGTGCCCGCAGGCAGCGGGTTCGGTGGGCCGCGAGGGTGCGGGCGACGCTGCCGCTGCCGGTGTTCGCCACGTCTGCGCGGGCTCCGGCGGCGTTGGCGTCGTAGATCAGGCCGGCGACAAGGCGTTGGACGACGTCGCTCTTGCCGACCGGCAGGTCGCTCGGCTCGTCCAGCCAGCCGCGTAGCGCCTTGCGGCCGATGTCGGTGAGTTCGTAGACCTTGCGGTCCGGGCCGTCGCTGCCCTTCTCGACGTGGTGCGTGACGCTGCCGTCCCGCTCCAGCCGGGTCAGGGTGACGTAGATCTGCCCGACGTTGATCGGCGGCGCCACGTCGCCGAACAGCTCGTCGTGCGCGCGCTTGAGCTCGTAGCCATGGGCCGGGCCACGGTCCAGGAGGGCGAGCATCAGGTACCTCACGGCACCACGTCGGACGGCGTCGCCGCGGGCGTCCTCGCCGCCGCGGCCGCGCCTACATAACGGTTCTGCATAACAGTTATGTACAGCCGTTAGGTAGTCTCGTCAACACCCGGTCCCGCGGGGACGGCGCCCCGCCGTCCCGACCGGGTGATCGCGCCTGATCGCCGAGGGACACGATGTGGTGGGGGGGTCCGTGTCGGCGGACTGCCCGACCGGATGGCCACGGGGAGCGACCTTGCGATAACGAGCAGGCCCGCTTTCGCCCGTCAGGTGGGGTGACCCGCGGTTATCGCTTTCAGGGGTGGTTACGGAGGGGCAGGATCAGGAGGGTGCGAACACGGCCGGCATCTGACGATGACTGGGCCGGAATTTGGCCGATCTGGCACGGACAGGTGTCAGCCGGAGATCTGCTCATGTGGCGCCCGGACACCTCGGAGGCGGATGCCCGGAAGCTGTGGATGCTGCCGCCACCGGCCGCCGTGCTCGTGATGGAGGACGACGCGGGGGACGGGCGAATCGTCGCCTCCGCGCAGATCACTCCCGCGCAGGCGGGTCTCGGCGACCACGTGGCACAGCTGATCTTCATCGCCGAGCCGGCGCGCATCGCCGAAGGGCTGGAGCGGGAGATGGCCCAGGCCGCGATCGAGCACGCCACCGAGCTCGGCTACCGGGCGATGCAGTCCACCGCGGTGGTCGCGGGCAACACCAGGATGGTCGCGATCTGGCGGGTACTCGCGTTCCGCGTCATCGGCACGCTCCCGTCGGCCTTCCGCCACCCCCAGGGCGGCGACATCGACCTCTACGTCATGCACCGCTTTCTGCCCTATAAGACCTACCGCCCCCGCCGCCTCGACTAAGCGGTGCTCATGGGCCGCCCGGCGGGCGGCCCTGCCGAGCGCTCGACCGGCGGGACGACCGGCTACTGGGACGGCCGGCCGGTCCGCCAGTCCGGGGAAGCCGGGTCCGTCTCGGTGTCTCGGTCTGTCTTGGTGTCCCGGTCGGTGCCGGTGTCCCAGTCGGGATGCTCGGCGGCCGCCCACCAGGTGGGGACATAGCCGGTGCGCATTCCGGCACGGGAGAACGGGTCGCGCGAGGCCATCCAGAGGTGGCCGCAGATCGCGAAGAAGATCCCGTAGGCGAACACGTCGTGGACGAACGTCGCGCCCGTGCGGTACCGGTCCGGAACGTCGAGGTCGGCGCCGAACCACATCAGCAGCCCGGTGCCGAGGAAGACGACGATCGAGCCGGCCACGCCAGCGGCATACAGTTTCTGGCCGGCGTTGAACTTGCCACCAAGACGCGTCTGGCCCGCGTCTGGAGCGCCGGGCGCCGGGACGACGCCGGTGGTCATTCCGCCGGCGGACGAGGCCCAGGACCGGCGACGAAGCCGGCGGGCGGGGCCGGCGAGAAGGTGCTCGCGGAGCCACGCGCTGTCGGCCGGGCCGAAACGGTTCAGCTCGGCCGCGTCGCGGCGGAAACCACCGCTGTGTCCGCTCGTGGGCCGCCGCCCGCGTGCGGTTTCGTCGTTTCCGCGCGTGCTTTGGCCGAATCGGCCGAGGAGCCGGCGTGCGCGGGTTTCCCCGACATCCTCCCGCCACCACCGGTGGGGGCTGAGGAGCCAGCCGAGCAGGGCAGGGACGGGCAGCGTCAGTCCGCTGTAGAAGTGGATGGTCACCACCAACGCTCGCCGGCCGACCAGGATCGAAAGCTGCGGCAGGTAGAGCACGGCCGCAGTCGCGATGCAGATGCCGAACACAAACGCGGTTGTGCGATGGACCCAGCGGGTGCTCAGGCCGAACCGCCGGATCTCGCCGTGGCGCGATTCCGCGGTGGCCTCCGGACGGCCCTGGTTCCGTTCGAGGCGTCCGTCCTCCAGGCCTCCTGGGCGGATGTCCACGGCTCAGACCGGCTCGTCGTCGCGGCCGTTGGACTTACCGATCCAGGCGTCGACGTCGTAGCCGCGCACTTCCCACCAGCCCGGTGTCACCTTGTCCACCAGCTCGATCTCGCCTAGCCACTTGATCGACTTGTAGCCGTACATCGGGGCGACGTAGAGGCGGACGGGCCCGCCGTGCTCGTAGCTGACCGGTCCGTCCAGCATGCGCAGCGCCACGAGCACGTCCCGGCGGCGGGCCTGCTCGATCGTGAGGCTCTCCTCGTAGAGGCCGTCGAACGAGCGGAAGGTGACGGCCCTGGCCGACGACTGGGTGCCAACGTGGTCGAGCAGGTCGGGGAGCAGGATGCCGGACCAGTGGACGTCGCTGACCCGCCAGCCGGTCACGCACTGGAAGTCCTCGGTCATCGCGGTCTGCGGCATGGCCTCCAGCTCGGGGAGCGTGAGCGTCATCGGCCGGTTTACGAGGCCGTGCACCTTGAGCTGGTAGTCGGCGGCGGTGAGCCTCGGGACTGACGACGCCACCGAGTAGATCTCGAAACCGGTGCCCGGGATGAGCTCGGTAAGGCCGGTCGGGTCGCGCCGACGCAGCGGCGCGGTGAGCTTGTCGACGCCCTCCTCGACCTCCGCGCCGACGGCAACCCCGGCGGCGCCCAGGGCGATCAGCCCCAACACCATCCGGCGACCCACCGGCGCGCCCTGCACCACGGTTCCAGTGAACACCGTCACGGTGCCGCGGCGCACCCACCCGGTTATTCGTTCGACTTTCGTAATAGTCGGCGCCTGGCCGGCGATCAGCCGCGCGACGACGGCGGCGGGCCGGTGGCCCGGGCGGCCAGCCCGAGCCACCGGCCGATCGGCCGGCCGGCTGCGATCACGCGGTGACGTCGCGGCGCGCCAGGCTGGTGATGCCGGCCGTGGCGAGCGCGACCGCATAGAGGATGCCGAGCAGGAGCGGGCCGCGGTAACCGGCGACCGAATTGCCGCCCGTGCTGATGTTGGCGAACACCAGGCCAGGCAGGTACTTGGTCGCGTCCGGCCAGGCGTTCTCGATGATGTGCTCCAGCGGGCCCGTCCAGGCGAAGGCGACCAGCACGGCCGCCGTGGTTGAGCGGATGAGCAGGCTCAGCGCCGTGCCCGCGATCGCGAAGCAGGTCGTCCCGATCAGCACGTTGAGGTAGTCCTTGCCGGCTCGGCGCAGCGCGTCGTCCGTCCACCACTGCCCGGTGTCCACTCCCCGGATCCGCGCCATCAGCACCGCCGTCGCCGCGCTGATCACGAACGCCCCGACGAGCGCGACCGCGAGGATGGAAAGGAGCACGCCCATCCTGCCTGCGAGCCAGGAGACCCGCCGCGGTTCCCGCATGAAGATCATTCTGATCGTGCCCTGGCTGTACTCGGTCGCGAGCATCGCCGCGCACAGCAGGAGCAGCAGCAGGCCGGTGAAGGTCGAACCGATCCGGAAACCCAGGATGAGCCCGGCCGGCGTGGCGAGCGCGGGCAGCGTGGGCAGCAGCGCGTCCGGGTTGCCGAACGCGGCGGGCGGGCTGTCCTTGGCGAGCGCGAAGGTCAGGACGGTCGACAGGACGGACAACGCGGCAAGCGCGCCCACCGCGACTACGGTCGTCGGACGGCGCAGCTTGTGCGCCTCGGACCGGTAGCTGCGGGCTACGGCGAGCAACGGGCCGCGATCCGCCGATCGGCTCCATCCGGAGGCGGGCGAGCCGCTGTCGGTCCGAGCGGCGGCGCCTCGGTCGTCGTCGACCCGGTCGTCGGATGGCCGGCCGCCCGCGGTCTGGTCCGCGCCGACCTGGCCGTCGACGGGCTGTGCGGTCAGATGCTGTGCGGTCAGATGCTGTGCGGTCATGCCGCGTCTCCCATCAGACGGCCGGCACCTTGGGCGACCAGGCCGGTGTAGCGCTCCTCCAGGGTCACCCGGCTCGGGGCGATCTCAACCAGCGTGATCCCGTGCGCGTGCGCGGCCCTGTTCAGGTCGCCGAGCAGGGCGTGCATCGCGTGCTGAGGATCGTCGTGCTCGCTCCCCGGCGTGCCCGGCGCCGGCGGCTGCGCCGATCGGCCCGGTGCCCCTCCGGATGGCAGCACCGCCGTCACCAGGTCGCCGGCGCGCTCGACCTTGAGACCAAGCCCCGCCGCGAGGTCGGCCAGCATGCCGAGGTCGTCCAGGTGCTCGGGGCGCAGCGTCACCCGCGCCGCGCCGGCGGACAGCAGCCCGTCCGGCGGGCCCTGGTAGGCCAGTTCGCCCCGGTCCACGACGATGATCCAGTCACAGATCTGCTCCACCTCGGCGAGCAGGTGCGACGAGACGATCACAGTTCTCGGCCGGGCGACAATGGCGGAGCCTCGCCCGGCCGAGAACTCGTCAGCCGATATAGTTCTCGGCCGGGCGACAATGGCGGAGCCTCGCCCGGCCGCGGACTCGTCAGCCGATACGGTTCTCGGCCGGCTGTCGCGGACCGCCAGGTCACGGATCAGCTCGCGCATCAGCCGGATGCCCATCGGGTCGAGGCCGTTCGTCGGCTCGTCGAGCACCAGCAGGTCCGGGTCGCCGAGCAGCGCGGCGGCGATCGCGAGCCGCTGCTTCATGCCGAGGGAGTAGGACCGCACCTCGTCGTCGGCCCGCTCGCCGAGTCCCACCTCGTCGAGCACCTCCTCGATCCAGGTGGGGTGGTACTGGCCGGCGAGGATCGCCAGTGCCTCGAGGTTGCGGCGCGCCGAGAGCCGCGGGTAGAGAGCCGGGCTCTCGATCAGCGCGCCGACCCGCGGCAGGTAGCCGGCCGGCTCCGTCAGTGGGCGGCCGAGCACGGTGCCCTGTCCTGTGGTCGGGCGGACCAGACCGAGCAGCATGCGCAGGGTGGTGGTCTTGCCGGCCCCGTTCGGGCCGATGAAGCCGGCCACCGCGCCAACCGGGATGCGTAGATCAAGGTCGTTGACGACGGTCCGCCGGCCGTACCGCTTCGACAGGCCGCGCACGTCGACCGCGGCGGGATCCGCGTCCTCGGCCGGCGATCTCTCTCCGGGCGACGAGGCGGGCCCCGCGGCGGCCTGAACGGGAAGCCGGGCGGGTGGCGAGGCGGGCCGGCTCTCCCCGCGTCGCTGTTGGGTCGATTGGTTCATGCCGATCAGACTGCGGCGCGCGCCGTCTCCCGTCGTCGGCCCAGCGACGGCATCCGCCGTACGCTCTCCGCCGTAGCCGCCCCACCGGGCGCGCACACTAGCGACGGCGCCTTAGGCGCAGCGCCAACTGAGCCACGTCCTCAGCCCGGCACGACATCAGCCACGGCCATACAACCTGTACCAGGCACCACCCAACGAGGACGCTCAGCGTCCGAGAGGCGGGCG
>NZ_MBLO01000274.1 GCF_001854805.1 Pseudofrankia coriaricola
GACGCTCAGCGTCCGACAGGCAGGGCGGCGCGTCCAGCGCCCGCACGCCGCTCAGCGTCCGACAGGCAGGGCGGCGCGTCCAGCGCCCGCACGCCGCACGCCTAAACCAGGCCAGCCTGGTTGGCGAGGACGGCGAGCTGGGCGCGGTCCCGGGCGCCGAGCTTGACCATGACGCGGCTGACGTGGGTGCGGGCGGTGGCGGGGCTGATCACCAGGCGGGCGGCGATCTCGTCGTTGGACAGGCCATGGCCGACGAGCCCCATCACCTCCCTCTCCCGGTCGGTCAGCCCGTCGAGGTCGGGGGCATTGGGCGCGACCGGCCGGCGCGCGAACGCCTCGATCACCCGCCTGGTGACGGCCGGCGAGAGCAGCGACTCGCCGGCGGCGACGACCCGGATCGCCCGCAGCAGGTCCGCCGGCTCGCTGTCCTTCAGCACGAAGCCGGAGGCGCCGCCGCGCAGCGCCTCGAACACGTACTCGTCGAGCTCGAAGGTCGTCACCATGACCACCCGGGTGTGGCTCAGCGCCGGGTCGTCGGTGATCTCCCGCAGCGCCGCCAGCCCGTCGAGCACGGGCATCCGGATGTCGAGAAGCGCGACGTCCGGCCTGGCGCGCCGCACCAGCTCGACGGCGGCCCGGCCGTCCTCCGCCTCGCCGACGAGCTCGAGGTCGTCCTCGGTCTCGACGAGCACCCGCAGCCCCAGCCGGATCAGCGGCTGGTCGTCGGCCACCACGACCCTGATCAACGTTTCCCCCCACCTCCGCCACCACGGCTGGGACCTCCGACCGGTTGCGCCCGGTTGATCGGGAGCTCCGCGTGCACGCGCCAGCCACCGCCCGCGCACGGGCCGGCGGTCAGGCGCCCGCCCAGCTCCTCGGCCCGCTCGCGCAGGCCGGTGAGCCCGTGGCCCGGCGATACCACCGGTTGGGCGGCCGGCGGGTCCGGAGCGTCGGCGACGGCGATGGACACGGCGCTGGCGGAGACTGTCACCTCGATTGTGACCCGCGACGTGGCGGCGTGCCGGAGCACGTTCGTCAGCGACTCCTGCACGATCCGGTAGGCGGCGAGGTCGACGTTGGCGGGCAGCGTGTCGACTGGCCCGCTGGTCACGGCCTCGACCGGGATCCCACACAGCTGGACCTCGGCGAGCAGGCTGGGCAGCCGGCCGAGCCCCGTCAGCGGCGTCCGGTCGACCGTCCGGTCAGCGGTCCAACCGGCGGTCCGCTCGGCCGGCGCAGTAGGTGGAGGTGGAACAGGTGGAGTGGGCGGTGACAGCGGCGCCGCCGGCGCTGGTTCCAGCCGCGCTGGTTCCGGTGGCACCGGTTCCGGTGACACCGAGCGCCTCATGGACTGGCCGGCGCGGGTCAGCGCCAGGGTGGCGCGCAGCTCGTCGAGCGCATCGATCGCCGTCCGGCGGATCGCCTCCAGCGAGATCTGCGCCTGCTCGGGCCGGCGGTCCAGGACGTGCAGCGCGACGCCCGCCTGCAACGAGATGATCGACAGGCTGTGCCCGACGACGTCGTGGACCTCGCGGGCCATGCGCAGCCGTTCGTCGTCCACGCGGCGCCGGGTCGTCTCCTCCTCGGCCTTGGCCCGCCAGGCCCGGTGCTCCCCGATCAGCGCGCCGCCGACGACCGGGACCACGCCGAACAGCAGCGCGGCCCCCAGGCCGACAGAGAGATCCCAGCCGCCGCGCGCGTACCCGCGGAAGAAGCTCGCCAGCTCGCCGGCCGCGATCAGGACGGTGGCGCAGGCCGCGCCGCTGGCGGCCACTCGACGCTGGCTGGTCCGGCCGACGGTCAGCCCGGTGACCGCCACCGCGAGTAAGTAGGGACCGTGCGGGTAGCCCGCTCCGAGGATGGCGCCCACGAGCAGGCTCTGCGCGCCCAGCACATACAGCGGCAGCCAGCGGCGGACCAGCATCCCGGCCGCGATCGCGGCGAGCAGCGCGTACCCCGTCGCGTCGACGGCCCGGTACGACGGGACCTGGGCCTCGCCCCACTTGGGCGCGCTCAGGAAGAACAACGCCGTGAACGCGGCCGTCACCAGGACGTCCTTCACCAGGAACCGAAGGTTCCGCTGAAGCCACGTTCCGTCCATCCCGGCGACGGTAACCCCCCACGTCGCCCCTGACATCCCGTCCGGCGCGTATCCCGCGCTACGCGTCCGGGCGTACCCGTCGGCGCTCCCATCATTGATCATCAGTTGCCGTGGCGAGGACGGTCCGGGCCGGACCGCCTTTCCGAGTTGTTGTCCCGTGCACCGGATGATCGGCTGGCGTCGCGCGAGCCTGCGCCCGGGTGGTGGACGGTCCGGGCGGCGCGCGGATAACGCTGGAGCTCGGCCCCCGTCGGCGCGCGGGTAGCGTGGATCTCCTGCCTGGGCGAAGGACGAGGGGGACGGCGCGTGATCGTCGCGATCGAGGGGATCGACGGGGCGGGGAAGAACACGCTGACCACGGCGTTGGTCGCCGCGCTGGAGGCGGCGGGGCGCCAGGTGGGCACGCTCGCATTCCCGCGCTACTCGGTCGCGCCCCTCGGCCCGGCGGCGCGGGCGATGCTGACCGGCGACCCGGCGCTCGCACCCGTCGCGGCCTCGGCCCGCGCGAGCGCCCTGCTGTTCGCGCTCGACCGGGCGAACGCGCGCCCCGAGCTCGACGCGGCGGCGGCGGGTGACGCGGTGGTGCTGGTGGACCGCTATGTCGCCTCGAACGCGGCCTATGGCGCTGCCCGGCTGCCGGCCGAGGAACGCGCCGGCTTCCGCGCCTGGGTCGCCGCGACCGAGCTCGGCGACCTGGCACTGCCTCGTCCGGACCTGCAGGTACTGCTGCGGGTGCCGGTCCAGGTCGCCCGGGCCCAGGCGCTTTCCCGCGCGGTCGCGGACACCGGGCGTGGCGTCGACAGTTTCGAGGCGGACGAGGCGCTGCAGGCCCGGGTCGCGCACGAGTACGACGAGCTGGCCCGCTCCGGCTGGGCCGCCCCGTGGCTCACCGTCGACCGCGCCGAGACCGCGGGCGCGTCGGCGTCCGGTGCGGACGCCATGGCGGCCACCGTCGACGCCGCCGTCGAGAAGGTGCTGCGCAACCTGCGTTGACGCGCGCGTACCGCTCCACCCATGGGCGGCTGTCCCATGCCCGGGGGTACGGCCGAGGTGGGTCATCCCGCTTGTCGACCCACGTGCTGGTGCGTTTGGTAGCCACGGCGGCACACTGGCGGTCGCTGGCTCGTGCGCGCGGGCCAGTGCGTCACCCATCTTTCTCCCAGGGGTGCCCGTGAGCGATGACGTCGGCATGTCGGCGGACGAGGACAAGGCGGCGCGTATCGCGGAGGATCTGCGCTCGCGTGGCATCGGGGTGGTGGCGCTGACCTGGGTCGACAACAGCGGGATCACCCGGGTCAAGGGCGTGCCGGTCGGCAGGCTGGAGCGAGCCGTCCAGGCGGGTGTCGGGGTCTCGCCGGTGTTCGACGCGTTCGGGCTGACCGACGGGATCGCGTTCGGCCGCTATGCCGGGGGCCCGGTCGGCGACCTGCGGCTGCGCCCGGACCTGGACCGGCTGGTGCCGCTGGCCGCCCAGCCGGGCTGGGCCTGGGCACCGGCGGACCGGTTCGACCAGCTCGGCCGGCCGCATCCGCAGGACGCCAGGGAGGTCCTGCGCCGCCAGGTCGACGCGCTCGCCGGCTTCCACGGCGGCATCGGCTTCCAGGCGCGGGCGGGCATCGAGATCGAATGGAATGTCTACGCCGAGGGCTGGCAGCGCTTCTCGGCGCCAGGCTCGATAGCCATGGGGCCTGCCTACGGCATGGATCGGGTGATCGAGCTTTCCGACTACCTGCGCGATGTCGTCCAGGCGCTGACCGAGCAGGGGCTGGTCGTCGAGCAGATCCACCCGGAATACGCGCCGGGGCAGTTCGAGGTGTCCGTCGAGGCCGAGGACCCGCTCGGGGCGGCTGACAGCAGCGTGCTGGTCCGCCAGACCGTGCGCGCGGTCGGCGCCCGGCACAAGCTGCGCACCTCGTTCTCGCCGGCGGTCGTCCCGAATGGCGTCGGCAATGGCGGGCACGTGCACCTGAGTCTCGGGATGAAGGACAGTCCGCGTTGGAACGCGCTCGTGGACGGGACGGGTCCGGCCGGGCTGAGCCAGCTGGGCGAGCGGTTTGCCGCCGGGATACTCGGCCACCTGCCCGCGCTGCTGGCCGTCGGCGCGCCCAGCGTCGCCTCGTACCTGCGGCTCGCGCCGTCGCGCTGGTCGGGCGCGTTCGCCTGCTGGGGCGTGGAGAACCGAGAGGCCGCGCTGCGGTTGGTGACCGGCCTGGCGGTCGGCGGACGGTCGGTGCACTCACCAGACGTGGAGGCCGAGCTGGGAGTCAAGATCAGCCTCGAGCGGTGGGCTGCCGCGTCCCCGAACCTCGAGATCAAGTGCTTCGATCTGACCGCCAACCCGTACCTGCTGCTGGCGGGCCTGCTGGCCGCCGGGCGGTCAGGTGTCGCGGCCCACGAAGCCCGCCTGCCCGAGCCGGTCGACGTCGACCCGGCCTCGCTGACCGAGGAAGAGCGAGCTCGGCGCGGCATAGCGGCGCTGCCGGCCCGGCTCGCCGATGCCGTGACCGCGTTCGAGGGTGACTCCGTCCTGCTCGACGCGTTCGGCGCCGAGCTGCACGACACGATCCTCGTCGTCCGCCGGGCGGAGATCGACCAGTTCGCGGACGCCACCCCCGACGAGATCGTCGCTCAGACGCTCTGGCGGCACTGACCGCCGGCCAAGGGCGCCGCCGAACCGGTGGGGGCGCGGTGCCGGACCCGGACGCCGGCTCAGTGACAGCGGAGGCCGTGGCCGGTCTGAACGCAGGTGGGCAAGTCGATCGGGGGGAGCTGTATTCCGCCGCCGCCGGCGCCTGGTCCTGCGTCCGGGTCCGGTGACGGGGATGGCGTGGCGGTCCGCCGCGGGGTGGCGCCGCCGGTCGGGCGGGTGGCGGGCGACGCAGCCGGGCTCGCCGTCCCGGTGGGGGTCACGTCGCCGGACACCGTCGGCGTGTCGCGCACCGAGAACGAGGGTTCGGCAGTCGGCGAGGCCGAGAGTCTGGGTGAGGGGCTTGCCAGCAGGTCGGTGTTCTCGCTGTTGCCACCCAGTCCGCCGAACATCAACCCGATGGCGAGGGCGACGACACCGAAAGTCGCGAGGACGACCGGGAATGTGGTCACGTGCCATTTCCGGCGGCGATGGCTGCCCACGAGGACACACTATGGACTACGTCGCGTACCCGGCCGTCGTTGGGGCTGGTACCGCCGTTGGGGCTGGCACCGCGTACCGGTGGGCCGAGCGCCGAGCCTGACCTCCCAGATCGGCTCCGCAGGCTCCGCCGATCCGGCAGGAACCCTGCTCCCCATCGCGGCGGGGAGGGCGCTCGGCCCCGCCGGCTCAGGCCTGGGCGGCGAGCTCGCTGGTGGCCCGTGCGGCGCGGGCGGCGCGCTTCTCCTCCTGGAGGGTGGCGAAGGCGTCGAGTCCCTCGAGGAAGGACGCCACCTCGGCCCTGGCCTGCTCGGCCTCGCCGCCCAGGCCCTCCAGCGCGAAGAACTGCCACTGCCGCAGAACCGGCGTCACCACCTCGTCGTGGTGGACACGCAGGTTGTAGATGCCGGCGTCGGCGATCTGGCGGGCCTTGGACTTGAAGTCGAGGATGCCGGTGCCGGGCATGTCGAAGTTGAGAACCTCGTCACGGATGGCCAGCACGGTCTGGTCCGGGGCGAGTTCCAGCGCGGCGGTGACGAGGTTCCGGTAGAAGATCATGTGGAGGTTCTCGTCGGCGGCGATCCGGGCCAGCAGCTTCTCGGCCACCGGCTCCTGGGTGAACCGGCCGGTGTTGCGGTGGCTGATCCGGGTGGCCAGCTCCTGGATGGTCACGTAGGCCATGACCCGCAGCGGGGACTTGTTGCCGCTGTCGTAGCCGAGCTCCATCTGGTGCATCCGGCCGCGCTCCAGCGCCACCGGGTCGACGCCGCGGGTGACCATCAGGTAGTCCCGCATCGCGATCGCGTGCCGGCCCTCCTCCGCGGTCCACCGGCCGACCCAGGTGCCCCAGGCGCCGTCGCGGCCATACGCCGAGGCGATCTCCCGGTGGTAGCTCGGCAGGTTGTCCTCGGTGAGCAGGTTGACCTCGAAGGCGATCTGGGCGACATCGGACAGCGCCGACTGCTCCGGCTCCCACGGCAGGGTGTCGAAGTCGCGCCCCAGACTCCACGGCACGTACTCGTGCGGCATCCACTCGGCGGCAAGACCGAGGTGCCGGTCGATGTTCGCCGCGGCGACTGGCTCCAGCTCGCGCAGCAGATCCAGGTCCGTGGGTGAGGTCATGGACTGACCATCGCAGCCGAACCCCGGGCTCGCCATGTCCCAGCGGAGTGGACTTGCCGGCCGTGAACTGTTCCGCGGGAACAGTTCAGCCGTCCGCGGCGACCGCCGGGCCCGGCCTACCGCGCGGCCGTCATCCTCGAAGACCGCCGTTGGCCGCGCGGCCAGTCTCAGCGTCCGGACGTTGGTCCAGCTATCGGTTTCACCGATGTCGTTCGGCCCGTGGCTGTCCACAGTCGTCCACAGGCGACGGGTCGCCGGAAACCCCTGCACAGAGGACGGTCAAGGCCCGCGAGTTCCATAGAGGCGGGTCTACCAACCTGGTTATACACAGGCCACCCCCACTTCTCCACAGGTTATCCACAGGCTCTGGGTTGGGCGCCGGGACGCGGGAGCCGCCAGTCTGGACCGCTTTCCCGGCAAGTGATCCTGGGGACAACGGCCGCCGGGCGTGCGAAGGAAGATCATTTTCGCACACCCTTTGGCCCACTAGGCGGCCACGGATGGTGGCGGCGCATCGGCGCGGTACCAACCGGCCATCTCGTCTACCTGGAACCAGCCCAACCACCGCCATACGCCTGGGTCCGGAACCACATGGGAGGGCGCTCAGCGCCCGACACGGGGCGAGCGCGTCCAGCGCCGCGCCCCGGCATCAGCCCGCCCCAGATGCTTGCGGCGCCGGGATACGGGGGAAGTTCTCCGCGTGTCGGTGCCACGGATCGAGACGCTCGAATCGCTCCCGCTGGTCGACCACCACTGCCACGGGCTGGTGCGGCGCGAGCTGAACCGCATGGACTTCGAACGGGCCATGACGGAGGCCGACCATCCGGGGCCGCGGGGGGCCTCGTTCTTCGACAGCCAGCTCGGCTTCGCGCTGCGGCGCTACTGCGCGCCGGTGCTGGACCTGCCCGCGCACGCCCTGCCAGACGACTACCTCGCCCGCCGGGCGGAGCTCGGCGCCGACGAGGTGGCGTCACGGATGCTTCGGTCGGCCGGCATCGCCGACTTCTGCGTCGACACCGGGTTCGCCCCGGAGCGGCTCACCAGCGCCGCGGATCTCGCCACGGCCGCGGGTGGCCGCGGCCATGATGTCGTCCGGCTCGAGCCGCTCGCCGAGCAGGTGGCGCTCGACATCGTGACCGGCCAGATCGGCGTCGCCCACTTCCCCGACCACGTGCGCGCTCGCCTCGCGGCGCGCGCGGCGGCTGACGGCGGCAGCGCGGGCGCTCGCCCCGCTACCGGTGACAGTGCTCCCGTCGTCGGGGTGAAGTCGGTGGCCGCGTACCGAGTGGGCCTGGAGCTGCCCGCCGAGCGGCCCACCGACCGGGTGGTGATCGCGGCTGTACGGTCCTGGATCGGCCGGCTGCGCGCGGGCGCGCCGATTCGGCTCGCGGATCCAGTGCTGCACAGCTTCCTCATCTGGGCGGGCGCCGACCTGGGCCTGCCGGTACAGATCCACACCGGCTATGGGGACACCGACCTGCACCTGAGGCGGGCCAACCCGCTGCTGCTCACCGACATGCTCCGGGCGCTCGCGTCAACCGGCGCACCGGTGCTGCTGCTGCACTGCTACCCGTTCCACCGCGAGGCGGGCTACCTCGCGCAGGTCTTCCCGCACGTCTACCTGGACGTCGGCCTAGCGACCCATAACGTCGGCCGGGCGAGTGCGACCGTTCTCGCTGAGGCGCTGGAGCTCGCACCGTTTGGCAAGCTGCTGTTCTCCACGGACGCGTTCGCCCTCGCCGAGTTGTACCCGCTGGGTGCGCGCCTGTTCCGCCGGGCGCTCACGGCCCTCCTGGCCGCGGGCATCGCGGACGGCGACTGGACGGCCGATGACGCGGACCGCGTCGCGGTCATGGTGGGGGCCGGCAACGCCCGTCGGGTCTATGGCCTGGCGGAGCCGGCCGGCGGTGCCGAGCCCGAGCCCACCGAGGCGCGGGCCGCGAAGCCGCGCGCCCGCGCCACCGGCGCCGGCACGAAGAGGCGTGCCGCCGCGAGGTCGTCCACGGCGAAGCCGTCGGCCGAACGACCGGCCGGGACGAGACGATCCGCCGAGAAGCCGGCCCGGGCGGAGACGCCGGCCGCGAAGGCGCCGGCCGAGGAGCCGGAGGCGGCGGAGCCGGCGAAGGCGAAGCCAGCCGCGACGAAGCGGCCGGCCGGCACGGCGGCCAGGCGGAACACGGCCAAGCGCGCGCCGGCCAAGAAGGCGGGTCCCGCGAAGAAGGAACCCGCCGCGAAACCGGCCGCGGCCAGGCGGCCGCCGAAACCGCCGCCCGACGCGAGCTGAGTCCCGGTCACTCGGCGGGGGTCACACGCCGAGACCGCGGCCGATGATCTCCTTCATGATCTCGGTGGTGCCGGCGTAGATGGTCTGCACCCGGGCGTCGAGGTACGCACGGGCGACCGGGTACTCCGTCATGTAGCCATAGCCGCCGTGCAGCTGCAGGCAGCGGTCGATCAGCTTGACCTGCAGCTCCGTCGACCACCACTTCGCCATCGCCGCGTCCTCGGACGAGAGCCGGCCGGCGACCAGCTCCTCGATGCATCGGTCGATGAACGTGCGCACCACCTGGGTCTCGGTGGCGAGCTCGGCGAGCAGGAACCGGCTGTTCTGGAAACTGCCGATCGACTGGCCGAAAGCCTTGCGGCTCTTGCAGTACTCGACGGTGTACCCGAGCACCGCCTCCATCGACGCGGCGGCGAGCACCGCGACCGAGAGCCTTTCCTGGGGCAGGTTGCCGACCAGGTGCAGGAAGCCGGCCCCCTCCTCGCCGATCAGGTTCGCCGCCGGTACCCGGACGTCGTCGAAGAACAGCTCGGCGGTGTCCTGCGCCTTCATGCCGACCTTGTCGAGGTTGCGGCCGCGGGTGAAGCCGGGCATCCCGCGCTCCACGCCGAACAGCGAGAGCCCGCGGCCGCCGTTGCGCTCGGAGGTGCGGGCGGCGACGACCACCAGGTCAGCGTGAATACCGTTGGTGATGAACGTCTTGGAGCCGGAGAGAAGCCAGTCGCTCCCGTCCCTGCGGGCCGAGGTCCGCATGCCGCGCAGGTCGCTGCCCGCGCCCGGCTCGGTCATCGCGATCGCGGTGACGATCTCCCCCGAGCAGAAGCCGGGCAGCCAGCGCCGCTTCTGCTCGTCGGTGCAGAGCTTGATCAGGTAGGGCGCCACGACGTCGTTGTGCAGCGCATAGCCGAGGCCAGTGGTGCCCGCGCGCCCGCACTCCTCGGTGATGACGGCGTTGTAGCGGAAGTCGTCCTGCCCGCCGCCGCCATACTCCTCGGGAACATCGAATCCAAGGAAGCCCTGCTTGCCGGCCTCCGTCCAGACCGCCCGGTCGACGATCCCGGCCTTCTCCCAGTCGGCGTGATAGGGCGTGACGTGCTCGGCCAGGAAGGCGCGGAACGCGTCCCGCAGGAGCAGGTGTTCCTCGTCGAACAGGGTGCGCCGCATGATTTCCTCCGGGTATCCGCTGGCCGCCAGGGCGCGACGGCCGTCCGGGACCGCGCGCCGCGTCGCGCCCGGCCTCGTTGGACAGTGGCGGACTAAACGATAGCTAACGACTGTTATGTGATCCCGTGATCGCCGGAATCATGCGGGACGGCCTTCAGTACTCGACAGGCGGAGGCGGAGGCGGGGGAGGGATGCGTAGGCCGGTGACGACGGCCTCGAAGACCGCGCGCAGCTCGTCCAGATCGGGCCCGGCCATCCCGGCGGCGCGGCCCGTGAGCAACCCGATCGGGGCCAGGTAGAGGAACCAGGCGATGGCGTCGGGGGACAGGTCGTCGCGTAGCTCGCCGTCGTCGCGCGCCTGCTCGATGGCGCCGCGCACCAGCTCGAACCGCTCGCGCAGCACCTCGCCGAGCGCGTGGCGCAGCGTCGGCTCCCGGCGGGCGGCGACCATCGCCTCGAGCAGCAGCGCCTGCTCGCGTGACAGCCGCCGTCCGGCCGCGGCCGACGTGGCGGCGGTCAGCAGCGCGTCGCCGAGCTCGCCGTGGCCGACGTGCGCGACCGCCTGTACGGCGTGGTCGACGGCGCGCCCGGCGGCGTCGGCGAGAAGTGAGGCCATGTCCGGGTAGTGCGAGTAGATCGCGCCGGTGGTCACCCCCGCCCGGTCGGCGATGTCGCGGACGCGTACGCCGTCATAACCTCGTTCGGCGAACAGGTCGACGGCGGCGGCGAGCAGCCGGTCCCGGGTGACCTCCGGCTGGCGACGGCGCCCGGCCGCGGGACTGCGCAATGCCATCAGCCCAGTCTGCCTGTCAAAACGCGCGTTCGTTCGAACGCACACTGTTAGGCGCGGAAGGGGCGGGCCTGTCAGTCATTGCGCGTGCCGGAAATCGTCGTCATCGTTACGTGAGGTCGTCATTCGATAGCGCTGTGCTATCGGCTGGAGGCCTCGACCGCTGGGCGCTCCGCCTCCTGCCTCCTACCCCGGCCGCCGTCGAGCCCGGCTCAGGTGCTGTACGTCGTGGCGGTGGGCGGCGGGCAGTCGAGAGCCAGGTCGGCACGGGCCTGGGACGGGACGAGCGTGCAGCCGACCTCGTAGCTGCCGAGCTGCACCAGCCGCCAGCCGGACTCGGTCCTGTGCAGCACGCCGCGGGCCCGGTCGACGTCAGCGGTCACCGGCATCAGCTCGGCCCGCGCCCAGCTCGGGTCGCTGCCGGCGATCTCGATGTCGACGACCTGATAGGAGGCCGGGGAGACCAGGCCGGTCAGGTCACTCGACCGGATCGCGGCGGTGATCGCCCCCGCGTCCGCGGGCGACGGTGTGACCGCTCCGGCGACGGCGGACCGGGCCGCGCCCGCGGAGGCGCCCACGGCCGCCGCCTCGCCCTCGGGCGGGGTGGTGCCGGCGAGCGCGCCGTCCGGGCTTGCCGCGCCGGTGGGCGCGGTACCGACTGGCGCGGTCGTGGCCGCGCGGATGACGGGTTCGGCGGCGTCCCGCGGGCTGGTCGCGAAGGCGACCGCGCCGCCGATGGTGATGACGCTCGCGACCGCGACCGTGACCGCGGGCAGGGCGATGCGCCGCGCAACCACGGCCCGGGAGGTCGCCTTGGCCGCGGCGCGAGCCGCGTGCCGGCCGTCGGAACGGCGGTGTGGCGCGGCGGAAGCTACCCGCGGGGCGGTCCGGGAGTCGACTCGGTGTCGGGCCATGGGTTGCACATCCCCAAGTGTGCTCGGCTCATTCAGGTGAATCGTGATGAGATCGCGATGTGAAAGAGTCGGACTGCTGACAGACCACTCTAGTATTTGGCGTACGACTGCGTACGAAGCGTCGCGGACGCCGAATACCCGATCAATACCCTGCTGGTGTCCCGGTGTAGGCGTTCTGACGCCGGAGCGCCTAAAAGTGCTGCCTTCAAGATTCCCGGTGGTAGGAGGACGGCGCCACTGCTCGGCTGGCCTCGGGTGCCGGGCCGACCGGCCGGGCACGCGGTCGGGATGGCCTCTGGCGTACCGAGGGCGGTCCGCTGTTGACGTGGGCCCCGGCCGACGTACGCGTCGGCCGGGCGCCCGACGGCAGGTGCCCGGACGTGCTCAGGCCACGCGGCTGACGGTGCCGGCCGCGGCCCGGTCCTCGGCGTCGCCGTCGGTTTCCGTGCCCGCGGCCGAGGTGTCCTGGCTGGCCGAGGCCGCTTTGCCCGCGGCGGGAACCGCGGTGACGTCGCCGTAGGGGAAGGTCGCCGGGCTGGTGCTGGTCATCATGGTCTCCTCGTTGAGACGCCGACGTGGGACGCGCCACGGTGGTCGGTTCGCTGCCCGGAGAGGCAGCGGCACGACTGTGCGTCATCGCGGCACTGCCCAGCGACGGTGCCAGCCGGCGAGCGGCCGGGGAGGCCAGCACCACCCCCGTGGGGCGGTTATCCCGCTTCCCCGCGTCGCGAGAACCCGCTGGAATCCAGTCATCCCCGCGCAGCGGGGTGATCCGCGCCCGTCCGGGCCGAGCTCAGCCGGTCATGGGTGCGATCATGCGGTTCGAAACACGCCCCCGGAGGCGGACGTCCTTGGGAACATGGGAACGCGACGTCGGCCGTCGTGACGTGACGGAGTCGGACCGGGGGGACGGGGTGCGGATGCGGAGCGCCGTCAGCGCGATCGCGACGGGCCGGGGCTCGGGTGACGGGGGCGCGCGCGCCGCGGGCGCCACTGACCGCCCGGCGGGCGATCCGGAGCGGTGGGAGACCTCGCCGGAGACGGTCGTGACAGTGGTCGGCGTGCACCGGACCTTCGACGCGGAGGTGGCCCCGGTCCGGGCGCTGCGGGGGGCGTCGCTCACGGTCTGGCCCGGCGAGTTCGTCGCCGTCACGGGCCCGTCCGGCAGCGGCAAGTCCACGCTGCTCAACATCATCGCCGGGCTGGAGCGCGCGGACGACGGATCCGTGGCGGTCGCCGGTCAGGCACTCGGCGAGCTGTCCGAGACCCAGCTCGCCCGGCTGCGCCGCCGGCACGTGGGCATGGTGTTCCAGTTCTTCCACCTGCTGGAGAGCATGACGGCGGCCGACAACGTGGTGCTGGCCGCGCGGCTTGCCGGGCTCGGCCGGCGTGCCGCGGTGCGCCGCGCGCAGGACCTCCTCGACGTGCTCGGCCTGTTGGAGCGGGCCGAGGCGCTGCCCGCGACGCTGTCCGGTGGCCAGCGTCAGCGGCTCGCGATCGCCAGGGCGCTCGCCGGGAGCCCCACGCTGCTGCTCGCCGACGAGCCGACGGGCGCGCTGGACTCCGCTGGCGCGGCCGAGGTGCTCGACCTGTTCACCAGGCTGCACGCGCGTGGTCAGACCATCGTGATGGTCACCCACGACGCCGCGGTCGCCGCCGGCGCGCAGCGGATCGTGGCCATGCGCGACGGCCAGATCGAGAGCCCGTCCGGCCTCGAGGACCTGCCATGACCCGAGGACCTGGCCTAGGCATACACCGCCGCCGCCACTGCGACGGCGACAGCGCCGGCGGCCCCGGACGCGGCGAGGTGCGCCGGTGAGCCTGCCGCCGCTCGCCGCGCCGCCGCGTGCGCGTGAGACGACCTCGCGGCCGCGACGGCTGTTGCTGATCGCCGCCGTGCTCGCCGCCGCCGGCATCGCCGCGCTGTGCGCCGTGCCGCGGCTGCTGGGCGCCGGGTATCCCCCCTGGTGGGTGCCGATCGTGTCGGCGGCGGTGCTACTCGTCGCGGGCGTGCTCGCCGGCCAGTTCGGCACGCCGCGGCGGCACGCGGAGCAGGTGCTGATCCTCGGCGCGGATGTCGCCTCGTTCGCGCTGGTCGGGGCCGGGGCACTCGCGGCGTCGGTGGTCGCGCTCGGCCGGATCCCCGACGACAACGGCGCCGGGTTCCTCATGCCTGTGCTGGTGAGCGCGGCGACCGCGGCCACGCTCAGCGTGGCGCTGCGGATACCGGCTAGGCGCGCAGCCCGCCGGGCCGCGCGCGGCGGGCGCTTCCGGCCGGACGACGTGCTGGCGACGTTCGGCGAACAGACGAGCCGGGATGGGCCGCTGGAGCAGGCGCTCGTGCAGCTCGCCGACGCGCTGCGCCGCACCCTGGCGCTGCGCCGCGTCGAGATCTGGACGGGGGCCGGCGGGCGGCTCACGGCCGCCGTCGTGCTGCCGGAGCCCCCACCGCGCCGATCCTCTGTCCCGTCGCCGGCCGGCCAGGGCGGTAGGTCCGAGCTCGCGGACGCGGGCCTGGGGCAGGCCCGGCCGGGCGAGACGCTCTCCTTGTCCGCCGGTGACCTGGTCGCCCTGTCCCGGGCCAGGGTCGCGGGTCCCGGCTGGCTGTCGTTGTGGGTGCCGCGGCTGGTCTGGGCGCGGCCGGGCATCCAGCTGCGGGTCGTCCCGGCGCGGGCCAGCGGCGCGCTGCTCGGCCTGCTCGTCGTCGAACGGTGGGTGGACGACCCGCGGTTCAGCGAGGCGGAAGACCGGCTGCTCGCCGAGCTCGGCACCCGGCTTGGCGCCGTGCTGCACAACCGGCAGCTCGACGCGAACCTGCGCGAGGCGCTCGTGGACCTGCGCCGGGCGAACGACGAGCTGCGGGTCTCCCGGGCCCGGCTGGTCGCCGCCGCCGACGCCGAGCGGCGCAGGATCGAGCGGGACCTGCACGACGGCGCCCAACAGCAGCTGGTCTCGCTCGCGATCGGTCTGCGGCTGGTGCGTGACCTGGTCACCGAGGACACCGAGGCGGCCGAGGAGCTGATCGGCGAGATGGCCGAGCAGGTGACCGCCGCGATCTCCGAGGTGCGCAACCTCGCGCAGGGCATCTACCCGCCGCTGCTGCGCTCCTCCGGCCTGACCGAGGCCCTGCGCGCCGCCGCTTCTCGCTCCCCGCTGGGCGTACGGCTCGTCACGGACGGCGTCGGCCGGCACGGCCCGGACGTCGAGGCAGCCGTCTACTTCTGCTGCCTGGAGGCTCTGCAGAATGCCGCCAAGCACGCGCCCGGCAGCCAGGTGGAGATCGCCCTGACCGAGCGCGAGGACGCGCTGGCGTTCAGCGTCGCCGACGACGGCCCTGGCTTCGACCCGCGGCGGCGGCCCGCCGGCCAGGGACTCACGAACATGCGCGACCGGATCGGCGCGATCGGTGGCTCGCTCGTGATCGGGTCGGCACCGGGCGAGGGGGTGCGGCTGGGCGCCGTCGTCCCGCTGGCTGACAACACGGGCAGCGTCGCCAGCGGCCTCGCCGCCCCTTCCGCCGGCGGCTCGACGCTGCCCCCCGGCTCCAGCTCCGGCACTGGTGCCAGCTCCACGTCCAGCTCCACGTCTGGCTCTGGCGCCGGCCCCGGTGGTGCCGCCGCCGTGGGTGGCTCGGTGGCCGTCGGCCCATCGGCGGGCGACGTGGCGGCGGGCGAGGACGCGACGGGAGCCCCGGGAGGCGCCGAGGCGCTGGTGGGTGGCGCCCGCGCGGGCGCGGCCACGGCGGACGGCCGCGTGCCGGCCGCGTCGGATGGGCGCGTGGCGCCCGTGCCGGGCGAGCCCGGCGGGAACGGCGGCTGAGACATGGCAGCCCCGGTGTTCGGCGCCGTCCGCATGATCGCCCTCGGGCAGCTGCGGCGTCGCTGGCTCAGCCTGGTCGCGCTCGGACTGCTCGTAGGACTGGTCGGCGCGGTCGTCGGCGGCGCGGCCGCGCTGACCCGGCGCACCGGGACCGCCCCCGCCCGGCTCGAACGCGCGACGGCGGTGCCGGACCTGCAGATCACAGTGCCCGGCGGACCGGGGCTCGCGGCCAGGGCCGCGTCGGTGGTTCCCGGCCTGCGGTCCGTCTGGATCACCGCGGGGTCCGCGGCCCGGGTGGAGAACCGGCCGGGAGTCGTGTACCTCGGAATGCTCGCCGGCCACCCGGTCGGCTCGGAGGTAGGCGTCTACACCCCGGTCGTCGTGAAGGGCCGGGACTACGACCCGACCGCGGCGGAGGCGGTTCTCGACGAGCGAACGGCCAGGTCGCTCGGGGTCGGGGTCGACGATGTCCTGACCTTGCGGACGCTGACCAGGGAGGACTTCTTCAGCTTCGACACCGGCTTCGGGATGCCGCACGGGCCACGGATAACGGTGCGGGTGACCGGCCTCGTCCGGATGGCTGGCGCGACGGCCCAGCAGACACCGCTGCTGGTCTCGCCCGCCGTCGCCCAGGACCTCGCCGCCGTCGGCATCACCGTCATGATCAAGCTGGTGCCGGCTCCGGACGCGGTGGCGCGTGCCGACGCGGCGCTCGCCCGCGCCGCCGCGGCGGCCGGTGACGAGCAGGACCCCCAGGCGGCCGAGTTCCCGATTCTCGAGGTGAACCATCCGGCGACCGACTCGGACGCCCGCGTCGGGGCCACGACCCGGGTGCTGCTGACCGGCCTGGTGGCGTTCGCCGTCGTCGTCGGGGTGACCGGGCTCGCCACCGCGGCGGTGGCGTTCGCGCGACACCACTACGCGCGCGTGACGGAGCAGCGGATCGAGGCCGTGCTCGGCGTGACACCGGCCGGAAGGGCGGCGGCGCGGGTACTCGCGGCCGTCCCGGCGGCGGCGCTCGCCGGGCTGGTCGCCGCGATGGGGCCGCTGCTCGCCGGGCGGCTGGAGCCGATCGGCCCGGTGGCCGACCTTGAGCCCCATCCTGGCTACGCGCCCAACCTCGCGATCGCGGGGATCACCGCGGTGGCCGCCGTCGGTCTCGTCCTGGCGTTCGCGGGCTGGTCGGCCGCGCGTGCGGGCCGCGGCCGGGCCGCCGCCGGGGCCGCGCGCGCCGCCGGCCCGGTGCGCGCCGGCTGGCCGCGTCCCGGGCCGGCCTGGGTGGGCCCGGCCTGGCTGTGGGTGGGCGCGCGGTTCGCGCTCACCGGGCACCGGCCGTCGTCGGGCCGCCGTCCCTCCGTCATCACCGCCATGATCTCGGTCGCGGCGCTGGTGGCCGCGGCGACGGTCGCGCACGGCGTCGATCGGCTGATGAGAGATCCCAACCGCTACGGCTGGACGGCCGACCTCGACCTCCTCGACGCCCGGCCGGACATCGTCGCGCGGCTGAAGGTGGACCCCTGGATAGCCGCCGTCAGCCTGGTCGCCCGCTCGACGGTGCTCGCGGGCGACAACTGCGGCGCGACGGGTACCGCCGATGACAGCCCCAGCCGGCGGATCCAGGCGGCGCCCGCGGCGAGGCCGGGTCCCGGCTGCGTCGAGGTCACCGCGTACGCCGTCCATTCGTCTACCGGTGAGCAGCGTTGGACGATTCTCTCCGGGCGGCTCGGCCGCGGCCCGGGTGAGGTGGTGGTCGGGACGCATGCCGCCCGGGACCTGGGCGTCGAGGTCGGTGACGTCCTCGACCTGGCGCCCAGGCCGGGTGGCGACCACGGGGCGCGGGTCACCGTGGTGGGCGTCGGGCTCGGGCCGCCGGTCGGCGGGGAACGACTCGGCGACAACTTGCTGCTCGAACCAGGCGTGCTCGAGCAGACCCAGCGGACGGCTCCCTGGTGGGACGGCCTGGTCACCGCCGCCGACGGCGTGCCGGTGTCGTCGCTCGTCGGGGACCTCGGCGACGAGTACGAGGTGGCGCCCCGGCAGCCGCCGACGGAGGTCGCGAACCTCGGCGGCATCGGCAGGCTGCCCGAGGTGCTCGAGATCGTGCTCGGCGGCCTCGCGGCCATCGCGCTGGTCCACTCGGTGACGACGAGCTGGCGCCGGCGCGCCGGCGAGGCCGGCGTACTGCGCACGCTCGGGAGCACCCCGGCGCAGACGGCCGCGGCCTCGGTGACGGCGGCCTGCGTGACGGCGCTCGGCGCGGTCGGCGTCGGGATTCCCCTCGGCCTCGGTGTCGGGCGCCTGGTGTGGTGGGAGATCGCGAGCGCCACCGGCGTCGGGGGCGACGTCGCGGTCCCGGGCCTGCTGCTGCTGGCGCTGCCGCCGGTGGCCCTGGTCATCGGAGCTCTCGCGGCGCTCATCCCGGCCCCGCGCAACGCCTGGCTGCGGCCCTCGGTCCACTCGCGATCCGGTTAGGCCGCGGTCGCCCAGCGCCGCGCGATGCCGCCACCCCGTCGGCCGGTACCGGAACCTCCGCGACCTTCCTGAGGCGGCTGGGCGCGTGCCGCCGACCGGCGGTGGGTGGCTAGTCGTCGTCGGAGGTGCGGCGTTCCCAGAGAGCGCGCAGGACGGCGGGCGCGAGGTCCGCCTTGTGGAGGTAGTCCATGCCGCTGGTGGCGACGGTCGCCGGAAGATCGGTCTTGCCGTAGGTGGAACAGAGAACCACGACGGTGTGCGGGTCGGCGTCGCGGATCCGGCTGCCGGCGGCGACACCGTCGATGCCGGGCAGGTTCACATCCATCAGGACGAGGTCTGGGCGCAGCGACTCGGCGGCGGCGACGCCAGCCTCGCCCGTGTCCGCCTCGCCGGCCAGGACGAATCCCGGCGCGCGCCGGACAACGGCGCGTACCGCCATGCGAAAGGGTCGCTGGTCGTCCACGACAAGGACCGAGACGGCGGAGGGGGAGGTCATGAATCCAGTGTGTCCGCCTGTCCCGTTCTAACCCAGGATGCGACCACCCACGTCGCAGGGTGTGGCTAACCCCCCTGCCGGGGCGAGACGCTGGACGCGCTCGCCCCGTGTCGGGCGCTGGGCGCCCTCCCCGCGTGGTACCGGGCCCTGGCATATGGCGGTGGTAGAGCTGGGACCGGGCTGACGAGGTGGCTGGGTAGGTACTGCGCCAATGCGCGGTCACCAGCTGTGGCTGGACATCCGAGCCCATGGGATGTCTGTCGGGCGCTGAGCCTGACCTCCCAGATCGCTTACCTCCCAGATCGCTTCGCGAGCCGGCAGGAACCCTGTCGCCGATCCGGCAGGGACCCTGCTCCCAACGTGGTTCCGGGCCGAGGCAGATGAGGGTGGTCCGACCAGTCGGGACCGACGAGATGGTTGCGTTGACGTAGCGCTGATGCGCCGTCACTACTTGTGGTCGAGTTGCGTTTGCTGGTACCGGTACGACATGACATTCCTGTCTGTCGCTGGACGTCCAGGGTCGTGATGGCTGAGTCGCGCTTGCCGGTTATCAGGAGGACGTCACATCCCGGCTGCCTCTGGACGACCAAGACCTTGAGGTGACTGAGACGGCGGGCGTCGATAGCGGTGGGTGTCAGAGGTGGCTGGCGTTGGCCTTGGGAGTCGTGGTTGTTTCTCAGCCGCCGCGGGGTGCGCGGCCGGCGCCTGGGCGGGCCTGGCGGGTGGTCGGCGAGCCGTCGGGCGTGCCCGCGGCGTTCTGCTGGCCCGAGTGGAGGTAAAGCAGGACCGCCTTGACGCGGCGGTTCAGGTCCGGTTCGTCGGTCAGGCCCAGCTTGGCGAAGATCGAGTTACTGTGCTTCTCGACCGCGCGCTCCGAGAGCACCAGGCTCGCGGCGATCGCCGCGTTGCTCCAGCCCTGGGCCATGTGGCTGAGCACCTCACGCTCCCGCGGGGTCAGCCGGTCGAGCTCGGAATGGGTGCGCCTGGTGTTGGCGGCGACGAGGCCCTCGACGACAGCCGGGTCGATCACCGACTCGCCGGCCGCCACCGCGCGGATCGCCCGCAGCAGCTCGTCCAGCCCGGCGACGCGTTCCTTGAGCAGGTAGGCACGCCCGGCCGAGCCGCCTTCCAACAGCGCGAGCGCGTAGGTGGCCTCGGCGAACTGGCTGAGCACGACGACGCCGACACCCGGGTGCTCCCGGCGTAGCCAGGCGGCGACCTGGATGCCCTCGTCGGTCCGCGTCGGCGGCATCCGGATATCCGTGACGACGACGTCCGGGGACAGCTCGCGGACGGCCTGCTCCACCGACGGCCGGTCCGTGACGGCGCCGACCAGCTCCACTCCGTCGGTCCGCTCGATCAGCGTCGCGAGGCCATGCCGTAGCAGCGCATCGTCCTCGGCGAGCAGTACGCGGATGGCCACCGTCTAACCCTAAGCGCACGATCGCGCCGACGTGGCGGCCGCCCTTGCGCGGATATATGTCTCGTCGGCGACGGAGCGCGGAAACCGGCCCAGGGGTACCGACACGCGGAAGAGCGCGCCGGCCCGACGCCCGGGTCCGGGAAATCCGCGGCCATTGCGGACGAGATCTGGCCGCTATCGCTTCTAGCGTCGAATCCGACGGACGACGGCGGCGGATCCACCGCCAGGCCCCGGAAGGCGGGACCCCGCGGCATCGAACGTCATCCCCTGACAGGCGCGCAGGAAGGACCATCGACGATGACGGCGATCATCACCACCACGAGCTCGGCCACCGGCACCGCAACCCTCGAGCCTGGCGCGGAGGCCCCGGCCAACGCCGGCGAGGCCGCGGCGGCGGCCAGCGAGGCCGGCGCCGGCGCTCCCGCGCTCACCGGCGAGCACACCGACCTGCTGGAGACACTGGCGCGCCACCGGTTCTTCCTGCGCTTCACCACCAAGGACCTGACCGACGAGCAGGCCGCCGCCCGCACCACGGTGAGTGAGCTGACCCTCGGCGGGCTGGTCAAGCACGTCGCCCTCACCGAGCGGCGGTGGATGGACTTCGTGGTGCGCGGCGGGGACGCGTTCGCGAACGGCTTCAGTGAGCGTGAGGCGGAGTTCCGCCTGGTGGAGGGTGAGACGCTCGCCGGCGTCCTGGCGCGCTACGAGGAGGTCGCCCGGCGTACGGAGGAGATCGTCGCCGGCATCCCGGACCTCGGGGCCGGCCATCCGCTGCCGGAGGCGCCCTGGTTCGAGCCGGGCGCGAGCTGGTCGGCCCGCCGCGTGCTCCTGCACCTCATCGCGGAGACCTCCCAGCACGCCGGCCACGCCGACATCATCCGCGAGTCCCTGGACGGCGCCCGCACCATGGGCTGATCCCATCCCGGGCTGATTCGCGAACGCGGCCCAGCCCCCTCGGCCCGGCGGCCACGCCCGGCGGCGCGCGGCGCATGCCAGGCGGCGCATGCCAGGCGGCGCACGCCCGGCGGCGGGCGGCGCGCGAATCAGTGGACTCCGCGTCTCGGCTTACGCGGATCTCGGGAGGCGCTGAGCCTCCGCGCCCGGCGGACCCGATCCGATGATCTGGTGGAGTATTCGACCTATAGCTCGGAAAAATTCCACCAGATCATGGAGCAGCGTCGCGCGCGGGACCGGCAAGGGCGACGCCCTGGGGCCGATTGCCAGCACGCCGCGGCCCGCTGGCTGCTGGCAGCGTTTAGGAACCCGTTCAGGAAAACCACAGACGCCCCGGCGACCCTGAACACATGACAACGCACGAGCCGGTGTCGCGCGCCACCGCGGCGGACCTGCCGGGGCAGCGAGCCGTCCCTGACGACGCCGAGGCCGTCGGCGCCGCGACCGGCCCGACTGCCGCGGCCGGCACGTTTGGCACGTCCAAGAGCGTCCCTGCCGCGGTGGGCGCGGCAGGGACCATCGCCGTGGCCGCTCCGCCCGCGCCGGCTGGTCCGCGCGAGCCGGTCGGCCAGCCGGGAGCCGCGGACCTGGCCGGTCTGGCAGGGCCGTACGGCGGCCCGGCGGACGGCGGCCCGGGAGACGGCGGCCCGGGAGACGGCGGCCCGGGAGACGGCGGCCCGGGATGGCGCGGGCGGCTCGCGCGGGTGGCCAGGGGACCGGCGGACGACCCGCGGTGGGCCCGACCGGCGTTGCTCGTGCTGCTGGCGGCGACGGCGGTGCTCTACCTGTGGGGGCTGGGCCGGTCCGGGTGGGCGAACGCCTTCTACTCGGCGGCGGCCCAGGCCGGCGGGCAGAGCTGGAAGGCGCTCTTCTACGGGTCCTCGGACGCCGGTAACTCGATCACCGTCGACAAGCCGCCGGTCGCGATGTGGCTGATGAGCCTGTCGGTGCGGATCTTCGGCCTGAGCTCGTGGAGCATTCTGGTGCCGGAGGCGCTGTGCGGCGTCGCCTCCGTCGGGCTGCTGTACGCGACCGTCCGGCGGGCCTTCAGCCCGGCCGCCGGCCTGATCGCCGGGCTCGTCCTCGCGACGACGCCGGTGGCCGTGCTGATGTTCCGGTTCAACAACCCGGACGCACTGCTGGTGCTGCTGCTCATCGGCGCGGCGTACGCGACGCTGCGGGCCGTCGAACGGGCGAGCGCGCGCTGGCTCGCGCTCGCCGGCGTGCTGGTCGGGTTCGGCTTCCTGACCAAGATGCTGCAGGCATTCCTGATCGTGCCGGTGCTCGCGGTGGTGTACCTGGTCGCGGCGCCGACGGGGATCGGCCGGCGGGTGCGTGACGTACTGCTCTCCGGCCTCGCGCTGGTCGCGTCGGCCGGCTGGTACATCGCCGTCGTGGAGCTCGTCCCAGCCTCCGCCCGCCCGTACATCGGCGGCTCCCAGCACAACAGCATCCTGGAGCTCACCCTCGGCTACAACGGCTTCGGCCGGCTGACCGGCGACGAGACAGGCAGCGTGGGCGGTGGCCCCGGCGGCGGGGGTGGCGGCGCCGGGGCCGCGGCCGGACGGGTGTTCGGGCCGCCGACGGCCGGCGGCGGCTGGGGCCAGACCGGCTGGGGCCGGATGTTCAACACCGAGATCGGCGGCCAGGTCGCCTGGCTGCTGCCGGCCGCGCTCGCGCTGCTCGTCGCCGGTCTGTGGGTGACGTCGCGGGTCATGCCGTTCTGGTCGGGCGGCGCGGAGCCCGCCCGCCGGCAGCTCTGGGCAACTCCGTCGCCGATGCCGTCCGCGGCCGACCATGAGCCGCCGGGCCAGCCGTCCTGGGCGCCTTCCGCGACGCACTCAGCAACCGGCCAGGAGCCGGTCCGCCAGCCGCGATGGACTCCGCGCACCGACCGGGCGCGCGCGGCGTTCCTGGTGTGGGGCGGCTGGCTGCTGGTGACGGGCATCGTGTTCAGCGAGATGCAGGGGATCTTCCATCCTTACTACACGGTCGCGCTGGCCCCGGCGATCGGCGCGCTGGTCGGCATGGGGTCGGTCGCGCTCTGGGAGCGTCGCGAGCACCCGGCGGCCGCCGTCACGCTCGCCGCTGTCACGGCCCTCACGGCGTGGTGGTGCGCCCATCTGCTCGACCGTACCGCCGGCTGGCACGAGTGGCTGCGCCCCGCCGTGCTCGTGGTGGGGCTCGCGGGCGCGGTACTGCTCCTGGGCGTGTCCCGGCTGCCGGCCCGCGCGGGCCTCGCCGTCGCGGGCCTGGCTCTGGCCGGCTGCCTGCTCGGCCCGACCAGCTATGCCCTGGCGACCGCGGACTCGCCGCATACGGGAGCGCTCCCGAGCGCGGGCCCGTCGGCCGGTGGGGGCAACGCCCGTCCCGCCGCCGGCGGCTTCCCCGGTGGCCAGGGCCGACTAGGCCAGGGCCAGGGACAGGGGCAGCAGGGCCAGGGCGGCTTCCCGTGGCAGGGCGGAACGATGCCCGGTGGCGGACTCGGCCGTGGTTTCGGCGGTGGGACGCCCAGCCTCCCCGGCGGCCAGGGCGGTACTGGTGGTCAGGGTGGCGGCATGGGCGGCCTGCTCGGCGCGACGGACCCGGGCGCGGACCTGGTGGCGTTGCTGAGGCAGAACAGCTCCGCGTACACCTGGGCCGCGGCCGCCGTCGGCTCGAACAATGCCGCCGGGTACCAGCTGGCGGCCGACGAGCCGGTCATGGCGATCGGCGGCTTCAACGGCACCGACCCGTCGCCCACACTCGCGCAGTTCCAGAAGTACGTCGCCGAAGGAAAGATTCACTACTTCATCGGTGGCGGGCTTTCCGGCCGCGGAAACGGCGGTAGTCAGCAGGCTTCCGCGATCACCGCCTGGGTCCAGGAGAATTTCACGCCCACCACGGTCGGCGGCGTCAGCATCTACGACCTGACCGCCGTCGCCGGTGAGGCAACGGACAACGGTGATGGTGCGGTCAACGGTGGAACGACAGTGACCTGAGGAAAGCTCAATTCCGCTTCGGAGTTGGCCGCCGAAAGAATTTCCGGTTCCACCAGATCGTGTGGGTGGCGGCGGCTCGGGCCGCCGGGCCCACGGGCCGCGACCCGTGGGCCGCGACCCGCGGGCTGTGGGCCGCGGCCCGTGGGTCAGGGTTGGATGGTGGCGAGGAGGTCGCCGACTTCGACGGAGTCGCCGGTCGTGTGGGTGAGTTCGGTGATGGTGCCGGCCACCGGGCTGGTGACGGCGGCTTCCATTTTCATGGCCTCGATGACGGCGAGGCGGTCGCCCTTTTCGATGGTGTCGCCGGCCTTGACGGTGTAGGTGACGATGCCGGGCAGGCCGGCGCCGATGTGGCCGGGGTTGTTCGGGTCGGCGCGGCGGGCGGCGGCGGAGACCGAGGTGATCGACTCGTCGCGGACTCGGACCGGTCGGGGCTGGCCGTTGACGCGCAGGTACAGGGTGCGGATCCCGGCGCGGTCCGGTTCGCCGATCGTCTCCAGCTCGACGATGATCTCGACACCCGGTTCCAGGAAGACGCTGGCGGGCTCGCCGGGTAGCAGGCCGTAGAGGAAGGCCTCGGTTGGGATGACGGAGCTGTCGCCGTAGAGTTCGACGGCTTTGGTGTAGTCGCGCCACGGGCCGGGGAACAGCAGCCGCGACAGCGCGGCCCGGCGGTCCTGGCCGGCAAGCGCGGCTTGGTCATCGGGGGCGAGGTCGACCGCGGGCGGGGCGGGGCGACGGCCGGCGAGGGCGCGCTCGCGGAAGGGCTCGGCGAAGCCGGCGGGTGGGGTGCCGAGCTCACCGGCCAGGTAGCCCAGCACGCTCGCGGGCAGGTCGAACTTCTCCGGTTCGGTGCGCAGGGTCTTCGGGTCGATGTTGCCGCCGGCGATGAACAGGGCGAGGTCGCCGACGACCTTGCTCGTCGGGGTGACCTTGATGGGTTTGCCGAGGAGCTCGTTCGCGATCGCGTAGCACTCGGTCACCTCCGACCAGCGGTCACCGAGGCCGAGGGAGATGGCCTGTTGGCGCAGGTTCGTCAGCTGGCCGCCGGGGATCTCATGGCGATACACAGCCCCCGTCGGTGCCCGCAGACCGGCCTCGAACGGCGCGTACAGGTCGCGGACCGCCTCCCAGTAGGCCTCCAGCGCCGAGAGCGCCGCGAGCGGGATGCCAGTGGCCCGCGGGGTGTGGTCGGTCGCGGCGACCAGCGCGGACATGTTCGGTTGGCTGGTGCCGCCCGACATCGGCGCCGCCGCCGCATCCACCGCGTCGACGCCGGCGTTCGCCGCGGCGAGCAGGGTCGCGAGCTGGCCGCCGGCGGTGTCGTGGGTGTGCAGGTGGACCGGCACGTCGAAGCGTTCCCGCAGCGCCGTGACCAGCCGGGTCGCGGCCGGGGGGCGCAGCAGACCGGCCATATCCTTGATCGCGAGCACGTGCACGCCAGCACCGACGAGCTGCTCGGCGAGGCGCAGGTAGTAGTCGAGGGTGTAGATCCGCTCGCCCGGGTCGGTGAGGTCGCCGGTGTAGCACAGGGTGCCCTCGGCGATCGCCGCCGTGTCCTGGACGACGGCGTCGATGGCGGGGCGCATCTGCTCGATGTCGTTGAGCGCGTCGAAGATGCGGAACAGGTCGATCCCGGTCGCCGCGGCTTCCTGGACGAACGTCTGGACCATCTCGTCGGGGTAGGGGGTGTAGCCGACGGCATTACGGCCGCGTAGCAGCATCTGCAGGCAGATGTTCGGCGCGGCCTCGCGCAGCGCGGCGAGCCGGTCCCACGGGTCCTCGGACAGGAACCGCAACGCCACGTCGTAGGTCGCCCCGCCCCAGCACTCCAGACTGAGCAGGTTCGGGGTGAGGCGGGCGAACGCCGGGGCGGCGGCCAGGATGTCGAAGCTGCGCAGCCGGGTCGCCAGCAGCGACTGGTGGGCGTCACGCAACGTCGTGTCCGTCACCGCGAGTGTCGTCCGCGCCCGCAGCCGGGACGCCCACCCGGCGGGGCCGACCTCGGCGAGCAGCTGACGCGACCCCGCCACCAGCCCATCCGGCCCGTCGGACTCGCCCGGCCCGTCAGCCGCCTCCAGCGCGGGTAGCAGCCGGCGCGGGTCGGTGAACGCCGCGCCGGCCGGCCGCTTGTGGCCGTTGACCGTCGCGTGCGCGAGACGGGCCAGCATCCGGCTGGTCTTGTCGGTGCCACCGTCACCGGCCAAAAGCCACGGCCGCTCGTCGATGAAGGACGTCGTCACCCCACCGGCCAGGAACGCCTCGTCGGCGAGCAGCCGGGACAGGAACTCGATGTTGGTCCGTACCCCGCGGATCCGGAACTCCCGCAACGCCCGGCGCGCCCGCCGCGACGCCTTCTCCACCGTGCCGCCCCGACACGTCAGTTTCACCAGCAACGAGTCGAAATACGGGCTGACCTCGGCGCCGGAGTAGGTCGCACCATCCAGGCGCACCCCCGGACCGCCCGGCGACTGGTAGTAGGAGATCCGACCGGTGTCCGGACGGAAGTCCTGCGCCGGATCCTCCGTCGTCACCCGGCACTGGATCGCCGCGCCGCGGATCGTGACCGCCTCCTGGGGCAGGTTCAGATCCGCCAACGTGTCTCCCGCGGCGATCCGCAGCTGCGCACCCACCAGATCCACACCGGTGACCTCCTCGGTCACCGTGTGCTCGACCTGGATCCGCGGGTTCATCTCCATGAACGTGTACCGGCCATCCGCCCCGACCAGGAACTCCACCGTCCCCGCGTTCACATAGCCCACATGCCGGGCGAACCGCACCGCCGCGTCGCACAACCCGTCGCGCACCGCCGGATCCAGCCGCGGCGCCGGCGCGATCTCCACGACCTTCTGATGACGGCGCTGCACCGAACAGTCCCGCTCAAACAGATGGATCACCGCCCCGGTCGCATCCCCGAGGACCTGCACCTCGATGTGACGCGGACGGTCCACCGCCTGCTCCAGGAACACCGTCCCGTCACCGAACGCCGCCGCCGCTTCCCGCACCGCCGAGCCCACCGCATCCGCCAGGTCCGCCGCCCGCGCCACCCGCCGCAGACCCCGCCCACCACCACCCGCCGACGCCTTCACGAACAGCGGGAAACCAACCTCCTCCGCCGCCGCCAGCGCACCAGTCCCATCCGGCAGCGGCACCGACGCCCGCAACACCGGCAACCCCGCCGTGATCGCCGCGTTCCGCGCCGCGACCTTGTCCCCCGTCAGCCGCAGCACCGCCGGCGGCGGCCCGACGAACGTGATCCCCGCCGTCGCGCACGCCTCCGCGAGCGCCGCGGATTCCGACAGAAACCCATACCCTGGATGCAGCGCATCCGCCTCCGCGTGCTTCGCGACCCGCAGCAACTCGTCGATGTCCAGGTAGCCCCGCACCGGATGCCCGGGCTCGCCCAGCTCGTACGCCTCGTCGGCCTTCGTCCGATGCAGCGACGAAACATCCTCGGGCGTGTACACCGCGACCGTCCGCAAACCCAGCTCATGGGCCGCACGAGACACCCGTACCGCGATCTCACTGCGATTGGCGACCAGGACCTTGTGCACGCGTGCTCCTCACCGGGCTTAGCGTCTCCGGCGCCGTGTGGGCACCAGCGTCGGACAGACGGACGGGGAACCTGCGGTTAGCGGTCCATTCTGGCGGGCTCTGGGAGGGGGGACCAGGGCAACGTGGGGTGACTCACCACAGCGGAGCGACACACCACGTAGTCATCGGGACACAGAGAGGGTTCGGGCGTCGAGACCTGGCCATCGGAGGGTCAACGATCGGCCATCCGCCCGCAACCGGTCAAGCGCCGCGCGCACGCCCGCGGCACGCGGCTCGCTCAGCCCTGCCACCACTGGCGAGGGCGCTCAGGCGAGGGCGTCTAGAGGGCCAAAGGGCGTGCGAAAATGATCTTCCTTCGCACGCCCGGCGGCCGTTGCCCCCAGGATCACTAACGGGTGTAGATGATCTCCCAGAGGCGGGCCGTGGCGTCTGTGCTCGTCGTCGCGAGCAGCAGGCCGAACGGGGCGAACGCGCAGCTCATGACGGTGCCGCTGTGACCGGACAGCGTCGCGACCTCGACCCCGGTGCTGACGTCCCACAGGCGGGCGACGTCGTCGGTGCTCGCGGTCGCGAGCAGCTGGCCGTCGGGGGAGAACGCGCAGCTCTGCGCCGAACCGCCGAGCGTCATCGTCGTCGTGCCGGTCGGGACGTCGGTCACCCGGGTGCCGTCGTTGCTGGTGGTGGCCAGCAGCAGGCCGTCGGGCGAGAACGCGCACCCGTTCGCGAAGTTCGTGTGCCCGGGCACCTTCATGATGCTCTCGCCGAGCGCGACGTCCCACAGGAAGATTGCCTCGGCGCCGGCCGAGACCAGCAGCCGCCCGTCGGGCGAGAACGCGCAGCCGTAGATCGAGCCGCGGTGGTCGCCGGTGAGGGAGGCGATCTGCTTGCCGGTCGAGACACCCCACAGCTTGACGGTCCGGTCGGTGCTGGTGGTGGCCAGCAGGGTGCCGTCGGGGGAGAACGCGACGCCGTAGACGGGGCCCTTGTGGCCGGAGAACGCCGCCGTCTCGGCCCTGGTCGCGACGTCGAAGATCCGGATCGTCTTGTCGCTGCCGGTGATGGCGATCAGCTTGCCGTCCGGGGAGAACGCGCAGCTGTTCGGGATCGAGCTCTTGCGGCCGGGAACGGCCAGCTCGTCCACCGACCGTCCGGTGTTCACGTCCCAGAGCTGGATGCCGTCCTTGCTGGTGGTGGCCAGCAGCCGGCCGTCGGGAGAGAACCCGCAGCTTGTCACGTCGCGCTCGTGGCCGGTCAGGGTTGCCCGCAAGCTGACCTCGACGAGGTGCGCCGGCCGGTGCGAGCGCTCGATCGTCGCGCCGCCGCGCAGGTCGGCGCCACCGCCACCGTTGCCGCGCGACTGGCCGAGCGGTATGGGCGAGGTCGGCAGGGTGGTGGCGATCCAGTCATGCTCGGTGATGGACGTGCCCGGCCTGGCGTGCGTGTGCAGCAGGCTGCCGGAGGCCTCCGCGGCCAGGTCGAACAGCGAGCCGTCGGTCAGGCGCACCCGGGCGAGCACGGTGCCCGCCTCGAACCGTGCGCCGGGCTCGGCGAGCCAGCGGACCATCGTCGCGGTGCCGCCGGGGATCTCCCAGCGGGCCGGCTGGACGACCGGGCTGGGCCTGGCCGCGACCGTGCGCCGGGTGGAGACCGAGGCGGCCCAGGCCGCCGCGCCGCGCACGACCGCGAGTTCCGGCTCCAACGGGACGAACAGCTCCTGGGGCGGCCAGTCGGTGGCGACGCCCAGCTTCCCGGACAGGATGTCCGCGACCACCGGCATCCGCGAGCCGCCGCCGACGAGCAGCACCCCGCCCAACTTCTCCGCCGGGACGTCGGCGGCGTCGAGCAGGTGCTGGCAGCAGGCCATCGTGCGGGCCAGCGTCGGCGAGGCGAGCTGGACGAAGCGCTCACGGTCGATGCCGACGAGCAGCCCGGCGGGGCCGAACACGTCCTCGACCATCGGCACGTCGGTGAGCTGGTGCTTGAGCTGGCGGGCAAAATCGATCAGCTCGTGGCGGGTGCGCCGCGCGGCGGTCTGGAACACCTCGCCCGGGCCCGTCGGGTTGAGCAGCGGCTCGAGGCTCGGGCCGTGGATGCCGAGGATCTCGTCGAAGAGCAGCTGGTCGAGGTCGCGTCCGCCGCAGTCGTAGAGCGAGGAGTGGCCGATCACCTCGTGCCGGCCGGACGAGCCGACCGCGATCAGCGCCGCGTCGAATGTGCCGCCGCCGAGGTCGTAGACGAGCATCAGGTCGCCGGGGTGCGGGCGGCCCGCGCCGAGCGGCGCCCATGCGGCCGCGACCGGCTCGGCGAGCAGGTCGACGTCGACGAAACCGGCGGCCTCGGCCGCGCCGATCATGAGTCGGCGCAGCGGGCCGGCGGGGTCGTACACCGCGGGGATGGTGACGACGGCGCGCGGCAGCGCCCCGCCGAGCTGGGCCTCCGCCTCGGACTTCAGCGCGGCCATCGTCGCGGTGACCAGCCTGGCCGGCGGGTAGGTCCGCCCGTCGAGCACCACCGGGGCCTCACGGCGCAGGTCCCGTTTGACCTCGCCGCGGTATGCCGCGGGCCAGATCCGCTTGCGACGCTCGGCGAGCGTGCCGACGATCAGGTTCTCGCCGTCCGCGAACACCGACGAGGGCCAGGACACCGCTCCGCTGGCGGACTCCCTGACCAGCTCGACCTGACCGTCGACCACGTATGCCGCGGACGCTCGGAAGGTGCCGTAGTCGATCGCGAGGATCGGCTCACCCACCGCGCCCTCCGTCTGTCTTGCCGGGCCTCGCGAGCGAGCCGCCGGTGATCGAACAAATACCGGTGACCCGTCGCGTCTGCCGCCTGGTATCAGCGCGCCATCCGCTCCGGGCCGCTGTGTGCCCTCCAACCCGTCGCGGTTCGGGCTCCTCCCGGATCGGCTTCGCCGGTCCGACCTTCACCCATCGCCGGCACAAGGCCGGCCCACCATCCGCTACGGGTGGCCCCGTGGTCGCCGGCCGGCATCATCGCCAAGCGGTCGACTTGTCCGATCGATCCTAGCCGAGTGCCTCGTGGGCCCCTTCGCGCGGGTAGCCGCCCCTCTCCCGTGTTGATCATCTCGCTCAACGTGGCCGATTTGTGCCAGCGTTTACCGAACGCGCCTTCCCCGTCGATCCGCCTGGCCGGTTTCCGTTGGAGCTCCGCCGGCGGCGGGGTCGGGGTGGTCGTCGACCCGCCGGCTGGATCCCCGTGTCTCGCCGATCCGGCGGAACCCGAGCCCGGGCCGTCGCCGCCGCCGACTACCGGCCCCGAGCCTGCCGAGCCTGCCGAGGAAGGGGGCGCGACCGACCGAGGCGTCATATCTCACTCCGTTCGGTGGCATGTGTGAGACAGCGCGGTGGTGGTACGGGCACGCTGAGTAGGTGCCGTGAAGGAGGCCGAGATGAGCCCCACAACGCTCCCAAGCCGCACGACGTTCGCGACCCGGGCTGTGCGAGTGGTCTGGGCGGTGCGGGCGGGATCACCGCGTTCGCACCGCTCGGTGATGCCGCCGCCGTCGCCCGGTCCGACGCCGGGCCCCGGCGAACCGATTCCTCCGGCGCCGATCCCGGACCCCCAGCCGCCGGCCCCCGATCCCGACCCGGTCCCGCCGTCCCCGATGCCGGATCCGTACCCGCCGCCAGTACCGGGCCCCGACATTCCCGTCCCGCCCATCCCCACGCCGGAACCGCTCTGACACCAGGACACCCAGACCCCCAGACCCCAGAGTGCCAGTGCCGAACGGTTGATCGGCTCAGACGCCGGTGGGTGAAGGCGCTGGCGGGAAGGTTGGTGGATGGGCGAGCGGGTACGTCCGCGGTATGAGCCACCGCCCAGACGGCATCCCTGGCCGCGAGCTGTCCGACGCGGCTCTGGTTCGCGAAGTGCGTCAACTGCACCGAACCCGACATGCGACGTTCCTCGAAGGTAGTGAGGACGCATTCGAGACGCACACCCGGCGGATGATGGAGCTGGAGCGCGAGTACCTGCGCCGCTTCCCGGACGCCGTCAGCCCTGACCCGCGCCGCACCCGTGCGGGCCGCCGCCGCGCGGCGGGCCTTCCCGCGTAGCGGGCCAAAGGAGGTGCGAAAATGCTCCTCCTTCGCACCTCCGGAGGCCCACGTCCCAGAAGCACTGCCGAAGGAGGTGCGAAAATGCTCCTCCTTCGCACCTCCGGAGGTCCCCGCCTCAGAAGCACTAGACCTGGCGCCCGGCGTCTTTCAGGCGGATCAGGTCGGCGGGGGTGTCGATGTCGTCCGGGCTCCCGACGTCCTCGCAAGGCACCTGGAGTACGCGGTCCGGGTTGGCGCGTAGCCAGGCGCGGGCGCCGACGTCACCGCGGGCCAGCCGGGCGACGTCCGGCCAGATCTCGCGACGAAGCAGCACCGGGGTCCGTGGCTGGCCCGCATAGCTGGCGACGACCGCCGCCAGCTGTGGCTGTCTGTCCGGACCATCCAGATCTGTGTGTGCCGCGTCGATGAGGCGGCGGATGAGCGCGGGGCTGACGAGTGGCTGGTCGACGAGCGCGACGACCACCCCGGCCAGGTCGTCCGCCGTGAGCGCGGCGAGGCCCGCGCGCAGCGATGCACCCATGCCCTCGGGCCAGTCGGCCACCCGGACGACCCGCGTCGGCACCGCCTCCTCCGGGGACGAGGCGGCCGGCGGGCCGCCGTCGGTGGCGCCCGCGCCGTCCAGGGCGGCGGCGACCTCCTCGGCCGCCGCCCCGACCGTCACCGTCAGCGGCGAGCAGCCGCCGGCGGCGAGCAGGCGGACGCCTCGCGCCACCAGCGGCTCGCCGTCCACCGTCAGCAACCCCTTGGGCGTCCCCATGCGTCGGCCGGCTCCCGCCGCCAACAAAAGCCCCGCTACCCGCACACGTGGTTCTTACCTCGGCACCATCCTCGCGGCCCCGGTTGGCGCACGTTCCGGCCAGGTGATCGTCGTCCTCCCCCGCCCCGGCTCGAGTGCCTCTGATCGCGGGCTGGGCAGAGGAACGCCTGGCCCTGCGTCCGGGCGCCGATCGGCGTGCCAGGCCGGCCGTCGAGGGAGTGGGATCCTGGCCGCCGCTAGCGTGGCCTTTGTCCGGACGCGCGGCAGGCGTTCCATGCCGACGGCCGCCCCGAAACGCGGATATCTCCGCTCATGCCGGGATGCCTCGCTACTGTTGGGCGATAGCCCAAATTTGGCGGCTTCGGTGTGGAGACGGATGCGCGCACCGGGTGGGCGCGCAACCCTTGAGACACCCAGGCTGACGATGCGATGGCGGAGGGTGACGCCAGGATGCGGGAGTTGACGGAGCACCTGCGCGGGTGGCGTGACGCCGGGACGCCGTTCGCGGTCGCGACGGTGGTCGGGGTACGCGGCAGCGCGCCACGCCAGCCGGGCGCGGTGATGGCCGTCGACGCCGTCGGCGAGGCGCTCGGCAGCGTGTCCGGCGGGTGCGTCGAAGGCGCCGTCTATGAGGTGGCGACCGAGGTGCTCGCCACCGGCACGGCCGTGCTCGAGACCTATGGCATCTCCGACGACGATGCGTTCTCCGTCGGCCTGACCTGCGGCGGTGTCATCGACGTGCTGGTCTCACCGGCCAGCGAGCCGCTCTTCGAGGTATTGGACGCGATCGCGGCGGACCTCCCGGTCGCCCTTGTCACCGTCCTCGCGGGCTCGGCCGCCCCATCGGCCGGCTGGCCGGCCGGCCCAGTGCCGGTCGGCCGGCAGATAGCCGTGTGGGCGGACCGGGTGGCGGGCAGCCTCGGTGCGCCCGGGCTCGACCACGCCGTCATCGACGACGCCCGCGGCATGCTCGCCGCCGGCCGCACCGGCCTGCGCCACTACGGTCCCTCGGGTCAGCGCTCCCCGGTGGACGCCGCCGCCACCACTCCCTCCGGCCTTGGCCCGACCGGCGAGAAGCGGGAGCCGCGGACCGCCGCCGTCGGCATCGCGGCGGAGGCTGCGGGCCTTCCGGCGGACGCGGTCACGGTGTTCGTGCAGTCGTTCGCGCCGCCGCCGCGGATGCTCGTGTTCGGCGCGATCGACTACGCCGCCGCGGTGGTCTCGATGGGCCGTTTCCTCGGGTACCGGGTGACGGTCTGCGACGCGCGCCCGGTTTTCGCGACCCCCCGGCGCTTCCCCGACGCGCACGAGGTGGTGTGCGAATGGCCCGCGCGGTATTTCGCCCGGGTCTGTGTGGATGAGCGGACGGTGGTCTGCGTGCTGACGCACGACTCGAAGTTCGACGTTCCGCTGCTGCGCGCGGCGCTGCGTTCCCCGGCGGGCTACGTCGGCGCGATGGGCTCCCGCAGAACGCACGAGGACCGGCTGGACCGCCTGCGCACGGACGGGCTCACCGACGAAGAGCTCGCCCGCCTGCGCTCCCCGATCGGCCTGGACATCGGCGGGCGAACCCCAGAGGAGACCGCGGTCTCGATCGCCGCCGAGATCATCCAGACGATGTGGGGTGGCACCGGTACGCCGCTGCGCCGCACGGACGGCCGCATTCACGGCGTCTCCGCCGACGTGGCGGGATGACAGGCCCGTTCACCTGGGCGGGCAGGGGAGAGCCCTCAGCTGGTGGGTCGGCCCGGTCGCCGCGGTGACGCCCCAGGCGCGCGTGTAGTCGAGGCCCCACTCCCGCGATCGTCCATTCCTGGGATCGCCGATGCCGTTTTTCCGTGGACTACCGGCGGCGCCGCGCGGGGATGCCCGCGCCCGGCGCAACGCCCGCCGCGTCGTGTTACGGGAAGCCCGCCGGCTCTCGCGAGGGCATCCGCGGGCATCCGGTCGAAAGCGATGGAACAACCGGTGCATACTGTCCCGCAACGCGGTGATCTGTCCGGTAACGCGGTGGCCGACGGACGGCCAAGGGCCGCCAATTTCCTTTGTCGCCCGCCGCGGGGACCGGCACGATCGACCTTCGTCGACGATTCAGAGGTCTCGATGCGCCGATGCCCGGCCCGTCCGCCCACCGTCCTGACCACGCTGCTGCTCGCTCTGCTGCTAGGTTCCGCGTGCGGTCAGACCCCGGCATCGGATCCGGCCACCGCGCCAGGCTCGCCGACGAACCCCGCGGTCGACACCAGCGCCCTCGCCGTCAACCATCCGACCGTCTGGGTGTGCCGGCCGGGGACGGTCGACGACGACTGTGCCGGCGGCCTGGACGTCACCATCGTCGGCCCGTCCGGACCGACGTTCGCGTTGCCGTTCCAGCCGGCAGCGAATCCGCCCGCCGACTGCTTCTACGTCTACCCGACCGTCTCAGGGGTGGGGCTCGGCAATGCGCCGCTGAAGGCGACCGATGCCGAGATCGCGATGGTCCGGGCTCAGGCGGCCCGGTTCGCGTCGGTCTGCCGCGTGTTCGCGCCGGCCTACCAGCAGTACACGGTGGTGTCCCGGCTGCAGCCGGACGGGCCGGACGACCTCTCCCGCGCCGTCGCCTTCGCCGACGTCCAGTCGGCCTGGAACGACTACCTGCTCAACGACAACCAGGGCCGGCCGGTCGTGCTCGTCGGCGATGACCAGGGCGCCGAGATGCTGCTGCGCCTCCTGCGCGAGGAGATCGAGCCCGACGCCGGCCAGCGGGCGTTGCTCGTGTCGGCGCTGCTGGTCGGCGCGGACGTGCGGGTTCGCGCCGGCGCGCTCACCGGCGGCGATCTGACGAAGATCCCCGCCTGCCAGCGGCACGACGAGTTCGGCTGCGTCGTCGCGTACTCCGCCTACCAGGGCGACGCACCGGCCGACGCCCAGTTCGGCCTGCCGTCCGCGCCGTCGCGCGGCGTCGCGGCCACGGCCGACCTCACGGACGACCCCTCCGACCTGCGGACGCTGTGCACCAACCCGGCCGCGCTCGGGGGCGGGGAGGCGGAGCTCGAGCCCTACCTGCCCACCGCCCGGCTCGTCGGCGCCCTCCTGCCCGGGCTGTCGCCCGAGAACCTGCCGGCCGCCGACACCGGCTTCGTCACCTATCCGGAGTTCCTCACCGCCGAGTGCCGGCAGGCGGGCGGCCGGGCCTGGCTCGCGGTGACGCCCAGGCCGGTGCCGGGCGGTGACCTCCGGTCGCTGCCGGTCATCGAATCACCACCGTCCTGGGGGCTGCACTTCGCCGAGTTCTCCCTGACGCTCGGAGATCTGGTCGAGCTCGCCGGCCGTCAGACCACCGCCTACCTGGGCGCGCACCAGGCGCTGGCCGGCGGCCACGGATAGGGGTGCGAACGCCCGACCCGCGCCCGGTGCCCGCGCCGGGCGCGGGTGCTGCCGCCGCCGATCCTCCGGATGGAGACCGGAGCCCCGCAGGTGGATCGGCGGGGAGGGGGTAAGAGCCTGGAGGGGGATAAGAGCCTTCAGTGGCGGGTAGCGGGATGTCAGCGTCGTCCCGCGCTCACACCGAGTCGGGGCTGTGCGGTCACCAGGTGCGCGTGCCCGGTCCGCCGCCTCGCCGCCTCGCCGGATCGGAGAGGCCCGGGGTCCTCCGGCCGGCAGGTCCGCCGGCGTCCGCGATCTGCCATCCCCGGCTCCCCACCGGCGTCAATCTCCGGAACAAGAACAGATCGGGCAGATCGATCGGGCAGGGAGTGGGGCATGACCGGCTATGCGGATCGTCGGGCGGCGGGACGTGCCCTGGCGGGCCGGGTGGTTCCCGCGGTGCCCGAGGGAGAGCCCGTGATCGTGCTCGGCCTGCCGCGCGGCGGTGTTCCGGTGGCCGCGGAGGTCGCGCGTCGACTGTCCGCGCCGCTGGAAGCGTTCGGGGTGCGCAAGCTGGGTGCGCCGGGGCAGCCAGAGTTCGCCCTCGGCGCGATCGCGACCGGCGGGATCAGGGTGGTCAACGAGGCGGTCGTAGGCCGGCTGGGCCTGACCGACGCCGAGCTTGAGACGCTCGTCGCCCGGGAGATGGCGGAGCTCGCGCGCCGCGAGCACACCTACCGGGACGGCCGCCCGGCGCCGGCGCTCGCCGGCCGGACGGTGGTGCTGGTCGACGACGGCCTGGCCACGGGCGCGACGATGGTCGCCGCGGCGCGCGCCGCGCGGGCGGCTGGGGCGGCCCGGCTCGTGGCGGCCGTTCCCGTCGCGTCGCCCGAGGGCGCCGACGCGGTGCTCGCCGAGGTGGACGAGCTCGTCTGCCCGTTGTACCCGCCCGATTTCATGGCCGTCGGCCAGTTCTACGACGACTTCGCGGCCACGTCCGACGAGGAGGTCCGCGACCTGCTCGGAGTCCTCCTTCCGCACCGATCGGCTAGATAACGGCCTGGCGCCTGCCGCCACGTGCGTCCCTGTCCACCAGGCAGCCGATCCCGACTTCCCAGATCGCAGACTTCCCAGATCGCAGACCTCCCAGCAGACCTCCCAGGCGGGGACCCCGGGCTCCCAGACCTCCCCGATCGCTGACCTCCCAGATCGGCTCCGCCGATCCGGCAGGGACCCTGTCGCCAATCGGGCAGGGACCCCGGGTCCGGCAGGGACCCCGGGAGACCCCGCGGACGGGTCGGGCGAAAGGGATATCTGGCATACCTGCCTGGTCGGTGGATCGGTTCTGAGGCCGGTGATGACTGCCGGTTGGTAGGCGCGCCGACCGCGCGACGTGCCAAGCTCCCGACTAGCCAATCGGCGGGAAGGGGTGAAGCGGGCATGTCGCGCCCAGATGAACCCAGCTCCAACCGCGAGCGAGTGAGCGCCCACAAACTATAGATTCCCGGCAGATGGGCTCGTGTTGTCGTGTTCGCTCCTCCCAGCGATGGCTCGCTCGTCGGCGAACGGCTGGCAGCGGCGGACCTGGCGAGGCAGCTGACCACATAGGGAAGGAGAGATCCCCGTGACCGCAGCGGACACCGCGGACCTCGTGCTACGGGTCGTCGTCGGGCTGACGATCGTGGCACACGGCTACAACCACATTTTCGGGCCGGGAGGCATCCAGGGCACCGCGGGCTGGTTCGCGAGCATGGGGCTCAAGCCGGGCATCATGCACGCCTGGGCGAGCGGCCTGATCGAGCTGGCCGCCGGCGTGGGCCTGGCCGTCGGTTTCCTCACGCCGTTCAGCGCCGGTGCGATCATCGGCATCATGGTCGTTGCCGGGATGACGGCGCACCGCAAGAACGGTTTCTTCATCTTCAAGCCGGGCCAGGGCTACGAGTACGTCCTGATGATCGCGGTCGTCTGCCTGGCCATCGCCACCTTCGGGCCCGGGTACGCCTCGCTCGACCACGCGATCACGATCGACGACAACCTCGACGGCTGGCTCGGCGGCCTGATCGCCCTGGTGTTGGGTGTGGTCGGCTCGGCCGGCCTGCTGGTCACCTTCTGGCGCCCGGACCCGCCGAAGCCGGCCACCACGCCCACCCAGGATGCACAGGCCAAGCAGGACGCGTAGCGCGTGCGCGGGGGTACCGCGCACGCGCGGGTACACGCGCGGCACGGCCCACGGCGGCCAGGGAGCGCGCGACGGGCCTAGTCGGGGAGAGCGTGAAGGGAGCCATGCCCACCGGTCCGGTGGGCGTGGCTCCCTTCTACGTCTCGTCGGCGGGCTCCGCCTGCTGGGAGCCGGTTCGGCTCATCGGGAACGCCTCGACGACGCGGCCCAGCAGGGATACGAGGGCAATGCGCTCCTCGCTGGCCAGTGGCGCCAGCAACTGCTCGTTCATCGCCTCGGCGCGCTCGGCCACCTCGGAGTGGGTGTTCTCTCCTCGTACCGTCAGCCGAAGCACGTTGCGCCGGCCGTCGTGCGGGTCGCGCACCCGGCGGATCAGTCCGCGCTGGACGAGCCTGGCCACCACGTCGGCGACCGTGGAGCGGTCCAGGCAGGCGCGCTCGCCGAGGGTGCGCTGGTCGATGTCGGGCGACGCCCGCAGGCTGTTGAGCACGACGAACTGCGGTGGGGTGATCTCGGTGGAGACCGAGGCCGTCCACAGCTGGTGGATCACCTGCTGAAGGCGGCGGGCGAGGTGCCCTGGGTTGGCCGACAGGTCCGCCGCGCCGTCGTCGGCGGTTCCGGACGGTACCGACACGGTGGTCCGTCCACCATTCCCTGCCGAATGGTCGGGAAGCATCTGCGTGTTCAGGGTCTGCGTCCGTTCACTTCGGGCACCTGGGACGGGACGCGGGGAGCGGCCCGTCGTCGGGCGCTTCGCGCCCGACAGCGCGGTCTTGGGTCGATGCATATGACGGGTGGTTGGTACCGGTTCGGGGTCCGTGAGGTGGCTGGACAGGTGCGCTTACGGGAAGCGGGTCGGAGCCGGAGGCGGCGGTCGGCGGCGTGCGGTCATGATGGGTTGAGATCATAATCGTCCGCATCAGGTCGTGCTGTGGGGGAATCGCCGGAGAAGGGGGCCTCGACCCTGGAGAAGGTGGCATGTCGGCCGAAAATGTACGAACATTCCACTTTCAGGGCCCCAGGCGGACTGGATGCTCTCAATTTGACACCGAGTGCCGCCCTTGCGGCGTGCGGACAAGGCCGGCGATGCCTGACCGTCCTGACCACGTGAACGTCGGTGGGAACTTCGGTGAGCGCGTCGGATCGACCGCCCGGTAGCGTCCTCGGTGACTCTTCCATGCTTTGCCGATACCCGTCCGGGTAGGTCCGATCCGTAGCCTGGCCGCCGGCCGGGCCCAGGCAGTCGGCACCAGCCGCAGGTGACGGGAGCAGCCGATGGACCGAGGCAGCGCCAAGCACGGCCCGCAACTCGACGAGGCGATGGCCGGAGAGGTGCGCGGATATGTCCGGGCACGCCGGGATCCTTACGCGGTCGAGTGGAAGTCACCCGAGCCGCCCACGGACGACGTGTCGGAGGCCTTTGATCGCCAGGACGGGATCGGCCGGGGGAGCGCACCGCCCGGCATGTCCCTGACCGACGTGGAGGAGCGCTCGGAGCTGGCCCGCCTGCTCGGCCGGGCGGTCTTCCCCGCACGCCGCGACGAGGTGCTGGACCACCTGCGCGGCCAGAACGCCCCAGACCACATCGTCGAGGAGACTCGAGCCGCACCAGCGGATGCGCTGTTCGGGTCGCTTGGCGAACTCTGGCGGGCGCTGCACGGCGGAGCACACGTCGAGGCCAGGCGTTACTGAACCCGCCCCCTCAGACGGTCGTCGACCACCGATCCCGTCTTCGCCCAGCGCATCCGATCCCTCCGCACCGACCTGTCCGCGGTTCCTGGGGTCCCGGGGGCTTCCGGCGGCCCCGCGGGCAGCCGCGCGGTCGGCCGCCTTGTTGCCGGAGCATCTGTTGCCGGAGCATCGGACGGAGGCGCCGGAGGGCGTGTCGAACCGTTCCCTGGCCCATGAGCCGCTCTTGGCCAATCGGTGGGAACGAGGTCTGGTCCAGCCCTGGCGAGTGGCAACAAGGGCCGAAGGTCCCGGTGTCGACATAGCGGGCGCGCCGCTGGGCATGAGCGGTGCCATGAAGCGACACGCGGGTGTGCGGGGCCGCGCCAAGGCCAGACGCAGAGACGTCGGCGGACTGGTGGTCATGTGCCTGGCGCTCGGAACGGTCATCCTGGTGCTGTCCGGGCTGGTCGGGGCGTTGGACATGCTCGCGGTGGGCGCGATCCTCGGCGCTTGGGCGCTGTGCGTGGCGGCCAGGATGGTCCTCGGACGGTACGGCGAGGACTGGGCCTTCCCCGCCGGCTGGGACGTCGCCGACCTGTGGCCCCGGGTTCGAGCCGGCATGCGGCGCCGGGGGCCCACGTCATCGGCCAGGTCCGGTGCCGGCGGCCGCCGGCCCTGGGACGGTGCTCGCCGATACCTCGAAGCCCGACGTGGCCGGGGCGCGGCGGCGCGCCGACGGCTGCCCTCGCCGACATCTCCGCCGGCGGCCATGGGCCCAGGAGCGGTCCGAGCGGACGCCTCCCGACCTGGCGCCTCGCGGTCCGGCGCCTCGCGGTCCGGGGCCGCAGGGTCCGAAGCCACCAGGTCCGAAGCCACCAGGTCCGAAGCCACCAGGTCCGAAGCCACCGTGGGCGCCGCGTCGGGGTGGCCACCCGGGCCGGGTCCGACCAAAGCACGCGGCCACGGCCATGAAACCGGCCGTGGTTCGGGGGAATAGCCGTCGAATGACCGGGTAGGCCACTGGGTATGGGTGCGACGAGTGAATACGGCCGACGACCGGGTTCTGGTGGTTTGTTTCAGACTCTCGCGGCGGGGCTGGATCAGGCGGAGCGGGAGCAGACCCTCAAGCTGATCAGGCAGCGTCTTTATGCCGACAGGGCCGCCGCCGCGGCCGGGCAGCGCGAGCGCCAGGTCGATGTCGGCACACGCACACGTGCGCGCCGCCGCCGGGACAACCCCGACGAACCCAAGCGTTGAACCCGCGTCGGTCAGCCGCCGGGCGCAAGGGGAGGAGGCGCCGGGGCGCCGTATCACAGCCCAAATACGGCGCTTACCGTGATGTCGGTTTGCCGATAGGCCCGTCGGTCGTGTGACGTCGTCCGAGCACGGTTGCCGACCCGCATCGAGCAAAGTAAATCGGTCGGCCGATACGGCCTCGTGCGCGCGGATTTGCCGATACGCCGTTTGGCGGCTCAGCGCATCGGGCCACGCGTATCGGCATTCAGCGGATGGGTGCCCAGCCAGCCTGATGAGCGCCGAGTGAGCTCGGCGGGCGGTCGTAGCCATGAGTAGCGCCGCCGACGGAGCCGGCGGGCGCGATGTAGGAGAGTTCGCCGAACTCACTGCGCATCGTGCGCCGGTACGGGTCGATCTCGCCGTCCTTGGGTTCGGCCAGGTCGAACGTGTCGCGTTCGCCCAAGGACACGAGCCAGCGGCCGGTCTGCGCGAGCGAGATCCGCACGTGCCAGCTGCCGCCCTCGCCCTCGCGGCGCGCGAGCGCGGCCAGCACGCCGTGGGCGGCCAGATAGCCCGTGGCGTGGTCCAACGCCTGCGCGGGCAGTGGCACCGGCCGGTCTGACTCGCTCGCGCGGGCCCCGGCCAGCGCGATTCCCGACGCGGTCTGCACCAGGCTGTCGAAGCCACGCAGCCCGCTCCACGGGCCGACCCGGCCATAGGCGCTGATCGTCGCGACGACTATGCCCGGCCGGATCCTGGCCAGCGCCTCCGGCCCGAACCCGAGGCGGTCGAGTGCCTTGGGCCGGTAGGCCTGCACCACGACGTCCGCCTGCGCGACCAGCTCCCGTAGCCGGCGCGCGTCCGAGGCGACGCGCAGGTTCAGGAACGTGCTCCGCTTGCCGAAGCCGGTGTCGATCACCAGGGCGCGCGCATCCCCCAGGTGGGCGGCACCGACCCGCAGCACGTCTGCCCCGAACGAGGCCAACACCCGCCCGCATACCGGCCCGGCGATCACCCTTGTCATGTCCAGGACGCGCAGGCCGGCTGCCGGGCGGGATGGCGACGGACGGGCCTGCGCCTGCGCGGACAGCGCCTGCGCGGGCATCGCCGGCGCCCGTGTCCCCCGAGTCCGGCCCACGGCGGACGGCCCGCCGCGCACGTCCCCGGCGTCGCCGATCCGCGAGGTCTCCGCCAGCGGCAACCCGGCCACGGCCTGCCCGGCGGGGTGTGCCCACCACTCCCGCTCCTCGCGGGCCATCGAGGCGCACATGCCCATCGCCTGAAGCTCGGCCTCCAGGTCGGCCGCGTTGTACTGGGCCACCGCCCGGGCGACCGCGACCGGGTCCGCGTGCGTGCGGAGCAGGTCCAGCACCCCGGCCCGGTGGTGCGGCAGGTTGCAGTGCAACTGAACCCAGCGGCCGTCGCCGGCGCGGTAGTAGCCGGAGAGCGCGTCCCATGGGCTTGGCGCCGGCCGGCCGGCGATCCGCAGCAACCGCTCGCTGCGGAACGCGGCCGCGGCGTGCCGCGTGTCGACGCTGACCGGCGGGACGTCCTCGCCCGACCTGGCGGCCCACAGCTCGGCGGCGCCGTGCGCGGCCGCGGCGACGGAGATCGTGGCCGCGGCGGTCACCCGGTAGAGGCTCGGCAGGACGTCGACCGGCCCGGTGACCGTGAGGCGCGCGGCCGCGCGTGGGTCGCCGACGACGTGGGCGAACTCGGTGAGGATCCCGGCGGTCTCCCTGACCGTCTCGTGATCTTCCTCCGTGTCGTGATCCTCCGCCGTGGCCGCCGTGGCCGCCGTGGCCGCCGTGGCCACTGCGGCCGGAGCAATCGGAGCAGCCGGGGGCAGCGTCTGGGCGTCGGCGTCCTCGTCCGGTTCGCCGGACTCGTCCGCGCCGGCCGTCGCGAGTGCCTGATCCGCGGTGTCCGCCTCGGCCGCCGCCTGGCCGGTGTCTACGGGCTCGTCCTCGTCCTCAGCTTCAGCCTCGGTCTGGCCAGCGCCGGCCTCGACTGGCTGGTCGGCCTGGTTTGTCTCGGGCTCGGTGGCCGTCGCCTGGCCGATGCCGTCGGCCTGGCCGTTGTCCGCGCCTTCGGCCGGGTCGATGGCTTCGGTGGGGTCCGTGGCTTCGGTGGGGTCGGTGGGGTCCGTGGCGGCGCCGTCCATCGCGTCGGCCTCGCCCACGCCGGTGACGCCGTCCTCGGCCGGGGTGCCGTCGTCGGCATCGAGGGTGCGGTCGGCCGTGATGGCGCTGTCCGAGACGTTGTTGTCCGCCGTGGTGGCGCCGCCCGCAACGGTCTCGTCGGTCGCGGTCTCGTCGGTCGCGGTCGCGACGGCCGCTGAGTCCGGGCGAGCCTCGTCGCGCGGCCGCGGTAGCTCATCCAGCTGGTCCGCCATCTCCCCACCCACCTCAGCGCCCGTCCGGATCACCGCTGTCTACCCCGCACCTGATGTCCGACAGTGGGCGGTTCGCCACGCACAGCATCGCATCAGTTGCGACAGTATCCGGCACAACGGCCCAACCAGGACCATCATGACGAGGGGAAGCGCTTTCGTGGTGCTCGGGGAGACCGCGGGGACCCAATTCGGCGAAAAGCCGGCCCGAGCGTTGGGCCTGGAGGAACTTAGTGCTTCTGGGGACGGGGGCCTCCGGAGGTGCGAAGGAGGAGCATTTTCGCACCTCCTTTGGCCCTCTAGGAGGGCGGCACCAAGGAGGCCGGTCGAAGAGGCTCGGCCGCCCGGCGGGCGGCGACGCGATGCGCGCGGGAGGGAGAGCGCATGGCCAGGCGGACCTCGTTGTACGACCTGCTCGGTGTGTCCCCATCCGCGACTTCCGACGAGATCAGAGCGGCCTACCGCCGAGCCGCCCGAGTACTGCACCCGGACGCCGGCGGTTCGGCGGCGGCCTTCGAGCGGCTCACCATCGCCTACCACATCCTCGCCGACCCGGCGTACCGCTCCGACTACGACAGCTACCTCGCCGGCGGTGGCGGCACCGCCTCCGGCGGGAGCGCCAGGGGACCGCGGCGGGGCGCCCCACCGGGCACGGGTGCCGCGCCAGGCGGGCCCGCCGACACGGCGGCCAGGAGAGACGCCGCCGGCCGGCACCGTCCACCGGGCGATCGTCCTGGCTCAGATCGTCCTGGCTCGACGGAGAGCTTCCCCGGAGTGAGCCGCGCCGCGCGGCGCGGCTACCTGGCGATGATGAGCGTCGCCCTCACCCTGTTCATCCTGGCCGGCACCGTCGTGCGCCCCGCCTCGGTGCCGGCGGCGATCGCCATGGCCCTGGTCGCGATGGTGATCCCCCCGGTCGCCGCCATCGTTGTGAACCGCCTCCGCGCCCACCCGGTGGACCGTCCCGGGGCGCGCGCGACCGACCACGACGCCACCGAGGACCAGAGCGGGCGCTGAGTTTCGGCGCGTGGCGGGGCGCGGTCTTCCTATCCTCTGGTTATGCCGAGATACGACTACCGCTGCCGGGTCTGCGACGCCTCCTTTGAGGTGCGTCGCGGCATCCAAGAGGACGCGCCGGCCTCATCCGTGTCCTGCCCTGCCGGCCACTCGGAGACCTCCAGGGTCTTCTCCGCCGTGGCGGTCTCCCGCGGAGCCGCCGCGCCGATCGGGGCGCCCGCTCCCACCGGCGGCGGTGGGGGCTGCTGCGGCGGCGGCTGCGGCTGCCACTGACGGAGGCACGAGTACGCCGTCACGGACGGAGGCGCGGCATACCGTCGCCCCGTTCCTCGCGGCTGACTGTCCGCACTGCCGACGAGGCTGTGGGTGACCTCGTCTGGAGGGCCGAACGAGGGTCTGACCAGGGCCGGCCGCGCCGGGCGGCTTGCTGTTCTGGGCGGTAGTTGAGGTCCAGGGCGATGGCCGGGCCCCGGCCGGGCCCCGGCCGCGCGTGAGCGGGCGGCCCGCGGGGCGGGCCGTGGGTGGGGCTGGGATGGCTCAAGTGGGTGAGAAGGGTTGGTGTGGTGCGTGTTGCGGGGTGCGGTTGCCGGGCGTGCTTGATGAACGGACGCGTTGCCAAAGTGCCTGGTTTGTGTCCTGCATGTAACAACACCTCAACGGACCTACCCGTTCGGTCGCGGGAGGGCTAGGTTTCCGCCAACTCGGCGGGGTCATGCCAGGGGGCGCCGGAAGTCACCTTCGGCGCGCTGGTGGCGCACGTCGAGGCAATGAGACCGAAGCGGTTCCGATCACCATGACCGGTGCCCGCATCCTCCGCGGCCGTTGACAGCCCGCCGGAATCGTCTGGCGGATCGTCGTGGCTCGCGGTTCGGGGGCGTCACGCCGGCGGGGTCGTCCGGCACACGTAGGAGGAAGTTGATGGCAAGACGCAGGCTCCTGGGCGCGCTGGCGCTCGCGACGGCGGTATCGCTCACCGCCGCCGCCTGTGGCAGCGATGACGGAGACTCGAACGGTGGCTCAGGCAGCGGCAAGCCGAGCTACACCATCGGCTTCCAGGGCCCGCTGTCCGGCGACAACCAGCAGCTGGGCATCAACGGCGAGGACGGCTTCAAGCTCGCCATCGACGAGGCGAACAAGAAGGGCGACCTTCCGTTCGAGCTGAAGACCGTCAGCTCCGACGACGTCGGCAGCCCCGACCAGGCTCCGGCCGCGGCGCAGAAGCTCGTCGACAACAAGGACGTCATCGCGCTCGTCGGCCCGATGTTCTCCGGCGCCACGAAGGCCAGCGAGCAGTTCTTCACCGAGGCGAACCTGCTGTCGGTGAGCCCGTCGGCGACCAACCCGACGCTGACCTCGCTCGGCTTCAAGACGTTCTTCCGGGTCATCCCGTCCGACGACGTCCAGGGCCAGGCCGTCGCCAACTACATCTCCAAGGCGCTCAAGCCGACCAAGGTGTACTCGGTGGATGACGCCAGCGAGTACGGCACCGGCCTGTCCAAGGTCATCGAGGGGCAGCTGAAGGCGAACGGCACCACGTACGTTCACGACAGCGTGAACCCGACCAAGGACTACACGTCCGAGGCCACCAAGCTCGTCGCCGAGAAGCCGGAAGTGATCTACTACTCCGGCTACTACGCGGAGTTCGCGCTGTTCACCAAGGCGCTGAAGGACAAGGGCTACACCGGCAAGATCCTCTCCGGTGACGGCTCGCTCGACCCGCAGTTCGTCGCGCAGGCCGGTGCGGCCGCCGCCGAGGGCGCCCTGATCAGCTGCCCGTGCCTCTGGGCCCAGGCGGACCCGAACGCCGCTGGCTTCGTCAGCGCCTACAAGGCGCTCAACGGCCAGGACCCGGGCACCTACTCGGCCGAGGCGTACGACGCGGCCAACGCGATCATCGAGGTCCTCAAGAAGCTCGGCCCCGGCGCTGACCGTGCCGCCGTGTCCGAGGCCTTCAAGACCACCGACTACAAGGGCCTGACCAAGCAGATCAAGTTCACCGACAAGGGCGAGGTCAACGACCAGGCCGTCTTCATCTACACCGTGAAGAGCGGCGAGATCAGCCTGGTCGGCCCGGTGTCGAAGCTGGTCCCGACCAGCTGACCAATCGGTCGACCGGTGAGGACCCCCGCCGCGCGCCTCGCGCCCGCGGCGGGGGTCCTCACTCGGCAGGTTCGCGGCGGTCGGGCGGCGGGCGCATGCGTCCGCCGCCCGCTCCGATGTTCGCGGCAGGCCGGTGAGCAGCGCGGCCCTCCTGGTCTGGTGGGCCCGCCGCTGACCGGGCCCGTCGCGGCGGTCGGGCACCGTGACCGGCCATGGTGGCCCGCTGGTCCATCGAGGAGCGAGTGACCGCGTGGCGGCGGCCGGCTCCGGCCGCGAGCCCCGGATCCTGAGTAATGATGTTGCCTGCCTGGTGCGCGGCCATGTCCTGGTCAGGTACGCAGGTTGGAACGACCTTGCCTCGGGCTGTGCGGCCCTGGTCCGCCGCGCCGTGGCGGCAGATGATATTGACAAGGCGGATGCATGGGCTTCGTCCACCAGTTCTGGCAGCTGACCATCGACGGGCTGATGTCCGGCTCGCTGTACGCTGTGATCGCGCTTGGCTACACGCTGGTGTACGGCGTTCTGCAGCTGATCAACTTCGCGCACAGTGAAGTGTTCATGCTGGGCGCGTTCGGCGGCCTGTTCGCGGCCAGGGAGCTGGTCAACAACTTCAGCGATACCCCGTCCGGCATGGCGTCCGTGGGGATTGTCCTGGTGGGCCTCGCTGTCGGCGCGCTGTGCGGCGCCGCCGCCGCGTTCACCCTCGAGCGAGTCGCCTACCGGCCGCTGCGCAAGCGGAACGCGCCCCGGCTGGCCTACCTGATCAGCGCCATCGGCGCCTCGCTGTTCGCCGTGAACATGGCCGGCAAGCTGTGGGAGCGCCAGAACGTGACCATGGAGCTTCCGTTCACCAACGGCACCGTCTTCCACGTCTTCAGCGCTGAGGTCAACACCAAGACGCTGGTGATCATCCTGGTGGCGGCGGTGATGCTGGTCCTGCTCGACACGCTCGTCGCCCGTACCCGGCTCGGCCAGAGCATCCGCGCCGTCGCGCAGGACGCCGACACCGCGACCCTCATGGGCGTCAACGTCGAGCGGGTGATCCTGCTGACGTTCATCATCGGCGGGCTGCTCGCCGGCGCCGGCGGATTCCTGTATGCGATGACCTTCAGCGCCTCGAACAACATGGGCTTCATCCCCGGCGTCAAGGCGTTCACCGCCGCCGTGCTCGGCGGCATCGGCAACGTGCGCGGGGCCATGCTCGGCGGCATCGTGCTCGGCCTGGTCGAAAGCTACGGCGGCTACGTCTTCCAGGCCTCCTACAAGGACGTCATCGCCTTCCTGGTGCTGGTACTGATCCTTATGGTCAGGCCGACCGGCCTGTTGGGCGAGCGGCTGGGGAGGGCGGCATGAGCACGACCTCGGCGACTCCCGCCACCCCGTCGGTGGCGCCAACCCCGCCACCGTCACAACCGGGCGGCGCGGCGGCGCTCGGCCGCGCGGCCGCCGCGGCGCTGTTCAGCCTGGCGGGGCTGCGTCAGCTGGGCGTCTGCGTTCTGATCGGGCTCACCCTCGCCCTCATGACCGGCCCCAACGGCAAGGCGGCGGAACCACTGGGCGCCGTCCGGCACGCCATCCTCGCGCCGCGGATCGTCACCTACCTGATCATCGCCGCCGTGCTGTGGCTGCTCATCGCGCTCTGGCCGCTCGCTCGCCCTCTGTGGTCGATGGGCCAGGCGGCGGCCCGCGGGCCGGTGACGGCCGTGGCCCAGCAGCGCTTCGCCCCGCTCGGCCTGAACCTCGCGCTGCTGATCGTGGCGATCATCATGCCGATGTTCTTCTCGAACGCGGCGGTCACGTGGATGGTCGACGGCGTCGGGATCTACGCGCTGCTCGCGCTCGGCCTCAACGTCGTCATCGGCTACGCCGGCATGCTCGACCTGGGCTACATCGCCTTCTTCGCGATCGGCGCCTACACGACGGCGTACTTCACCTCCAAGACCGCGATCTCGGCTCACTTCCCGGTCTCGCTCAACCCGTTCTTCGTCTTCCCGATCGCGTTCGTCCTCGCGGCGGTCGCCGGCGTCCTCCTCGGCGCCCCGACGCTGCGGCTGCGCGGTGACTACCTGGCGATCGTCACGCTGGGCTTCGGCGAGATCATCCAGCTGATCGCGAACAACTCGCACTGGACCAACGGGCCGCGCGGCGCGTTCGGCGTCCCGCACCTGTCGATCCACCTCCTCGGGATCAACTACTCCTGGAAGCTCGATCCGAAGCCGTACTACTACCTGCTGCTGGCGATCATCGTGTTGGTGATGATCGCCTTTGGCCGGCTGGAACGGTCGCGGATCGGCCGGGCCTGGGCGGCCATCCGGGAGGACGAGATCGCGGCCGAGGCGACGGGTGTGCCGACGCTGCGGCTGAAACTGCTGGCGTTCGCGATCGGCGCGTCGGTGTCCGGCTTCGCCGGTGTGCTGTTCGCGAGCAAGCAGTTCTTCAACCCGCAGATCTTCAGCCTGCAGGCGTCGTTCCTCGTGGTCACGATCGTGATCTTCGGCGGGATGGGCAACCGGCTGGGCGTCGTCGTCGGTTCGGTCGTCCTGCAGGGGCTCGCCTTCTACCTGCGTGACAAGGTGCCGGCGACGGACCGGTTCATCTACTTCGGCGCGGTGGTGATCGTCATGATGATCTTCCGTCCGCAGGGCATCGTCCCCTCGCGGCGCCGCAAGCGTGAGATCAGCCTCGCCGAGCACGGGGTCGGTCATGCCGACTCGCTGGGCAGCGCGCCGACCTCGGAGAGCGGGGCCCGATGAGCAAGCACCGCGCGGCGGGCCCCGGGCGTGCCGTTCTTGTTCCCGGTGGCCCCGGCGGCGAGAGCCCGGCCGGGGATCCCGGCGCCGACCTGGTGGTCGACGCGCGCGACCTGACGCTGCGCTTCGGTGGCGTGACCAGCCTCGACGGGGTGACGCTGCGGCATCATCGCGGCGAGATCCTCGCCGTCATCGGCCCGAACGGCGCCGGTAAGACGTCGCTGTTCAACTGCCTGACCGGTGCCTACAAGCCGCAGCAGGGCTCGGTGGCGTTCTCGCCGGAACCGGGCAGGTCGCACTCCATCGTCGGGAAGACGCCGCACTCGATCACCAAGCTCGGCGTCGCGCGGACGTTCCAGAACATCCGCCTGTTCCCCGCGCTGTCCGCGCTGGAGAACGTCCAGATCGGCGTCGAGATGCGCCAGCGCTACGGCTCGATCGGCGCGATCCTCGGAACGCCCCGGATGCGGCGCGAGGAGCGTTCCGGGGTCGAGAAGTCGATCGAGCTGCTCGAGCTGGTCGGGCTGCGCCACCGGGTTCACGAGCTTTCCGCGTCGTTGCCGTACGGTGAGCAGCGCCGGCTGGAGATCGCCCGCGCGCTCGGCACCGGCCCGAAGCTGCTGCTGCTCGACGAGCCCGCGGCCGGCACCAACCCGTCGGAGAAGCTGGAGCTCGCGGAACTGATCCGCACGATCGCCGGTACGGGTGTCTCGGTGCTGCTGATCGAGCACGACATGCGCCTGGTCATGTCGGTCGCGGCGAACGTCACTGTGCTGAACTTCGGGCGGGTCATCGCGCACGGCACGCCGGCGGAGGTCCAGCGTGACCCGGCCGTGGTGGAGGCGTACCTCGGCACCCAGGACGACGACTCCGTCGGCGAGAGTGACGCGCCCGCGGGAGATCTCGTTGGCAATGGCGGTACCGGAAGGGACCAGCACTGATGCTGTTGGAGCTCGCCGACGTCGAGGTCGCGTACGGCGCCGTCACGGCGCTGCGCGGAATCCGGCTGACGGTCGACGCCGGGGAGATCGTCACTCTGCTCGGGGCGAACGGCGCCGGCAAGACGACGACGCTGCGCACGATCTCCGGCCTGCTGCGGCCGCGGGCCGGGCAGGTGCTGCTCGACGGGGAGCCGCTCTCGAAGATCCCCGCCCACCAGCTGGTCCGGCGCGGGGTCGCGCACTCGCCGGAGGGCCGTCGGATCTTCCCGGCGATGTCCGTGCGCGAGAACCTGCTCATGGGCGCGTTCCACGACCGCAAGCACGTCGCGCGGGACCTTGAGCATGTCTTCGGGCTGTTCCCCCGGCTCCAGGAGCGGGTCTCCCAGGCCGGCGGCACGCTGTCGGGCGGTGAACAGCAGATGCTCGCGATCGGCCGGGCGTTGATGAGCCGGCCACGGCTGTTGCTGCTCGACGAGCCGTCGATGGGTCTCGCTCCGCTGGTGGTGCGGACCATCTTCGACGTGATCGCGCAGATCAACGCCGAGGGTGTCGCGGTGCTGCTGGTCGAGCAGAACGCGGCCCAGGCGTTGAAGATCGCCAACCGTGGCTACGTGCTGGAAACCGGTCAGGTCGTGCTCGACGGCCCGTCGGGCGACCTGCTCGCCGACGACCGGGTCCGCCAGGCGTACCTGGGCGAGGATGTGGCCGTGCCCGAACATGACCTTCCCCACCAGTTGGCTAAGTAGCGGCGTAGCGTCCATCGGCACGTCCGGCACCTCCGTGGCTGGCAGCCAATGGGCGGGGACCCCGCGGCCGGGCTGGCGCAGAAAGAAAATGTCGGCGCTGTCGGGAACTCGACGGCCGGGCGGGCCGCCAGGACCGGCGGCGGGGTTCCTCCCAGATGGGCGACGAGGTCGGCGATCTGGGAGGTCGGCGGTCCTGGTGGTGCCCGGAGAAGGCCGCGGCGAGGGTGACGCCTGGGAGGGCCGGAGCCCTTTCCCGCGTCAGGACCGTGACCAGGGGTGTTCCATGGGACGGCAGCCACCCAGCTCGGCGGGCAGCTTGAGGGTGGCGAGGTCGGGGGCTCGGTGGTCGCGGGAGTGGAATCCGGCGACCCAGGGATGACTTTGGTCGATGTCGTCGGTGGGCGTCCAGTCTCTGCCGTCGCGGGAGTCGGCGCCGAAGCGCCAGACCCCGGCCACGAGCAGCAGGACCGCCAGGGCGGTGAGGGTTGCGATGACCATGTGAAGAGAGTGCGTCCACTCGGTTATCGCGGTCCATCTAATTTTTGTGGCCGAGACCGTTAAGCTGCTCTACATGATCGATGTTCGACGGCTCCGGCTGCTCCGCGAGCTCGACAACCGGGGGACGGTGGCGGCGACCGCCGCGGCGCTGCACCTGACCCCGTCCGCCATCAGCCAGCAGCTCGCGGCGCTCTCGCGCGAGGCCGGTGTCCCGCTGCTGGATCCCGTCGGCCGGCGGGTACGGCTCACCCCGGCCGCCAAGGTGCTCCTGCGGCACGCCGACGAGATCTTCGCCCAGCTGGAGCGGGCCGAGGCGGACCTCGCCGCGTTCGACGAGGGCCGGCTCGGCGAGGTGACCATCGCCGCGTTCGCGACGGCGATCACCGGGATCGTCGCGCCCGCGCTCCAGGAGCTGCGGATAACCCATCCCGGCCTGCAGATCACCATCGTCGACGTCGGACCGCCGGACTGCTACGACATGCTGATCAGCGGCGAGCTGGACATGGCGTTCGACTTCGTGTCGACCAGGCCGGACGACGGCCGCTTCGAGATGGTCAAGATGGTCGATGACCTGTTCGACGTCGCGCTGCCCTGGGATCATCCGCTCGCCGGGCTCGACCAGGTGCGCCTGGCCCAGCTCGCCGACGACGACTTCATCGCGAGCCGGCCCGGGACGGCCTGCCTGGAGATCATGCAGGCCGCGTGCGCGGCGGCCGGGTTCGCGCCGCGGCTCCGGCATCGTACGGACGAGTTCATCGCGGTCCTCGGCCTGATCGGGGCAGGCTGCGGGATCGGGCTGATCCCGCGGCTCGCCGGCCTCGCCTCGACGGACCAGGTCGTGCTGCGGCCGCTGGTCGACGCGCCGGCGCGCCGGCTTTCGGTGTCGCTGCGGCGCGGCTCCGCGAGCGCGCCCCATCTCGCGGCCGTGCTGTGCGCGCTGACGACCGCCGCGAATTCCGCCCTGACCGTGCCGCCGGTAGTGCCCGTGCGTGGCGTCCAGCCGGCGCCCGTCCTGGCGGCGGTGGCGGCCAAGGCTGGTTGATCAGCGGCCTACGGCGACTCGCCGACTACAAGACGTAGTCGATCGCCTGGCCGTCATCATTCGGGTACCTGGCGTGCGCACGCGTGTGACCAGGTCAGCCGGGCCGCCGTGGGCCGCCGCCAAACGTCTTCCCGCGGCCCACTGGCGGGCGCCGTCACCCCGCGCGACCATCGCCGGCCAACGGAAGGCTGACGGATGGTCAGCGCACGCGGTGTTCGCGTCGATGCTGGCCCGCGCGGGCCCAAGTCCTGGTACACCAGCGCTGTAGCACAGACGAATATTCGGATCAAGAAGCAGGGACAGTAATGCATCCGACAGTGGAGCGTTTTCAGGGGCGCCTGCGGGAGCTGGGCGCCACCGGTGAGGCCAAGGAGCTGCCGAACAGTTCACACACCGCCGCCGAGGCCGCGGAGGCGCTCGACGTGTCCGTCGCCCAGATCGTGAAGAGCCTGGTCTTCCTGGCCGACAAAAAGCCGATCATGGTGCTGGCGTCGGGTGACAACCAGGTCGACACGGAGAAGATCGCCCAGCTGCTCGGCGAGCCGGTGGGGCGCGCCGGCGCGAAGACCGTCCGCGAGGCCACCGGCTACGCGATCGGTGGGGTGCCGCCGGTCGCTCACGCCACCGAGATGCGCATTCTCGTCGACCGTGACCTGCTCGCCCACGCCGAACTGTGGGCCGCCGCCGGAACCCCCAACGCCGTCTTCCCGACCAATCCGGACGAGCTCATCGCCATCACCCGCGGCGAATGGGCCGACATCCGCCACGAGTTCTGACGCCGGCGGCTTGGTCGAGGGCTATCCGACGCGACCGTCCTGGCGGCGCCTTGGCCGCGCGGCGGGTTTCGCCTGCCGCGCGGAGGACCATTCTTCATTATATCTTCGTCGTATCCGTCGGGCGGCGTTACACCGACATGCCGCTGTCGGGGAACATCTGAGAACGGCGAGCGTGTCATGTGGCTGTACCGAGCGTCGAAAGCATGGCGCACGCTCGAGATCTGCTCGGCGCCGCTTCTGATCGGCGTACTGGTGACGCTCGTGGTCGTGGCGCTGACCACCGGTCTGCCCGGTCACTCGGGGCGTCCCGGGGGGCCTCAGGGCTGACAGGCCCGCCTGGATTGCCGTCGCTGAGAGGGACCCAGACAGGCAGGTAGGCAGGTGCGGCGAGGGCGGCGTCGAGCCCCGGTAGTCGGTGCCGCGGCCCGCCGGGTGGGCGGTGTCCGTCGCCGGACAATGCGGGATCGCATTCGTTTGATCACGATAGGCTGCCGAGGGCCGTTGATCTCCCACCCTTTCTCAAGGTCGGTGAGTGGGCAATGCGAGTAAGCCGGGAAAAGCGCTCGATGACCGGAAGGGCCGGCGACCGGTCGGCGCGTGCCTCGGCGTCGGCCCATGGCGAGGGCTGGTCCCCGTCCGGCTGGACACGCGGGCCGAGCTACACACTCCGGCTGGAACTCGAGCTCGCCGATGCCATCGCCCCCTGGCAGGCTGACGACTGGGCCACCGACGACTGGTCCGGGTGACAGTGGTCCGGGTGACAGCGCGCCTGGCGACACGGCGCACACTGACCCGGCGACCCGGCCCGGCTACAGGGCGCGCGGCTCGGTCCTGGCCTACGGCTGGACCGGGCCGGGTCCTGGCCTACGGCTGGACCGGGCCGAGGACCCGGTCCAGGTAGTCGTTGGTCAGAACGCCCCTGGGGTCCGCGGCGGCCCGGACGGCGAGGAACTCGTCGAACTTCGGATAGCGGGGACGTAGCGTCTCGGCATCCTGGGTGTGCAGCTTCCCCCAGTGCGGCCGGCCACCCACACTCATCATGATCTTTTCGACGAGCGCGAAGTACTCCTCGTGCGGCGTACGGTGGTCGACATGGACCGCGACATATCCGGTCTCGCGCCCCTGCGCCGTCGACAGCCAGATCTCGTCGGCCGCCGCGACTCTGACCTCCATCGGGAATGAAATGTTCAGGCCAGATGTCTCCAACGCGCTCGTCAGCTCACGGACGACACCGACCAGCTCCGCTCTCGGAACGGCGTACTCCATCTCCTTGAACCGCACTCGCCGCTCCGAGGTGAACACCTTGTATGACACGTCCGTAAAGGTGCGGGAGCCGAGCGCGCGGGAGCTGACCTTCGCCGCGGGCTGAATCGTGCGCGGCAGGCGGCGGCCGGTGGCGACGACCATGCCGAACACCCGGTTGGACAGGAACTCGTCGTCGAACCAGCCACGCAGCCGGGGCAGCGGATCGAGCCCGTCGGACAGCGGCGCGCGGGTGTTGCGTTTGGTCAGTGTCCGGTCGGTGTGCGGGAACCAGTAGAACTCGGCGTGGTCGGCGCCGCCGAGGAACTCGTCGAAGCCGTCGAGCAGGTCGTCCAGGCGTGCCGAGCCCTCCTCGGCGCGCAGCGCGAACAGCGGCACCGCCTGCAGCGTCACCGACGTCACCACGCCGACCGCACCCAGGCCCACACGCGCGGCGGTGAACAGGTCGGCGTGTTCGTGCGCCGAGCAGAGCACGATCGTGCCGTCGCCGCGCACCAGCTCGAACGCGCGCACCTGGGTGGCCAGGCCTCCGAACCTGGCGCCCGTGCCGTGCGTGCCGGTCGCGAGCGCACCGGAGATCGTCTGCTGATCGATGTCGCCCAGGTTGGTCAACGCCAGCCCCGCCTCGGCGAGCAGCCGATTGAGACGGCGCAACGTCATCCCGGCGCCGACCGTCACCAGCCCGCTGCCCGCGTCCAGCGCGAGCAGGTCGGCGCAGCGGTCCATGACCAGCTGGATGGTCCGCTCGTCCGGCCGCCCGACCGGCGTGAACGAATGCCCGCTGCCGATCGGGCGCACCCTGGTGCCGTCGTCGAGCGCCTTGCGCACCAGCGCGGCGACCTCGTCGGCATCCGTCGGGTGCGCCACCGCGATCGGTGTCGCCACCTGGTTACCCGCCCAGTTCGACCACGACGCCGACGCGTCGGACCGCGTATGCCGCCAGCCGGCGGAAGAGCCCACGGACCACCTCCGAATGTCCGCCCCCAGCTTCCCCGTACCCCGCGCGCGGCGCGACGCGGGGGTGGGTGCGCGCGATCAGTTGCCCGCCCTTGGGCGGATGTGGGGTGATCCGGCTCCCGTCGGGCGGGTATGGCGAACGTGCCCGACAGCGGACACGATAGGGATGTGGTAGCGCTGGAGAACCTGGTGGGGATCTTTACGCGGCCGGCCGTCCCGGCGCGAGCCGGCCAGGCGGAGCCGCCGCCACAGCCGCCACAGCCCGACTGGGACCGGCTCGCGGCGGCGACCGCCGCGCTCGACCCGCCGTTCGCCGTCGTCGACCTACCGGCGCTGCGGGCGAACGCGGCCGACCTGGTCCGGCGGGCGGCCGGCAAGCCGATCCGGGTGGCCAGCAAGTCGGTACGGTCGCGGGCGGTGCTGCGCGCTGTGCTGGCGACCGACGGATTCGCCGGCATCCTCGCGTACACCCTCCCCGAGGCGATCTGGCTCGCCGAGGAGTTCCACGACGTCGTCGTCGGCTACCCGACGGCCGACCGGGCCGCGCTGCGCACGCTCGCCGATCACCCACTCGCGGCGAGCCGGGTGACGCTGATGATCGACTCCGTGGAACAGCTCGACCTGATCGACGCGGTCCTCGGCGCGGCCCGTCCGCCGCTGCGGGTCTGCATAGACCTGGACGCCTCGCTACGGCTGGCGGCCGGCCGGGTGCACCTCGGTGTGCGCCGCTCGCCGGTGCACACCGCTGAGCAGGCGGGCGAGCTCGCCAAGGCCATCGCCACCCGGCCGGGTTTCGCGCTCGTCGGCCTGATGGGGTACGAGGCGCAGATCGCCGGCATGGGCGACGCACCGCCCCCGCCCCTGCCGCCGGCCGAGCCCGCCGACGGCTCCGGCTCCGGCTCGGCGCCCCGCCTCGAGCCCGCGCGGCGGGCGGCGGCGTCGGCGCGGGCCGAGGTGGTCCGGCGGATGCAGGCACGTTCGATGGCCGAGCTCGCCGCGCGGCGGGCGGCGGCCGTGGCGGCCGTGCGGGAAGTCGCGCCCGGGTTGGAGTTCGTCAACGGCGGCGGCACCGGAAGCGTGCACCTGACGACTGCCGAGGCGGCCGTCACCGAGATCGCCGCCGGCTCCGGCCTGTACGGGCCGACGCTGTTCGACATCTACCAGGCGTTCACGCCCGCCCCGGCGGCGTTTTTCGCGCTGCCGGTGGTGCGCCGCCCGGCGCCCGGCATCGTCACCGTCGCCGGCGGTGGCTGGATCGCCTCCGGCCCGGCCGGTCCGGACCGCGTGCCCCGCCCGGTCCACCCGGCCGGCCTGCGGATGATCGGGACGGAGGGGGCGGGCGAGGTGCAGACCCCGCTGCGCGGCCCGGCCGCCGACACCCTGCGGATCGGCGACCGGGTCTGGTTCCGCCACGCCAAGGCGGGCGAGCTGTGCGAGCACGTCAACGCGCTGCATCTCGTCGACGCCGACGGCTCCATCCAGGCCGTTCCGACCTACCGCGGCGAAGGCCGCGCCTTCTGAGCCGCGCCTTCTGACTCGTGCGCTCTGACCGCCGCGTGCGCTCTGACCGCGCGTTCTGAGATGCGCGTACGGCGGCCCGGGCGCACGCTCGCGTCCTCATGGATGAGGGACGAGGCCGGATCGGACAGTGCTCCCGTGCGGGCTCGTGGGGTTGCGGTGCGGTGGTGGCGGGGCGGTCGCGAGAATGGGGCATGCTCAGTCACGACGATGTTGACGAGATCATGACCAGGGCGGCGCGGGACGGGCGGCATGGGGCCGCGGCGGCGCGGTTCGAGGAACTGGCCGGCCAGCCGGAGCGCCACGGCGAGGAGGTCAACCGTGCGGCGCTGCTCGTCGAGGCAGGCAGCCAGCACGGGCTCGCCGGCGAGTGGGACGCGGCGATCCGGTGCTACCAGGAAGCCATCGCCGACGGCGGCTGCCAGGGGATCGATCCCCGGGTCTGGCTGCACGACGCGTTTCTGCGCGCCGGCCGGCAGGATGACGCCGCGGCTCTGCTGCGCGAGCTGAAGGCCAGCCGCAGTAAGGACCCGGATCTCTACTCCGCGGTCGCCGAGTCGCTGGAGGCGGGCGGGATGCTCGCCGACGCGCACACCTGGTTCACCATGGGCTACCACCGCTGCGAGAACGCCGACGTCCCCGAGTTCATGATCGATCTTCTGCTCGTCGGCCGCCGCCGCGTCCGCGTCGAGCTCGGCCACCCGATGGACGACCTCGACGAGCTGGCCGACGACTACCTCGCCGCCGTCGGCGAGTAGCCCGGGCAGACCGCTTCGTCGAGGTCACAGCTGGTAGCCATGCCCACACGGCTGAGTCGGACGCTGGCCGGCGAACGTGAGCGGCCGGGGTAATGCCCTGGCCCGTCCTGGAGCCCGTCCTGGAGCCCGTCACAGGCCCGGCGCCCTCCACGCGCGAAGTGCGTCAGATGACCATGCCTATAGGCTTGCTCATCCAACACACACAGACAGCGGTGCCCCGAAGTGTGTCAGCTCAGCCTGCCTATAGGCAGGCTGAGCTGACACAGAACCGTGGTCGGGGTCAGGTGGCCGGGTCGGGGGCCAAGACGGGACGCAGGGCGTCGAGGACCGCCGGGTCTTCGATGGTCGACGGGATGGCCGGTGAGCGGCCGTCGGCGATCTCGCGCATGGTGCGGCGCAGGATCTTGCCCGAGCGGGTCTTCGGCAGCGCGGCGACGACGTCGACCCGCTTGAAGGACGCGACCGGGCCGATCTCGGCGCGTACCCGGGCAACGAGTTCGCCCGCGAGGACCGCCGGGTCGATGTCCATGCCGCTCTTCACGACCACCAGCCCGCGCGGGACCTGGCCCTTGAACGAGTCGGCGACCCCGACGACCGCGCACTCGGCGACCGCCGGGTGTGCCGCGAGCACCGCCTCCAGCTGCCCGGTCGAGAGCCGGTGCCCGGCGACGTTGATGACGTCGTCCGTGCGGCCGAGGACGTACAGGTAGCCGTCCTCGTCGACATAGCCGCCGTCGCCGGTCAGGTAGTAGCCGTCGAACGTCGACAGGTACGACGAGACGTAGCGGTCGTCGTCGCCCCACAGCGTCGGCAGGGTGCCCGGCGGCAGCGGCAGCCGGATGGCGATCGCGCCCTCGGTGTGGGCCGGGAGCTCCACGCCGGCCGCGGGAGTCGGGCCCGGATCGGCGGGGGCCTGGGCCGGGTCGAGGACGCGGACGTCGTAGCCCGGCATCGGGACCGACGGCGAGCCGGCCTTCACCGGGAGCCGCTCGAGGCCCAGCGGGTTCGCGGCGATCGGCCAGCCGGTTTCGGTCTGCCACCAGTTGTCGACGACCGGCACGCCGAGCATGCTCGTCGCCCACTCGTAGGTGGCCGGGTCGAGCCGCTCGCCGGCCAGGTAGAGCGCCCGCAGCGACGCGCCCACGTCGTACTTGGCGAGGTGCGTGCCGGCCGAGTCCTCCTTCTTGATCGCCCGGATCGCCGTCGGGGCGGTGAAGACGACCTTCGCCCCGTGCTCGGCGACCACTCGCCAGAACGCGCCGGCGTCCGGTGTGCCGACCGGCTTGCCCTCGTAGAGGACGGACGTCGCGCCGACGAGCAGCGGGCCGTAGACGGTGTACGAGTGGCCGACCGCCCAGCCGATGTCGGAGGCGGTGAACATGGTCTCGCCGGGGCCGACGTCGTAGACGTTGGCCATGGACCAGGTCATCGCGACGGCGTGCCCGCCGTTGTCGCGGACGATCCCCTTCGGGCGGCCGGTCGTTCCGGACGTGTAGAGGATGTACAGCGGGTCGGTGGCGGCGACGGTGACTGGGTCCGCCGGGGCGGCACCGGGGACGACGTCCGCCCAGTCGTGGTCGCGGCCGGCGACCAGGTCGCACCGCTGCTGCTCCCGCTGGACGATCACGCACCGCGCCGGCGGGTGGGCTGCGAGGCGCAGCGCCTCGTCGAGCATCGGCTTGTAGGGGACCAGCCGGGTCGGCTCGATGCCGCAGGAGGCACTGACGACGAGGGTCGGGCGCGCGTCGTCGATCCGGGCGGCGAGCTCGGAGGGGGCGAAGCCGCCGAAGACGACCGAGTGGACCGCGCCGAGCCGGGCGCAGGCCAGCATCGTGATGACCGCCTCGGGGATCATCGGCAGGTAGACGATGACCCGGTCGCCGCGGCCGACGCCGAGCGCGGCGAAGGCGCCGGCGGCGCGCGCGACCTCATCACGCAGCTCGCGGTAGGTGTAGCGGCGCAGGGCGCCGGTCACGGGCGAGTCGTAGACGACGGCCACCGCGTCGCCCCGGCCGTTCGCCACGTGCCGGTCCACCGCGTTGAAGCAGGTGTTCAGCTCGGCGTCGGGGAACCAGCGGTAGAACGGCGGCCGGCTGGCGTCGAGGATCTGTTCCGGCGGGCGGGCCCAGTCGATCGCGCGTGCGGCCTCGGCCCAGAACTCCTCGGGCCGGGCGATGCTCTGCTCGTAGATCCGCTGGTAGTCGCCCATCCCGCGCTCCTCCTTGAGTCCGCACCGCCCGTCGTGCGGTAGCCGCGGCTCACCCACCCGTCCCGGTACCGGGCGGCGATCCGTGGCGCCCGTCACGTTCGCATGACCGGACCTTCCGGCGCATCGTCCGGATCGCGACAGCTGTATTTCTGGTTCGCTCCGTGCGGGCACGGCACTCCGGCCCCTTACTCGCTTCGCTCCCAAGGGACCTCCGCGCCGCGGGGTTCCTGCCGGATCGACGGAGCTTGCGGAGTCGATCTGGGAGGTCCGCCTCCTCCGCTCACGGGCGCTCCGGCGACCTCGCTGCGGCCCGGCCCACTTCGCTTCGCTCGTGGGCCGGGCCTCCGCGAGGCGCGCCTCCGCGCCCGCACGGTCACCCGCCGCTGCACGTCACCCATTCACGTCTACGGCGTTCGCGGGCTCCGAGCGGTCGTGGGGTGTCAGACCGGCTCGGGTAGGGCGTCCTCCTCGGACCGGGGCGGCGGGACGGTCGCGCGCTCCGCGCCCGCGCCGGTCAGCGACCGGACCTCCATCTCGGCGTACTTCGCCTCGTCGACCCGTTCACGGCTGGTGACTGTGCCGAGCCAGCCGAGGAAGAACGCGAGCGGGATCGAGACGATCCCCGGGTTGTCCAGCGGGAACCAGTGGAAGTCCACCGACGAGTCCTTGATCATGGATGCGTTGGCGGCCTTTCCGGAGACCACCGGGGAGAAGACGATCAGCACGATGGCGGAGATCAGGCCGCCGTAGATGCTCCAGAGCGCGCCGCGGGTGTTGAAGCGCTTCCAGAACAGCGAGTAGAGGATCGTCGGCAGGTTCGCCGACGCGGCGACCGCGAACGCCAGCGCCACCAGGAAGGCGACGTTCTGGTCCTTCGCGAGAATGCCGCCGACGATCGCCACCAGGCCGATGACGACCGCCGTGATCCGGGCCACCCGCACCTCCTGCTCGGGCGCGGCCGCGCCCTTCTTCACGACGCTGTTGTAGACGTCGTGCGCGAACGACGCGCTCGCCGTGATGGTGAGGCCGGCGACGACGGCGAGGATCGTCGCGAACGCGACCGCGGCGATGATGCCGAGCAGCAGCGTCCCGCCGAGCTCGAAGGCCAGCAGGGGCGCCGCCGAGTTCACCTTCCCTGGCGCCGCGTTGATCTTGTCCGCGCCGACCAGGTACATCGCGCCGTAGCCGAGCACCAGCGTGAACAGGTAGAAGACCCCGATGATCCCGATCGCCCAGGCGACGCTGCGGCGGGCCTGGATCGCGCTCGGCACGGTGTAGAACCGCATCAGGACGTGCGGCAGCCCGGCCGTGCCGAGCACCAGCGCCATCGCGAGCGAGATGAAGTCGATCTTCGTCGTGGTGGTGAGGCCGTACTTGACGCCGGGGTTGAGCACGGCGTCCTTCTTGGGGCTGGCCGCGGCCGCGTCGCCGAGGACAGACGACAGGTTGAAGCCGGCCTTGCCGAGCACCCAGAAGGTCATCAGCGCGGCGCCGAGCACCAGCAGGACGGCCTTGATGATCTGAACCCAGGTGGTGCCCTTCATTCCGCCGACGAGCACGTAGACGATCATCAGGACGCCGACGATGGCGATCGTCAGGTCCTGCCAGGCCGTGCCCTTGACCCCGAGCAGCAGGTTCACCAGTCCGCCGGCGCCGGTCATCTGGGCGAGCAGGTAGAACAGGCTGACGGTGAGCGTCGAGATGGCGGCGGCGGTGCGTACCGGGCCCTGGCGCAGCCGGAAGCTCAGCACGTCCGCCATCGTGTAGCGGCCGGTGTTGCGCAGCAGCTCGGCGACCAGCAGCAGCGCCACCAGCCAGGCGACGAGGAACCCGATCGAGTAGAGGAACCCGTCGTAGCCCTGCAGGGCGATGGCGCCGGCGATGCCGAGGAAGGACGCCGCCGAGAGGTAGTCACCGGAGATCGCGATGCCGTTCTGCCGGCCGGAGAACGCGCGCCCGCCCGCGTAGAAGTCGGTGGCGGTGCGGTTGGCCCGCGAGAATCGGATGACGATCGCGAGGGTGACGACGACGAACAGGGCGAAGATCGAGATGTTGACGGCCGGCCTGCCGACCGTGTCAGCCGCAAGGTTCACCGTGCCTCACCCCCGGCCTGCGTGCCCTCGAGCTGCGTGCCCTCAAATCGAGCGCGCAGCGCGGACGCCGCCGGGTCCAGCCGGCGGTCGGCCCAGCGGACATAGACCGCCGTGATCACGAACGTCGACAGGAACTGGCCGAGCCCGAACAGCAGGCCGACGTTGATGTTCCCGCCCACCTTGTGCGACATGAAGCTGGACGCGAAGGCGGCCAGCAGCACGTAGAGGAAGTACCAGGCCAGGAAGAGCGCGGTCATCGGGAACACGAACCGCCGGAAGCCGCGGCGCAGCTCGCCGAACTCGGGACTGCGCTGAAGGTCGAGATAGCTCTCCGGCCCGCTGGCGGACGCGCCAGGGGCGGCCTCGCCGGGGGATGACTGGATGGTGCTCACGCGGCTGCCTCCACTCCGCTGGAGGCCACCGGCCACGTCTCCGCCTCGCGGTCACGCGGCCCCTGGCCCGGTGTGGCCCGGACGTTGGGGGTACGCCGGGCAATCGGTGTGACGGGCGTCACCGTAGGGCTACGTGCGGACGTGGTGGAGCCCGCCGCGCGGACCTTGCTGTCGGCGGCGCGAACCCGGCGCCCGGCGGGCCGGCGCGGCGCGACGAGCGGTCGGCCGGCCGGGCCGGGCGACGAGCGGTCGATTCCGCGCGACGAGCGGCGCCCCGACGAGCGGCCCTCCAGGGCCGGCCGGCCTTCACGGGTGACGGGCGGCGTCCGACTGGTCGTGCTGGACGGCCGGACTCGACAGGCCGAAGGCCGGCGTGCTGTCGGGCGGCGCGGCGCGGGCGGCGCGGACCGCCTCGGGGACGTGCAGGCGGGTCAGCACCCGCCCGACGCCCGCGGGCACGGTGGCGGGCGTGCGCAGCGAGACCAGCAGCATCACCGCGAACGACAGCGGCACCGTCCACGCGGCCGGCTGGGCCAGCAGCGCGCCCGCGAGCCCCGCGGGCGCCCAGCCGAGCATGGTCACCATCGCCGCGGAGGTCGCTGTCAGCCCGCCGATCCCGAGGCCGCACAGCGCCCCGGCCACACTCAGCCGGCGCCACCAGATGCCCAGCACCAGCAGCGGGCAGAACGTGGAGGCGGCGACCGCGAACGCGAGGCCGACCGTGTCGGCGAGGCCGACCCGGGTCGCCAGCAGCGTGCCCGCCGCCGGCACGGCGACGGCGAGCACCGCGCCGGCCCGGAAGCCGGCGACGCCGGTGCGGGTGCGGCGGCGCAGCAGGTCCTGGCTCAGTACCCCGGCGACCGAGACCGTCAGTCCGCTGGAGGTCGAGAGGAATGCCGCGAACGCGCCGCCCATCACCAGCGCGGCCAGCGCCTCGCCCGCGGCCCCTGGCAGCACCCGCGCCGGCAGCGCGAGTACCACTGTGTCGGTGCGCCCCGTCAGCAGCAGGTCCGGGGCGTAGACCCGGCCGAGTGCCGCGTACACCGGCGGGAACAGGTAGAACGCGCCGAGCAGCCCGATGACGGCCGCGGCCGTGCGGCGGGCACCGCCGCCGTCGGGGTTCGTGTAGAAGCGGACGATCACGTGCGGCAGGCCCATCGTGCCGAGCAGCAGCGCGACCAGCAACGAGTACGTCCGGTAGAGGGCGTGGTCGCGGCGGGCGGCACCGGCCGGTACGGCGCCGGTGCCGCCGCGGCTGAGGATCGCCTCGGCCCGCGGCACCGGCGTCCCGGCCGGCAGGGTCACCGTGCTGCCAGCCGAGAGCACCGCCGTCCCCGCCGTCCCCAGCCGGACCGTCTCCCCGGCCTGGGCAGGCAGCCGCCCCGCGCCTCCGGAGGCGCGCACGGTGGCGTCTGCCTCGGCAGAGGTGCCGGCGGGGCCGGAGCCGTCCCGCACCCCGTCCGGGGCGAGCCGGACGGGGCCCGCGACCGGATGTCCGTTGAGGACGCCGTACATCGTGAACGTCGTGGGGGTGTCGACGCGAACCCGGACCGTGTCGACGAGGCGGACGGTGACCGGCCGGACCGTCACCGGGTGGCCGTCGGCGGGCGCCGCCGGGGCACCGTCGCGCCACCACACCGCCAGCAGGAAGAACACCGGGACCGCGATCGCGGTGAGCTTCAGCCAGTACTGGAACGCCTGCACGATGGTGATCGAGCGCATCCCGCCGGCCAGCACGTTGAGCACGACGACCCCGGCGACGATCACGGCGCCCAGCCAGGCCGGGGCGCCGGTGGCGGCGCGCAGCGCGAGGCCGGCGCCCTGGAACTGTGGGAGCAGGTAGAGCCAGCCGATCCCGACGACCAGCACCGAGGCGACCCGGCGCAGCCTCGCCGAACCCATCCGGATCTCCGCGAAGTCCGGCAGCGTGAACGCGCCGGAACGGCGCAGCGGGGCCGCGACCAGCACCAGCAGCACCACGTAGCCGGCGGTGTAGCCGATCGGGTACCAGAGCATGTCGGCGCCGGCCGCGAGCACGAGCCCGGCCACGCCGAGGAAGCTCGCCGCCGACAGGTACTCGCCGCCGATCGCCGACGCGTTCCAGCGCGGGCTGACCACACGGCTGGCCACGTAGAAGTCGCTCGTCGTCCGGGACAGCCGCAGGCCGAGCGCGCCGACGGCGAGGGTGGCGACGCAGACCATGGCGACGGCGAGCGCCGCCGGCCAGGCGGGCGCCGTCACGGCCGCCCGCCGCCGGCCGCGCCGCCGCCTGCCTCCCCGCCCCCGGGCACCTTGTTACGCCCGGGTACCTCCTCGCCGACATGCTCTTCCTGGCCCGTGTGCTCTTCCTGGCTCGTGTGGCCTTCCTCGCCCGCGCGGCCTTCCTGGCCCGCGCGTGCCTCTCGGAGGAGCCTGAGCAGACGGGCTGTTCGCCGCCGGCGCGGCGAGCGGCGGACGCGCGCCAGCGGCGGCGGCCGGTCGCCGCCGACCGGCCGCCCGGACAGCAGGTCGATGAAGTCGCTCTCGGTGCGCTCGGCGCCGCGCACGTAGGCCCTGGCGACGAGGACGAGCGCCGGGTAGACGACGACGCCGAGGACCAGCCACGGCAGGCCCACTCCGAGCCTCGGGACGTGCGTCCCGGCGAGGTCGGGCACGAACGCGAACAGCGCGGGCAGCAGGCCCAGCCCCACCCCGAGCGCCACGAGGACGCCGATCGCGAGCCGCCGCTGGTCGCGCAGCAGGCCACGCAGGTAGATGTCACCGAGGACCGTCTGCTCGTCGAGGTCCCGGCTGGCCGCGCCGCGCGTCGCCCGCACCGCCACTCTGGATCTGCCAGCGGACCAGCCCGAGCGCCGACCTCCCCGATCGCCGACCTCCCAGATCGGCTTCGCCGATCCGGCAGGAACCCTGCCGCCGATCGGCCAGGAACCCTGTCGCCGATCCGGCACGGCCCCCGGGCCTCGCCGATCCGCCGGGGACCCCGGCGCGGAGGCGGTCCGCGGACTGGTCACCCGCACCCGACGCGGCGGCGCTGCCGCCGACTTCGGGGCCGGCAGGTCAGGTGAGGCGTCCGGGGGCACGGGTGAGGCTCGCCGCTCGGACCAGCCGGTCGCGCAGCGCGCGGGTGTGCCGGCGGCTGACGGGCAGCACCCGGTCGCCGAGCCGGACGGTGCAGTGGCCGTCATCCATCCGCAGCTCGTCCACGTGGGCTAGCGCGACCAGGGTGCTGCGGTGGATCCGGACGAAGCCCGCCGCCGCCCAGCGTTCCTCCAGCGTGGAAAGCGACACCCGGACGAGGTGGCCGCCGGTGGCCGTGTGCAGCCGGACGTAGTCGCCCTGGGCGACGGCGTAGCGCACCTCGGACCGGTGGACGAACCGGGTGACGCCGCCGAGCTCGACCGGGAACGTCTCGTCCTCGGCGGCCGTCGTCCCGCCGTCCGCTCGCCCACCGGCCGGGCCGGCCGCCACGGCCGGTGCCTCGATCGACGGGCCGACAGAAGCGGCTGCGCGGGCGATGCCGGGCCGGGCGGGCGTCATGGCGGCGAGCGTTCCGGGCGTCTGGCGGGCGGCGCGGATCGTCTCGACGACCCGGCGCACGGCCTCGGCCAGCCGGTCGGGGCGCACGGGCTTGAGCAGGTAGTCGGTCGCGCGCAGGTCGAACGCGTCGACGGCGTGCCCCTCGTGCGCGGTGACGAAGACAACCTGCGGCGGAGCGGCGAACCGGCCCAGCACGCGGGCGAGGTCCAGGCCGTCGAGCCCGGGCATCCGGACATCGCAGAACACCGCGTCGAACGCCTCGGCGTCCAGTGCCCGCAGCGCCTCGGCGCCGTCGTCGACGGTGCGCACCAGCCGGACCCGTGGGTCGGCGGTCAGCAGCCAGTCGAGCTCATCACGGGCCGGCGCCTCGTCGTCCACCACCAGCACCGCGAGCGCACCCGGCCCCGGAGCCGGCGGCGACGCGGCCGATGGCCCGGCGGCCGATAAGGCGGCGGCCGGGTCCGGCGGCGCCGGCCGGGCGGAAGCGACACCCGCACCCATGATCGCGAATAGTAGCCGCCAGGGCGCCCGGTAGCCATAGCCGGATCCGCCTCGCGGCCGCGGCTAGGGGACCTGGACTCCGGGCGCGAACTTGGGGACGCGGAAGCTGACCTTGGTGCCGGCGCCGAGGGCCGTCTCGACGACCAGGCCGCATTCGTCGCCGAAGACCGAGCGCAGCCGGGCGTCGACGTTGCCGAGGCCCACCGAGTCGCCCACGTGCGCTCCGGCGAGTACGCGGCGCACGACCTCCGGGTCGCTGCCCGCGCCGTCGTCCTCGACCCAGATGTGCGCGGCCGCGCCGTCGTCCGTCGCGCCGAGGGAGACGTGCCCGACCCCGGGACGCCCCTCGATGCCGTGCCGGACGGCGTTCTCCACCAGCGGCTGCACCGCCAGGAACGGGATGACGACCGGCAGCACCTCGGGCGCGACCAGGATCTGCACGGCCAGCCGGTCACCGAACCGGGCCTTCTCCAGCGCCAGGTAGCGCTCGACGTTGCGCAGCTCGTCGGCGAGCGTCGTGAACTCGCCGCTGCGCCGGAACGCGTAGCGGGTGAAGTCGGCGAACTCGAGCAGCAGCTCGCGCGCCCGCTCCGGGTCGGTGCGGACGAACGACGCGATCGCGGCCAGCGAGTTGTAGATGAAGTGCGGGCTGATCTGCGCCCGCAGCGCGCGCAGCTCCGCCTCGACCGCCCTGGTGCGGGACGCCTCCAGCTCGGCGAGCTCGACCTGGGTGGAGACCCAGCGGGCGAGTTCCTCGACCGCCCGCGCGAGCCCCGCGCCGACCGCCGGCGCGTAGGCGAGCAGCGCCCCGACCACCTCGTCGCCGCTGGTGATCGGCGCGACCACGGCCGCTCCGATCGGGCACTCGGGATCGTCGCAGTGCCCGCTCCCACGGGCCGCGCCGGCCGGCCCGCTCTCGCCGGCGTCCGCGCCGTCCGCGGCGGCCTGGATGTGGCCCGCGGTGAGGACGGCGACGCGGCCGGCGGTGAGTGCCGGCGCGGCATGACGGACGGCGTCCGCGCGGTGGCGCGACTCGCCCGGGCCGTCCCAGGCCAGCGTCCTGGCCGAGTCCGTGATCGCGACGGCCGATGTGCCAAGCAGCGCGCGCAGGTGGCGGACGGCGCGCGCGGCGCCGGCCGGGCCGAGCCCCTCCCGCAGGTGCGGCGCGGCGAGCGACGCCGTATGCAGGGTGGCGAACGTGGCCCGCTCGGCGGTGGTCCCGAGCCCCGCGGGGGTGCGGACCGTCCGCAGCAGGAACAGGACGCCGAGCGCCGCCCCGCCGCCGACCACGGCCCCGATCGCCAGCCAGACCAGCTGAACATCGCCGATCTCCACGTCGGCACGGTAGCCCGCCAGACCCGGCGAGGCGATCCAGAACGGATGACCGGCCCAGAACCGCGTTTTTGGGGCGCGCGGCTGAGAACATTCGGGACATGGCTTCCGGGGAAGTGGAGGGCGAGGCGGCCGGGTCGGAGGCGCGGCCGGGTCTGGAGGACGAGCCGGAGGCGCGGACGGATCCGGCGGACGGGCGTGGGGCGCGGCCGGGTCTGGAGGATGGGTCTGGGGCGCGGACGGATCCGGCGGACGGGCGTGGGGCGCGGCCGGGTCTGGAGGATGGGTCCGGGGCGCGGCCGGGTCCGGCGGATGGGTCCGGGG
>NZ_MBLO01000275.1 GCF_001854805.1 Pseudofrankia coriaricola
GGCCTGGGGCGCGGCCGAGTGTGGTGGACGGCCCACGGGCGCGGCCGAGCCTGGAGCAACGGCGGCGCGGGCTGGCCGCCGGGCGGCCGAGCCGGCGGCGGGTGGTGCTCGCGGGGATCGGGGCGGTCGCCGGCGTGGCCGGGGTGGCGGCGGCCGCCGGCGGCGCGGTGTACGCGGGCTGGCTGCCGGGGCGGGAACGGCTGGTGCGGGCGGTCGAGGGCTGTGGCGAGCCGGGCGCCGTGCCGGCGGTCGAGCCGGGCCCGGTCAGCGTCACGTCGTTCAGGAGCGCCGCCCGCCGCCGTGAGGTCGACCTGGTCGTCGCCTACCCACCCGGGTACGAGCCGCGCGCCGCCGGCGAGGGTGAGACGCCGGGCGGGGGCGAGACGCCGGGCGGAGGCGACGCGACAGGCGAGGATGCCGGCCTCGCGCTGCCGGTGTGCCTGGTGCTGCACGGGCGAGGTGACGCGGCGCGAGCCCTCGTCGGGCCGCTCTCGGCTCAGGCCTTTCTCGCGGCCGCGGCCGCCACCGGCGTGGCGCCGTTCGCGCTCGCCGCGGTCGACGGCGGCGAGACCTACTGGCATCGGCGGGCGGACGGCGACGACCCGGAGACGATGCTGCTCGGCGAGGTGCTGCCCAGGCTCGCCGCCCAGGGGCTGAGCACGGACCGGTTCGCCGCGTACGGCTGGTCGATGGGCGGGTATGGCGCGCTGCTGCTCGCCCGGCGCCATCCGACCCGGGTGGTGGCCGTCGCCGCGAGCAGCCCGGCGGTGTGGCACTCCTACGGCGCCGCGGCTTCCGGCGCGTTCGACTCGGCGGCGGACTTCGACGACCACCGCGTGCTCGGCGCCGGCCCCGCGCGCGGCGTCGCCTACCGGATCGACTGCGGCCACGCGGACCCGTTCAGCCGCGTCGACCACGAGCTCGCCGACGAGCTGGCCGCCGCCGAGCGCGGCTTCCCCGCCGGCTGCCACGACTTCGGTTTCTGGCGCCGCCAGCTCCCCGCCCAGCTGGCCTTCCTCGGCCGCGCCCTGTCGACCTGACCGGCGCGGGAAGAGGCCGGGGCGGGTTGGCGGTTGGGGACAGACGTGACGTCGCAGTCTTCCGGGCCGTTCCCGGTGCCACTGTCCGTGCTCGACCTTGTCCCTGTGGGCAGCGGGGTGACGGCCGGCGAGGCCATTCACAACTCGCTCGACCTGGCCCGGCATACCGAGCAGCTGGGCTTCGTCCGCTACTGGCTGGCGGAGCACCATGGCATGCCGGGGATCGCGAGCTCCGCGACCGCGCTGCTGATCGGCCAGGTCGCTGCGGCGACGTCGACGATCCGGGTCGGCTCCGGCGGCGTCATGCTGCCCAACCACTCTCCGCTGGTCGTCGCCGAGCAGTTCGGCACCCTCGGCGCGATGTTCCCCGGCCGGATCGACCTCGGCCTCGGCCGCGCCCCCGGCACCGACCCGGCGACCGCCCGGGCACTACGGCGCCTTACGGGTCGAGCCCTCACCGAGGACGAGTTCCCCGACCAGCTCGCCGAGCTGACCACCTTCCTCGCCGGCGCGGAGTTCCCCACCGGCCACCGGCTGCACGGGGTGAGCGCCTTCCCACGCGCCGAGGTGCCGCCGATCTGGCTGCTCGGGTCGAGCGGCTACAGCGCCCAGGTCGCCGGGATCCTGTCGCTACCGTTCTCGTTCGCGCACCACTTCAGCTCGCAGAACACGGTTCCGGCGCTCGACCTCTACCGGTCGTCGTTCCGCCCGTCGCCGGGGCGGGAGCGGCCGTACGCGATGGTCGCCACCGCCGTGCTGGTCGCCGACACCGACGAGCGGGCCGACTGGCTCGCCGGACCGATCCGGCTGACGATGATGCGGCTGCGTACCGGCCGCCCGGCGGCCTACCCGACGCCTGAGGAGGCCGCCGCCTACCCGTGGACCGAGCTGGAGCGGTCCGCGGCCCGGCAGGCGACCGCGTCGCACGTCGTCGGCTCGCCGGAGACCGTCCGCGCCGGGCTTCAGCGGCTGCTCGACGCGACCGGCGCCGACGAGCTGATGGTCACGACGAACGTCCACGGCCACGCCGACCGCGTCCGTTCCTACGAGCTGCTCGCCGAGCTCGCCAAAGACCTGACCCCCCCGTCGCGCCCCTCGGTCGCCGCCGCTTCCCGCTGACAGCGCCTCGCCCCTCACCGGGTTGACTGAGGCTGCCTCCGCTCAGGCGGCGTCGCGCTCGACATCGCCGAGGGGACGCGCTCGGGGCGGGCGCGCGGGGCGGGTCATCTTCGACGGGTGCAGGACGCGCTCGGTGATCCGGGCTACGAGGCCCCGGGGCAGGAAGCGCGGGGCGTTGGCCGACAGCCGGTACTGCCAGCCGTCGATCACGTAGGGCGTGCCGCGCCGCAGGCCGCGGAAGGCGGTGGCGACGACCTCCTCCGGCGTGCGCATCCGCCCGCCGGTGGCCACCTGGTAGCCGAGGTCCTCGAAGAAGTCCGTCTCGGTCTGCGCCGGGCACAGTGCCAGGATCCGCACGCCGCTGCGGCGATACTCCGCCCACAGCGCGGTGGTGAACGACAGCACGAACGCCTTCGCCGCGCCGTAGACGGCCATGTGCGGCACGGCCTGGAACCCCTGCACCGAGCTGAGGTTGATCAGCGTGCCGCGCCCGCGCTCGAGCATGCCGGGCAGGAACAGGTGGGTCATCCGCTCGACGGCGGAGCACAGAAGCATGACCTCGCGATGGTTCTGCTCCATGTCGAGCGTGTGGTAGTTGCCGTGGACGCCGAAGCCGGCGTTGTTGACCAGCACGTCGATCGTGAGGTCGAGCTCGGCGACCTGCGCGGCCAGCTTGTCCGGCCCCTCCTCGAAGGCGAGGTCGACCCCGATCTCGTGGACGGTGACCGGGTGGCGCGCGCGCAGCCAGGCCGCCGCGGCGGCCAGCTTCTCGTTCGGCAGCGCGGCGATCACGATGTCCGCCCCGCGGCGGGCGAACCCGGCCGCGAGCGCGAGCCCGATCCCCGACGAGGCGCCCGTGATCAGAGCCGTCTGACCCCGATAATCATCCATAAGATCACCAGTCGCCGCGCCGATCCGACAATTCACATTCGATCGTAGGCTGACTGGATTGCGCGCCGAAAGCGGGCAGTCGGTTAGTCGACAGCGGCGGGCCAGGATTTTGGCCCGCGTGAACCCTGACGGAAGTGCCTGGTAAGGGCCTGCGTGAACCTGACGGAAGTGCCTGGTAAGGGCCCGCGTGAACCCTGACGGAAGTGCCTGGTCAGGGCCGTGCCGAATTGGCCCCGGCGCTCCTCGACGTCAGTTGTCGAGCAGCTCGCGCAGCGCCTTGCGGTCGGTCTTGAGGACGCCCGTGAGCGGCAGCGAGTCGACGATCCTGATCTCGCGTGGGTACTTGACCGCCGAGATCCGCTCGCGCGCGTACGCCACCAGGTCCGCCGGCGTCACGGTCGCGCCGGGCGCGAGCTGGACGAACGCCACGGCCTCCTCGCCGTGCGCCGGGTCCGGCCGGCCGACGACGCCGCAGGCGACCACGTCCGGGTGCGTGAGCAGCGCGTCCTCGATGTCGCGCGGGTAGATGTTGAAGCCGTTGCGGATGATCACATCCTTGATCCGGTCGACGACGTAGAGGTAGCCGTCCTCGTCGAGCCGGCCGACGTCGCCGGTGTGCAGCCAGCCGCCGCGCAGGGCGCGTGCGGTCTCCTCCGGCGCATGCCAGTAGCCGGTCATCAGCGACGGCCCGCGCAGGCAGATCTCGCCGGTCCCGCCCGTCGCAGCCTCCGTCCCGTCCGCCAGCTCGACGCGCACCTCGACGCCGGCCGCCGGCCGCCCGACGCTGCCCGGCCGCACGGCGCTGCCCGGCGTCGACGTGGCGATCGCCGCGACCTCCGTGCAGCCGTAGCCCTCCGCCAGCGTGGCGTGCGGCAGCCGTCGCGCCCACTCCAGCGAGGTCTCGCGGGGCAGCGGGGCGCTGCCGCTGACGACCTTGCGCAGGCTGCCGGTCTCATACTCCTCGACCGGCACCTCGAGCAGCATCCGGACCATCGACGGCACCAGCGCGCTCGACTGGACGCCGTGCCGGGCGACGAGCGTCAGCCAGCCGACCGGGTCGAACCAGCGCATCAGCACCGACGTGGACGGCCCGGCCGCGTGCAGCCCCATGACGCTGATGGTGAGCCCGTAGACGTGCGAGAGCGGGAGCGGCGACAGGCCCACCCGGGGCAGGCCGTCATCCGGGGAGTCCTGCTGCCGGGAGAGGTGGGCGGCCCAGGCGGCGGCCGACAGCGCGTCATGGCTGAGCACGACGCCCTTGGAGCGCCCGGTGGTGCCCCCGGTGTAGAGCAGCGTGGCCATCTCGGCGGACGAGGTGTCCACCAGCGGTGCCTCGTCGCCTGCCTCGAGCTGGGCGAAGTCGAGCACCGGCGGCACCGGGCCGGGCTCCCCGTCGCTGCCGCCACCGTCGTCCTTGGCGCCGTCAGAGGTACCGCCAGCGAGCACGACCGCCGTCACTGTGGGGATGCCCCTGGCCGCGCCGAGCACCTTCGCCAGGAACTCCGGTGTCGTGATGACGAGCCGGGCGCCGCTGTCGGCGAGCACATGCCGCAGCTCCGGTTCACCGATCAGGAACAGCACCGGGGCGACGACGCCGCCCGCCCGCCAGACCGCGTTGTAGGAGATCCCCACCTCGGGGCAGTTCGCCATGCACACGACCACCCGGTCGCCGGGCCGCAGGCCGGCGCTGATCAGCCCGCTGGCGAGCCGGTTGGACCGGCTCGCCAGCACCGAGCCCGTCCAGCGCTGGTCCTCGAACACCAGCAGCGAGCTGTCGCCCACCCGCTCGCGTGCGAGCTCCGCCAGCAACGCCAGGCTGCTTCCGGTCGCCGCGGCCACTCTCGTCGCCACCATGCACAACCCCCTCGACAGCCTTCGCCGCACCGGCGCCTCCAGGCGGGTCGAACCGTGGGTGAGTTACACCACATGCCCGCAATCCGTCATGTTGCACCCGGTGCCGCTTCGGTGCCACACCTGCCGGCCGCCCCCCCGCCGGAAACCAGCCAAGCCGGGTTTCGATCGGCTCCTAGTCTCGCGCCTTGTCCGCCACGCTGACGGTCGGCAGGCTGGCCGGCGGGCGACGTGACCTGCTCCGGGACCGGCTTGTCAGCGGCAAACGAGAGCTGGGGTGCCGGGGTCCGGACCGTGATCACGGTCCGGACCCCGGCACCCCAGCGGGAAGTTCTGGTTTTCTGGTGCCAGCCGTGCCTGTCGAGACGTCAGGAGCGGCTGCTGCGGGCCATCTTGATGGTCTTCTCGAGCTGGTCGCGGTCGACCTCGGCCACCCGGCCGTTGCTGGAGACCGTCGGGATGTGGCCGCCGTTGAGGACCAGGTCGGTGGTGTGCCGCAGGCCCATGTCCTTCTGCTCGACGTCGAGGATCGCCTCCTCGACGCGGTAGAGCTTCTCGACCTGGGCGACCCGCGCCTCGACCTGCGCGGCCACCACGCGCAGCCGCCGCTCCGCCTTGGCCAGGTGGCGCTCCAGCCGCCGGTCCCGCCAGTTCGGCATCGGGTCGTCGCGCTCGGTCGGGTCGTGCAGGTAGAGCTCGACGACGACCGCCACCAGCGGGATGAGGCCCTGGAACAGGATCAGCGGCAGGCTGACATCGGAGGCCGAGCCCTCCACACGCACCAGCACACCGGCGATCATGAGAACCAGGAAGATGAGCGCGGTGAGCCACAGTGCGAGCGGCGACGACTTCGAGTCCACCAGCTGTGGGCGGATATCCTGGTCGATCACGAGCCGTCCGTTGTCGGCCGCGGACAGGAACTGTCGCTGGGCCCTGGCGAAGATCGAGCCCTTGATGGCGTGCGAGAGGGCAAAGCCCGCGAAGAACACGGCGATGCCGAGTAGACCGCCGAGCCACCAGCCCACGCTGAACTGCGGGGTGTCGTCGAGGGCGGCGTAGGCGCTCGCGAACACGTAGAAGTCCAGTGCGGCGAGCACCAGGAGCACCACGGTGCGGGGGCCCTTCCCCAGGTGCAGCTGGGGAATGCGTTCCTGGATGCCGACGCTACGCCACAGGCGGCCCTGTTCGATCTTGTGGCGCATGAGCTCGGACTGCCGCTCACGCCGCTCCGCCCGAGCGTCGATCTCGGTGCGCAGCTCGGCGATTTCCTCTTCGAGGGAGCGCGCGTCGGCCCGGGTCGCGGCCCGGATCTCCTGAACCTCCGCGTCCTCGAGGGTCTTGAGGACCTTAGGACGGGTCTCGGCGCCAGCCAGCGCGATGTCGGCGTCCCCGACCCGGCGGATCAGCTGCTTAGCCAGTTTCCCCGGCTGGTTACCCCTGCGCAGCACCTGGGTCTCGCTTTCCGTATCTCTTCGTGCCTGTGTCGATGTGGTTCAGGGCCGGGGCGTCTGTCCTGGCCGGTGTGCGGGGCCGGCGGGGGACCTCGGCCTGGACGGGAACTACCTGAGTCGGTCGTCGAGTGGGCATGCGCATCAGCCGGGCGTCGTCGCCATCAGTCGATTGGCCGGGAGTAGCTGCCGGCGAGGAAGCACAGCATCGCGAAGATAGCGCCGATGATCGGGGCGATGACCGTCTCGCTACCCGAGCCATCGCCCGAGCCATCGCCGTTCGCGAAGACTGCGATGAAGACCAGCGCGGTCAGGCCCACGAACGCCGCGACCGCGCCAATCATGAAGCGGCGCTGGATGGTGTCACGCGGCGGGAGCTCGGAGAGCGCGTCGATCGGCGCGATCAGGCCCGCCCGTGCCCGGTTGCCGATGCGCCGACGGACGTCACGCAGCCGGAAGGTGTTGCCGGACAGGAAGAAGCCGATCGCCGTCACGAAGATCGAGCCGCTGACGGAGACCCGAACGGACGACGAGGACGGCATCGTGAGCCACAGGAACCCGACGACCAGCACCATCGAGATGCCACAGATGAAGATGACGACGGCGGATCGCATCAGCGCCGGCGCGTAGTGCTGGTCCCGAGCCTCGCTGAAGGCACTGCCCCGAGCCTTTCGCGCGCGCCCCATCGTCTGCGTGGACGCGATGAACGACCCGTCCGGACCAGTGGCGGGCTCGGTGCCTGGCCTGTCCCGCTGCTCGTAGATGCTGCTCATACCAGTGCCTCCGGTCGATAACCCTCAGGAATGAGGCCTCCGGCGGCGTGCAGGCGGCGTGATATTGCGCCTCCTGCTAGCTGGTTGGCCCTGATGCGTGCGAAGCCCGCGGCGGCCGGTTTGGTCCCGCCGACGGCAAGGCCGCGTGGCGTCACCCTGGCGGGTGAAACCACGCGGCTCTCGGTGGCCGCCGAGCGGCTAGCTGCAGTCACTGCTCAGCCGCCGACACAGTTCGCCCCTCAGATAGCGCGAGAGATCCTGCTGGGGTGCCGTCAGATCACCCTGGTTCGTGCCGATGAAACGGATCTTGGTGTCCTTGACGGCACTGATCTGTGAGGTAGCGAAACAGCGCTCGACGATGCCCTCGGCCACGCTCACGGTCGCCTGCTTGTCGTCCAGGTTCATGCAGTCGCCCTGCTCGCCGGTGCCCATCAGGTCGCTCCAGACGACCACGGTGACGTCGCCGAGGTTCACACCGGGGGTGTTGCGCAGGGACTGGACGTCGTCGTTGACGGCGCCGAGCAGGCTCGTGACGCTGCCGGTCGCGCTGACCGGGGTCTCCTGCACGACGTGGCTGAACTCCGTCTGCAGCGCCTCGCCGCCCTTGGTGCGGTCCTTGGTCTGCCGAGTGCTGTTGGCGCGCTTGACGAGGAACGGCGTGTCGCCGGTGAAGCATGGGAAGGTCTTCACGCCGGCGCCGGTGCCGCCGTTGGCGATGACCTTGACGTACTGGCCGTCGGTGAGCGCCGTGTCGATGTAGGGCCGCATGGCCGTCGCGACCTGCTCCCCGGTCGCAGCGGAGTTGTTGGACAGGTCGAGCAGGACGAGCAGGAGAGGCGTGGCCGCGTTCTTCTTTGGCTTCTCCTGGTAGGTCGAGCAGTCGCCGGCCTTCTTGCCGAGAAGGCTGTTCATGTCACAGCCGGCCAAGACCGGCACCAGGACCAGCAGACCGGCCAAGGCCATGGCGAGCCGGCTACGGAGGTGAGGGGTGCTGAGGGTGATCACTTGAGGACGATCTCCACCTTGCGGCGGGTGGAGTCCGGCACGCCGTCCTGCGCGCCATCCTCACCCTTCGGGACAACCTGAAGGACCGAGCCGTCGATGCCGTCCCCGACCAGGACCGCCTTCACCGCTTCCCCGCGGTGCCTCGACAGCTCCAGGTTCGCGTCGGTGGAGCCGAGACCGTCGGTGTAGCCGACGATCTCGATCCTTCCCGCGTGCTCGCGCAGGGTCGGCACGATCTCGGCCAGGGCCTGGGTCGCCTCCGGCAGCAGCTGGTCGCTGCCGACGTCGAACAGGTAGTCCGAGCTGACCGTTGTCACCTGGCTGCCGTCGGACTGCCTGATGAACTTGCCGATCGGTGGCAGCTCGTTGGGGATGACGGTGGGCTTCGCCCTTGTGCCCGCCGCGGCCGGGGTGAAGGTCGTGTCGTCGCCGCTGGTGGAGCACCCGGCCGCCGTGACGACAAGCGCGCCAGCAGCCAGGATGGCCGCGGCGCGTAGACGAGCTACCGGGGTGAGCCGCATCGTGGGCGATTCCTCCCCGGTAGTGAGGTTGGCGTGGTACACAGTCAGCCCCTAACTGCGAACGCGGGGCCAAACATAACGGGGCAAGCCGGATCGACCTGCGGCAGGCCGGCTCGTTGTTCTCCAAGTGGGGCGGAAGCGTGCGGCGTTGTCGAATAGGTCACTCATGGGTTGAGTGGTGCCAGTGCGACTCTTCGCCATCAAGCACCTTAGTCGGGCGTTTGGGGCCACCGTTCGTGAGGACCCCGCATCCTGGGTGACCTGGCGCGACCCTTTGCGGCGGGTCGGGGTGATCCCGCGTGACACGGCCGTGGCCGCGCCGGGCGCCCCGCGCCGCTGCGCGGCCTATCGATCGGTCCTGTCGCCGGGACCTTTGGCCTTGTTTGATCGCCCAAACGCCCGCGACGCCGGGCCGCTCGCCCGGCGGTGCTGAGGCCGAAGCGACTGGGCTACAGCGGCCTGGCGGTGACGAAGATCGCGGTGGAGGGGAGGTAGTGGCCGCGGACGGGCCCCCACTGGCCCCAGACCTCGTGGTTGTCCTCCGGCCACTCCGGCTCGACGACGTCGAGCAGAGTGAGCCCGGCGGCCACGATCTCGCGGACCCGGTCGCCCATGGTCCGGTGCGTCTCGACGTAGGCCGGCTGTCCGGACCCGTCGCGCTCCAGGTAGGCGCGCCGGTCGAAGTAGCTCTGAATGACCCGCATCCCGGCCTCGTCCGGCTCGTCGGGCAGGCACCAGATCATCGGGTGGTTGGTCGAGAACACCCAGCGCCCGCCGGGCCGCAGCACCCGGGCGACCTCGCGCATCACCGCCCCGCTGTCCGCGACGAACGGCACCGCGCCGAACGCCGAGCAGGCGAGATCGACAGACTCGGAGGCGATGGGCAGCGCGGCCGCGTCCGCCTGGGCGAGCGGCACCGGGATCCCGGTACGCCGGCTGAGCTCGACGCCATGGGCGAGCTGGCCCGCGGAGATGTCGACGCCGACTACGTGGGCGCCGTGCGCGGCGAGCCAGCGGGCGCACTGCGCCGCCCCGCAGCCGACCTCGAGCACCCGGCGGCCCGCGACGTCGCCGAGCAGGCGGACCTGGGACTCGCGCAGCCCCTCCGGGCACCAGCAGAAGTCGACGTCGCCGAGGAACGCGCCGTGCTCGCGCTGGTAGTCGCTCGCCTCGTCCTCCCAGTAGCGCCGGCTCGCGGTCCGCGCCGTCGCCTCGTCGACCTGCTCGTACCGCACCAGCGCCGCGTCACTCACCACGCCAGTCTCCCGCCCAGCCATGACCTGCGTCCGATCAGCCTGTGCATTGCACGCCGGGCCGGAAAGCGATGCGTTCACGCGACCCAGCCACCGCTGGCGACAGCGCGTCAGCGCACCGCTGACCCGGCCGCCTCTTCTACCCCGGAGCGGACCAGCCACCGCTCCATGCCTCACCCCAAAACCAGCGCGGGCCGGGCGCCCCCGGCATCCCACGGTTCTAACCGTCAAGCGACGAGGTCGGGCGCAACGCCCCTCTGGTGAGCTGCCACCGCGACCCAGCCACAGCAAGTGACGGCGCATTGGCGCACTGCCAACGCGACCACATCCCGACCCCGATCGACACCAGCCCCGGCCGTACACCTGGACTCAGCCCCGAAATCAGGCTAGGAGGGCGCCCTAGGCGCCCGATGGCGAAGCCGGGGTTCCTGCCGGATCTGCGGAGCAGATCTGGGAGGTCCGGAGCGGTCGCGCAAGCGACCTTCGAGCCGGCTTCGCCTTATGTCTGCATGACGGCCGCGCCGATGACGGCACGGTCGCCGGCGACGCTGACCGGGGTGTAGACGACCTCGGCGCCGCCCTCGTTGTCGACGAACCGGCCGCGCCGGCTCTCACCGACGAGCCGGGCACGGCCCTCCAGCGAGCCGACGCGTACCTCGTGGCCCGCGGGCCCGAACGGCCCCGTGCCGGACAGGCCCGACCCCGTCGCGACCGGTGTGGCGTATATCCGGACGACGGCGCCGGGCACCGTCGTCCAGCGCAGCACGGTGCCGCCGAGGGTCGCCCGGCTCTCCAGGTCGGTCACGGGACGCGGGCGGGGCACCGCGGTCACGGTCACCTCGGCGCAGCTGGACGGGTCGAACATGGCGCTGGCGACGGGCGGGGCCACCCAGACGCGGTAGCGATAGGTCGCGCCGGCCTGGACGTCGTTGTCGAGGTACTGCCCGCCGGAGCCGCGAAACCGGCGCATCGCCCCCTGGAAGGACGACGACTCGTCGAAGATCCGCTCGATGACGACCCTGTTGTGGCCGGGAATCGGACGCCAGGACAGGGCCACCGCGTCGCCGTCGAGGTCGGCGCGCAGCGCCGTCACGCTGGGCACCAGGATGCGGGGCATGGTGCTGACCGGGGTCGACGCGGCCGGCGACGGTTCCTGGCCGGTGCCGCCACCGCCGCCCGAGTGCCCGGTCGCGTCGCGGAACGTCGCGACGACCTGGTGGCGGAAGGGCACGCCCTTGGGCACGCCGGCGTCGAACAGCTCGGTGACCCCGGTGGTGCCCAGCCCGCGGGAGCGCCAGCCGCCCGGGGCGGCCGGGTCGGCGATCAGCCGGAACACCCGGTAGACGACGCCGGGCGTGGGCGACGGCGCCCAGCGCAGCGCGATCGCGCCGTCCTCCTCGAGGGCGGTGAGCTCCGCGGGCGGCAGCGGCCGGCTTTCCGTCGGCTGGGAACGAGCGCTGTCGGCCCGGGCGTCCCGGCTGGTCTCCCGGGGCTCCCGGACCTGCCGGATCGACTCCGCGGGCCCCGTTCCCACTCGCCCGGGCTCCGGTCGGCCCGTCGCGGGCCGACCCGTCGGTGGGAGGCTGGCGTCGCTGTCCGACCGGCTGGGCGGGACGTCGACGGTCGTGCCGCGGAGGCGGCGCGGCGTGGTGGCCGTCGCGTCGACGTCCACGTAGCTCGGGTCGACCGCGCGGATCGTGTCGAGGAAGATCTGCCGAGCGGCGGCGGGGCGCATCCGCGTCTTCGGGTCTTTCTCCAGCAGGCCGAGCAGCGCGGCGGTGATCGGCCCGGCGTTCCGCGGCGGTGGCGCCGGGGCGAGCACGATCGCCGCGAGCATCGCGCTGAAGCTCTCCCGCGCGAACGGTGCCTGACCTTCCACAGCGAAGTAAAGAGTGCCGCCAAGACTGAAAAGGTCGGCTTCCAACGTCGCTGGCTCGTTGTTCAGCCGTTCTGGGGCCATGTAAAGCGGGGTACCGATAACACCGGTCACGGTCAGTGTCGGATCGCCGTCGCCGGTCGCGATCCCGAAGTCGGTGAGGACGACCCGGCCGTCGTGCGCCATCAGCACGTTCGACGGCTTGACGTCGCGGTGGATGACGCCGAACTCGCCCGCGGCCGAGAGCGCGTCAACCATCGCGAGGCCGACGCGGGCGACCTCGGCGGGCGGCAGGGGCCCGTCCTGGCGGATGACGTCGAACAGCGACCGCGACTGCACCAGCTCCATGACGATCCAGGGCAGGCCGTCCTCCAGGACGACGTCGAGGATCGTCACGACGTGCGGGTGCGCGCGCAGCTTCGCGGCGTGCTTGGCCTCGCGCAGCGCGCGCTCGACCCGGTCGGCACGCTCCTCGTCGGGCACACCGCCGGCGAACTCGATCTCCTTGAGCGCCACCTCGGCCTCTAGGAGCTTGTCGAAGGCACGCCAGACGGTCCCCATCGCGCCCGCGCCCAGCGGAGCGAGAAGCCGATAGCGTCCCGCCACTACTCGGACTGCGGCTGGACCGGCCGTCACGTCACCCCCATAACCCCGTTGGGACGTGTGCCGCCGCGGGCACGGAGGGCGAGCATTTCCCCGCCCCTCCGGCCCGAACGGGCGTTCCCCCGGCCATTCCATCATCCCGGACGGCAATCTGGGCAGCCGTCTCGAACAGCTTCTCGCGTCTACCGCGGCCGGTCGTCAGCACCCATCCCGGCTCTCCCGGCACACTGACTCGCGTCTACAGAATGAATCTGGGTCGTCACTCAAAGACGTCGCTCGCCGCGCGCTACCGGCAGGCCTTTTGACCGTCCGAGTCACCGTAAGCCCGCGGGACGGGAGGGACCGCCTCAAGGCCGGAGAGTCTCGGCCCAGAGCGCGACGCCACCAGGCTCGTCGACCGGGCGGTGGCCGGTGAGGCCGTCCACCAGCTCGACCAGCGCGGCCCGATTGCGCGCCGGGCCGATGAGGACGGCGTCGGGATGCAGCGCCGCGTACGCCTCACGCAGGCCGGGCAACGCCAGCGCCTCGGCGGGGGTCAGCGTGCCCGCCTCCACCCGCAGCATCGCGGTCGTCAGCGGGCTCGGGGCGCCGTGGAACTGCGCCCCGCCGTTCGGCGCGGGCACGGTGCAGTAGCAGCCCGCCAGCCTGAACCGGTAGTCAGCGTGGGCCTGCCAGAGCATCGCGGCCGGCGTGTCCGGCCGCGGGTAGGGCGCCACCAGCACCGTCGAGCCGCGCGGGATCACGTCCACCGCCGCCGTCGTGAAGAACTCCGGCGCCCGCATCTCGCGGGCGTGCAACGACGCCGGGACGAGCGGGAGCAGCGCGGCCGCGGCGAGCACCGCCGCGCCCGCGCGGCGCGGCGACGGCCGGAAGCGAAGCTGCTCCAGCCAGATGGCGAGCGCCAGCCCCGCGAACATCGTCAGGTAGAGCGACAGCCGGGACGGCAGCGCGCTGCCCAGCAACGGCAGCCTCTCGACGGCGGCCCACGGCAGCGGGACGCGGGTGATCCGGCCGTCGACGTGCAGGTGCCCGCCGAGCGAGAGCAGCGCGACGAGGACGAACAGCGGGATGAGGACCCGGACGAGCGGATCCCGGCGCAGCCGGACGGCGAGCACCGCGAGCAGCACCAGCAGGGGAACGCCGAGGTAGCCGCTGACCTCCACGGCGTTGCCGGTGAACCCGAGGCTGTGGTCGAGCGCCTGGCCTGGCGCCAGCCACTGCAACGGCGTCGGCACGACGAAGGTGAACAGGTCGGCGACCGCGACGTCGTGCGGCTGGATCGCGCCGTGGACCCGGTGCGGCCCGAAGAACTGCACCGCCAGCGGCCAGGCGAGCAGCACGCCGGCGACGAGCGCGCACCAGCCCAGCATCCGCGCGATCTGGCCGGCCTTCGCCAGCGCCACCGACGGGTGATAGACGGCCAGGATCAGCAGGCCAAGCGCGCCCACCAGCGCGGATGTCGCCAGCAGCTCCTCGCTGATGAGGGCCTGCGCGGCGACGGCGAGGCCGAGCAGCAGCCCGGTGCGCCGCGCGCTGCGTCGGCCAGGGTGCCCGCGGTCGCGCGAGGCTTCGCCATCGTCGCGCGACCGCGGGCCGGGGCCGCGGACGAGCAGGTCATGCAGCAGCGCCAGGAGCAGCGGCGGGAACGGGGCGAACGTCAGATGCAGGTGGCCGAGGGAGGCGCCGACCATGTACGGGCTGAAGCCGTAGAGCAGGCCCGCGACCGCCGCCGGCCCGGTTCCCGCCCAGCGGCGGGCCACGCCGTACATCGCGATCGCCGAGACGGCCGGGGCGAGCGTGAGCAGGGTGTTCAGCGCGGCCACCGGGCCGGCGAGCAGCGTCACCGGCGCGACGAGGACACCGAGCAGCACCACCGGGGTGCTCCACAGGATGCTGACGCCGTCCGGCGCGTTGATCATGTCGGTGACGAACGGGTTCATCCCATGGCCGATGGCGTGCGGGACCCAGCCGATGTACCAGGTGAACAGCGTCGCGTCCGAGACGCCGTAGCCGCGGGCACCCGGGTCCACCCACAGCGAGCGCAGCATCAGCACGGCCAGCGCACAGTAGGCGGCGAACAGTAACAGCCAGCGCGGCACTCGTCGCGGCTCGTGGCGGCGATGCCCGGGCCCAGCCCCCCGGCGCCCCGTTCTGCCCGGGAAGCGGCTGCCAGGCTCGGACGCCGGCGAACTTGGCGACAACGGTGACGTTGGCGACAACGGCGACAAGGGCGCGGTGGATGTTGACGTCGGGGCCTCTGCCGGGCCAGCGGTGGCCGAGGAGCCACGCCCGTCGCGGGCAGAGGCGATCGGACGCTCGTCGGTGGCGGACATATCACCCCTAGACCGGCCCAGCGTGGCCATGCCGCGCCGTCACCCACGACGCGTCGTCCGGAACTTTACCGGTAATGGGGGATTGGTCGCTTTCGGTAAACCACCATCGATCAGGCCGTCTCTGACCGAGCATGGTCACGAATGGCCCGTACCGTGCCGCCGTAAGCGGATCAGTGGGGCGGTCCTGAGACGTACTTCAGGCGGCCTCGGACGAGGTGCCCGGGTGCCACTCCGAGACCAGGGCGCGCCATTCGCGGTAACGGGCCAGCTGGTAGGTGGTGGCGACGACACCGGCGGAGTCGAGGACGGCGACGGGGTACCCGAGCTCGGCGCGGTAGCCGCGCTCACCGACTATGACCCGCCCGCCGAGCCGGACGACACCGACGACTATCGGTAGCGACGTCCAGCGGGGATGCGGCGCCGCGGCCAGCTCCGCGGGGTCGCGCCAGGCATACAGCCCGCAGCCGCACTCCGCCTCGGGGATGCCACCTGAGCCGGTCTCGTCGCGAGCTCCGGGCGGCCTGTCGTGCTCACCCGGTGGCCTGTCGTGCGGGCCACGCAGACAGTGGGCGCGGGTGAGGCCGTCCGGTCGCCACAGCAGCAGCTCGGGCGGATAGGGCGACCAGGGCGTCCAGGCCGGCCGGAGCAGCCCGGCGCGGTCGACGGCCCACTGTCGCCAGCCCAGCAGGCTCATCGCCCGCGGGTGCCAGCCGTCGCCCCGGCCGGGACGGGCTCCGCCGGCTCGAGCGGTTCGGCCGGCACGGTCAGCGGTTCCTCATCCGGCCAGGAGATCGGCTCGTCCTCGACGATGCGTTCCGGCTTGCCGATGTCACCCATGCCTCCAGGGTCGGTCCCGGCCGGTGGCCGGTCAATCGCCTTCTCCCATCGGTCCCTCATCTCCCATCGACTTCTCCCACCGGCCCTTGCGCTCGGGGCGGAACCGACAGGCCCAGCCCGCCGGGTGACCGGGACGCCGGGCGGGTGCGGCCGGGGGGCGAGGCTTGGCCGCTGGCCCCGCGCCGAAGTTTGCGCGAAACATGTTCTTTACATGTGTTGCGGGTCTGTGAGTGCGCTGGGCGGCTGTGTGCGGGCTCCAGGTTCTACATCGTAATAGGACTTGATGGGCGGTGGCCGGATAGTTGAGGTCGTTTCCACAATGAACCGCCTGTGCTATATCTAGCCGTCAGCTCTGGTTAAGAAGAAACGGGAGAACTGCGGAGGTCCAGCGTGACGGCGACGTCGAGGCCGGCGGCTCCGAGGGGCACGCGCCCGCGGGTGTGAGTGCCACCAACCACCGCGGACGAGGTGGACGCGAACGTTCTCGAGCGGTTTCATTTCGTCGTTCGCCAATGCGCTGATGAAGTGGCACTTCGCTCACACAGAGGAACTCTCACCTTCGGTGAGATTGACCGTTGGTCGGATGATCTGGCCAACCGGCTGCTGGATCGCGCCAACACGACAACGGACGCCTCTCGTCCGGTTGCGCTGCTTTTCGGGCACGACCCGGCCGCCGTTGTCGCGATGATCGGCATTCTCAAGGCGGGTCGGCCATTTGTGCCGCTTGACGCGTACCTGCCGGCCGAGCGGATGGCCAAATCCTCGAGCTCGCCGGCGCCGACCTGTGCGTGTGCGCGGGCCCGTCCACAGGGCCCACCGTCGGGGGCACCGGCGGCTTGGCCGACGGATCGGACGCGGCGCCTGACCCGGCCAGCCTGCTCCCGTTCTGGGTCGAGCCGTTCCCGATCGGCGACCGCCCCGGCGCCGGCTACGAGGCCCAGGACGCCCGCGCGCCCGACGATCTCGGCGGCCTCGATGATCTCGACGCGGTGGCCACCGCCGCGCGCCCGGCGGCCCGCGCGCCCCGCCGACGGGGCCATGACCCGGCAATGCTGATCTTCACGTCCGGCTCCACCGGGATCCCCAAGGGCGTGGTGTGGAACCACGCCACCTTTAGTCCTCAGCTCCTCGTCGATCCGCGTCATCGCGGCGGCTGCGCGGGTTAGCGTAGGCACGGGATCTGGCAGCTAGTTGAGAAGGCTGTGGATCTGCCTTCGCCCGGTGGGGTTCTTCGAGGCTTAGCCAGGCCCGGGGTCCCTGCCGGATCGGCGGACGGGGTCCCTGCCGGATCGGCGAAGCCGATCTGGGAGGTCGTGATCTGGGAGGTGCGGATCTGCCAAGTGGTCGGATCAGCGCCGAACGTATGGATCGGCGATGGGCGGAATCTGGCAGATCGGTGGGGAGGCATATGAAGGTCCGGATCGGGGTCGGGTTCGCCGGGGCGGCGGGGGATGAGCTGTCCGGGCTGGTCAAGCGGATCGCTCAGCTTGGCATCGACTCGCTGTGGCTGTCCGAGCAGCTCTCGTCGCCCGCCGTCGACCCGATGATGGGGATGGCCTGGGCGCTGGCGCGCACGAACCGGCTCAAGGTCGGCACCGGCGTCGCTGTGCTGCCCGGCCGCAACCCCGCGCTGTTCGCCAAGCAGATCGTCTCGCTCGCCGCGCTCGCACCGGGCCGTGTACTGCCGGTCGTCGGGCTGGGCCCGGCGCGCGCCTCCGAGCGCAGCGCCTTCCCGGTGCCGCCAGGCCGCCGCGGCGACGTCTTCGACGAGGCACTGACGGTGGTGCGCCGGCTCCTCACCGAGGAGTCCGTCACCCACCAGGGCGAGTTCTTCCACCTGGACGCCATCGGGATCGGCGAGTTGCCGGCCCGCCCGCTCGACCTGTGGCTCGGGGGCGCCGCCCCGGCGGCGCTGCGCCGGATCGGCCGGCTCGGCGACGGCTGGCTCGCGAGCCTCGTCACCCCGGCCGACGCGGCGGCGGGCATCGAGGTCATCAACGCGACGGCGGCTGAGGCGGGCCGCGAGGTCGATCAGGAGCACTTCGGGCTGAGCCTGCGGGTCGCCTTCGACGAGCTCCCACCGGCGCAGCTGGCCGGCATCCGGGCACGGCGCCCGGACGTCGACCCCGGCGTGTTCGTCCCGGTCGGCTGGGACGCCGCTCGCGCGTCCATCGCCAACCACGTCGCCGCCGGCGTCAGCAAGTTCGTGATCTACCCCATGATCCGGCCCGAGGGCCTGCCCGCCTTCCTGGACGACTTCGCCCGCGAGCTAATGCCCCTACAGACCTGACCCCCGGCTCTTCTGCCCTGAGCTTTCCGCGGGGTCCCCGCCGATTGGCCACCGAGCGGGAGGGGCCGGGCATACCGGTGGGGCTGTGGCCCCGACATTGCCAATCGGTGGGGGAGGCGCAATCGGTGGGGAAGGGGCTAGGTGATGGAGAAGCCGCCGTCGACGGTGAGGACCTGGCCGGTGACGAAGCCGCCGGCGTCACTGGCGAGGAAGATCAGCGCCGCGGCAAGCTCCTCGGGGTCGCCGGTGCGGCCCAGCAGCCGTCGGGGCGACTGGGCCTCCAGATAGCCAGGGCGGTACTGGTCGGTCATCTCGCTGGCGAAGAAGCCGGGAGCGAGCGCGTTCACCCGGATGCCCTTGCGGGTGCCCCACTGCTGCGCCAGGTCCCTGGTCAGGCCGAACAGGCCCGACTTGCTGGCGGAGTATGCCGCCTGCGGCAGGCCCGCGGTCGTGATGCCGAGGACGCTGGAGATGTTGACGATGCTGCTGCCCGGCTTCATGACCCGGCCGCATGCCTGCGCCATCCAGTAGCAGCCGTTCAGGTTGAGGTCGACGACGGAGCGGAACTCCTCGGGGGTCTCCCGGGTGGCTGGCACAGCGGTGCCGATGCCGGCGTTGTTGACAAGGATGTCCACCCGGCCGAACTCGGCCATCGCCGCGGCGACGAGCGCCTGGCAGTCGGCCGGCTCGGTGACGTCGGTCCGCACCGCGACAGCCCGCTGGCCGACGCCCTCCACCAGCGTCTTGGTCTCCTTGAGCCGGTCCTCCCGGCGAGCCCCGAGGGCGACGTCCGCGCCCGCCTCGGCGAGCGCCTTCGCGAACGCGACGCCGAGGCCGGCCGACGCACCGGTGACGATGGCGACTCGGCCATCCAGCCGAAAACGGTCAAGCACGGTCATGAATGCTTCCCCACCGATCTCTGCTTCCCCACCGATCTGCTATGGACCGGCTGGACGTGATTCTGCACGTTCCGCCCTGCCCAGTCTCGGCAGCAGATCGGCGGAGACCCCTCGCCTGGCTGCTGGTCAAGGAACTCATATGGGCTGCTGCTGAGCAGTCAGCGCAACCTGGCCACCACTGGTGACGGCGCCTCAGCGCTGGCGTTAACCCAGCCACGTCGTCAGCTCGGAACCAGGTCAGCCACCGTCATAGGCCGCAAGCCCGAACCAGGTGGCGAGCAGGGTCCCTGCCGGATCGGCGAAGCCGATCTGGGAGGTTAGGCTCAGCGCCTGAGGGCGGTACCCGGCGCCGGGCGCGGAGCGTCCGGCGCGGGGCCGCCCCTTAGCGGAGGATGCCGGTGTGGCCGAGGGAGTAGCGGCCGGGCTGGGGCCATACCGACAGGCCGTGCGGGCCGGCGCCGACCGGGATGCGGGCCAGCAGCCCGCCGTCCTTGGTGGAGATCGCGTAGACCTCGCGGTTGTAGCGGCCGGAGAGCCACAGCACGTCGCCGTTGACCGAGACTCCGCCCATGTCCGGGCTGCCGCCCGGGATCTCCCAGCGGTCGACGATCTTTCTGGTGGCGAAGTCGATGAGCGAGATCGTCCCCTCCCCGCGGTTGGAGACGTACAGCACCTTGGCGTCACGGCTCGGGTAGAGGCCGTGGGCGCCCTTTCCGGTCGGCATGAACCCGATCTGGCGGAAGCTCTCACCGTCGATCAGGTGGACGCCGTTCTGGTCCATGTCCGCGACGTAGAAAACCTCGCCCTGAGGGTCGAGCTTGATGTCCTGCGGCATCCCGCCGATCGTGAGGTAGCCGAGCACCTCCTGGTTCTTCCAGTCGACCTTGACCAGCTTCCCGGAGAACTCGCAGGTGGCGATCAGGTAGCTTTCGTCGGCCGAGTAGTCGATGTGATCGACGCCGGGACAGGTCACCGGCAGCTGGCGGTGGAGCTTCCAGGTGCGCGCGTCATAGAAGTCCAGCCGCTGCTGAGCCTCGGCGACGACGATCGCGTACGTCCCATCCGGGGTGAAGTACATGTTGTACCAGGGCTGCGACAAAGTCGTGGGCGGCGTGTCGGCTGGCGTCGTGGGCCTGTAGCGGCTACGGCTGCCGGGTGTACCGGCCCGCGACGGCCGCC
>NZ_MBLO01000276.1 GCF_001854805.1 Pseudofrankia coriaricola
AAGACCGTTGGTAGTCAGTAAGACGATCAATGGCTGCCGCGAACCCGCAAGTCACGAGCCCGCAGTGCGTCCTAGATCAAGTAAGTTCGGCCTAGCCAATCGGTGGGGAAGGGGCAGTCGGTGGGGAAGGAGGGGGCACAGCTCTGTGTGGGAGTTGGGGGAGGTCACAGCGGGGGCCACGGGGGTTGCGCAGGGGTTACAGTCGTCCGCGACGTCCGGTACCGCACTACGAGGACTGGAACGGCCAGATGCCCCGTACCCCGCTCGCCGATCCCGACGCAAGGACTCGGCCCGCACTCGCCAGCACCCGCACGGAGCTCGCCGCGCTGCTCGCCCGCCCCGCCGGGCGCCGGGCGGTGGTGATGACCATGGGCGCGCTGCACGAGGGGCATGCCACCCTCATCCGCGCGGCCCGCCGCGAGGCCGGCCAGGTCGTCGTCACGATCTTCGTCAACCCGTTGCAGTTCGGCCCGCACGAGGACCTCGACCGCTACCCGCGCACCCTCGAGGCCGACCTCGAGGTATGCGCCCGGGAGGGCGTGGACGTCGTGTTCGCCCCGGCGGCCGTGCACGACCCGGCTCCGCTGGTGACCGTGAGTGCCGGGCCGCTCGGCGACGTGCTGGAGGGGGCGAGCCGGCCGCGGCACTTCGACGGTGTCCTCACGGTCGTCGCGACGCTGCTGCACCTGGTCCGGCCGGAGCTGGCGTTCTACGGCCGCAAGGACGCCCAGCAGCTGGTCTGCATCCGCCGGATGGTCTCGGACCTGGCCTTCGGGGTGAAGATCGTCGGCGTGCCGACGGTCCGGGAGCCGGACGGGCTCGCGCTGTCCAGCCGCAACGCCTACCTGACCGCCTCCCAGCGGTTGTCCGCGCTCGCGCTCTCGCGGGCGCTCGCGGCGGGCCTCGCCGCCAGCGGTGACGGCCCCGACGCGGTCATCGCCGCCGCTCGCGCGGTGCTCGCGGCCGAGCCGGGCATCGAGGTCGACTACCTCGTCCTCGCCGGGCCCGACGACCTCAGCCCCGCCACGACCGGGCCCGCGCTGCTGCTCGTGGCGGCCAGGGTGGGCAGCACCCGCCTGATCGACAACATCGAACTCGTCCTTCCGCCCGCCGCCGAGCCAGAGGCCTGACCATGACCAGCAACCCTTCACCCTCGGCCTCGGCGCTGCCCGCTCTGGCGGGCCAAAGGGTGCGCGAAAATGCTTTTCCTTCGCGCACCCGGCGGCCCTTGTCCCTGGAGTCACTGGCGGGCCTGCCGCCGTTGCCGGTGCTGCCCGCGCGGCTCGGCGCGCCGCGGGCCGGCTGGACCAGGCACGCCGACGTGGTGGTGATCGGCTCGGGTGTGGCGGGGCTGTCCGCCGTGCTGCGGGTACGCGCGGCGCTGCCGGCCACCCGGGTGCTGCTGGTCACCAAGGCGCTGCTCGACATGGGCTCGACCCGCTGGGCGCAGGGCGGGATCGCCGCGGCGCTGGCCGCCGAGGACTCGCCCGACGACCATCTGCGCGACACGCTGGTCGCGGGCGTCGGGCTGTGCGACCCGGCGGCGGTGCGGGTGCTGGTCGACGAGGGCCCGGCCAGGGTCCGCGAGCTCGCCGCGCTGGGCGCCCAGTTCGACCGGACCGCCAGCGGCGAGCTCTCGCTCACCCGGGAAGGCGGTCACCTGCGCGACCGGATCGTGCACGCGGGCGGTGACGCCACTGGCCTGGAGGTGGAGCGTGCGCTGATCGCGGCGCTGCGCTCCGACGAGGCCGTCGAGGTCATCGAGCACGCCCTCGTCCTCGACCTGCTCACCGACGCGGACGGCCGCGTCGCCGGCGCGACCCTGCACGTCCTGGGCGAGGGCAGCCGCGACGGGGTCGGAGCCGTCACCGCCAGGGCGGTGATCCTCGCGACCGGCGGAATGGGCCAGATCTTCGCGTCCACGACGAACCCGCCTGTCTCCACCGGAGACGGGGTCGCGCTCGCTCTGCGCGCCGGCGCGGTGGTCACGGACCTGGAGTTCGTCCAGTTCCACCCCACGGCGTTCTGGGCTCCCGGCGCCGAGCCGCTCGCCGTGGGGCAGCGGCCGCTGGTGAGCGAGGCGATGCGCGGCGAGGGCGCCGTCCTCGTGGACGCGGCCGGCGAGCGGGTGATGCCCGGCGTGCATCCGCTGGCCGACCTCGCGCCGCGGGACGTGGTCGCGAAGCAGATGTCGCGGGTGATGGCCGCCCAGGGCGTCGACCATCTCTATCTGGACGCCCGTCACCTCGGTGAGGAGACGATCCTGCGCCGGTTCCCGACCATCACCGCCCAGTGCCGCGCCCAGGGTGTGGACCCGGTCACCCAGCCGGTCCCGGTGGCACCGGCGGCCCACTACGCCAGCGGCGGGGTACGTACCGACACCTGGGGCCGCACCAGCGTTCCCGGCCTCTACGCCTGCGGCGAGGTGGCCTGCACGGGCGTGCACGGCGCGAACCGGTTGGCGTCGAACAGCCTGCTCGAGGGCCTGGTCTTCGCGGCGCGGATCGCCGAGGACCTGGCCGGCGGGCTGCCCTCGCCGGGCGAGCCCGCGCTGGCTGTGGTCGAACGCGGCTCCGCCGGGCTCACCGACCCGGCCGAGCGGGGCGACCTCGCACGGGTGATGACCGACGGCGCCGGGGTGCTGCGCGCCGCGCCGAGCCTGCTGGCCGCCGCCAAGGCGCTCGCGGCCATCGGCGACGTCCGGGTCACCGGCTCGACCGTCACCGCCGGGCCGGACGCCTGGGAGATGAGCAACCTGCGGACCGTCGGGACAGCGCTGGTCGCCGCCGCGGCGGCGCGCACGGAGACCCGCGGCTCGCACTGGCGCGAGGACTTCGCCGAGGCGGACGACGACTGGCGAGGGCATCTGCTGGTCCGGCTGGACTCGGACGGGGCGCTCGGCGTCACGTTCGAGCCCGCGGCGGCGGGCGGGGCGACCCCTGTCGAAGGAGAGAAGGCATTGTGAGCCCCAGGATCGCCGCGAAGCACGCCGTCGCTCCGGCCCACTTCCTCACCGACGCCCACGCCCCCGCCGCGGCGTGTGAGATGGGCCTCGGGTTGTCGGACGCGACCGAATCGGCCCTCGCCGCCGCCGGCCTCGAGCCGCTGGCCGTCGCCGACGTGCTGTCCCGGGCGCTCGCCGAGGACCTGCCGGCCACGAGCGGGCTGGGTGTGGATGCCACGTCGGCCGCCACCGTGCCCGCGGACCTGGTGGCCACCGGCCGGGTCGTCTCCCGGGCACGCGGCGTGGTCGCGGGCCTCCCGGTGGCCGCGGCCGTGTTCGAGGCCGTCGTCGGCCTCGCCGTCGAGGTCACGCCGACCGCGGCGGACGGCGACCGGGTCGAGCCCGGCGACGAGGTGCTGCGGGTGCGCGGTCCGGTGCGCGGCCTGCTGACGGCCGAGCGCACCGCGCTGAACCTGCTGTGCCACCTGTCCGGGGTGGCGACGGGGACGCGGGCCTGGGTCGACGCCATAGCCGGGACGGGCGCCGCCGTGCGGGACACCCGCAAGACGCTGCCGGGGCTGCGTGCGCTGGAGAAGTACGCCGTGCGTGCCGGCGGCGGCGTGAACCACCGGATGTCGCTCGTGGACGCGGCGCTGGTCAAGGACAACCATGTGGTCGCGGCCGGCGGGGTGGCGGCCGCGTTCGCCGCCGTGCGCGGGGCGTTTCCCGACCTGCCCGTCGAGGTCGAGTGCGACACCGTCGAGCAGGTCGCCCAGGCCGTCGAGGCGGGCGCCGACCTGATCCTGTGCGACAACATGAGCACCGACGAGCTTCGCGCGGCGGTGGCGCTGGCCCGGCCGGCCGGGGTCCTGCTGGAGGCCAGTGGCGGCCTCACCCTGGCCGTCGCGGCCGAGGTGGCGGCCACCGGCGTCGACTACCTCGCGGTCGGCGCCCTCACCCACTCGGTCACGGCGCTCGACCTGGGCCTCGACCTCGCTCTCGACGCATAGGGAAAACGGTCGCACTGATGCTGCTGACGATCGACATCGGCAACACCAACACCGTCCTCGGCGTGTTCGAGGGCGAGACGCTGGCCGACTCGTGGCGGGTGCGCACCCAGCCGAACGCGACGGCGGACGAGCTGACGCTGGTCTACCGCGGCCTGCTCGGCGACTACCAGATCGACGGCGTGTCGGTGTGCTCGACGGTGCCGGCGGCGCTGCGGGAGATCCGCCGGATGGCGGCGCGGATCTTCCGGCACGTACCGGTGGTGGTGGTCGAGCCCGGTACTCGCACGGGAGTGCCGATCCTCATCGACAACCCCAAGGAGGCCGGCGCCGACCGGATCATGAACACGCTGGCCGCGCACCACCTGCACGGCGGGCCGACGATCGTGGTCGACTTCGGCACGTCGACCAACATCGATGTGGTCTCCGCGCGCGGCGAGTTCCTCGGCGGCGCGCTCGCGCCCGGCATCGAGATCGCGCTGGACGCGCTCGCCTCCCGGGCAGCCCAGCTGCGCAAGGTCGAGCTGGTGCCGCCCCGGTCGGTGATCGGCAAGGGCACCGTCGAGGCCCTGCAGTCCGGCATGATCTACGGCGTCGCCGGGCAGGTGGACGGGCTGGTACGGCGGATCAGGGCCGAGCTCGGCGTCGAGGCGACCACCATCGCGACCGGCGGTCTCGCCCCGCTCGTCATCAAGGAGAGCGAGACCCTCCAGATCCACGAACCCCACCTCACGCTGATCGGCCTGCGGCTGGTGTTCACCAAGAACATCTGACGTGCCGCCGATGCGCTCCCTCCCCTCGGCCGGCCGGCTGTCGGCTAGCTGGCCGGTCCGGGGTCCGGGGTCCGGGGTCCGCGTCCGGATCCGGGGTCTGGGTCCGCCGGCCCTCCCGGACCGGCGAAGCCCGGGTTCCTCCCGGTTGGCCGCCGAAATCCATAACGGTCTTTTCTGGCAAAGCCGCCATTCCGGGGCCGATCACCCGCGCCGCCGGTTCGCGGGTAGCCGACGCGATACCGCACCAACGCGCGGCACCCGGCCCGGCATACTCGCCAGGCCGGCCACACCGAGAAATTCCCTGTTTTGGAGTCATCTTCACGACATATGCCCAGGGTCATGCCTCGGCGGAATTCGCGTGCCGGCTCGCGCTGGCACGCGCCGTCACACAGTGAGATCGGGGATCCAGCCAGGCGCGCCACGCCACGCGCCACACCCAAAAGTGCCGGGTCGGGACCACTTCGGGACCATGTGGCCCAGGCGGACCAGACCAGTCGGCGCGACGGAATTTGCCGTAACAACACCAAGAACACTACGCCGCGCCGCTAGAATTCGGTCCTAATCTCCGTTCGGCCATCATCAGACCAACGGTCACTCGATCACACTTTTCGATCGAGCAGCCGATGACCGACACACCCAGGCAATCAGATGCAGCTAGGCTCGGCGACTGACGATCATTCGCCGGGCAGACCGAAACGGCGGAAGACGCAAGGGGGGCGGGGGCCACCGTGACGGAGACGGTCGACGGCATAGACCCATTTGCGCGGGCGGAGGCCTCGGTTAGGGAGTATCCGGGCATACCGCACCTCGAGACGGCACACCGGCGCACGACGGGCCCGGACACGGCGCGCCTGCACGCGGAACACCTGAGCACGGAGCACCCTGGCCTGGGGCACCTCGGCGCAGAGCACGCGAGCACCGAGCATGTTGGCACCAGAACGGACGAGCCGAGTCAGGGCGGCCTCGGCTCATCGCCCGGCGCCAGGTCCTCTCCCGGCGCGGGCCACGTCGCCGCCGTGGAGTTGGCCGCGTCGACCGGCGTCGCGACGGATGATGCCGCCGACCGGAGTCCCGTGGAGCCCAGCACCATGGACGAGAACGCCGTAGACGATGACACCTCCAAGCCCACCGGCACCGATCCCGAGGCGACGGTGCGAGTCCCGATGCAGTGGGCGCGGGTCTCGCCGCGCACGACCGATCCACGCACCGCCGGTGCCCGCGGCGCGCGCACCGGCAGCCGGGCCAAGGGCGGCTCCCCCGCCGGCGACTCCGCCGGCGCGGCACGCCACACCGCCGACGACGACGCCTCCGGGGGCCGCGCCACCGCGGGTGACGTCGCCGACGACGACGTCACCCTGCGCATTGCCGCCAGGAACGGCATCGCGCGCGACGGTGCCACCACCGCCCGCGAGGACGGCGACGCGGAGGCGGGCCCGACGCTCGAAGGGGCCGCGGCGGAACACACCGCGCGGGACGCCCTCGAGAGCACGGTGCACGGCGCGGTCACCGGGCCGACGCTGCTCCCGCTGCCGCCCGGTGGCCTCGAAGGCCTCGGGCTCGCGACGGAGCCATCCGAACCGGTGGCCTCCATTCCCACTCCCAGGGCGGCGTCGCCGACCGGCACGCCGGCGGACGACCGGGCCGGCGAGACGGATCAGCCCGCCGGGCGTCAGGCATACCGGGCCCACATCTCGTGGGAAGGCAAATACACCCGGCTGGTGGTCTGCGCGGACCTGGCCGCGGGGGCGCTCGCGGCGGCGCTCGCCTACCTCCTGCGGTTCGGCGGCCTCGTCGACTTCGACCTGATGCCGGTGTCGCCGACGCCCTACCTGATCCTCAGCGCGGTCTTCCCTGTCGCGTGGCTCGCCGGGATGTCGCTGAACCGTGCCTACGAGGACCGCTTCCTCGGCGGCGGGACGGAGGAGTTCCGCCGGGTCGTCAACGCCGCGGTGCGGCTTACCGCGCTCGTAGCCGTCGGGTCGTACGCGACCAAGGCCGAGATCGCCCGGGCCTACCTCCTGATCGTCTTCCCCGCGGCCACGGTCCTGACGCTCGCCGGCCGCGGGGCCGCCCGCTCGCTGCTGCACCGGATGCGCCAGGCCGGCCGCTGCCAGCACAGGGTCCTCGTCGTCGGAGCCGGCGAGTCGGCGGCGTCGCTGGTGCGGCTGGCCCGCCGCGACCCGAGCGCGGGCTGGTCGGTCGTCGGCGTCTGCCTGGACCGCGCGCCCGGCCGGCACAGCCACGACCGCCTGGAAAGCGCGGGCTTCGACCTGTTCGGCGTCCCGATCGTCGGGACGTCGGACGCGCTGGAGGACGCGATCCGGCTCACCGACGCGACGACCGTCGCGATCAGCCCGCAGATCGACGGTGAACGGCTGCGCCGGGCGCTGTGGGCGTTGGAGGGCACCAAAGTCGACGTGCTGGTGTCCTCGGCGGTGACCGACGTCACAGGCCCCCGGATCCACCTGCGCCCGGTCGCGGGCCTGCCGCTCCTGCACATCGAGGAGCCCGAGCTCACCGGCACCCGCCGGCTGATGAAGGTGCTGCTCGACCGCGGGGTGGCGTTCGTCTCGCTGACGCTGCTCTCGCCGCTCCTGTTCGGGCTCTCCATGGCAGTCCGGCTGACCAGCAAGGGCCCGGCGATCTTCAAGCAGACCCGGGTCGGCCAGGGCGGCAAAGAGTTCACGATGTACAAGTTCCGCTCGATGTACGTCGACGCGGAGGCACGACTGGCCGAGGTCCTCGCTCTCAACGACCGCGAGGACGACTACATGTACAAGGCCAAGGACGACCCTCGGATCAGCCGGATCGGCAAGTTCCTGCGCAAGTGGTCGCTCGACGAGCTGCCACAGCTGCTCAACGTCCTGAACGGCACCATGTCGCTGGTCGGCCCGCGCCCGCCGCTGCCGCGGGAGGTCGCGAAGTACGCCGACGACGTGCACCGCCGGCTGATGGTCAAGCCGGGCCTCACCGGCCTGTGGCAGGTGAGCGGCCGCAGCGACCTGCCGACGGACGAGGCGGTCCAGCTCGACCTGCGCTACGTCGAGAACTGGTCGCTCGCCATGGACCTGATCATCCTCTGGCGCACCGTCTTCGCCGTCCTCAAGCGCGAAGGCGCCTACTAAGCCTCCCCACCGATCCGCGAGGGTGGTCGGGGCCCATACCAGGCCGATTGGTGGGGTCCTGGCCACTCCTCAGATGTGGTCCTGCCCACTCGGGGCGGAGATTTCCTGGTCCGGCCGGTGCCGTCAGAACTGGGCCTGGTTTCCGCCGTCTCCTCGCCCGGCGCCCGCCTGCTCGGCGGGGACGCCTGTCGCGTAAGCCCACGGGCGGGAGCCGTCGTCACGTCCCGCGCCGCCGCGGCCCGATGCTGGCCGCGCGCGGCCAGCCAGGACGATGTCCGGAAGGAGACTATTCGTCCGCCTGCGGATGAAATCCGAGAAGGATGCCTCAACGCCGGGGATCAGTCAGACGTTGGTACTTTCGACGCGCGTGTCACGTCAGCCGCCCGCGGACGGCCCGGCAGGGTACGCGTGGGCTGCTGCCCGGGGGGCTGTGTTCGGCGGAGGGGTGCGCATGGGTGCGAAGCGGGTCATCCCGCGCGCCGACCCGCGGTCGGCCGCCGCTGGCTGGCGGGCCGGCCCAGACAGCCCAGGGAGGACGCACCGGTGACCGCGACGACGACCCGCGGGCCCGCCGGGAACGCGGGCCCAGGCGACGGAAAAGGCGACGGCGAGGCGACGCTACGCGTCTCGATGCGCAACTTCCGGGCACGCCTGGCCGGCCGCCCACCTGAGCAGCGCGCCCACCCGCATGCCACCACGCGCAGCGCCGCCGAGCTCGCGGTCCTGTCGAGCACTCCGCACGAGGGGGTACGCGAGCCGTACCGGGCCCAGCTCACCTGGGAGCGCGACTACGCGCGGGCGGCGATGTTCGCCGACCTCGCCGCCTGCCTCGCCGGGACCGGTCTCGCCTACCTGATCCGCTTCGGCGGGATCATCGACTTCAGCCAGACGCCGCAGTCGTCGCGTCCCTACCTGTTCTTCACCCTCGGGCTGCCGCTCGTGTGGATCGCCGCGGTCGCCCTCAACCGGGGCTACGAGCACCGCTTCCTCGGCGGCGGGTCGGAGGAGTTCCGCCGCGTCCTGAACGCGGCCGTCCGGCTGACCGCGCTGGTGGCGGTCGCCTCGTACGCGACCAAGGCGGAGTTCGCCCGCTCGTACCTGCTGGTGGCGTTCCCGACGGCCACGGTGCTGACCCTCGTCGGTCGAGCGGTGGCCCGTGCGCGGCTGCACCGCATGCGTCGCGCCGGCGAGTGCCAGCACCGGGTGCTGGTGGTGGGCGCCGGCGAGTCGGCCGCGTCGCTGGTGCGGATCGCCCGGCGTGACCCCACCGCGGGCTGGAACGTCGTCGGCGTGTGCCTCGACCGGGCGCCCGGCCTGCACAGCTCCGAACGGCCGGACCGCGCCGGCTTCGACCTGGCCGGTGTGCCGATCGTGGGGACGTCCGACGCGCTGGAGGAGGCGATCCGGCGCACCCAGGCGTCGGCCGTCGCGATCAGCCCGCAGATCGACGGCGAGCGGCTGCGCCGGGCGCTGTGGGCGCTGGAGGGTTCCGACGTCGACGTGCTGGTGTCGTCCGCGATCACGGACGTCACCGGGCCCCGCATCCACCTGCGCCCGGTCGCCGGCCTGCCGCTCCTGCACATCGAGGAGCCCGAGCTCTCCGGCGCCCGCCGGCTGATGAAGGGCATGCTCGACCGGAGCCTCGCGCTGACAGGTGTGCTGGTCACGCTGCCGCTGTTCGTGGCGCTGGTGCTGGCGATCCGGCTGACCAGTAAGGGCCCGGCGTTCTTCAGGCAGACCCGGGTCGGCATGAGCGGCAGAGAGTTCACGATGTACAAGTTCCGCTCGATGTACGTCGACGCCGAGGCGCGCCTGGTCGGGCTGCGGACGAGCAACGAGGGCCAGGGCCTGCTGTTCAAGATGCGCGACGACCCGCGGGTGACCGGGGTCGGGAAGTTCCTGCGCAAGTGGTCGCTCGACGAGCTGCCACAGCTGTTCAACGTCCTGAACGGCACCATGTCGCTGGTCGGCCCGCGCCCGCCGCTGCCGAGCGAGGTCGCCCAGTACGAGCGGGACGTGCACCGCCGGCTGATGGTCAAGCCGGGCCTCACCGGCCTGTGGCAGATCAGCGGCCGAAGCGATCTCGACTGGGACGAGTCGGTCCGCCTCGACCTGCGCTACGTCGAGAACTGGTCGCTCGCCATGGACCTGATCATCCTCTGGCGCACCGTCTTCGCCGTCCTCAAGCGCGAAGGCGCCTACTAAAAGCCTCCCCACCGATCCGCCGGCTTGGCGCCTGTCCCGTAGGTCCTGGCTGGGAGGGACTCGGCGAGACGGATCGGCGGGGACCCCTGGCCAACCGCTCCTGGGGCCCACATCACGTCGGAGTAGACGTGGCCGCCGAGCCAGGCCAAGGGAGGCGGATCGCAGACCTCCCAGATCACGACCTCCCAGATCGGCTCCCAGACCTCCCCGATCGCTAACCTCCCAGATCGGCTCTGCCGATCCGGCAGGGACCCCGGGGACCCCTGGCCAACTACTGCTGGGACGACACCACGCTGGGGCAGGCGTGGCCGCCGAGCCAGGCCAGCCACAACGGCGCTCGGGCATCCGGACGACACCGGCGGAGAAACCGCCAAGGCGGCCCCATCCCGGCAGACAGTTCACTCGGCTTCCATGTTTCGTGCCCAAAGGGGTCGTTCCCGGTAAACGAGGTCCGGTACATTCGCCGGGTTGACGCGGCGCCTCAGGCCATCGGCGGCGGTCGGTACGACTCGGTCGGCACGGCTGGTCGTCGAGGCCGGCCGTCGCGTGCCCGGGCTACGCGGCCGGGGGGACGACCGGGACGGGGAGACAGTGGCGAACCGGACAGGTGGGGCGACAGGCGATGGCCAGACGGACGTGGTGAGCGAGACGCCGGCGCCTTCCCCACCGTCGACGCCGCGGACTCCCGCGGCGCCCGCGCGCCCCCGGCATCGGCACCGGCGTGCCAAGCCGGCTCGGCAGGGCAGGCGGCAGGGCAACCGCACCCTCAGCCTCACCCGCGTCGTCGCCGTCCCGGCGGTCGGCCTGCTGCTCCTGCTCGGCGGTGGGCCCGCGAGCCCCCACGATGACGAGGCCGCCTCAAGCTCCCCCAGAAACCAGCCTGTACGGGGCGACAACTACCCCATGCCGCCGCTCACGCCAGACGGCGACGACGGCGACGATGGCTCGGTCCTTGTCACCGCGAGCCCCAGCCCCGGCGACGAGGTCGGCACGGACGCGCTGGCCGCCGCCGCGGTCGGCGACGGCGACGGCGGGCTGGTCCGCCTCTCCGGCGCCAACAAGCGGATACCTGACAAGATCCTCGCCGCCTACCAGCGGGCCGTCGCGACGATGGGCGGCGAGCTGCCCGGCTGCCACCTGCGCTGGGAGTTGCTCGCCGGCATCGGCAGGGTCGAGTCGAACAACGCGAATGGACGCTCCATCACCGCCGACGGCGCCGTCACGCCGACGATCCTCGGCGTAGCGCTGGACGGCAAGGGTGGCCACGCGCTGATCCGCGACACCGACGGCGGCTCGTTCGACCACGACAAGGTCTACGACCGCGCGGTCGGCCCGATGCAGTTCATCCCGAGTACGTGGAAGACCAGCGGCCGCGACGGCAACTCCGACGGCCGCAGGGACCCGAGCAACATCAGTGACGCGGCACTCGCCGCCGGCGGCTACCTGTGCGCCCGTGGCCGGGACCTCACCGATCCGGCGCAGCTGCGGGCGGCCATCTTCTCCTACAACCCGTCCGACGCCTACGTGCGCGCCGTGCTCGCCTGGATGGACGGCTACATCAACTCCAGCCCCACCACGGTGCCCATCCCCGTGGTCCCCCTCACGCCCAGCCCCGGCTCGAGCAGCTCCCCTGTCCCGGCCGTCACGCTGGCGGCGGGGCTCCCCTCCCCGTCGGCAAGCGTGAGTGCGAGCGCGAGCCCCACCAGCGCGGCCTGCGCCACGATCACCGTCACCACCAGCAGCCTGGCGGCCACCGTCAACCAGTCCGCCAGCGGCACCGCGCTGGACGTCACCGGCACCTACACCGCCGCGGCCGCGGGCGCCACCGGCAACGTCTCGATCCACGCGGAGGCCCGCGCGTCCAGCGGCGGCGCCCCGCTCGCGCAGGCGGACACCAGCGTGCCGGCCCAGCCGGCCGCGGGCGCCACGCCGCTCGCGCGCCTGAGCCTCCCTGCGGCCACCGGCGGCTCGGTCACGGTCACCCTCACCACGACCCCGGCCGGCTGCGCGGCGCGGACGCTGACCACCGTGGTCGTCACCGGCATCCCCACCGCGACGCCAACCCCGACGCCGTCGTCGACCCCCAGCTCGTCGCCCAGTTCGTCGCCGACCTCCAGCCCGGCGCCGTCACCCACGCCGGCCGCGACCACCTCGAGCCCGGCCGCGGCCGCGGCCACTACGGCGCCGCCAAGCGCCACCCCAAGCCCGGCCACCTCGACGCCGAACGCCACGCCCACGTCGACGTCCCGCGCGTAAGGCTTGCCCGACCACTTCCTGGCCGTCGAGCCAGCGCCGAGCCATCATGGCGGAGAGCCGCGATGCTGAAAGTCGCACGGGTCCTCAAGGATTGGAAGGACGGTATGAAAGGCATCATCCTGGCCGGCGGCACCGGCTCCCGCCTCTACCCGATCACCCAGGCCGTCTCGAAACAGCTGATGCCGGTCTACGACAAGCCGATGATCTACTATCCCCTCTCGACCCTCATGGCCGCGGGTATTCGCGAGATTCTGATCATCACCACACCCGCGGACCAGGACCAGTTTCGCCGCCTGCTCGGTGACGGAGACCGGCTTGGCTGCCGTTTCGAGTATGCGGTGCAGGACCAGCCGCGCGGGCTGGCCGATGCCTTCATCGTCGGCGCGGACTTCGTCGGCACCGACAAGGTGTGCCTGATCCTCGGCGACAACATCTTCTATGGCGCGGGGCTCGGGACGCAGCTCAAGCAGTACACCAACCCGAACGGCGGCGTCGTCTTCGCCTACCATGTTTCGGACCCGGAGCGCTACGGCGTCGTCGAGTTCGACGACGGCCGCCACGCCGTCTCCATCGAGGAGAAGCCCGAGAAGCCCAAGTCGAGCTATGCCGTTACCGGTATCTACTTCTACGACAACGACGTCCTCGAGGTCGCCAGGCAGACCAAGCCCAGCGCCCGTGGCGAACTTGAGATCACCGCGGTCAACCAGGCGTACCTTGACCGCGGCCAGCTCGGCGTACACGTGCTGGACAGAGGCACCGCCTGGCTCGACACCGGGACCTTCAACTCCCTGATGCAGGCAAGCCAGTTCGTCCAGGTCATCGAGGAACGACAAGGCCTGAAGATCGGCTGTGTCGAGGAAGTCGCCTGGCGCGAGGGGTTCATCTCGGATAATGATCTTGACTCGCTGATCCAGCCGCTCGCCAAGAGTGGGTACGGCGGCTACCTCCAGCAGCTCCTGACCGCCTGAGGGCATCGTCGACAAGCGGACGTAGGGCGGTCGAGAGTCGGCCCATCGACACGTACAGCAGGGTGTCCCGACCGCAACACGACGGTCGAGGACCACCGATGCGGTTACGCTGCGATACCATGCGGCTCCGCTTGCCCGCGCCGACGCGGGCTCACCGTCCCGTCAACCTAGGCGCTGTCGGCCTGTTGGCGACGCTCGTCGTCCTGCTGTCCGGCTGCCAGCCGCGTCCTCCTGCCGGGCAGGGCGAGGGCCCCGATTCCCAGGTACGGACAGGCACGAACTCGAGCGGATCCGGGAAACCTCTCACAATCGTCGCGCTCGGCGATTCCTACTCCTCCGGTGAGGGCAACGCTCCCTTCGACCTGGATGCCCCGGGCTGTGGTCGCAGCGGCGCCTCCTGGCCCAGGCTGCTCGCCCAGGAGATCGCCGGCTCCACCGCCCGATTGCTCGCCTGCTCGGGCGCGAAGACCAGCGCGTTCACCGCGTCGTTCCACGGTCAGCCACCGCAGGTCGAGGCGCTACGGGCGCTGGTGGCCAGCGGGGTGAAGCCGGACATCGTGACGATCACGATCGGCGGCAACGACGCCGGTTTCGGGCCCACGATCGTCAGCTGTGTCGTCTGGCGCTGCTTCTGGACCGGCCACGACGACCACAGCCGCGAGTACGTCACCGACCAGCTGCCCCCGCTGCTGCAGGCGGCCTACTCCCAGGTGAAGGAAGCGGCGGGCGGTGCCCGGGTCATCGTCATCGGCTATCCGGACCTGTTCCCCAGCAGCACCGCCAACACCTGCAGGTGGCTGGACAACAACGAGCGCGTCCAACTCGCCGGCCTGAACAGGGATCTCAACCGCGTGATCCGCCGCGCGGCCAGCAAGACCGGCGTCGAGTTCCTCTCCATCGACCGGGTGCTCGATGCCCACAAGCTGTGCACCAAGGACCCCTGGGTGTACCCGATCGCCGTGACCGGCGCCGGCCTGCAGGCGAGCGCCCATCCCAACACCATGGGCCAGCGCGCGATCGCGGACGCCGTCCACGCGTACCTCTCCAGAGGCAAGTAGTCCGGCTGCGGAACGCTCGCGACTGGGCGCGGGAGCGCCGTCGACGTGGTGATCCGAGACATGGAAGTCGGTGAAGTCCGCGTACTGGTCGGTAGGGCTCGCCCAGCTGCCGCCGTCACTGCCGAAGACGCACGTGTCATAGATTTTTTACCACTTGGGCCCGTATACGAATTACTGCGGTCGGCAATCCGTATACGGGTTGAGCGGACCGGGTAGCGGTCAGGCGTCGGGAGTGTCGTCCGGCTTCGGGCCCGCGGGCTCGACGGGCGTCGCCGCCGCTGCCGCCGCGTCGGCGGTCGGAATGGCGTCCTCGGCCCCGGAGCCCTTGGCGCCGCGCATCGACGGGAACAGGACGACGTCGCGCAGTGTCGGGGCGTCGGTCACCAGTGCGACGAACCGATCGATGCCGAGACCGAGACCGGACATCGGCGGCATGCCGTACTCCATCGCCTCGATAAAATCCTCCTCCAGCATCATCGTCTCGTCGTCCCCTGCCGCCCGCAGTTCGGCCTGCTCCTCCAGCCGAGCCCGCTGGTCGACCGGGTCGACCAGCTCGGAGTACGCCTTGACGATCTCCCAGCCGTTGACGACGACCTGGAACATGTCCAGCCTGGTCGGGTCGTCGTCGCTGCGCCGCGCCAGCGGCACGAGCTCGACCGGGTGCCCCACGAGGAAGCACGGCGCCACAAGCCGGGGGCGGACCGTCTTCTTGTAGAGGAGGTCGACGAGCGCCGCGTAGGAGGCGGCCTTCGTGACGTCGAGGCCGAGCACGGCGCACTTTTCCTTGAGCGTGTCGAAATCGCGGATCACCCGCAGGTCGACGCCGGTGTGCCGCTCGACCGCCTCGCGGTAGTCGATCACCGGCCAGTCGGCGCCGAAGTCGAGCTTGACGCCCTCGTACGTGACGCACCGCGTGCCGAGCACGTCGTCGAGAACGGCTAGGAGCAGCTCGCGCACGAAGCTCATGTTGTCGCGGTAGTCCCAGTACGCCGCGTACCACTCAAGCATCGTGAACTCCTGCAGGTGCGAGGGGTCGATTCCCTCATTGCGGAAGTTCCGGCCGATCTCATAGACACGGTCGAACGAGCCCGCGACCACCCTCTTGAGGTAGGTCTCCGGCGAGATGCGCAGGTAGAAGTCCTCGCCCAAAGCGTTGTGCCTGGTGATGAACGGACGCGCGGCGGCGCCGGAGGCGGCGTCGGTCAGGATCGGGGTCTCGACCTCGAGGAAGTCCGCCTCGTCCAGGAAACGGCGGATCCTGCTGATCACCCGCGAGCGGGTCTGGAACCGCTCCCGCGACTCGGGGTTCGCCAGCAGGTCCAGATAGCGGCGCCGGTATCGAGTCTCGATGTCGGCGACACCGTGCCACTTGTCCGGGAGTGCCCGGATTCCCTTGTTGAGCACGGTGAAGCCGCTCGCGGCGACGGTCCGCTCGCCCCTGCGGGTGGTGTAGACCGTGCCGGTGACGCCGACGAAGTCACCGACCCTCGCGGAGCTGTGCCACGCCTTGAACGTCTCGTCACCGAGATCGTTCCGCGCCAGCGAGATCTGCACCCGGCCGCTGCGGTCCTGAAGATGCCCGAAGACCAGGCCGCCCATCCGGCGCCACAGCACCAGCCGCCCGGCGATCCGCGCCGGGGTGCCATCGGGTGCCGTCTGGACGTCCCGGGCGACCGTGTCCGTGGGGTACCCGGACCGCGGCAGCCGAGCGCCGGACCCCTCGGGCGTGACCGTCATGCGAACCGCACCTTCTTCGCTGCTACGTCATGGACGCCGATGTCCTGAGACGTCGTCGTCCTGACCGGCCATGCCTGACCCACCAGACGCCACAACGCCACGTGACGGCCTCGGGCGCGCTGGCGCGAGAGGCCACGACCAGCGTACCGAGCGGCGCACGCAGCCCGGTACGCCCCGGAGCCGCGACCGCTCGCGATCCACGCAGGGGCTCGGTCCCGCCCGGGCCTGGGATCACGCCCGTCATGCCGGTGTGGCCCTCGGGGAACTCCACGAACGGAGCCGAGTTGAATTGTTGGGAATGTGTCGGACCGGCATTTAACCATCCGGGTCAACTACGCGTTCGGCCGCCCGAGTGCGCGGTAGTCCCAGCCGGCCGCGCGCCAACGGGCGACGTCGAGCGTGTTGCGGCCGTCGATGACCACCCGAGAACGCACGTGCGACGCGAGCGCCACCGGGTCGATCTCCCGGAAATCGGCCCATTCGGTGAGGTGAAGCACGATATCGGCGTCGGCCGCCGCGCTGACGGCGTTGTCGGCGTAGGAAAGTTCGGGGTGCCGGCGCCGAGCGTTCGGGATCGCCGCAGGATCCGTGACGGTCACCAGGGCGCCCCCCCGGTGCAGAATCGCGGCGACGTCGAGGGCCGGCGAGTCACGGATGTCATCGCTGTTCGGCTTGAACGCCGCGCCGAGCACAGCTACTCGGCGCCCGGCGACGCTGCCACCGAGCAGCTCGGTGGCGAGGTCCGCCATCCGTGTCCGGCAGCGCAGGTTGATCGCGTCCACCTCCGCGAGAAACCCGACGGCGTCCGCGGCGCCCAGCTCCTCGGCTCGTGCCTGGAAGGCACGGATGTCCTTGGGCAGACACCCGCCCCCGAAGCCGACGCCGGCGGCCAGGAAACGGCTTCCGATGCGAGCGTCGTATCCGATCGCCGACGCCAGGGTCTTGACGTCACCGCCAGTCACGTCGCAGATCTCCGCCATCGCGTTGATGAAAGAGATCTTGGTGGCCAGGAAGGCGTTCGCCGCCACCTTGACCAGCTCGGCCGTCGCGAAGTCGGCCACCACCACCGGTGTGCCCGCCTCGATGGCGCGGGTGTAGACGGCACGCAGCATCGCCTCGGCCCGGCCGCCGTCATCGCTGGGCAGTCCCAGGACCAGGCGGTCGGGGCGAAGGGTGTCCTCCACCGCGAAGCCCTCGCGGAGGAACTCGGGGTTCCAGGCAAGCCCGACTCCCGGTGCCTCGGCCGCCAGGCGGTCGGCCAGCGCGGCGGCCGTGCCGGCGGGGACCGTGGACTTGCCAACCACAAGGGAGCCTGGACGTGGGCCGGCAGCCAGCAGCTGGCCGACGGCCGAGTCGAGATAGCTCAGGTCGGCGGCCCGCGAGCCGGGCCGCTGCGGAGTACCGACGCACAGGAAATGCATATCCGCGTCAGCGGCCTCGGCGAACGATGTGGTGAAGGTCAGCCTGCCCGCGTCGAGGTTCTTGCGCAGTAGTTCCTCGAGGTCCGGCTCGAAGAAGGGCACGGTCCCGGCCGCCAGGCTCGCCGCCTTGTGCGGGTCGACGTCGACGCCGACGACCGAGAATCCCAGCTCGCTCATGCACACCGCGTGGGTGGCCCCGAGATAGCCGGTGCCGATCACACTGATCCGCGTGACCGCGGGCACATTCCATCCTGTCATTTTTCATTCCCCCGTTGTTTCCCGAGCCGAGCCAACCGCCGATCCGCCCATGAGGCGATCTCGCAGGTGGCCCCACCTCGACATCGGCTCCCGCCACTCCGCCGAACGGTAAGGGCAAGCCCGCTTCCGCCAAGACTCAGTAGACATCAATGTGTGCCGTACACATGGGCGGGTCTTCATGACCGTGAGGTGGCGCACATTCGTCGCGAACTCGTTGCGGGCACGGCTCGACAGGCCGCGGCGCCTGCGCCGTGCGTCCGACCGCCGACCTCCTGGCGAATCGCTTGGTGATCGGTCCGAACGACTGTCACCAGACGCCCGTATGAGTTGCCTGTCGGCTCGGTCGCGACGTGGGCGTCGTTCAACCCTGGCCGCAGAGGTTCACCGCGGCGCCGGTGTCCTTCCAGACGTTGCCCCGGCTGACGAACGTCCGCTGACCACCGCCGGAGTTTCGACGATCGTTGTTACACAGGCCGAAGTGATCGGCCCTGCCAAACTGGTTGTCGACCACCTGAAGGTTCTCCGCGTCCACCCGGAGCGAGAAGCCACCACCGTTGATCCAGTTGTGGTCGATGGTGACGTTCCTGTTACCGGCGCCCGCCCACTCGAGGTAGATGCCGGCGTTGTGGTTCATCGCGAAGGGCACCAGGTCCAGGTTCGAACAGGTCACCCGCAGCCCGTCGATCCCGCGGACCTGAATCCCGTCGTAGTGCGCGTCCGGCGGCGGGTTCGGCCCATGCAGATAGTTGTTCGCCAGCGTCACGTCGGACACCGGGTCGTACGCCGACGAGATCTGGATCGCGTCCGAGCCGCCGGAGATGTCGGTGTACCGCACCACATGATGTGAGCCGTTGGCGATCGCGATACCCGTCGTCCGGACATGATCGATCGTGACGTCGCTGCCCCGGACGACGATGCCGCCCGGCGCGACGGAATTCCGGATCGTCACCCTGTTGGCGTAGATCGTCAGCGTCCCGGAGAAGGTAAGACCGTCCAGTACCGCTCCGTCGGTCTTCAGCGACCCACCCTGGTGCGGCGTCAGCCGCACCGACGGGGCCGGGCCGGTGTTCGCCGGCCCGGGCACCGCCGGGCAGAAGGCACCCGACGCGGTGGGCCGGCCAGCATGCTCCGGCGGGGCCGCGGTGGGTGAATCCCGGGTGGGCCGCCAGGTCAGGATGGCGGCGAGGATCCCGAGGGCGGCGATGGCGGCGATGGCGGCGACGACCGCCAGCCCGATCCGACCGGGACGTTTCAGCGCTGTCACCTGATCAGGACGGAGTCGGTGACCATGACCTGATCACCTTCGCTGGCGATCCAGCGGCCACACTGTAGTCCGGGATCTCGTCCTTGACGACGCTGTTGGCGGCGATGACGGCCCCCCGACCGATCTGCGCGCCAGGTAGTACGACGACATTCTGACCGAGCCATGCGCCGTCGCCGATCGAGACCGGCTGGAGGTTCCGATGCCCCTGGTCCATGATCGGAATACCGGCTCGCTGGAACTCGTGATCGTGGTCACAGATATAGACGCCCCTGGCGAACAGCACCCGCTCGCCGATCGTGACGCCGATGACCGCCGACACCGTGGCCCAACCTACGAACGAGCAGCCGTCACCGATCCGGACAATGACGTCTTCCTCGGAAGCTGACAGATCATTGGGTACCTGCAGCCAGGAGCCCGGCCCGATGAAGACACCGCTGCCAATCTCGATCCGACGGGCTCCGTGCAGGCGCAGCGGCGGCTCGATCATCGTGTGTCCGCCGAGCGCGGCGAACGTTCGAGCGATCGCCAGGGTGAAGCTCTTGCCCCTGATCCGCCGCCACAAGTCGAGTAGACGCTCCGGCGCCGCCGGGCGGATCCGGGTCCGCGTGTCGCGGCTCGACGAGCCGGTGAGACTCGGCATCTGGCTCTCCCTCCCGGGGCGGGTCTGGTCGACCCGCCCCGCCCCCTACGAGGTTTCCACGCAACGCTGCCCCGGACGCGGGGCCGGGACTCAGCCCTGGCCGCAGAGGTTCACCGCGGCTCCGGTGTCGTTCCAGACGTTGCCCCGGCTGACGAACGTCCGCTGACCACCGCCAGTGTTGCGGCGATCATTGTTGCACAGGCCCCAGTGAGAGGCCCGACCGAACCGGTTGTCGACGATCTTGAGGTTCTCGGCGTCCACCCGGACGGCGTATCCGCCACCGTTGATCCAGTTGTGGTCGATGGTGACGTTCCGGATGCCACCCCCGGCCCACTCGAGGTAGATGCCGGCGTTGTGGTTCATCGCGAAGGGCACCAGGTCCAGGTTCGAACAGGTCACCCGCAGCCCGTCGATCCCGCGGATCTGAATCCCGTCGTAGTGCGCGTCCGGCGGCGGGTTCGGCCCGTGCAGATAGCTGTTTGTCAATGTCACGTCGGACACCGGGTCGTACACCGACGAGATCTGGACCGCGTCCGAGCCGCCCGAAATGTCAGTGTACCGCACGACGTGATGCGAACCCGAAATGATCGCGATGCCCACCGTCTTCACATGATCGATCGTGGCGCCGCCCGCTGACCGGATGATGATGCTTCCGCGGACGACCGAGTTTTTGATCGTCACGTTGCTGCCATAGATCGTGATCGTCCCGGAGATATCACGACCGTCCAGCACGACGCCGTTTTCCTTGATCTGTGCGCCCGAATACGGCGTCAGCCTCGCCGAGGAGGACGGGCCGGTGTTGCCCGAACCGGGCATGACCGGACAGGTGCTGGAGAACGGGTCGGACGACGGCACGCCAGGGGCCGCGGACGACGTGGGCCCGGCGCCGCTGGTCGGCGCCGTCGTCGACGTCGGCTGGGCAGTGGTCGTGGGCGCCACCGTCGACGTCGGTGTCGACGTCGGTGTCGGCGTGGGACCCGCGGTCGGCATCGCCTCGCCGGTCGGCGTGGCGGCCGGCTGTGCCGGGACGCTCACCGACGAGAAGAGCGGGTCGACGAACAGGAAGTCGGACGTCGACGACGTCGGGAACTTCGCCTCCCGTGCGAAGAGGTAGGTGCCGTGGGTCTGCTTGACCGGACCCACCGTGCGCGGGCCATTGGTGTTGAAGTACTTCTGGGTTACCGGCCAGTGCCCCTTGGGGAAGAAGGCAGCCACGACGTACTTCTGACCGGCGGTTATCTTCACCGGCGCGGAGAATCCTGCCTGTATCCAGCCCTGCTGGCTGCCACCGTCCACCGTGACGCTGGCGAGCGCCCGGCCGTCGGAGCTGTAGAGCGAGCCGACGAACGGGCCGGCCGTGGTCGCCGCCTTCCAGAACCGTATTCCGGTGACCTGGGCGTCGGAAATCGCGTCGAAAGATGTACCTACGTTGAGTGAATACTTGACTCCGTATGACTCGATCGCGGGTAGCGGATCGTCACTCGCTACCGTCTCGATGGTCGTGACGTTGTCCTTCATCGATCGCAGGACGACCGCGGAGCACACGGCTCCCAGGAGCGCCGCCAGCAGGATGATGCCGATCGGCAGGCGGAGTCGCGCGGCCGGCTTCCGAGCCGGCCTGGTCGACGCTGTGCGATTTTGAAGGGATCTGTTGTGGCGGCCCATGAGATCTCCTCACCATCGGACCGGTCGCCTCGGAGGCGAGCAGGCCGAACGGTGTGCTTGTCGGAAACTGCTGGCCGTGATCCGTCCGAATGCGTCCCGGCTGGCGCCGATCAACGGCGTCGCTGACGGCGATGCGTCAAGCCGGCGGCGCGCGACAGCGACATCGTTCGTTCGCCTGCCATCAATGGTCCCGTCACCGCCTGTTCCAGCGACCTGCGGGCAGGTCCAGGCATAGGTACGCGGCACCAGGCCGAGCGAACGCGCTTCCCTCGGGAAACACAACAAATGGCTGTCGAGCTGACACGACTCGCTCACAGGCCGAGCTGGCCCCCATCCCCAGGCCGTCGGCCGTCGCGAACGGAATCGAAGTCACGGACGGTCATGGTGCTGGTCACGTGGCCAACGAGCACCCTACGCAGACCCGGTCAGCCGAATGGCCTTAAATGCCGGCCGGCCTCCGGAGCTGGCGTGACCCCGATGTTGGGTCTCCTTTCACTCGGGCAGACCCCTCCATGAACGTCAGAGTACTCACAGCCACGATCACCCCACTCACGCCCCCCGGCCGCGCACTCGACCTGTGTCGACGTTGTCCTTTCGTTTTTTCTCTGGAGAGAATATTGAGTCAGGGACGTTCGGGAGCGAGCCCGGCGGCATCGACGGCCGGGTAGCCCGAACGCCATTCACCACGCCTGCGCCACAGCGCGGGCCAGTCACTGCGGCGTGGTCGGCCGGGCCGAACCGCCTTGCTCAGGACATCCAGAACGGCCCGCAGCGCCACGCCAAGATCGATCATCGACAGACAGAGCCGGCGACGCCATCCCGTCCAGTGGGTGGTGGCCAGCGTGACCTTGCCGGTAAGCACAAGGACGAACTTGTTGGCCCAGTTGGAAGACGCGGCGCCGACGTGGTGCACGACCGTGGCGTCCGGCGTGATGACCGGGTCCCAGCCCTGCCCGCGGGCCCGCATGCACAGGTCGACGTCCTCGCCGTACATGAAGTAACGCGCGTCGAATCCGCCGAGCTGCTCGAAGGTCTCCCGCCGCAGCATCAGCAGGCAGCCGGTCACTACTCCCACCGTCCGCACGGTGTCCCTCCGCCAGGTGCCCAGCGACTCGGGATCGAAAAGCCGGGAGCGCCGGAACGCCGTCGTCAGGCCCAGCCCAAAGCAGACATGGCTCCAGAGGGTCGGCTGGCCCCAGCACGAACTCGGCTCCAGCGTCCCGTCGGCGCGCTCCGTCCGCCCGCCGTACACGCCGTACGCCGGATTGGCCCGGGCGAACGCGAGCAGGTTGTGCACGGCCCCGTCAAACACCACGGTGTCCGGGTTGAGCAACAGCAGGTATTCGCCGGTGGCGCGCGCGGCCGCGGCGTTCACAGCCCGGGCGAACCCCTGGTTCACGCCCGCCTCGACGACCTGGACGTCGGGGAAGCCACCCTTGACCGACGCCACGGAGTCGTCCGTCGAGGCGTTGTCGACCACGATCACCTCGGTCGCCACGCCCGCGGCCGACGTCGCCAACGACTCCAGGCACCGGACAAGGAGCGCGCCCGTGTTGTAGGAGACGATCAGTACGGAGACGTCGGCTCCCATGGTTGCCTTGCCCTTCGCGGTTCGAGCGGCCACCGGTCGGCGCCGCGATCACTAATCCAATGTCCGAGGCGCCTGGCATCGGGAACTCGCCGGGCAGGAGGTCGGGCCGCCGTGGGCATGACCGTCATGGCCCGTTCGCCGGAGGCCGCCCGCCTCGATTCAGGCAGGCTGCTCGCGGCCGGGCTCCGGGCTCGCGGCCGGGCCCGAGACCGTGCCGGACACGCCCACCGGAGTCGGAGCCTCCTCCGGCTCGGTACGCATGCCGATCACCCGGGCTGGCACCCCGGCGACGATCGAGTTGGGCGGCACCGACCTGGTGATCACAGCACCAGCCGCGATGATGCAGCCGTCGCCGACGGTCACACCCGCGAGCACCACCGTTCGGGCGCCCAACCAGACATCCCGGCCGATCCGTACATCTTTTTCGATCTTCGGTTGGTCCATGACCGGGGTACCTGGCTTGATCATGTAGTTCGAGGCGGTGATGAAGACCTCGGGGCCGAACAGTGCCTTCTCCCCGATGTCGATCTGGCCTAGGTCGTCGCCCGCCCAGAGGTAGCAGCGTTCACCGATGTGCGCGCCGGCCCCGATGGTGATCCGCTCGCCATTGCGAATCGAGACGTTCGGCGCCATGCGCACCCCCTGCCCCATCGTCACGCGAGCGCGCGGCAGGACATGCGAGTAGCCGTAGAAGTGCACGAGGCGGAACAGATGCGCCCAGACGCGAACGTCGAACACCGACCGCAGTGCGCGGACGAGTCTTTGTGCCACGGTTATCCCACCTTGATCCGGCTGCTCTCGTCCCGTTCCCAGGAGCCGAGGTCGCCGCGGGCGACCTTCCGACGGGCCAGCACCTTTGCCACCACCGATATCCCGACGTACGCGGGCAGGGCCGTCAGGAGAGTCCAGTCGGACGCGACGACGCTCAGCAGGTTGCCCGCCGGGCTGTCCTTCTCGGTCGGGCGGACGCGCCGTGGCGTGCCGGGCTCGGCTTCGCCGACCGGCTGGTGTGCCTGATCGGTAGGCGTGACCGAGGTCCTCACCGCCGCGGCCGTTTCGGTGCCGGGTCGCGGGTCGGACGGGGTCACGGCGTCCTTCGGCGCGGTTGCGTGGCCGGCCCGGCGCATCTCGATGTTGCCCGCGAAGACTCTGGTCTTCCGACGCACCAGGTCGCGGGTAGTACGGGCGGGGAAGACCGTGAAAGTGACATCCGACACGGTCCGACGCTCGCCCGGCACAAAAAGGGCATATAAGAAGTAGTCATCCGCGATCGCGGCTGGAAAAGATACGAAACGGGCCCTACCGGCCTCGCTGAGCCCAACTACCCCCGAGCCGATGTGGTCGGCTGTCACATACGGCAGTCGAGACCAGATCCGGTGGTAGCCGCGCACCAGCCGGCTCGTCCCGGTCGGGTCGATCACGACTCTCGGGGCGGCCGCCAGACATCTTCCGTCCCTCAGCGCTGCCGCTACGGCCATCAGGGCATGGCCCGTGACCTCCACGTCCGCGTCCACGTAGAAACGGGGAAAGGCGGAGACCATCTCGTCGCCGAGGTTGAGCGCGCGTGCCTTCCCTGGCTGGGGCGTCTCCAGCACCGTCACGCTCGCGGACCGCGCAAGCTGCGCCGTCGCGTCGGTGCAGCCATTGCAGACGACCACGATCTCGAGGGCGCCCGGGGGGGCGCCGGTGCGCAGCGCCGTCAGGCAGCGCTCGATAACTGCCGCCTCGTTGTGCGCCGGGATGATGACACTTGCCACATGATCGGACATCGGATCGGTTTCTCCCCCCGTCGGCCCGACGCGCGAGTCCAGTCAATCCGCCCGCGGGGCGGTGACCATGTCCAGCAAACCCTCGCGATATGCGTCCATCAGCGCGACGCCCGCATAATCCCACGTGAGATGGTCTCGACCGCGCAGCGCCCCCCGCCGCAGCCGGGCCAGCATCTCCCGGTCAGCCGCCAGCCGGGCAAGGTCCCGCGCGAGCGCGGCCACGTCTCCCGCCTCATGGATCAGCCCCTGCTCGCCGTGCGTGACCACCGCGCCGGCCTGGCGCGAGACGAGCAACGCGCAGCCGCTGGCCTGCGCCTCGTAGGTGACCAGCGCGCTGCCCTCCTCGACCGACGGCAGCGCAAGCACGTCGGCGCGTCGCAGAAAGGAAGGGACGTCATCGACGAAGCCGGCCATCCGGATCCCCAGTCGGTCGAGCGTCGGCGTGAGCAGGGCGTGGTAGCGAGGCTCGAAGGTGCCGCAGATCGTCAGCTCGGCGTCACGGCCACTCAGGCCGGCCTTCTCCCAGGCCTCCAGCAGCAGGTGAAGGCCCTTGCGGGGATCGCAGCGGCCCACGAAGACCACCCGCAGTGGTCTGTCGGCGTCCCGAGCGAGCTCACGCTCGTCCGGAGGCCCAAAGATCTCGGGGTCGAACCCATAGCGGTGCCTGGCCAGACGGTCCGGGGCGAACCCACGGGCTAGAAATGTCTCCGCCACCACCTCCGATGGCACGAGCAGACGGGCCGCGCTCGCCCACTCGGCCTCCTCGGCACGCAGCACCGCGGCGTCGAAGGCGTTCAGGGCGCCCGGAGGCAGCGGACAGCCAATCCGGTCGGCCTCCCGACCGACGACCTCGAAGGCGTGCCCGGTGTGCGTGTTGGGCACCTCGCGCATGCCGGCCGCGCCGGTGCGGCGGGCGGCCTTCAGCGTGCGCAGCGACGACGCCGGCCACGCATGCACCACGTTGTGGCGGCCGCGACTGACGACCGTCGCGACGAGCCTGTCGTGGTAGGCCCGCGCCCGGCCCACCCCGAGGACACGAGGCGGCACCCGGCGCCCGGCGACGGCCAGCGTCTGGACGACGCGCAGTCCCGCGGGCAGTGGCCGAGCGAGGCTCGCGCACATGACGTCCACGGTGATGCCCTGTCGCCACAGCGAGAGCACCTGGTAGTACGCGGTGGTCCCGATCCCGGCGCCACCGAGCGGATGCGGAAAGCTGTAGAGCACCCGCGGAGGCAGACCAATCTGGGCCTTCACTTCTCTACTCTCACCGGGCAGCCTCCGGGACCAGCCTCACGTGTCGCTTCCCAGCGCGAAGGTCAGCAGCTCGTCGAACCGTCGAGACCAGGAGTTGTGGGCGATGAAGTCAGCGCGCGCCGACGGCGGGACGGCCGGCTCGTCGATCGCTCGGGCCACCTGGTCGACGAACTGCGCGGCGTCACGGGCGATGCGCACCTCGCGGCCGAGCGCGCGCACGGGCTCCAGGTCAGAAGCCACCACGGGTCGGCCGGCGGCCAGGTACTCGAACAGTTTCAGCGGGCTCATGGCCTCGGTCAGCGGGGACGGCACATGCGGCAGCAGGCAGACGTCGGCCGCCGCGGTCATCGCGACCACGGCAGCTCGCGAGTGCAGGCCGCGGACATGGACGTTGCGGTGCGGCAGCAGCGGGGCAAGGTAGCTGGGATCGGCGCAGTGGCCGACCAGGACCACGCTTCCCTTCGGATTGGCCTCGGCCAGCGCGATCAGCGCGTCGAGATCGAGGCGCTGTCCCAGCGTGCCGGTGTAGAGCAGGATCGGATGGGCAAGCGCGGCGAACCACGGCGGCACCGGGCCGGGTGAGCTCCACTCCGCCGGCTCCACGCCGTTGGGCAGCACCAGTCCCGGACCGCGCGGATCGATGGTTCTGATGATCGCCGGCGTGACGGCGGCGACCGGCAGGGCATGTTCCGAGATCCTGCGGTAGGAGTCCCGGATCGCCTCGTGCCAGCGCGCGTGTGGGGCATAGGACGCGAAGTCGTCCCACCCGTAGTAGATCCGCCTGCGCCAGTGGTCTTGTCGTGCCGCTGCCGCATGGAACGGATGCGTCGCGATCAGGACGGGATCGCGCAGCCCATGGTCGCGGACGGCGCGGGCGACCAGGCCGTCGTAGCGCTGGTACTCCGCCGCCACATCACCCGGCTCGGCCGGGTCCGCCCGCCGTGCCCGCATCGGCGTGAGGTGACTGGTGCCCGCGTCGGCGGGGAACGAGACGCCCGGCGGGCGACCAAGCATTCGCCGTGCCCGGCGGACCAGCGTGCTGCGCCAGGGGTCGACCAGTAGCAGCCGGTTCACCCGGTTCGACGCATAGAGGTGGGCGAACAGCCGGTCGACCGAGAAGGCGAACTCGCGCCGATGAATGTCGGCCCAGGTCTCCCAGGCCAGTGTCAGAACGACGTCGGCCGCGCCGTCGGCCGGCGAGCGCCGGGCCGGCCCGCTGACGGACAGCCGACCTGCTGGCCGGCTGTCCGTCAAGGCCTGCCCCAGGGAGCCGGTCATGACCCGTTCACAGCCACCGGCACGCCGCGCGTGTCATCGGCCTCGGCGGGTGATCCGCTCGTTGCCCCCGCCTCGCGGGCGTAGACGCCTCGGTCGGCGGCGGTCAGCCGCCACAGCGCGCCGGCGCAGCCGACGAGCAGGAACAGGGTGAAAGTGACCTGCCGGTAGCCGAAGGTGTCGAACGTGGCGCAACTCGCCACAGCGGCCAGGATCCCGGCGACGATCGCCTGGCCGAGCTGACGGTCCACGGGGTCGACGGCACGCCTGCGCGCGCCGCGGGCGCAGGCGAGACCAACGACGAGCCACAGCACCACGACGGCCAGACCGAGGTAGCCGATCTCGATGATGGTGCCGAGGAACTGGTTGTCGAGGAAGAAATACTGGCCAGGGACGAACGTTCCGAGCCCCCGGCCCAGCACCGGGCGCTGGGCGATCATGTGCCACACCAAGGGGTAGTCCTCGGTGCGGCCCGCGACGCTGGGATCCTCGTTGGCCCACAGGAACAGCGCCTTTATCGTGCCCAACACGCCGGGAACCGCGACGTTGAAGAACGCCGTGAACAGCAGCAACGACGCGCCGAAGTTCAGTCGGCGCCGGTTGTCCCACCCCGCCATCATGACGATGAGAGCGACCGCCAGGCTCAGCACGGCGGACCGCGAGATGCTCAGCGGAAGGCCGATCCCGATCAACGCGACCTGCAGCCAGGCCCACTGACGTGACCGACCGGGCGAGGACGACATCGCGAAGTGCAGTGCGAGCGGCAGCACCATCGCCAGCAGCACGCCGAACTCGATCGGGTGACCGGCGGTACCCGCGACCCGGCGCAGGTTCGACCGCTCGAGGATGGCCGCCGCCGCGGCGTCCTGGTGCAGGCCCGGCGGCACGAAGTACATGCTGAGGTCACGGTCGAACAGGTACTGCACGATCGCGATCGCCGAGACGAAGGTGACTCCGAGCACCAGCCGGCGCAGCAGGACATCCAGCCGCTGTCTGTCGCTGATCCGGTCGGCGGCCAGCAAGGTCACCCCGGCCGCGGCTATCATGATCAGAGTCTGACGCTGTCCGTTGCTCACCTCGAGGGTGGTCAGCACCCTCGTGAAGGCAACCGCGTAGCCCAGCAGCAGGAACCAGATCAGCAGAAGGGTCGCGGCGCGCACCGGACTGCGTGGCGCCGGCCGGCGGTCGGTCAGCGTGGCGACCAGCCACACGCCCAGACAGAACAGGCCGGCGAACATGACCGGCGGGCCCACTCCGAGTGTGTACCGCGCCGAGATGCCGAACACCACCAGCAGCAACAGGGTCAGTGCGGAGACCGAATCCCAGCGGCAGACCATCGCGACCGGCACGATCGCGACGATGAGCAGCAGCGCGGCCGGGCCGAACGGCACGATCAGGCCGGAGACGATCACGGCCAGGAGGTAGATCCCGCCGGGGACCGCCGTTCGCCACCCGATCGGAGGCCGGCCCGTGTGAATGGCCGCCGACGCGGAGATACCGCCGGACGCCGCCTGCGGGTGATCCCCCAAGCCGGCCTCTCGAGGAGCACGACCGCCACGGTGGCCCACGTCGTGAGGGCCGCCCATCAAGCCTTCCTCAGGCCCGAGGTGTCGGCGTACGCCTCCTGGTCGTCCGACCGGGGCGCCGCCGGCGCCGGCCGTACCTGGTCACGGCCGTACGGCTGCAGCCGTACGGTGTCCGGCGAGACGTCGCCGCGGTTCTCGTCGCGCGGGGCAGGAGGCGCGCCGGCCCCCGCGGGCCGGTCGTCCTCCACGTCCCGGCGACGCCGCCAGAGGTCGACCGCCACAGCCCCGCCGATGGATGCGGCCAACCCAAGCACGGCGATGACCAGCAACAGCTTGGAACTGCCGTCTGGCTTGGCCTTGAACACGTTGGGCTGCTGCAGGACCTGCACGCTCAGCCGCTGAGCCTGGGGGCTGCGCGTCTGGAAACTGTCGACGATGTCCTGCAGCTCCTTCAGCACGCGGCCGGTGGTCCGCTCGGTCTCCTGCTGGCTCGATCCGTTCACCGCCACGTTGATGAACGAGGTCCCCGGCTGCACCTTGACCGTGAACTCGCCGTGGTAACCCTCGGCGTAGACCTTGTTGTGGATCTCCTGGCTGTTCGCCACCGCGACGTCGGCGAGCGCCATCACCTTGACCGAGTCACTGAGGTAGGCGAAGGGGTTCACGTTGATCACTGAAGCACCGACGACGCTTTGCTGCGGCCCGATAATAAGCACCGTTGTTGACGTCTGGTAAACAGGGGGAAACGATGCCGTCACAAGGAACAGCGAGATGCAGGTAACGATCACCAAGGGCAACGAAACGTACCAGCGTCGCAGCGTGGCACGGATAATATTGATCAAATCCACCTGGATCCCCCCAGAAGTCTGCTTGCGCCAGTCCAAGGTGTTCTTGGGTGCTCCAGGCCCCGGCCCTGTTTCAACCCGAACGCCGTCGTTGCCCTGGATCTCGACTGCGTGGCCATACTGCCACACACCCACCACGAGGGCGCACAGGGGACTTCGTGACGCGGCCACCCCAAACGAACGTGAATGGTGATCACCGGGTCCGCCGAGGTCGTTATGTTGCCGCTCCGACCTCGCATGGAGTCGGTCGTCCGCTGATGTGCCGACCATGCTGGCCCGGAGTTCGTCCTGGATTCCGATGTCACGGAACACGCCGCGGCCCTGGCTGTCGCATCGCCCTGCGCGGCAGCGGCAGCGGCCACTCGAAAGCCCCGGCCGCCTGACGTTGCAGGTGGTCGGCGGTGGCCCGGTGTCCCGGGCCACCACCGACCGCCAGCTGCTGCTGTCGTGAACTACAGCGGCGTGACGACCACCGTCCCGAACGAGGCATCCGCGTCGTTCGCCAGAAGCAGGACCGACCCGGCGCGGCTCGGCAGCGTGGTCGTCAGATCCCAGGTCGCCGGCTCCGGCTGGCCCACCTGCCAGACCTTGAAGCTGTAAACGCTGTTGCCATTGCCCTGTGGATCTGCACGCAACTTGTAGTTGTAGGTCGTGTCCACGGTGAGGAATCTGCTCGTCGAGGTCACAACCACGGCATTGGTGTCCAGAAGCTCCAGTCTGTTGAGCCGGAACCAGCCGAGCGCGCCGTACGGGTGCAACGTCCTGGGCTGGTTGGTGCCGCTATGGCCCGACCAGCCGACCAGGATTCCGGCGCCACCCGAGGTGGCCGAATGCACCGTGATCGGCACCGTGACCTCGTAGCCGGCCGGCCAGTCCATGCTGCCGACCCCGACCAGCCGGTCGTAACCGGGCTCGGCCGTGCGGATCGTGTCACCGGTGATCTGCCACACGCCGTCGACCACCTGGCCGCGGTCGCTGATCGCGCTGGCGCCAGACCAGCTCACGGTGTACGGGAGCGCGGGCGCGGGACCGTTGACGTTGTTCAGCGTCACGGTGTGCGTCGTCTGGTGGCCGAGTCGGTCGATGAAGGTCAGAACGACCGAGTTCGCCCCGGCGACCAGCTCCGCGCGGTCCGGCTCGGCGACGAAGTCACCCGCCGCCTCCAGCCGCGAGTTGTTGGGCCCGACACTGAGCAGCCGCGGCGCCGAGTTGTTGATCCGATACCAGAGCTGGGCAATGCCGTCGGCGTCGGTGGCCCGGCCGAGCACGCCAGCCCACTGCTGCGGGTATCCGTGGACCCCCACGTTCTGGTTGTCGCCGTAGAACGGCTGGATCTGGCCCGGCTGGCTCGTCGCCGGCGGCGCGCCGCCGTCATCGACAACCGGCGACGCGAGGTTGTTGAAGTAGTCGACGGACGCGACCGCCGCGGCACCCTGGCCGTTTCCGACATATGGGCCCATCTGGGTCACCGGCATCGTGTAGTTGAACGTGGCGTCGGTGGTCCAGCTGGTGCCGTCCACCGAGTGGCGCAGCGTCCATGCGTTGCCCTCGCGGCGGATTCGCAGGAAGACGCTGTCTCCAGCCGTGATGGTCTTGTTCAGCCGGGTCACGGCCGTGCTGCCCGTGACGGTCGCGGCGAAGAGCTGCACCGTCGTGCCGTTCGACGACTCGTCGAAACGCAGGAAGTTCGACGCGTCCTGCTTGACCAGCAGGCCGACCGTCTGCCGGTTCAGCTCCAGCTTCGTCTCGAACTTGGTCTCCACCTCGAAGTCCGTGTCCGGGGCCGGCTGGAGGAGCTGCAGGCCGGTCTTAGCGCTGGTCCACATGTCATGGGTGGTGCGCGACGGGACGTACATCGCCGCGTTGGTGCCCGTCATCGCCAGCTGGCCGTCCCCACCCGGGTTCAGCACCGTCCACAGGTCGGTGTCGAGCGGGCCAGAGAAGTCGTCCGAGGAGACGCCACCGCCCTGGGTCGGGCATGCCGTCGTGGTGAACGTGCCGTCCTGGCTACTGGCCGCCAGCCCGTCTGGGTCCGTCGAGCTGACCTTGAAGTGATAGGTCGTGGCGCACTGCAGACCGGTGGCCTGGACGAGATGCGAGGTGACGTCGGCGGGATCCTGCATGGTCTGGCCGTAGGAGGTGGTGGTGCCGTAGTCGAGCCGGGTGTCCGCCGGTCGGTTGGTGGTCCAGCTCACGTCGGCTGACGTGTTCCCTGGTGTGGCGCTCACACCGCTGATCGTCAGCGGAGACGGCGGCGGCGGCGAACCCCCGCCGGCGACGCGGAAGTAGTCGACGAGCGCCGTCATGGCCGGGTTCGGGCTTGCGTTCCCGACGAACACGCCGATCTTGGACATGTCGGTGACGAACGTGAAGGTCGTCGCCACGTTCCAGGTCGCGTTGTCAGCGGACCACCGCAGCGTCCAGGTGTCGTTCACCCGCCGCAGTCCGAGGTAGATCGGGGCGGTCGCCGGAATGACGGTGCTCATCCGGGTGGTCGGGGTGCCGTTGACGAACGTCGCGCCGAACAGCCGCTGCGCGGTCCCGTCCCAGTAGGTGTCGAACCGCACCAGCCGACCGGCCGGATCCTCGGACACCAGCCCCTGGGACTGGTTCTTGACGGTGACCGCCGAGTCGAACTTGGCCTCGACATCGATGTCCGCGTCCGGGACGTTCTGCGTCAGCCGCGGGGCGCGGTTCGGAGTCCAGAAGTCGTGTGAGACGCCGGCCGGCACCGAGAACCGAAGCCGGTCCTGCGCGACCGAGACCGTGGCGTCGCCAACCGGGTCGGTCAGCGACCACAACGAGGTGTTCAGCGACGTTCCGGAGAACTCGTCGTTGAGCACCGAACTCTGGCAGGCCGGGGTCGTGAACGAGCCAGGCGTGCCAAGCCCCTGATTACCCGCGGTGTCGGTCGAGCTCACCCGGTAGAAGTACTGGGTCGCGCAGACGAGGCCGCTGATCGTCACCGTGTGCGAGGTGACGCTGTTCGGGCCCTGAGCGGTCTGGCCGTACGAGGTCGTGGTGCCGTAGTCGACCCGTGAACTGGATGGCTCGTTGGTCGACCAGGTTACTACCGCGCCGTTCGACGTCGCCTGGGCGTCGATGTTGCTGAGCACCGGGGCCGTGGTGTCCGGTGGTGGGCAGCCGGCGGTCGTGAAGGCGGCGTCGGAGCCGGTGGCCAGGTTGCCGCCGCCGTCGGCGGACCGTACCCGGAAGTGGTACTGCGTCGCACAGGACAGCCCGACCAGCTGGACCTGGTGGGTCACCGCCAGGCTGGAGTCACCGGCGGAGCTGCCATAGCCGGTGGTGGGGCCGAACTCGACGGTCGACGAAGCGGGCTCGTCGGTCGTCCAGGTCACCGTGGCGCCGTCCGACGCCGGCGCGACCGCGATCTGGCTGATCACCGGAGGCGTCGAGTCCGCGGTCACCCGTCGGAAATAGTCCACCCGGGACGTGAAGGCCGGGGTGGGAGTCGCCGCGTTCCCAGCGAAGACGCCTACCGAGCCAAGGGTCATCGAGAACGAGAACGTCGCCGCGACGTTCCAGGACACACCGTCCGCGGACCATCGCGCCGTCCAGGTGTCTCCGACGCGGGTGAGCCGCAGATCTATCGGAGTGGTCGTCGGCACTGCCGCGTTGAGTCTCGCGGTCGGTGTGGTCCCGACGAAACTTGCCGCGAAGATGCGCTGGGTGCTCCCGTCGTAACTCTGGTCGAAGCGCACCGTGCGGTCGCCGCCGACGGCGAGCAGACCCTGCATCTGGGTCTTCGTCGAAACCGCGGAGACGAACCTGGTCTGGATGTCGGTGTCCAGGTTGCCGACCGGCTGCAGAACTCGGGGCCCATTGAGGCCGGAGCTCCACATATCGTGTGTCGTGCCGCCCGGAACCGCGATGGAAAGCGCCCCACCAGACTCGGAGACGGTGGTGTCGCCACGCGGGTCCGTCACCGACCACAGGCTGGTGTCGAGAGCACTGCCGGAGAACTCGTCGGAGACCGGCGGGTTGCCGTCGGCACGGGCGGGCGCTGTCGCGAGCGCTGTGACCGCTACGACCTGCAGGACCACCATCAGGCCAGCGGCGCCCACGCGCCAAGCCATCCGGCCGGGCGCGCGCGCCTTCCGCCGGGTCACACGTCGAGTCTCCATCGATCCCCCTGGTTCTCGCCCCATCCGGACACTGGCCAGCTGAAGGCGCCACGCCCGCGCCGAGCCCTCGTCCGGTGCCGTGCAGATTTTTCAATATAGGGCGTCGGAGTGCGATCGTCCTCAGGCGGATGGGAAACGAGGGACCGTCGTCGACATTGTGTGAATGGGCACCGGATAGAGTTTCTGGACCCGCGGTGTGGCGCCGGGGACTACCGCAGGACGATGGGTCATGGAGGCGTGGCGCCGCAGCAAGAACCGAGAGGCGTCGGGGTCGGCCCGCCACCGGGCCGAGCCCAGCACGGCGGGAGTGACGATGGCACGAAGGTGGTCGTCCAGATCGTCGGGGCGCCGCCGGCTGGGCCAGTCCGGCCGGCCGTGCAGGTCAGGAGCTGGCGGCCGTCACCGGCTCGTAGACCAGCACTGCCCCCTCGGGGATCTCGCCGCTGTCGTACTGGGCGACCAGCTCCGCTGGCATCGGCGAACCGTCACTGCCGCGCCGGAAATCGCGCAGACTCGTGCCCTCGCAGTAGGTGTCGACGTTCGGGGCCGACCTGCCCGCGCGCAGGTCGGCGGCGTTCACGGTCCGAAAGTCGATGCTGAAGCGGGTGCGGCCCGACGTGTTCGGCACCGTCGAATGCATCTGCGCGGCGGAGAACCCGATCATTCCCCCGGCCGGGCAGACGACTCGGATCTGCGGTTCCGGCCGGACCGGTTCGCGCGGCCCCGGCTGCTTGCGGGTGTCCTTGCCGACGTGCTGCGCGGCCTGCGCTCGGCCGGTCGCGTTGTAGACGTAGTAGTTGAACTCCTCCGACCCGTTGCTGATGCCCGTGTCCCAGTAGTGCGGGTGGAAGGCCATCGACGACTCGGACTCGAAGTCGAAGATCGGTAGCCACCAGTTGATCTGGGCGAGCGGCGCCGACCACCACACGTCACGATGCAGCGGGAAGGCGTAGCCGACGCCGGCGGTCAGGTAGCCGTCGCTGGTGGCGCCGCGCAGGCGGGGCACATCGATGTAGGTCTCGTCCAGATCGGCACTCTGCTGATCGACGATGTCGCGCAGCAGGCTCTTGGTCTTCGGATGATGAATGAACTTGGGCTTGACCGGCCCGAAGATCTCGACGAACTTCTCCACCGGGATCTCGTGCTGGGCTTGCTGCGGGTCGAGCGGCGCGAACGCCTCCTCGACGAGCTCACGCGCGAAGTCGGTCAGCGCACGGGTGGCGGCATTCGGAGACGTGACGAAGATGTCGCCCTGGTAGATGTGGCTCCGCCGCCTGTCATCCGGCATCGGGGAATCGGTGAAAACCGTTGTCATGGTCATCCTTGATGTTCATGTGGCGGGTCTCGAGATTTCACCGAAGACCGTGGCCACGAGGGGCCATCAGACTCAGGCGGCCGGTGCCGTCACTGTCGGACGTCGATCGACCGCAGGTCGGAAGCGTCGTGGTATGCCAGAGCAGGCGCTGCAGGAAGAGCACTCCGGCCGCTCGTGGAGTCGTTTTCCCCCTTGGCGTGCATGCTCCGTCGGCACTCAACCAGTTCGCGGCCCAGGCGGCTCGACGATCCGTACCCGCGATGCGGCGCCCGCGCGTGTCCGCCTGGGCCGGCGGCCGGACTCGTACCCTTCTTGCCCGCGACTTTCTAGGATGGCGGACGCTCGACGACCGCGCAACAGCCACCTCTCGCGGAATTCGCTGGTAGTGGCGCACGTCGCCGGTCGCGTCGGGCCGGGCAGGGCCCGTCCAGGCGGAGGAGAACGACGCCGAAAGCCGCCCGCCAGGGCGCGACCGCGATCAGCGCAACACCGGTAGTCCACCCTCGAGGTAGTCGGAGATCCGCTGGCGGGCGCTCTCGTGGAATTCGAGCTGGTCGAGGTCGTCCACCGCGACGAACTCAACCGCGGTGGACTCGTGGCTCACCCTCAGCTCGCCGCCGATGATCGTGCACGCGCAGCACACGCTGAACTCCTGCCGCCGCTCGCCGTCCGCGTAGACCATAACGTGGCCGGGATTGGAGTACACCCCGACCACGCGGTCCACCCGGACCTCGAAACCGGTCTCCTCTCTGACCTCGCGGACCACGCAGTCGACGAACCACTCGCCGATCTGCATGCCGCCACCGGGCAGGCCCCAGCGGCCGTTGTCTCGACGCCGCTCCAGCAGGATCCGGCCCCCCTCGTCGGTGACGATCGCACTGCCTCCGACGACAAGAGAGTTGGCCGCTACCTGGGACCCCACTGGTCTGACCGGATCGAATACATCGCTCATCGGGGACCTAGATGGCCCGAAGATCGGTACTCACACCAAGCTCGGCAAGCGACTCGCCAATCTCGTCGAGGTAGATCGGATTCATCACGATCACAAGTTCCGGCCGGTCCGTGGCGAGCCGGTCCGGCGCCACGATCGCATGCCCGCTGCCCGCCATGAACTTGCCGTGCTTGTAAGGATTGACGTCCACGGCGTAGTCGACGAGGCGAGCTGCCTCGCCCAGCCCCGCGAAGAAGGACACGCCCTTGGAGCCGGAGCCCCAGATCGCCACCCTGCCACCCCGCGCGCGCACCGCGCGGATCTCGTCGGACCAGTTCGCCAGGCTCGTGGCGACCGACAGGTCGAACGACGCCAGCGACGCTCGTAGCCGCTCGACATCGTCCTCGATCTCCAATGGCTCACCCGGTGCCGGAGTCGTCGACGGCTTGGCCTCGATCACCAGGTACTGGTCGTCGTACTCACGGGAGACCTCGAGCACCTCGAACCCGGTCGCGCGGAACAGGCGCGCCAGCGACCCCGCGCTGAAGTACGAGCAGTGTTCGTAGTAGACGTCCCAGTAGGCGGCCTCTTCGAGGATCCGCAGCACGTCAGGAAGCTCGAACAGCACGACGGTGTCCGGCTGGTCGCCAATGGCCTCGCGGATGGAACGCATCCAGTCGCCGACCGGCGAGATGTGCTCCATCGTGTGGCGGCAGACCACCGCGTCCGCCTTGAGGTGGGTGTACTTCGGACCGTAGTAGTCGGCGATCCAGGTGAGCCTGTCGGTCAGCTCCGGGTCGATCCGCTCAGGGTGCACGCCCGGGTCGATGCCGATCCCGGAGCCGGCACCCTGTTCGATCATGTTGACCAGGAACTCGCCCTTGCCACAGCCGAGCTCAAGGACCGACCGGTCGTGCAGGTCATACTTGTCGACCCACCGTTTGGCCAGGTCACGAGCGAACTCTCGAAACAGCGGGGAGAACGCCTGGGTCTCCTCGTAACGAGCGGAGTAGGCGGCGAGCGAGCCGTTGTAGTGGGTGTTGAACACGAATGCACAGGTGTCGCAGAAGACGATCCGCAGGTCGCCCTTGGGGAACGCGAGCGCCTCCACCTCGTCGTCCATCAACAGGCAGCTGTGCGATGCCACACCGTCCTTGGCGTAGAACGGAGTAAGGCTCGACCCGTTGCAGGCCGGGCACCGGTCGATGGGTTTGGTCACGGCACGATCCTCGGGGTCGGGACGGGGAGGATGAACTTCCCACCCCGTCGCAGGTACTCGCCCTGCTGCTTCATGATTTCGTCGGCAAAGTTCCAGGCCAACAGGAGCACGTAGTCGGGCTGCTCGACGAGCAGGGCCGCTGGCTCACGGATAGGCAGGTGCATGCCGGGCATGTACCTGCCTTGCTTGTGCACGTTGCGGTCGACGACGAACTCGACCAGATCGGTCCCGATGCCGACGTAGTTGAGCAGCGTGCTGCCTTTGGCCGCCGCCCCGTAGGCGGCGACCCGCTTCCCGCCGGCCCGTAGCGACCCGAGCAGCGCGCGCAGGTCGGCGCGGATCCGCTCGACCGCCACCCCGAAGTCGGCGTAGTAGTCGAACGTGGTCATGCCGGCGTTCGCCTCGGCGGCCAGGTAGCCGCGCACAGCGTCGCTGACATGCTCGCGCGGGCCGATGTGCCAGCGCAGCGTGCCACCGTGCAGTTCAGGGAAGTACTCGACGTCGTTGAGGAACAACCCGTGCCGACGGACCAGCGTGTCGACCGCCGTGCAGGAGTAGTAGCAGAAGTGCTCGTGATAGACGGTGTCGAACTCGCGATGCTCGACCAGGTCGCGCACGTACGGGTTCTCCACGGTGATCAGCCCGTTCTCCGCGACGAGTATTGCCATCCCGGCGACGAAGTCGTTGAGCTCGGGGACGTGCGCCATCACATTGTTCGCAATGATCACGTCAGCATTCCCGCGCTCGGCGACGATCTGTCTGGCGAGTTCGCTGCCGAAGAACTCGGCGAGTGTCGGCACGCCCACCGCCGCCGCGGCGGCGGCCTGGTCGGGTGCTGGATCGATCCCGAGCACCGGTACTCCGCGCTCGACAAAGTTGCGGAGCAGGTAGCCATCGTTGCTGGCCAGCTCCACGACCAGACTGTCGCCGTCGAGCCCGCGCCGCTCGATCAGTCCGACCGCGTGCTCGCGTGAGTGCCGCAGCAGGTGTTCGGAGAAGGAGGAGAAGTAAAGATAGTTGTCGACGAAGAGCTGCTCCGGCGGCACCTCCTCGAGGATCTGCACCAGCGAACACGCCGAGCAGAAGGCAACATCGAGCGGGAACCGCGCCTCCGGGTCGGCCAGCCCGTCCTCGGTGACCAGCGCGTCAGCCAGTGGGGTTGTGCCGAGCGAGAGGAACGGTTTGAGGCCGGTCTGTCCGCAGGACCGGCAGCCCAGCAGGTCGCTCACGAGGCGTCCGGGCCGTCGGCTCCAGTGCCCGCGGCGTGGGAGCCCGTCAGCGCCGTGAAACGCAGTGAGTCGTTGAGAACGCCCTGCTCGATCAGCTCCTGAATCCGGCGGATCCGCTGGAAGCGCGCGCCGACCAGGTCGTCGTGCGTGAGCGCCTCGGCGAGGAACGTGGTGTACAGCTCCTCGACTCCCTTGCGCACCGTCCACACCGGCTGGAAGGACGGGAAGGTGTCGGCGAACCGGTCACAGTCGACCCGATAGTTACGCTTGTCTGGGCTGGCACCGTCCGCGAAAGTGATTTTGCAGTTCGGGACGACCTCCTCGACGATCTCGGCAACGTCACGGATCCGGTAGTTCTCGCTGGTCCGGCCGATGTTGTACGCCTCCAGGTGGATCTTCTCCCGGGGAGCCTCGCAGACAGCCTGCATCGCGCGCGCGATGTCCTCGATGTGCACCAGCGGCCGCCACGGGGTGCCATCGCTCTTCATGCGCACCTCGCCGGTGGTGATTGCGTACCCGGTCAGGTTGTTCACGACGAGGTCGCCACGCAGCCGGGCCGATACGCCGTACGCGGTCGCGTTGCGCAGGAACACCGGGCTGAAGGCGTCGTCGGCGAGCTCGGCCAGACCCTTCTCAGCCATCACCTTCGACTCGCCGTACGGAGTGACCGGGTAAAAGTCGGCGGTCTCGTCGATCGGCGCGTCGCCATGTGCGCCGTAGAGGCTGCATGACGAGGAGAAGACGAACCTGGAGACCCCGGCCGCCTTCGCGGCCCGCGCCACGCTGATGGTGGCGTGAGCGTTGATGTCGTACGTGGTCTGCGGGTTGAGGTCGCCGAGCGGGTCATTGGAGATCGCCGCGAGGTGAACGACCGCGTCGAAGCCCTCAAGGTGGCTGGGCGTGATGTCACGGATGTCCGCCCGGACCGCGGGGACAGTGGGCGGCTCCGCGCCGATGGTGCAGTCGGCGAACAGGCCACTGTCCAGGCCGGCGACATCATGGCCGGCCTGCAGGAAGAGCGGGACCAGACGGGTGCCGATATAGCCGTCGTGGCCGGTGACGAGGATGCGCATGTTGTCAGGCCCAAACCTTCCACGGAGCGTTGCCGGAGTCCCAGAGCGACTGGAGCAGCCTGCGATCACGGACAGTGTCCATGCACTGCCAGAAGCCGCCGTGCCGGTAGGCCATCAGCTGACCGTCCTTGGCCAGCTCCTCCAACGGCTCCTTCTCGAACTGGGTGAGGTCGCCTTCGATGTAGTCGAAGATTCCGGGCTCGAGGACGAAGAAGGCACCGTTGATCCAGCCTTCGCCAGTCTGCGGCTTCTCCGAGAACTCCGTGATCCGGCTGTCGTCGTCGATCTCGAGGTGGCCGAACCGGGCGGGCGGGCGCACCGCCGTCAGGGTCGCCAGCTTGCCGTGCGCGCGGTGGAAGTCGAGCAGCGCGTGGAGGTCGATGTCGGACACACCATCGCCCCAGGTGAGCATGAATGTGCCCTCGGTGCCGATCCACCGCTGGAGCCGCTTGATGCGGCCGCCGGTGTTCGTATCCTGGCCGGTCTCGACCAGGCTGATGCTCCAGTCCTCGCGGTGGCCGTCGGCCTCGTGTTGGTACACGGTCCCGTCTCGGAGCGACACGGTCAGGTCGCTGGCGAGCGACGCGTAGTCCACGAGCCATCGCTTGATGTATTCGCCACGGTATCCGAGCGCGACGGCGAAATCGGTGAGACCGAAGTGCGCATAGTACTTCATGATGTGCCACATGATCGGCTGATTACCGATCTCCACCATCGGCTTGGGTTTGATGGTGGTCTCCTCGGCGAGCCTGCTGCCAAGTCCTCCGGCCAGGATTCCGATTTTCATGTCCCCCCTCACGACCCGGCGCTACCGAGGCACCGGGAGTACGACCACACAGCACGATCGCACGCCCGGTGGCTCGACAGACCGAATATGACTGAAAACCTTGGTGAATCTGTCAGACGTCATCTCGAAACATCGCCGTGACCTATACCGCGACGGTGTCGGAAGTAAGATCACGACTACTCCGGTCGGCCGGGCCCGACGCGCCATGGTGGCCAGCCGACGAGGGTGACATGGACAAGGTGGTCATGTGCCGGAGGCGGGCGGCCACGACACGATCCCGTTCGAACATTGGCACGATCCCCTATGTGTCTCAAGTAAGGGTCGAACAGCTATGGCGTAGATCACGTGGGCCGCGGCACGGGACTGCCTTCGGGCCGCTACCAGCCCTTTCGGCCGATACGCTAAGTCACACGGTGTCGACGTCACGACGCCGACAGACCACTGCGCGGCTTCTTGGTGACCGTGGCTCGAATCTCGCCAGCCATGTGCCGCCAGTAGGGCCGAGCCCAGTGGCGCGCGAGGGCGTCCAGACAGCGCCCCTGCTCGGCGAGACCCAGCTCGGCCTTCCGGACCGACGCCGCTATCTGGATGGTCATCTGCGTGAACGGCAGCGACTTGCGCTTGCGCAGCGCCGGGTCGAACCAGGCCGCACGGTCCTGGTAGTCAGGGTTCGCGTTCACCGAGTTGTCCTCGTGGAAACGCCGGTGGAACAATCGCTCTGGCACCTCCAGGAAGCGGCCACGCAACGCCATCTCCGCGAGAAGGACCACGTCCGACCCGACGAACCGGTCGATCAGTCTGGTCTCGCGCAGCACCTCCATCCGCATCACACCGAACACGGCGTGATACTCGGTGCGGGTCGCGAGGAAATGCGCCAGCCGTTCGTGCGGGGTCGGCTCCCGGAGGTCCATCCCGTCCTCGAATTCGCCCACGACCTGATCGTCCTTGTCGATGACCAGGGTCTTGGGGTAGGCGAGTACGGCTTCGGGGCCGAACTCCTCCAGCGCGGTCACGCATCTGGACACGTAGGTCGGCGCGCACCGGTCGTCATGGGCCGTCCATTTGAAGTACTCGCCTTGGGCGGCGTCGAAGGCGCGGTTGTAGTTCCAGGCGGCACCGCGGTTCTCCGGCGACCGCAGGTAGGTCACCCGGTTGTCGCGCTCGGCCGCCTCGCGGCAGATGCTCTCCGTGGCGTCCGTGCTGCCGTTGTCAGCGAGCAGGAGCTGCATGTTCGGGTAGTCCTGGGCGATCAGCGACTCCAGCGACCGCGCGAGGTAGTTCTCGCCGTTGAAGACCGGCAAGGCGACCGTCACGAGTGGGGCACGTCCCGTGACCGGCCTCAGGCCGTCGCCGCCCAACGACTTCGCCAGCGGACTGGCTGGATTCTGGTCTGGCGTCGCCGCCATGGTCATGTCGAGGTCCCTCCCCCGAGACGCGGCGTCCTCAGCCGCTCCTGGGCAACGCCTGGCTGGCTTGTCAAGCCGTCGGCGCGTTCGCGCGTCCGGCGCCGGCGAAACGCCGGAGATCTTGCAATGCGGGCGGGCGGACCAGCACCATCAGGCCGACATAGCAGATCGCGCCCACCGCGACGGACAACGACAGGTTGGCGACGGCCAGCACCCCGGCCCGCCCGACGCAGTACTGGACGCCGGCCACCAGCGCCGACATGACCAGGGTGGCCCACAGGTACGGCCAGAGCGTCCGGACCAACTCGGACTGCCGTGCGCCGATCAGCCGGAACGGGATCGCGAACCCGGGGGACAGGAGCAGCAGGATGACGATCCCATAGGCCGCCGCGACGCCGTTCACCCCCCATGGCAGGCCCGCGAAATAGCTACCGAGCATCAGCAGGCCGGAGAAGATTCCCCAGCGCAGCAGGAGGTCGGTCCGGCCTTGGCTCTGGTAGATGACCCCGACGCTGAAGCTCACCGACTGGATGCCGCCGATCGGCGCCAGGATCTGGATCAGGCCTACCAGCGTTCCCCACTTGTCGCCGAGCACGACGTGGACCAGATTGTTCGCGACGACGGCCAGCAGCGCCATCGCCGGGAAACAAATCAGAGCACTGACCGCGCAGGCTCGGAAGTAGATGCGACGAACCTCCGGATGATCGTCCTTGATGCGCGAGAGCCCCGCGAACATGACTTCCTGTAGCGCCGTCAGAACGGAGGTGACAGGATACATCAGCACGCGCTGCGCGAGGCCGTAAAAGCCGAGCGGGCCAGCTCCGAGGAATCGGCCGACGATGATCTTGTCGCCGTTCAACAGAAAGAAGTTGAAGATGTTGAAGGCGCTGAGGTTCGCGCTGAAGCCGAGGAGCTGGCGGATGTCCGCGAAGGAGAAGTGGATGCTGGGCCGCCAGGACGACGTGAACCAGACGATCAGCGTGATCACGGCATAGCCGGCCACGTTGCCGACGACCAGTGACCACACTCCCGCACCCAGGATGCCGAGCGTGATCGAGCAGACGGCGCTGAAGAGCGTGCCGATGATGTTCGCGGCGGCCACGGCGCCGAACTTGAGGTCGCGGCGCAGCAGCCACTGCTGGAGGTCGCCGGCACTGAGCATGAACAGGCTCAGACCGATCACCTGGAGGACCGGAGTCAGGGCCGAGTCGCCATAGGCCAACGACAGCAGCGGTGCGACCAGGGCAAGCACACCGGTCAGGCCGAGCCCCAACCCGAGGTTCAGAAAGAAGACGCTGCTGAGCAGATTCTGGTCGGACTCCTGCCGCTGGACCACCGCCATGCCAGTGCCAAAACCACGCACGATCTCCAGGAATGCCAGGACGACCAGCGCCATCGTCATCAGGCCGAACGCCCTGGGCTCCAGGATGCGCGCCATCGCGATCTGGACGACCAGCCGGATGATCTGCACGCCGATCTGGTTGAGCGACATCCAGCGAATCCCGTGCACCATCGAGCCGTGAGCGGGTGTCCCGTCGCGCGGTGCCGTCCGCGCCGCGCCGCCAGGTGCCGCCGGCGGCTCGGTGAGATCGACGAGACCATCGAGCCGTTCCTCGCTCCACCGGTCCCGGACCATCGCGGGTGCGTTGACGAAACGAGCATTGCTTGGGCGCAAGGTGTCCGACGAGTCGTAGCCATCGACCCGCATGAGATCCGCCGGATCAAGAAAGGTCTCGGGCGCGTCGGCGGGGAAGGCGGGGATCGCGGGGATCGTCTCCCCGGTAGGGGACGATCCAGAGGCGGCCGGAAGCGCCGCGGGCGGCCGGCCACCCGGGTTGGAGTGAGTACGGTGCCGACGCTCACGCGTCGGCTCAGCCCGAGTCACGGTTGATCACCTGGCACGGACCGAACGGATCGCGAGCAGCGACCAGACGGGTGGTGCGCGGGTGTCCTCCACACCTCGCCATCGCGGTTCAAGAGTCAGCCACCCTGCCGACGGACATGCGCGCTGCCCCCGGCGGGGGTGCTCCGATACTCATCCGTCGATCCTCCGACCGTGCCACGCGTCCCCGTCCCCCTTGGCTCCGTCAGGAGAGGAATGACCTCCGCCCGGACATCGAGCTTGTCAAGAAACGCCCGTACCTCGTCCAGGTACAGCGCGTTGGGCAGCAGTACCCGATCGATGTCCATGCCGGCGATCTCTTCGGGCGCGAGCACCCGATGTCCAGTACCGGGGATGAACGTTCCCTGCTTGTTCGGGTTCAGGTCGACGACTCCCGCGACCGCCGCCCCGGCGCCGACGACGTTGAGGAAGTTCACCCCCTTGGCACCGGCACCCCAGACCAGGACCCGCCCCGAGGTCAGATCGGGCTGGGCCTGTGCATCCGCGCCCGTGTGCCGCGCCTTGGTATCCATACCCGCCGTTGGGCCGCGGCCAGGCGTCGCCTCGCCGGCGAACTCCTTTGTCCAGCGGCCGACCACGTCGCGATAGCGGCTTCCGAAACGGCGCCCGCTCGCGACGTAGTCACCGACCGTACCCATCACATCACCCGGCGCGAGAGTGCCCGGCGCGATGTCCCGAGAGGCCCGCGCCGTTCTCGCCTCGACCCACAGGAACTGGTCACCGAACGCGGTGCCGGTACCCGTGACGTCGAACCCGGCCGCGGTGATGACGGCGGCCAGTCCGGCAGGCGAGAAGTACGTGACGTGCGGGTAGATGTAGTCCCAGGCCCCGGCCTCGCTAAGCATGAAGCCGCCGTTGGGCACCTCGAGGTACATCGACGCGTCCCGCTCACCGAGCGCGTCCCGTATGTTGCGCAGGAACGCGAGCGGGTTCTCGATGTGCTCGAGAACATGCCGGCAGACGACGAAATCTCCGGGCAGGTCGCTGTAGCGCGGACCGTAGTAGTCGACGATGAAGGCGACGTCAGCGTCCTCGGCCCGGTCGGGCCCCACATAGGTGGGGTCGTATCCCGTTCCGGACGAGCCGGCGAGCCGGCAGAGTTCCCGAAGGAAGTCGCCCTTGCCCGAGCCGATCTCGACGATCGAGCGTGCGGCGAGACCGTGCGTGTCGACGAGGCGACGCGCCAGGGCGGCTGAGAAGGCGCGGAAGGTACCCGAGTAGTGCAACGAGTTGTCGTAGTGGCCGTCGTACTCGAGCAGGTCGGGGTCGAAGGCGACGTTCACGACCGTCCCGCAGACGCCGCACAGGTGCAGGTCAAGCGAGCGTCGGACCGCTCCTAGCGCATCTTCCTCGGTCGAGCAGAGCACCCCGATGATCACCGGAGTGCGGTCCACGACGATCAGCGGCTCAAGTGCAGGGGCCTGACAGGCGGGACAGGTCTGCCGCATGTCAGAAATCCCGCGCCGGGTTGGCCACGTGGTGGTGCGCCGACGACGTGCCAGGCCTGGCTGGCGACGTCTCAGCCAGGACAGGGACGTCCGGTCTCGCCAGACTGGACACCACGGCAAGGCCTCCGGAGTAGGTGTGGGCCGGTATCGGTCGGCCTGTTCGCTGGGACGCGTTCGTCATGGTGCCAGGGCACGCCGGCCGTCGTTTCTGTCGGCCGGGCAACCTTGTCGCCGGAACCAGGCGCTTACCAGTTCCTGGCCCAAGGCCAGCGAGGAGAAGTTCGTCGAGCCGTGGGATGCCGCGCGCCGGTCGCAACCGCTGGCATCTCGGTCGCGCCCCCTCAGGCCTGCGCGACGGTGACAGCGCAGAGTAGCCGGTCGTAGACCTGGACGTACTCGCGAGCGGAATGTCGCCACGAGAGCTCGTTTTCGATGCGCTTCTGCCCGGTCAGGCCCAGCTCCTCGCGCTTCCCTGGATCGTCGATGAGCTCACCCAGCGCGTCCGCGAACGACTTCGGGTCGTCAGTGGCCGCATATATGGCGGCCCCGGCGGCGCTGACCCGCGTCTCGGTGAGGTCATAGGCGACGACTGGCAGGCCGAACGCCATGTACTCGAGCGTCTTGTTCATGGTGGAGACCTCGTTCAGCGGGCTGCGCGGGTCCGGGGAGAGGCCGACGTCCGCCGACGACAGATAATCCTTGATCATCTGATCATCGGCTCGACCGGTGAACTCGACCCAGTCGTCCAGGTCCAGCCGGCTCACCTGCTCCTTCAGGAGAGCCAGGCAGTCACCGAAGCCCATGAGCACGAAGTGGCAGTCGGCGCGACCCAGCACGTGAACGTAGTAGTCGATCGCCTCCACCAGCCCGTCGACACCGTCCTGCGGACCCATGACACCCAGGTAGGCGGCCATGTGCGCACGCCCACGGCGAAGCTCCGGGCGGGGAGGCACGGGATGCAGCTTGGCCGGGTCGGGGCCGCTGCGGACGATCGTGACATCCTCGGGGTCACGCTGCCCGCGGGTCAGCGCGATCTGCCGGTAGGACTCGTTCGTAACCACCACGTGGTCAGCGAACCGCTGGTTGCCGCGCTCCAGCAACAACAGCAGTCGGTGCAGCAGGTCACCATCCCGTTGGAAACGGGACCGGTAGACCTCGGGGCACAGGTCGTGGTGGTCGAAGACAAACTTCTTACCGAACGGCTTGTAGAACAACGCGAGCGCCCAGTATGTGTCCGGCGGGTTACACGCCTGGATCACATCGAAGCCGGTTCGCCACGCGACCATGAACGACAGAAGAAATGTGCGCAGCCAACAGTAGCCAAACTCGAGGACGTAGCTCAGCACACCCGCCGTCTGGGGCGCTCCTCGATACGTCCAGATGTGGACCCCGTCGGCGACCTGATGCCTGCGCTCGCCAGGGCCCCGTGGACAGATGACCGAGACTACGTAGCCGGCCTTGACCAGCGACTGAGCCTCCTGCCAGACCCGCCGGTCAATACGAACCGGCAGGTTCTGGACCACGATGAGCACTCGTCGCCCGCGCCGCCGGCCACCGGCACCGAGGCTGGTCACGCCCGCGCGTTCCGCGTCGAGCGTCGAATCCAGCGTGCCGGCCGAATGGCCGTTCAGCGAGTAGGCGGTCGACGGCGCGTCGATGGATGACACGAGTCCGACCTCTTCTTGCCCCACCATTCCCCCCCCAGGTGGTATGGGAGTCGCCCGCCGGCTGTCCAGCCGACGTTCACCCTTCACAAACAGGCGCGACTCCCGGGCGAAACAAATTTGTGACCCCTGCGGCGCACAGTGTCGACGACGGACCGAGGCAATACGCAACCACTCCGACGCCGGACCCGCTTGATCCCCGCTGGGAATGCTACCGCAACCGTCCGGGGCGGCAAGTGGCTTCCCTAATTCCCGCAGCGAGTGAACTGCAAAGTAACCGCGGCGTAACCGTCAGGCCCGCCCCAGGCCCGACGGCCGAGCCTCCTCGTCGTGCCACGCCTCGACCACCGGTGATCCCCACGGACAGGGTCCGACCTGCGCACTGTCTCTCGGCGACGCTTCGGAGCCGCCCCGACAGCCATGGATCCAAACGACGAGCCAACGCCAGGCGTGACGGTGGCAACGAGCCCGGACGCACAGTGCGTCGACGCTGGCGATAATTGGAAGATAACCGGATATAGGGGACCACATATCACCAGGGATGCATCGGGTGACCTCCGCCACAATGCCCAGTAGTCATGTCGTCCAGCCACACGACAGCCGGGTGCGCCGGATGTTCGGCGACCCCTTGGACGCCGCGGTTGCCGCCCACCGGCGGTCGCGAACGATCTCGTCCTATCGGCGTAGTCCGGTATGGCGTATTGCCGCCCAGTCGGCCGCGGCTGGTTCGGCAACCACGGACGCCAGCCGTCCCGATCTACCACCGGCGCACACGCCAGGTGACGACCACACCTGGAGAGCTCGCGACGACCGCACCTTTCACGTGTCCGTAGGGCCCGGCTACCAGACACCCCGCCACCATTGACCATGGATTGATCTACTCAACAACCGTTGGGATGACATAGCTATTCGCCCCCACGGCGCCACTGCTCGGTCGCGCAGGCGGGCTCGCGGTGGCACTGCGCAAGCAGCCGAACCCTGGCGGCGCGGAAGCGCGACGACCATTCAAGCAGGGGCCTTCGGCCACGCGGAATGGGTCTTGTGGCCCGCCGCCGCGAAACGATCCCGGTCGCCGTCGAAGACTGGTTTGCCCGTCCCGGCGAGGGCCGGGCTGTATCCCGGGGCGCGACGTCCGGATAGTCGCCCTGAGCGACGCCAGGAGATCCCGCCGAAGATCGTGATCGTAAGAACGAAGATCGTGACCGTAAGGGCCGGGATCAGTGTCCATATATCTACCGGGCGTCGTGGGAGCCGACCGGCGCGAGCGCTCTGTGGCCGCGGTTCCTGTGTCAGGCCGCGGTCCAGCGCGTCCAGGTGTCGCGGGCGCGGGCGGCATCGAGCACGGTGAGTCGACGGGCTGGTTACGGCGTCACGATCGTTCGGTGGGAGGTCGCTCTTGGCCAGGTCGCGGCGGCGTAACCGACGGCCGCCGCGGATGAGCCGGGCCGCGGGCCGCTCGACCCCGGCCCGGTACCGGCGGTAGGTCCACTGGAGGTCCGGATCGGTGACCGCTCGGGCATAGCGGAGCAGTGCGTCGTCTCGGCGGACGGTAGCGATCCGTCCGGCCCTTCAGGGCAAGGCCGCATGGGGAGGCCGGCAGAACCCGCCTGACCGTGCCGCCCAGTCGCCCCAGTCTCCCGAGTCGGCCGATCGGAGGTCGCTGGGTTCGCGCAACTACCGCGCCGATGCTGGGGCATTTCCTGCTAAGTCCTTGTGTCGCCCCGTCAGCTGGGTCGCCAGGCCACGTGCTCGATTGAACCGGGCAACATCCAACAATGAACCGGGCAACATCCACCAGCGTCGACGCGTTTCCCTCGCGAAGCCGATCCATTTGCAGTCCGACCACGTAGAGTATTGGTTCGATCACCCAGGGCGACTATGTGATGTGAATCCGACTGGCTGGCTCCACAGCGACATCCGGTGATCCGTAACGTACAGTAACGACTGAAGCGGAGAGGGGAGAGAGCCTCGCCTTGACTCTCCCGTGCAGCACCTGCGCCGCCGCCCCCCAGCGTCACTCGGAGGACCGGCGGCCGAGACGGCGGTCCAAGACCCTGGCACACGCCGCCCTCCACCCAGGCCTGCGCGTTTCCGCTCTCGGCGGAACGCCGTGACGGAATCATGCCTGCTCCGCCACGGTTGTCGTAGACATCGAGGTAGACGTCTGAGCCCATCGGGGCGCGACAGCGATGTCGGCCCCGTCCGCGACGAGGTGGACGGGTTCTGACGGGTAGGTTTCTGTTCGATGCGTGAGGACATGCCTCGGCGGAGCTAGCATGCGGATACCGGCTGTCGTGTGGTCGGTCGCAGCTCGAAGGAGCGCACATGTTCGAGAGATTCACCGACCGGGCACGTCGGGTCGTCGTCCTGGCTCAAGAAGAGGCCAGGATGCTCAACCACAACTACATCGGCACCGAGCACATCCTCCTCGGCCTGATCCACGAGGGTGAGGGTGTCGCGGCGAAGGCGCTGGAGTCGCTGGGGATCTCGCTCGAGGGTGTGCGGTCGCAGGTTGAAGAGATCATCGGCCAGGGCCAGCAGGCCCCCAGCGGTCACATCCCGTTCACCCCGCGCGCGAAGAAGGTCCTCGAGCTGTCCCTGCGCGAGGCGCTGCAGCTCGGTCACAACTACATCGGCACCGAGCACATCCTCCTCGGCCTGATCCGCGAGGGTGAGGGCGTTGCCGCCCAGGTGCTGGTGAAGCTCGGCGCCGACCTCAACCGGGTCCGCCAGCAGGTCATCCAGCTCCTGTCCGGCTACCAGGGCAAGGGCGAACCGGCTACGGCCGGCGGCCCGTCCGAGGGCACGCCGTCGACGTCGCTGGTGCTCGACCAGTTCGGCCGCAACCTGACCGCGGCCGCCCGCGAGTCCAAGCTCGACCCGGTCATCGGGCGCGAGAAGGAGATCGAGCGGGTCATGCAGGTGCTGTCCCGCCGGACCAAGAACAACCCGGTCCTGATCGGCGAGCCCGGTGTCGGCAAGACCGCGGTCGTCGAGGGCCTGGCGCAGGCGATCGTCAAGGGCGAGGTGCCCGAGACGCTCAAGGACAAGCAGCTGTACACGCTCGACCTGGGCGCGCTGGTCGCCGGCTCGCGCTACCGCGGTGACTTCGAGGAGCGGCTTAAGAAGGTCCTCAAGGAGATCCGCACCCGCGGCGACATCATCCTGTTCATCGACGAGCTGCACACGCTCGTCGGCGCGGGTGCCGCCGAGGGCGCGATCGACGCCGCGTCGATCCTCAAGCCGATGCTGGCTCGTGGTGAGCTGCAGACCATCGGCGCGACGACGCTGGACGAGTACCGCAAGCACCTGGAGAAGGACGCGGCGCTGGAGCGCCGGTTCCAGCCGATCCAGGTCGCGGAGCCGTCGGTGGCGCACACCATCGAGATCCTCAAGGGCCTGCGCGACCGGTACGAGGCGCACCACCGTGTCTCGATCACCGACGCCGCCCTGGTCGCCGCCGCGTCGCTGGCCGACCGGTACATCTCGGACCGCTTCCTGCCGGACAAGGCGATCGACCTGATCGACGAGGCCGGCTCCCGGATGCGCATCCGCCGGATGACCGCGCCGCCGGACCTGCGCGAGTTCGACGAGCGGATCGCCAACGTCCGCCGCGACAAGGAGTCCGCGATCGACGCGCAGGACTTCGAGAAGGCGGCGTCGCTGCGCGACAAGGAGAAGACCCTCCTCGCGGAGAAGGCGAAGCGCGAGAAGGAGTGGAAGGCCGGCGACATGGACGTCGTCGCCGAGGTGGGCGACGAGGAGATCGCCGAGGTGCTCGCCATCTGGACGGGCATCCCGGTCTTCAAGCTCACCGAGGAGGAGACGGCCCGCCTCCTGCGCATGGAGGACGAGCTGCACAAGCGGGTCATCGGCCAGCAGCAGGCCATCAAGGCCGTCTCCCAGGCGATCCGACGTACCCGCGCCGGCCTGAAGGACCCGAAGCGCCCCGGCGGCTCGTTCATCTTCGCCGGCCCGTCCGGTGTCGGTAAGACCGAGCTGTCCAAGACGCTGGCGGAGTTCCTCTTCGGCGACGAGGACGCCCTCATCCAGCTCGACATGTCCGAGTACATGGAGAAGCACACCGTCTCGCGACTGGTGGGCTCCCCGCCCGGCTATGTCGGTTACGAGGAGGGTGGCCAGCTCACCGAGCGGGTGCGGCGCAAGCCGTTCTCGGTGGTGCTGTTCGACGAGGTCGAGAAGGCGCACCCGGACGTCTTCAACACGCTCCTGCAGATCCTGGAGGACGGTCGCCTGACCGACTCCCAGGGCCGGGTGGTCGACTTCAAGAACACCGTCCTGATCATGACGTCGAACCTGGGCACCCGCGACATCTCCAAGGGCCCGGGCATCGGCTTCGCCACCGGTCAGGGCGCGGTCGACTACGAGCGGATGAAGGCGAGGGTCCAGGACGAGCTCAAGCAGCACTTCCGGCCGGAGTTCCTCAACCGCATCGACGACATCATCGTCTTCCACCAGCTGAGCAGGGACGAGATCATCCAGATCGTCGACCTCATGCTGGCCCGGGTGGACTCGCAGCTGAAGAACAAGGACATGGCGCTGGAGCTGACTCCGGCCGCCAAGGCCCTGCTCGCCATCCGCGGGTACGACCCGGTGCTGGGCGCCCGGCCGCTGCGCCGGACGATCCAGCGGGAGATCGAGGACGTCCTCTCCGAGAAGATCCTGTACGGGACGCTCAAGCCCGGCGAGATCGTCATCGGGGACGCCGAGGGCGAGGGCGAGGACGCGAAGTTCATCTTCCGCGGTGAGACCAAGCCCAGCTCGGTCCCCGACACCCCGCCGATCGACCTGGCGAAGTCCAACGAATAGGGCGGTCGGCTCAGGGTCGCTAGCGCGACCATCGCCGCTCCGCCGCCGGCGCGGAGCGCCGGCCAACGTGGTTCCGGGCTGGCGTACTAAGCCGGGCCGACTCTGGAGCCGGGGCGGTGTGGTGGCTGGGTTGGCGCTGGCTGCCGGCTGGACTGGTGGCGAGCTGCCGTCTGCGTCGGCGGCGAGTAGGGGCGAGTAAGTAGGGGCGGGAGGGCGGTCACGGACTCCGTGACCGCCCTCTGGCATGTCAGGAGAAGAGCACCAGGTTGAGAACGGGGGGCGAACGGCCGTGACGCGGCGGGTGGCGGACGGCGGCGGGGTTCATCTGACGTTCGGGGTGGACCCGGCCACGTCGATGGTCGTGTCCTGGCTTACGGACGGACCGGTATCCCGGCCGATGGCACGGTTCGCGCCGGTCGACCCGGACGCGGCCGAGGCGGGCGAGGCGTATGCGACGACCAGGACCTACCGGGACGCCGCCCGCCGAAGGATCCACGTCCAGCACGCGACGCTGGTAGGGCTGCGGCCGGGCGTCCGCTACCGCTACGAGATCTTCCCTCCGCTTGGCGGCGAGGAGCCGTCCACCGGCGAGTTCCGCACGGCTCCGCGCGCGGGCGGCACGAGCGGCACGACCGGCGCGCGCGAGGGCGCGAACGGGGCCAGCGTGGCCGGCGCGACCTTCACGTTCACCTGCTTCGGTGACCACGGCACGGACCAGGAGGACGACCCCTACGGCAGTCCGGCCTCCGGGGCGGTCGTCGCCGCGGTCGACATGCTGGCTCCGCTGTTCCACCTCGCCCTCGGTGACCTGTCGTACGCGAGCCTGCGGCGCGACCCGTCCCAGGTCTGGGCGGACTGGTTCCGGATGGTCGCCCCCTCGGCCAGCCGCCGGCCGTGGATGCCGGTCGCCGGGAACCACGAGAGCGAGCGTGAGCTCGGCCGGTTCGGGCTCGACCCGTACCAGGCCTACTTCCAGCTGCCGGACAACGGCGCCGGCGGCGACTTCCGCGAACTCTGGTACACCTTCGCCGTCGGCCGCGTCCGCTTCGTCGTGCTCTTCGGCGAGGACGCCTGCTACCAGGAGCATGGGCTGGTCTACCTGCGCGGGTTCAGCGAAGGCCGGCAGACGGCCTGGCTGGAGCGGACCCTGCGCGCGGCCCGCGCCGACCCCGAGATTGACTGGGTGATCGTCGCGATACACCAGGTGGCGGTGTCCACCGCCGCTTACCACAATGGCGGCGATCTTGGTCTGCGCGAGGAGTGGCTGCCGCTGTTCGACCGTTACGAGGTCGATCTGGTCCTCTGCGGCCATGAGCACCACTACGAGCGGACCCACCCGGTCCGCGGCGTCATACCAGGATCGCCGGTGCTGACGCCGCGCCCGGTCGTACCCGCGAACGCCACCGCCGCGTCCACCGGCGCGGCGGTGTCGCCCACGGCGCCCACGGTGCCAATGGCGGCGATGGCGGCGATGGCGGCGAGAACGGCGGCCTCACCCGGACTGGCGCTCGCCGACGAGGCCGTCGACACGACCACCGGAACCGTGCACATCATCATCGGCACCGGCGGCTCGTCGTCGCCGAGCACGGGCGCGCTGTTCGACCCGCCGGCCGGCCGGGTGGTCGTCCGGCCGGAGCCGCCGGACCCGCCGGCCGCACCCGTCCGCCGCCGATTCGGGAAGAGCCCCGTCAGCCGCCGGCGCACCATCCACGTGACGGAGGGGGCGCCGTGGCTCGCCGCGCGCTCCACCGACCACCCGTACGCCTTCGCCGCCCTCCACGTCGACCCTGGCCTCCCCGGTGGGACGACGACCATCCGGCTCACCGTCCACGACTCGCTCGCGCCGGACGAGCCGCCGTTCGACGAGGTGCTCTTCACCCGCCCCCGCCGCGACGGCGCCCCGGCCTGACCGGGGCCCCGCCGGTTCCGCCCGCCCCGCCGGTTAGGCCGGCCCCGCCGGTTCGACCGGTTCGGCTGGTTCCGGGTGGGCGAACAGCCTGAACAGCGCGACCAGCGCCGGAAGGATCACGAGCATCCCTGCGGCGATCGCGACAAGCAGGGCACGCAGGTTCGCCTCCGGCGCCGCGGCACCGTCGACCGTCGCCTGACCCACCACGATGTCCGGGTACTGTGCGACCGCCCAGCCCCACAGCACGGCGGCGGCCGCGAGCCCGGCGGCGAGCCGCGCCGCCGTGAACCGCCGCCGCCACACCAGCGCCAGCGCCCCGAGCCCGCCGACGGCTGATGCCGCTACGAGCGGTACCGACCGGGCGGCGAACCGGTCCGCGACGATCGGCGCGTCCGACCAGAGCAGCGGCAGCAGGGCGGCCGCGAGCGCGCCGGCCACCACCGCCGAGGCCAGGGCGCGGCGCCGCAGGCCGGCGACGAGGTGGGTGGTCTCCGGCCGCGCCGCCGCGTCCCGGCACAGGTAAACCGCGGCGAGGAAGGCCGTGACCGCGACCGTGAACAGCCCACAGACCACGCCGAAGGCGCCCGTCAGCGGGGCGAACGGAGCGCCACCGTCGAGGTCGCCGGTGGCCAGTGCCGCGCCCGCGACACCGAGCGAGAACGGCGTGAGCACGGACGCGGCGGCGAACACCCTGCCCCACCAGTGGTCCGGGCCCGCCGCCCCGCCGCCGTAGGCGCGGTAGACGTAGGCGGCGCCGCGCAGCACGATCCCCAGGAGCGCACCCACCAGCGGAACCTCCAGCGTGGACCCGACCACGCCGAACGCGGCCGGGAACCCGCTGAACAGGGCGACGATCACGAAGATCAGCCAGACGTGGTTGGCCTCCCAGACCGGGCCGAGGGAGCCGGCGATGAGCGCCCGCTGATCCCTGGCGTCCCGGCCGTGGGCCAGCAGGTCCCAGAGGCCGCCGCCGAAGTCCGCGCCGGCGAGCAGGGCGTACGCGGTCAGGCCGACGACCATGACGACGACGAGCAGGTCCGCCGCGCTCATCGTCCCGCCCCGTTGTTCCGCGCGGCCTGGCCGGCCTGGACAGCCGGGGCAGCCGGGGCAGCCGGGGCAGCCGGGACGACGGCGGCGACGGCCGGCGCCTCGGCGGCGGGGTCCTCGTCGCCGGGGCGCTCGGAGTCCTCCGGGCAGTCGGGATCCGGACGATCGGGATCGGGTGGGTACGGCTCGGTCGGCGGCCCTTCGGTCGGGGTCCGCGGCTCGTAGCCGGGGCCCCCGGTGGCCATCCGGCGCAGGATGAGCACGAGCGCGGCCGCGAGGCCCAGGTACAGCGCGAGCGTGCCGCCGAAGATCCAGCCGATCCCGCCGGTGGTGGTGACCGCGTCGGCCACCCGCATCCGGCCCTGGACGATCCAGGGCTGCCTGCCGCCCTCGGTGACCTCCCAGCCGGCGAGCATCGCGAGCACCGACGCCGGCCCGCTCGCCACCGCCGCGAGCAGCCACGGTCGGCCGGTGGGGAGAAGGGGCCGCCGCCCGCGCCGTCGCCGGCGCAGCGCCACCCCACCGACCAGCGCCGACAGCGCGATCAGCGCTGTGCCGAGCCCGACCATGGTGTCGAACGCGAGATGCACGATCGTGGCGTTCGGCCGCTCGTCCGCCGGTACCGCGTCCAGCCCGGTGACGACGTGGTCGGGATCGAACCCCTCCAGCAGCGACAGTCCGTCCGGAATGTCGATGCCGTAGCGGACCTCGCCGGTCTTCGGGTCGTACAGCCCGCCGATCGTGAGCGGCGCGTGGTCGCGGGTGTCGTGCAGGCCCTCCATCGCGGCCAGCTTGACCGGCTGGCGCGCGCCGACGACCCGGCCCGCCCAGTCGCCGACGACCAGCTGCAGCGGGGCGCAGACCAGCACGACGACGAGGCCCACCCGCAGGCCCCGGAGGTGGTAGGTGTCGCGGCGGCCGCGCAGCATTCCGACGGCGTAGATCCCCGCGACCACCCCGCCGGTGCACATCAGCGCGGCGAGCAGCATGTGCGCGACCTGCGGCGGCGCGGACGGGCTGCGCAGCGGCGCCAGCGGCTCGGCCGCGATGACCCTGCCGTCCGCCGTCTCCACCACCCCGTCCGGCACGTTCATCCAGGCGTTCGCGGTGATGATGAACAGCGTCGACAGCGTCCCGGCGATCGCGATCGGCCAGAGCGTCAGCCAGTGCGCCCGGGGCGAGAGGCGCTTCCAGCCGTAGAGGTACATCCCAAGGAAGATCGCCTCGGCGAAGAACGCGAAGCCCTCGAGGGTGAACGAGAGCCCGAGGGCGCCGCCGTAGCGGGCCATGAACGCCGGCCAGAGCAGCCCGAACTCGAACGAGAGCACGGTGCCGGAGACGGCGCCGACGGCGAAGAGCACGGCGAACGCCCGCGACCACTTCTTCGTCAGGGCGAGCCACGTCTCGTCACCGGTCCGCAGCCACCTGCCCTCGGTGTACAGCAACAGCCACGGGATACCGACGCCGAAGACGGCGAAGCAGATGTGGAACGCGAGGCTGAAGGCGGTCTGCCCGCGCGCGAGCGCGAGCGAGCCGGCAGCCTGGGACTCGGCGATCCGGGCGGCAGCCTCGGTGATCGCCGGTGAGCCGAGGACCATCAGCGGTCCCTTCCGAGCCGGCGGTGCCCTGACGTCCGAGCCGCGGGCGGGGCCGGCGCCATGGCGGCCGTCTGCCCCGCCTGACCGGGACAGCGGGCCGTCCCGGTTGTGTCCTGGCCGGCGTCGATGGTGACCGACTCTAGGTTCTACGCAACGTAGAAACTTCTACAAGTCGTAGAATAATCGCGGGCGCGGCTCCCGCCACCGCCCGAGGCGGGGAACACGACGAGATGCCCCACACATCACGGACGCGCCCCGAGGACGGATCACGACAGACCGGCGGTGCCGAGATCGACGGCCGTCCGGAGCCGGCGGCCGCCATGCCCGCCGCGACGGCCGGTCCGGAGACGACGAGGCCCGGCCGGGGCGGACACCTGACGGTGTCGCCCCGGCCGGGCCTCGTGGGTGGAGCGGCGGCCTCGTGAGCTGGCGGGCCGCGCGGTGTCTAGCGCGGCGTCGGCTCGGGCACCAGGTCGGCGACGACGACCGTGGTGTCGTCCCTGGCGCCGGCGAGCAGCGCCGCCTCGACGAGCGCGTCGGCGGCGCGCTCGGGCGGATCACTGGCGAGCTGGTGGAGCAGGCCGTACAGCTGCTCTGGCTTCATCACCTTGGTCATGCCGTCGCTGGAGAGCACCACCCGGTCGCCCGCCTGGACCTCCACCTGGAACAGGTCCATCTCGACCTCGTCCGCCAGGCCGATCGCGTTGAGCAGCGGGCCCCCCGTGATGGCGTGCGGGGTGGTGAGCTGACGTGGCTCGCCCCTGCCCGGCTGCAGCCAGACGGTGCTGTCGCCGACGTGCGCGACGGTGAGGGTGCGCCCGGTCGTCTCCTGCCGGCCGAGCACGACGACGTCGAGGGTGCAGGCCATGCCCCGCCAGGACGGCTCGGACTTGGGGCGCTCCCGCACCACCCGGTTCGCGCGCTCCACGGCCGCGCGCAGCCCCTCGCGGGGGTCGGCGGCGTACTGCGGCCGGAAGCCCGCGACCGTGGTGACAGCGAGCGTGGAGGCGATCTGCCCGGCCGCCTCGCCGCCCACACCGTCGGAGACGGCGAGCAGGCCGTCGACGACCACGAAGGCGTCCTCGTTCGGGCCGCCGCGCTTGCCACGCCGCGTCCGCCCGGCGGCGGACAGCCGCAACGGCGGCGCGCTGAAATGCTCAGGTTCGTCGGCGACGTACGGCCCGGGGGTCGTGACGGGCACGGCGGGCGGGGCCCCCGGGGGCGCCGGAGCCGGTGGGACGGGAGAGGCCGCGGCGGGCGCGGGCGGTCCCGCCGACGGCACGGTCGGCGCGTCCGGCGCGGGCTGTTGCCTGGGCGGCTCAGGTACCGGCAACTGGCTCGCGGAGGGCTGGACGGTCCACGCCGCCTCGTCGGCCGCCCAGGTGGTGTCCACGACATCCCTCCCGGGCGCCGAGCCCCCACCGGCCGGCCCGGCCTGGGCCGCCCCGGGATGCGGCGGCCCGCTGGGTGGCGGAGCCCAGCCGGTGGCCTCCGGGTCCCGGTCGTCGTCCGGCCAGCCGCCGTCGCCGGTGGGAACCTGCGTCGTCACGTCATCACTCCAGGCATGGTCGACGCGGCGCGCGTCAAGGTCAGGGGCAGGTCCCGGGCCAGCGGGATCAGCCGGCCCAGCCGGGCCGCCGGCCGCCGCCGGCTTGCCTTCGGCCGCGCTCGCCCGTGCTCCGGCGCGGCCGTCGGCGGGCGCGGCCGGCCCGAAGCCAGGTACGAGGTTCGCCGCGTCCGAGGAGTAGCCGTCACCCGCGGCGGACCGGCGCGTGCCGCTGGCTCCGCCACGGCCGCCAGGGTGGTCCCGGCTGCGGCCGGCCCGACGGCCGCGCGGGCGGTCGTCCCGCCCGGGCTCGACGGTGGGTGGCCGCAGACCACCCGGGCCGTAGTGCGTCCGGCCCGAGCGGCTGGACAGCACGACGAAAACCGTGGCGCCCACGACGAGCACGACGATCAGCATGATCGGTAGCAGTGAGCTCTTCATGGCCTCCGTACCCCACCACCGCGCCGTCGATCAAGCCGACCTGACGCGGACCGCCATTCGGCGAAACTGATCGTGCCGGTCATGCTGCCAGATCGCGGGCATGCCCGACCGCCGGTATCTGTCCCGTTGGTCCTAACAAAGACGCCAGACCATGGCCCCGAGGGAAAGTGTCGGAACACCGACACCGGCTTGGTCATCTAGCCATCTTCCACCTGAACCGCCCGCGCGCATGACAACCCCCGCGTATTGGCGGGCCCGTCACCCTTTCGCGGTGCTCGAAGAGCGGTCTCAGGCCAAAGGCGCTTCCCAGGAGATCGGGCTGGCGCCGATCCGCGGATCTCCGTCCGGAGCCCGGGGTTTCGCCGGCCGGAGGCAGCCCCGGATACCCAGGGGCCGCCCGCGGCGACAAGGACGAGGCCTCGCGCGCGCCCGAAGGCCCGCACATATCGGCGCGCACGTTTTGTCAGTACGCACGTTTGTCAGTGCACGCGCTGGTCGGCAGGGCAGTCCAGGGCGCTGGCCTTGGTGAGGCCGTCGACGGACAGGCGCGCCGACAGCCGCACCGGTCCCGGGGACTCGGCAAGGATCCCGGTCCAGTCGCCGGCGGCGCGGAACACGCAGACGTTGCCCTCCGTGATCGACCAGAGCGAGGTGAAATGCACCAGGACAGTCGCCACGCCCGGCGACTGGAAGTCGACCGCGACGGAGCTGACGCCAAGCTCGGTCAGCGTGGCCGGCCCCCGCACCAGCCCGCTCGAGTCGGTGACGATCCAGACCTTCCAGTTGTCGTCCTGCCAGGCGAGGTCGAGGTAGGGCAGGCCGGAGCGCAGCAGCTTGGCCTCGGCCTGCCCCGACGCGTCGAGCGGCACATTCGGCAGCGCCACGTAGGTGACGCCCCGGGTCAGCAGCCAGTCGTGGTACGTGCTGGCCGTCAGTGTCCCGTCGTAGAAGAGCGCGTTGTCCTTCGTGTCCAGCTGCCGCAGCCAGCCGCGGGCCATCTCGGCGTGCGGCGCGACGTAGCGGGCCTCCCAGTGGGCCTTGGTGAACGGGATCTCGACCCGGCCGGCCGGGACCAGGCCGTCATCACGATCGAGATACGTGAGCAGCCCGGTGTAGTAGCCGGGGGAGGCGGATGGGTCGCCCTGGGTTATCAACGCGCCGTGTACCGGCCCGATCGACCAGCCGATCAGCGGTATCGCGACGACCAGCAGAACCCGCGGCCGGCGGGCGAGCAGCACGGCGGCCATCGGTCCGGCGAGCAGCGTCGCCGGACGGGTGATGTTGCCGCCGACGGACGAGGGCACAAAGAAGAACACCGTCGCCGACGCCGCCCACAGCAGCAGGCCGCGGCGCACGGCCCGCTCGCGGCGCGGCACCACCAGCAGGCCGCCGCCGATCAACGCCAGCAGGCAGAGATAGGTGAGCGCGGGAAAGGGCTGGACGCCCTCCTCGGGAAAGACCAGCGACACCACGAGGCCGCTGACCGCCCCCACCATCGGCAGGATCCGCCGCCACGGCAGGCTGCCGACCAGCGCCGCGGCCACCAGCAGCACGAACGCGCCGGCCAGCGGCGAGGACAGCGACGCGCCAATCGCCCCCACCCAGGCGACCCAGGCGCGCCGCTCCCGCACGCCCACCAGCGCGAGCGCGCCGAACGCCATCCCCAGCGCGAAGGCGCCGCGGCCGACGACGAGGTTCGCGACGGTCACGGCGGCGAACCAGAGGACCGCGAGGTCGTGGTGGCCGCGGCGGCGGCGCGGCCCGCGCAGCAGCCGCGCCACCAGCACCGTCGACGCGACACAGGACAGCGCCCCGAGCAGCCGCGTCCCGAACAGCGCTCCGAGCGGCGGGAACAGCACGCTGTAGCCGAGCACCGTGTGCCCGCCGTACCACTGGTTGTCCCAGAGCCGCGCGCCGCCGTGCTCGAACAGCCAGACCCGGTACTCCTGCGCCGGCGTGTCCGGCCCGGTGAGGCCGAGGCCCAGCGTCAGCGCGCACAGCGCGGCGGTCAGCAGCCAGGGCCGCGCCCGCACCGCCCGGCCGACGAACAGCCCGGACCGGACCACCGCTCGCCGGACGGCCCCCCAGCCGCCGGGGCGTCCGTAAGGGGGCCGGAACGCCCCGGGCGGCGTGGGCACCGATGATGGAAGCCCGGCCAGCGCCCCGACGGCGCCCGCGGCCGGGGCCGCCGGGGCCGGGGCCGCCGCCTCCAGAGCCGCGGCCGCCAGGATCCCGGCATCCGGGGCCCCGACGGCCGGGAGGCTGGCATCAACGAGTGAGGAGGTCGGCGGGAGTGACGGAGCCGGATCATCGCCAGGTGCGGCATGGCTTGGCCCCTGGTCCGTCCGCGGCTCCACGGCCTCAGGAGACGGCCCGGCCGGCGGCGCCGGCGGCGCGGGAGAGGCAGCCGGAGACGGCGCCTCCTCCTCGGGCTCCGACGGCGGGCGACGGCGATGAGGGCCCGTCGAGGATCCGGGTATGGCGAGCGGTCCTGCCACCCGGTGCTACCTCCCAGACGTTCCCAAGTCCTCGCCCACTCCCCGTCCGGGCGACCAAGCGGGCGACCTCCGCGACCGCCTGGCTGCTCGTCGCGGGCGCTGGCGCGGCCATTGCCGCAGTTACGGCGGAAGGCCGGCTCGGGCCGCGTGATCCGCGCGCAATCGACCCGACACCCTGGTGGGGCATTCTCCCACCAGCTCCGCCCACCGGCACCACAAGGGGCGCCCTTGCCGGAATCGCCGCACTCGCGGTCATCACCTTGTGCGTGTGCTGGATCACCCTGGTCCGGCGGGCATTGTCTGGCCGAGCGGGCCCACGCGCCGCCCTGACGGCCGCCATCGCCTGGGGAATGCCGTTCGCCCTCGGGCCGCCGCTGTTCAGCCGGGACGCCTACGCCTACGCCGCGCAGGGCGAGCTCGCCCGGCGCGGCCTCGACCCGGCGACCCACGGAGTGGCGGCCTTGGCGGCAGGCGGGCCCACCTCCCTGGGCGCCGCGTTCAGCAACGCCGTCGACCCGCGCTGGCGGGATACGCACACCCCATACGGCGGCGGGGCGGTGGCCGTGGAGAAGCTCGCCGCGACGGTCGGCCACCTGCTCGGCGGCGGGCCGACGGTGGCGCTGGTGACGTTGCGGGTCGTCGCGGTTCTCGCGGTGGTGGCGATGGTCGCGTGCACCGTCCGCCTCGTCGACCGCCTGCCGCGCGCCGCCGACCCGGCCGGCGACGCCGGGCGGGCGGGCGCGAAGGAGGGCGCATCAGGCCGGGCCGTCGTGCTCGCGCTCGTCGCCGCGAACCCGGTGACGGTGATCCACCTCGTCGGCGGGATGCACCTGGACGCCCTGGCCGCCGGAGCGCTGGCGGGCGCGCTGCTGATCGACCGACGCCGGGTCACGCACCGGCCTGGACGACCGCCGTTCACGCGGTTCCCGGGGTTCCCGTGGGGTCGGCGGTCCAACAGGTCCGCCGGCGGGCCCGTTCACCGGGCCGTTTCCGGCGCGGCCATGGCGGCGACGGCGCTGGCCTGCTTCGCGGGCACGATCAAGGTGACGACGCTGCTCGGATTCGCCTGGCTGGTCGTGGCGCACGCCCGCGACGCCGCACGGCACGACCCGCTCGCCGACGGCTCCCGGCCCGCGGTCTCGGGACTAGCGGTCTCGGGACTACCGGCGGCCGAGCCGGGCGGCCGGCCCCTGGCGGCCGGCCGGTGGGGGCTGGCGGCGGTGGCCGTGGCGGCCGACCTGGCCGTGGCGGCGGCCGTGCTCGGGCTGAGCGTGCTGGCCAGCGGGTTCCCACCGACCTGGATCAAGGCACTGGCCACCTCGGGGGAGCTGACGACGGGGATCGCGCCCGCGTCACTCCTCGCCTCACTCGTCGCGGCGGTGGCCGGTCTCGCGGACCAGCAGGTCTCGGCTGGGCGCGATTCGGCGCTGCTCACCGACTGTCGCACCGTGACCCTCGCGGCCGCCGCGGCCGTCGTCGTCGTCCTGTTGTGGCGGGCCTGGCGCCGCCCGGTCACCGGGGCGGCCGACGGGCGGGACGGGCTCGCCGTGCTGGGCATCGGCGGGTTCGCGGTGGCGCTCGGAAGCCCGGTGCTCTACCCCTGGTATCTGGGCCCGGCGCTGCCGATGCTCGCCATCCTCATCGCGGACGCGCACGTCGCCCACCAGCGCGGCGATGGTCCCATGATCCGGGAGGGCCTTCGGGGCGACGAGGCCGAAGAGCCCACCGGGTCACGGGACGAGGCCGGGTTGGCGCGGAGGCGGTGCCGGGTCGGCGCGGGGATCGTGTGCGCGACCTCGGTGTGGCTGTGCGGGGCGACGCTGTCTCCGCTGGCGCAGACCTGGCGGCTGCTCGGCCCTCACGGGCCGGCCTTCCCCGCTCCGCTGGTGGGGACGCTGGCCGCGGTGGCCGCGCTGCTCGTCACGGCCGCCGGCGCCGTGACGGCGCGGCGGCCTGGCTGGTGGGCCACGCCAGGCTGACCCGGACGGCGTGCCAGGTGGCGACGAGCAGCAGCACGTTGCGCCCCACGAGAACCAGGCTCATGACGATCCGGCCCTGGATGACGTCGTTGTACCGCCAGGGGTAGACCAGTTGGCTGACCGCGACCGCCGCCAGCAGCACGATCAGCCCCACCCACCGTCGCTCGCGGGCGTCCCGGCGATCCTGCCGGCAGATCTCGGGCCTCGCCGAACCGGGAGGGACCCCGCCGGTCCCGCCCGCGAGCGCGACGCCGGTGACCGCGACCGCCAGCACCCACAGCAGGTACTGCGGGCTGAGCACCCGCGATGTCATGAGTACGACGAGCAGCAGCGCCAGCAGCCGGTCGCAGGCCACCACCGCCCAGCCGGCCGAGGTTCCGTCGGCGTCGCCGGAGGCGGGCGATCTGGCGGGCAGCAGCCACCAGCGGACCACGACGGCCGCGACCACCACCAGCTCGACCACGGTGCAGACGGTGGCGACCGTGCGCGCGGCCGAGTCGCCGAACTGCAGGGAGCCGTAGGAATACCGGGCCGTCTCCCCCGCCCCGGACATCCGGATGACGACGAAGACGGTCGCCGGCACGGCCTCCAGCTGCAGCCCTCGGGCCCGCTGGGCGCCGAGGAAGCCGAGCAGGTCACCGCCCGCGCCGGCCGCGACGAGCACCAGCCCCACGGCCACGGCGGCGCAGGCCGCCCCGATGGCCATCCGGGCCAGTACGCGGGCCGACGGCCGGCCCACGGCGCCCAGCAGGAAGGCCGGCCAGACCTTGACCAGCGTGCCGGCCATGACGGCGAAGCCCACCCGGCCGGGCCGCCCGGCGCGCAGAGCGAGCAGTGCCGCGACGACGCAGGCCGCGGGTACCAGGTCGAACCGGGCGAGCGTCACCGGCCCGAGCAGGAGGGTGCCCACCAGCCATACCCGCGCCCCCGGCCCAGGAGGTCCCCCCTGGCAGACCCGCAGGATCGCCGACCTTCCAGTAGTGCTTCTGGGGACGGCGGCCTCCGGAGATGCGAAGGAGGAGCATTTTCGCACCTCCTTTGGCCCTCTAGGAATCCCAGGTGAAACCGGCTCGGCAGAGCTTCCGGTAGCTCTGCCGGCGGTTCCCTGACCGTCGGCCCCCCGGCCGGCTCGGGCGAGGGCGGCGGTCACCGCGGCGTCGACGGCGACCATGAACAGCGGGAAGCCGACCCGATAGGACAGGCCCGCCACCGCGCGCGCGAGCGCCGGGACCGCGAAGACGAGGACCGCGCCCGGTGGGTATTGCCAGGTCTCGTCGCCCACCGGCAGCCCATGGCCGTGGACGAACGACTCCCCCCAGCCGGCGTAGAGCCGGATGTCGCCGAGGACGCCCTGCTGGGCGCCGAGCACCCGGCCGGCGAAGACCAACGTCAGGAGAACCGCCCGGCTCACCGCCCAGAACGTCCACAACCGCCGCCGTGACCAGGGCTCGCGCCAGCGGCCCACCATCTGAGCAAACCCGCCGCGTCTCGCGCCGGCGCCCGCCGCCCCGGCCGGCGGGACCAGCCCGGTCCCGCCGGCCGCCGGAGTGCCGTCTCCGGACGGCACCGCGCCGCGGCCGTGAACGGCGAGATCGGCGGCACGCTCGGGGTCGACACGCTCGAGGTCCTTCACCACGCCACCGGCCGTGTCCCGATGTCGGCCACGGCCGCCGCCCGAGGGGTCGTCTCCCCTGCCGTCCGGCGGCGAGCGGCCGCGTCGCGCTCCGTCGGCGTGTTGTCTCGCCGTGGCGAATCAGGCCGCATATCGCGGACCGTACCGGCCGACCACGCCGGGCCGCGTGGAGGGGACCGCTCAAGGCGGGTACCGTGCGTGACCTAGTGCATCAACGGCGATGCGCTCGCGGGGGCTCTCCCGCCACGGGGTTCACGGGGTCCCCGGGATCGGCAGAGCCGGTCAGGTAGGTCGCGGGCCAGCCCGGCGCCACTACCTGCCGGGTGGCTCTCGCGGCGGGTCTTCGTCCCCGCGGGCCACATAGGAGGGCCAGTGAGCCTCGGGGCATCACCCTGGGACACCGCCTGCGTCCAGCTTGCGGACGCCGCGCGGCACCTGGGTCTAGACGACGGAATGCACGACCTGCTGCGCATGCCGCGGCGGTCGGTCACGGTCAGCGTCCCGCTGCAGCGCGATGACGGGCAGCTGCTGGTGCTGACGGGATACCGGGTTCAGCACAACCTGGCGCGGGGGCCGGCCAAGGGTGGCATCCGCTTCCATCCGTCCACCGACCTCGACGAGGTCAAGGCGCTCGCCATGTGGATGACCTGGAAATGCGCCCTGATGGGAATCCCCTACGGCGGCGCCAAGGGCGGGATCGCGGTGGAGCCCGCCATGCTCTCCGACCGGGAGCGGGAACGGATGACCCGCCGCTACGCCGCCGAGCTGGTGCCGCTGATCGGCCCGGACAAGGACATCCCGGCCCCGGATGTCGGCACGGACGAGCAGACCATGGCCTGGATCATGGACACCTACTCGACGCACACCGGCCACACGTCGCACGGCGTCGTGACCGGCAAGCCGCTGGCGGTCGGCGGTTCCGCGGGCCGGGCCGGCGCCACCAGCCGCGGCGTCCAGCTGGCGATGTTCGCCGCGCTGCGCGAGCGCGGCATCGACCCGAAGAGCATCACCGTGGCCGTGCAGGGCTTCGGAAAGGTCGGCGCGCTCGCCTCGCAGTACCTGCACGACGCGGGCTGCCGAGTGGTCGCGGTGTCCGACGTGAAGGGCGGGGTCTACAACCCGCGCGGGCTCAACCCGACGGCACTCATCCGCCATCTCGCCCGCGGCGCGGACACGGTGGTCGGCTATCCCGGTACCGACACCCTGACCAACGGCGAGCTGCTCGAGCTCGACGTGGACGTGCTGGTGCCGGCGGCGCTCGAGGGTGTGGTGACGGCGGAGAACGCTCCACGGGTGCGCGCCAAGATGATCGTCGAGGGCGCGAACGGCCCGGTGACGGCGCAGGCCGACCCGATCCTCGCCGACAAGGGCGTCGTCGTGGTGCCGGACATCCTGGCCAACGGCGGCGGCGTCGCCGTCTCGTACTTCGAGTGGGTGCAGGACCTGCAGGCCTATTTCTGGTCCGAGGACCAGGTGAACGAACGGCTGGCCGAGCTGATGGAGCGCGCCTACGCCCAGGTGTCGCGGCTCGCCACCGAGCGCGGGCTGACGCTGCGCGAGGCGGCGCACGTCATCGGTGTCGGGCGGGTCGCGGAGGCACACCGCACTCGCGGCCTCTACCCGTGAGGCGGCGGGCGCTGGACGTGCGGCGTGCGGCGCTGGACGCGCGCCCTGCCTGTCGGACGCTGAGCGTCCTCTCTGCGTGGTGCCGGGCATAGGCGTATGGCCGTGGTTCAGGTGGTGCCGGGCTGAGGACGTGGCTGGGTTGGCGCAGCGCTAATGGCGCCGTCACGAGCTGTGGCTGGGTGTCGCTTGCCGCTTGCTGGGGCGGTTCCGGGTTGGGGGGCCGCTTGCTGGGGCGGTGCCGGGCTGGGGGTGCCGCTTGCCGCTTGCTGGGGCAGTCCGGATGCTGGGGCGGTTCCGGGCTGAGGGGGCCGAGCGGGGTTCCGGGCTGAGGGGGGTGCTGGGCTGGGCGCGTCCGTACGATGAGCGGCTATCGCCGTCGGCGCCGTTCTCTGGCGCCGGCGGCGGCACTCGGCGCGGTGCTGTCGATGCCGCCGGCGATGGCGGCGCTCGCCGCCTCGGCCGCCAGGCTCAGCAGGGCGGGCTGGTCGTCCGCCGGCGAGGTCCGGTTGCGCCGACGGTGGCCGCAGCGCTCGCAGACGTGGGTGAGCACCGTGTCATGGGCACGGGACTCGACCGCGACCGGGCGCATCAGGCCGCCGCAGCCGGCCTCCCGGTCACCCGGCTGGACGTCGACGTGCCGGGACCACAGGCAGTGTGGGCAGTGGTTCGTGTACCCATCGCCTCGCACCGAGGCGCCGCACACCAGGCAGTCGAAGTCCTCGGTGGTGCGGGTGAACCGGCGTGCCACGGGTCCACGGTAGCCCGCGCGACGCGGCCCACGGCGGCTGGAACGGGCGATTCGCGCACTTCGGCGGACGAGGCAGCCACCGGCAGGCACGGTGCCACGACCGCCGCGGGCGGCGGGCGAGCCCCATCAGCACTCGGTAAGCGCCGGTTAACTGTCTAATTCTTCATCCAACATCAACAGAAGGTCTCTAGCACTCGGCAAACACGGGGTCACCTCGCGTCGCGACCAAACGCCGGACTATCGTCTGCCGGAATCGGCCAGGAGGTCAGAAGTGTCCCGTATGCGCCGCTCGCGCCCCCGACCCCGCACCGTCCGGCCGAAACGCCCGGGCCGGTTACGAATAACCGCGCTGCTCGCCACGGTCGCCACCACCGCCGCCCTCGCCGCCGGTTGTGGGACGTCTGGTAACGCAGCCTCCGGACCGGTGCCCTGCACCACCCCCGGCTTCAGCGCGGACGCAATCAAAATCGGCTGGGTCTACCCGGACACTGGGCCACTGGCCCAGGCTCTGGGAGCGGCCCGTTCGGGCTTCATCGCCCGGGTCGAGCAACAGAACGCCGCGGGCGGAATCCACGGCCGAAAACTCACGTTCGTGTGGCGCGACGACGCGGGCAGCGCGCCCCAGAACCTCGAGGCGATGCACGACCTCGTCGAGAACGAGCAGGTCTTCGGGGTCGTGGAGTCGACGACGGCCGCCTCGGGCAGCGCCGACTACCTGCACGCGAAGGGTGTGCCGGTGGCGGGCCTGCCGGCGGAGGCCCTCTGGGCCGACCACCGCTACGACAACATGTTCGCCCACGGCTATGTGATCACCGATGGCCCGTCGGTCGACACCTTCGGCACCTTCGTCAAGGCCCGGGGCGGCACGAAGGCCGCCATCGTGCTCAGCGACGCCGACCAGGTCTCCAACCAGATCAGCCAGAAGGTCGCCGACAGCCTGCGGGCGGCGGGCGTCGAGGTGTCCCCGGAGAAGTTCATCTACAACCCGACCCACACCGACCCGGTCCAGCTGGGCCAGCAGCTGAAGGAGGCCGGCGTGGACACGGTCGTCGGCGCCCTGTCCGCCGTGGACACCAGCGAGGTCATGGAGGGCGCGCGCGCCGCGGGTGCCACGGTGAAGGTTTTCCTGTCCGCCGCCGGCTATGACCGCGGTGTGCTCCAGGAGAAGGGCCCGGCGATGGCCGGGCTGTACACCTACATGAACTACGTGCCGTTCCTGAACCGAACCCCCGCTCACGACCTCTATATGGACGCGATGCGCGCGTATGCGCCGGAGCTGCAGCCGCCGGACCAGGAACTCGCCCTTGTCGCCTACCTCAGCACCGACATCTTCCTGACCGGCCTGCTCCGGGGCCCCGCCTGCCCGACCCGCGCCAGCTATATCGAGACCCTGCGGGGCGTCACCGACTACAACGCCGGCGGCCTGCTTCCCGGCCCGGTCGACTTCAAGAACTGGGGACAGCTGAACCTCTGCTACACCTTCGTGCGGGTCAACAACCAGGGCACCGACTACGAGCTGGTCAAGGACCCCGACGGCGCCGACCGTTGGTGCGGCAACCGCCTCCGGAGCAAGTAACCCACGCACTCGCCCGCCCCCCGGCGATCGCGCGCCGCGTCCCTGACCGTTCCCCGGCCGCGCCGCGCTCCCCCTCCTCCCAGCCCCGGCGGCGGCCGTGTGTGCCAGTGACGGGCACCGGCCTGCTTCCTGGGCTCCTGGCACCGGCGTGCGGGTGGGGCTCCTCGGTTTGTCGTGCCCGCGGGGTGAAATAGTGACGTCCAGCCCGATAGCCGCGTTCGCGGGAATCGGGCGGCGGGGCGGGAGCCAGTCCAGCCCACGCGGGTTCCGAGTCGCTTGAGAGGCCGAAGGGGGGTCGCGCCGTGGATGATGGCGAGCCGACGGCGGTCACCGGAATGTCCGGACCGGCCGTGCCGGGGCTGTCCGAGCGTGACAGCCGGGTGCTGCGGTTCGAGCAGCGCACCTGGCGGTACCCGGCGGCCAAGGATGAGGCCATCCGTGCCGAGTTCGGCCTGTCCCCCGCGCGCTACTACCAGCTCCTCAACGCGCTGATCGAGTCCCCCGCGGCTCTGGCCGCCGAGCCCATGCTGGTCGGCCGCCTGTCCCGCCTGCGCGCCGCCCGCCGCCAGGGCTGGTCCCCGGCCACATCCGCGCCGGTCACAGCTACCAACGGCTCCCAGGCGGACGACCGAGCATGAGCGAAGGCGACCCAACACCCGGCCCGCACGCCGGCGCCGCCCGCGCTGGCACCGGCACGGCCGGCGCCGCCCCCGGCCGCGACGGCTCCGCTGGCGCCGCGAGTGGTGGCGGCGGCCGCCCACCGCCCAGCCGTCCCGGGCTGCGCAGGCTCTGGGGCGGCCTGATCGCCATCATCGCCGTCGCCGCCGGCATCCTGCTGGTCAACCTGCTTCACAATCCGGACGACGGCGCCGATCAGGCGGCCGCCCGCCCGTCGGCGTCGGCCACCGCGGCGACCACCACCCCGGCCGGCACGGCCACCACCGCCGCGCCGGGAACGAGCCCGGCAGGCACCCCGTCGGCCGGCCCGGCCACCACCTCGGCGCCGACCACCCGCCCGCCCGCCCCAGCCGGGGGTGATCACGCCCTCGCCCCGGTTGTGATCCTCAACGACTCCAAGATCGAGGGACTCGCCGAAGCGGCCCGCAAGCCGGTAGAAGACGCGGGCTTCACCGTCGACCGCGTCGGAGGTTACGTCAGCACCTATGACGTGCCGGTCACCACGGTCTTCTACGAGGAGGGCCTCAAACCAGCGGCGGAGGCGCTCCAGCGGCTGGTCCCGGGGGTCACGAAGACCCAGCAGATCACCGCGAACTTCAAGCTGGTCGAACCCGGCAAGCTGATCCTCGTGGTCACCAGGGACTTCCCCACCCCCGCACCGTAAACGAGCACCCGACCGATGATCTCCCGTCTCGGGAGCATCGGCGACGCGGCCGGCCGGCCGGCCTTTCGACCAGGCGGGGTGGGGCGGGGCGGTTCGCCTGCACCCAGACCCTCCGAAGACCGCCGGCTGGGCATGCGGATCGGGCTTCCGACCGGCCGGTGACGCGTCCGGGACACGCTTGGCGGGGGCCGGGAGGGGCGACACGTGTGGCAACTCTGAGGTCTAGCGGGATGGTCGGTGCGTGGCCGGCCTGACGCCACCGGCACACTTGTTGCCATGGTCGCCCAGGTACGCCCAACTGAGGCAGCGTCATGACAACTCTTCCCGCCCCTGCCCCACGCACGCCCGCCGGTGGCGCCGGGCTCGCGGCATTGATCACGGCGCCGAAGACCGCGCTGGTCGCGCTGGACTATGACGGCACGCTCTCGCCGATCGTGCTCCGGCCGTCGGACGCGGTGCCCGTCCCCGGCGCCCTGGACGCTCTGCGAGTGCTCGCGGGTCGGGTGGGCACCTGCGCGATCATCACCGGTCGCCCGGTGGACGTGGTCCTCGAGCTCACCGGCCTCGTGTCCGGCGGTGCCCGCGCCCAGGGCGGTGGTTCCGGGAAGAACGCCGCCGCCGGCAACGGCGCCGCGCCGGAGGCGCTGACGAACCTGACGGTCCTCGGCCAGTACGGGCTGCAGCGCTGGGATGGCACGACCGGGGTCACGACCAGCCCCGAGCCGCTGCCGGGGGTCGCCCGCGTGCGCGCGCTGCTGCCCGAGGTGCTGCGCGACGCCCCGCCGGGCGTGACCGTCGAGGACAAGGTCCAGGCCCTGGTCGTGCACGTCCGGCGCGCGGCCGACCCGGACGCGGCGCTCGGCGCGCTGGCGCCGGCCCTGCGCCGCCTCGCCGAGGACCACGGGCTGGAGGCCGCGCCGGGCAAGAAGGTGCTGGAGCTGCGCCCCCCTCACCACGACAAGGGCAGGGCGCTGCGCGAGCTGGTCGCGGAGCGGGCCGCCCGCTCGGTGCTGGTCGCGGGCGACGATCTCGGTGACCTGCCGGCGTTCGACGCGGTCGACAGGCTGCGCTCCGCCGGCATCGCCGGTCTCACCGTCTGCAGCGACGGTCCGGAGGTCCCCGCCGTCCTGCGCGACCGCGCCGACCTGGTTGTGGACGGGCCCGCCGGTGTCGTCGCGCTTCTGCGCGTCCTCACCAACCGCCTTCGCTGACCCGGATCGGCCTCCGCTCGCCGCTGGCCCACGGACCCGTCACAACGGTCGGTCCACCAAGTTAACTTTTGGCACCGTCGTGTAGCGCTACTTGGTCAACGACGGGGTCTCACTCGTCTAGGGTGCCTATGTGCCATACCTGACCCGGGCCGCGGTGGCGGGGCCCGACCCGGAGACCGCCGGCACCGCGCGGGTGCTCGTCGCCTCCAACCGAGGTCCAGTCGCTTTCTCCTTCTCGGAAACCGGCGCGTTGGTGGCTCGGCGCGGCAGCGGCGGGCTCGTCAGCGGCATGCAGGAAGTGATCCGCGACGCCGCCGCGACCGCGGCGGGCGCCGTGGGCACAGCCGGGGCCGTGGGCACGGTCGCCGGGCTGGGCGACGCGGTCGAGGGCGACTGTGGTGATCACCCCTCCGGCATCGTGTGGGTCTGTGCGGCGCTCAGCGACGCCGACCGCAAGGCGGCGCGCGAGTCACCGGACGGGCGGCTGGACCGGGCGAGGTTCGACACCGGCGGCGCGGCGGTGCGGATGCTCGACGTCGACCGTGTCGTGTTCGACCGGGCCTACAACGGGGTCGCCAACCGCACGCTGTGGTTCGTCCTGCACCTGCTGTTCGCCCCGGCGGCCGAGCCGAGCTTCGGCGCGGTGTTCTGGCGGGACTGGGAGGCCTACGAGGCCTACAACGCGATGTTCGCCGACGCACTGGCCGCGGAGGCCGCGCCCGGCGCCGCGGTGCTGATCCAGGACTACCACCTGACGCTGGCCCCCGGCTTGCTGCGCAAGCTGCGTCCGGACCTGCGGATCTCGCACTTCACCCACACTCCATGGGCACCTCCGGACTACTTCCGCATCCTGCCGGATCGGGTGTCGCGCGCGGTGATCGGTGGCATGCTCGGCGCCGACCGACTCGGCTTCCTGACCGCCCGCTGGGCGACGGCGTTCCGCGACTGCGTCCGCGCGCTGTTCGGTGACGACATCGAGATCGAGATCGACGATCGGCTTCAGATCGACGGCGAAAGCCCGACCGTCGTCGCTGCGGTGGGGATCTCGGAGGCGGTCGCCGTCCATGAGCAGCTGGCGGTGAACGGCGAGCGGGCGCTCGTCATCGACCGCGGCGTGACCGAGAGCGTCCCCATCGTCGAGCAGCGGACCGCCCCCGATGAGGAGGACGGACACCGCGGTGGCCCGGACGGCCCGGACGGCCCACCGCGGCCGGCGGCGAACGGATGGGCCGCCGCGAACGGGCGCCCGCGGGCCGCGGACGGTCTCGGTCTCCCGGTCGAGACCGCCGGCCAGGCCAAGATCGCCCGGCCGGGCGCCGGGGGCGGGCACGGGGACCGCCGGGTCAGGATCGGAATCCACCCGCTAGGAGTCGACGCGGTCGCGCTTCGCGCGCGGGCCGCGGCGAAGGACGTGATCACCCGTGCGGCCGAGCTGCGCGAACTGGTCGGCGACCGACGGCTGATCGTGCGGGTCGACCGCACCGAGCTGTCGAAGAACATCGTCCGTGGCCTGGACGCCTATCGGGAGCTGTTGCGCAACCACCCGGTCTGGCGAGGCCGCGTGACCCACCTGGTCTGTGCGTACCCCTCCCGGCACGACCTGCCCGAGTACCGCGAGTACACGGCGGCGGTGCAGCGGATCGCGACCGAGATCGAGGACGAGTTCGCCACCGACGGCTGGCTGCCACTGCGCCTCGAGGTGACCGACGACTACCCGCGCTCACTGGCGGCGCTGACGCTGGCCGACGTCCTGGTCGTGAACCCCATTCGCGACGGCATGAACCTCATCGCCAAGGAGGGCCCCGCGGTCTCCGGCCGCGACGTCGCGCTGGTCCTGTCCCGGGAGGCCGGTGCCTACGCGGAACTCGCCGCGGACGCGCTGGTGGTCAACCCGTTCGACGTGGCCGAGACCGCCGAGGCGATGGACGCGGCCCTGCGCATGTCACCCGCCGAACGCCGCCGACGCGCGCTCCGCCTGGCCGCGCTCGCCGCCAGGCTCCCTCCCGGCGACTGGTTCCGCCAGCAGCTGGCCGCCCTCCCCGCCCCTCCCGACCTCCCCCAACCCCTGGCAACGAACTAGCGCTGTTCCCGCACCGTTTGCCCGGCCCTCGTCACGGAGGATCGCCGGGGCTGTACCCGGACCCGAGCTATTGGCCCCGCGGGGTCTTTCCGCGCCAGCCACTCCGCGGGGTCCCCGCCGATTGGCTGGCAGTTGGGGCGGGCGGCATCGAACTGATCAGGACCGAGCCAGCCCCTAGCCAATCGGTGGGGTAGGCCGGGTCGCGACCGCGGCGCGGACGGCGCTCGCCCAGCCGAGGGTGACCGGCTCCTTCTCCACGACGACGTTGTCGTAGGCGGAGAGCAGCGCCGCAATGTCCGGGTGGCGCAGGGCATTGGCAACCAGGTGCATCTGGCCCACGTGGCGCGCCATGGTCAGGTCGCTGGCGGAGTCTCCGATCGCGATGGCCTCCGACGGGTCGATGCCGCGCCGCTTGAGATCCCAGCCGACCGCCTCACCCTTGCCGACGCCGTCGGGCACGAGGTGGTAGACGTGCGGGTTGACGCCGAGGTCCGGCATGTGGGCCGGCGAGATCAGCCCGTTGTCGCGCAGCGAGAGCCAACCGTAACCGGCGGCGCGCAGCCAGGCGTCGGCGGCGACGATATCGATCTTGCCGCGGAACATCACGTCCAGCTCACGCCCGGTGTGCCATGGGGTGTGTAGTTCCAGACGGCCGGGATGGGCGGCGATCAGCTCGTGCAGTAGGTCCTCGGGTACCTGGGCGAAGCGCTCGGGCATCGCGCCGCGCAGGATCTCGCTCTGGCGGCCCTGGTCCCAGCCGACGATGGCGCCGAGCTCGCCGATGAATCCGTCGGCACCGAAGATCGCCGCGGCCTCGACCAGCTGCGGCCGGGTCCGCCCGCTGACCAGTACCAGCGTGATGCCGGCGGTGTGCAGGTCGACGAGCGCCCGCGCGGCCGCGAGCGTCAGCGTCCCCGGGGAGCCGCGACGTGCGTCGTCGGGGGTCGCTTCGGCCAGGAAGAACGAGCCCTTCGGGCCGACCATGGTCCCGTCGAGGTCGGTGTAGACGACACGGACGCTCACGCGCGCTGCTCCTCCCGAGGGCCCGCCTGCCGCGCGTCCGATCGTCGGACGCAGCGGCCCACAGGCCCGGATCTGCAATGTCCCAGCAACTCTGGTGGGCTTCCGGTGGGCTCGCGCTCGGCCCGGCAGTCCCATCCGACAGCATCCGCCAAGAGAGCCCGCCGATGCCCGGACGAGTGGACCGACGCAAGCCGCATCACAGTGCATACGACAAGAAGTGCGGTGCGCGCGATGGTGGGGCGGTCTAGAGTACGGAGACACAACTGAAGATGGCTCATCCAGAGGGGCAGAGGGAACGGCCCAGTGAAGCCCCGGCAACCGAGCGGATGAGTGTGCTCGCCGCCCTTCGGGCGGTTCGTCCTGGCCGCGATCTCCCCCCTGGGAGGCGGCCCCTGGACCCCGGTGTCGCGCTCCGCGCGATGGGGACAGGCAGGGCGACCGGACGAGGCGGGTACACCTCCGCGGCAGGTGCCAATTCCGACCCGTGGTGCCATGGCGGCCCCGGGAAAGATGAGGAGTTCCAATGACTCTTGCGCCGGAGCGCTCTGCCCAGTCGGGCTTCACCTCAGATGACACCGCGAACCCAGCCGTAGCCCTGTCCTGTCGCAACTGTGGCGCTATCTACCCGCTGGCACCATCGCACGTCTGCATCGAGTGCTTCGCTCCGCTGGAGATCTCCTACGACGAGGACCGGCTGCGCCGGGTGACCCGGGCGTCCATCGAGGCCGGCCCGCGCAACCTGTGGCGCTACGTCGGTCTGCTGCCCGCCGGGCACGACCCGGCCCGCCGCGTCTCGCTCGGCGCCGGCTTCACCCCGCTGCGCCCGGCACCACGGCTGGCCGCCGAGCTCGGCATGAAGACCCTCTGGGTCAAGGACGACAGCGCCAACCCGACGCACTCCTTCAAGGACCGGGTCGTCTCCGTCGCGCTGTCGGCCGCCCGCGATCTCGGCTTCACCACCGTCGCCTGCGCCTCCACCGGCAACCTGGCCCACTCCGTCGCCGCCCACGCCGCCCACGCCGGCCTGCGCTCGATCGTGCTGGTCCCGCACGACCTGGAGGACGGCAAGACCGTCTCGACCGCCGTCTACGGCGGCACCCTGGTCGCGGTCAAGGGCAACTACGACGACGTCAACAAGCTGTGCAGCCAGCTCGCCGACGAGTACGAGTGGGCGTTCGTCAACGTCAACGTCCGCCCGTTCTACGCCGAGGGCTCGAAGACGCTCGGTTACGAGGTCGCCGAACAGCTGGGCTGGCGCCTGCCCGAACAGGTCGTCGTGCCGATCGCGTCCGGCTCGCTGCTGACCAAGATCGACAAGGCGTTCCGTGAGCTGATCAAGCTGGGCCTGGTCGAGGAGACGCCGTACAAGGTGTTCGGCGCGCAGGCCGCCGGCTGCAACCCGGTCGCGTCGGCGTTCGCCCGCGGCACCGACACCGTCGCGCCGGTCCGCCCGTCGACGATCGCCAAGTCCCTCTCGATCGGCAACCCCGCCGACGGCCCGTACGCCCTCGACGTGGCCCGGCGCACCGGCGGCGCGATCACCGACGTCACCGACGACGAGATCGTCGAGTGCATGCGGCTGCTCGCCCGCACCGAGGGCATCTTCGGCGAGACCGCCGGCGGCGTCACCGTCGCCAACCTGCGCCGCCAGCTGCGCGAGGGCCAGCTCGACCCCGAGGCGGAGACCGTCATCTACAACACCGGCGACGGCCTGAAGACCCTCGACCCCCTCGTCGGCAACGCCCTCCCCACCGCCACCATCCCCCCGAGCCTGTCCGCATTCGAGGCGGCCGGGCTCGGCGACGACTGATACCGGGCACAAGCCCACACGCTGGCTGCGTCGAGTCGGCGCCCAACGTCCGGCCGGCCTGTCAGATCGGCTTCACCGATCTGACAGGCCGGCGACGCCAATCTGCCTTAACTTCGCGCCACTTTCGGCTAGCATGGACAGCGTGACCGTGCTGCCATTCACCGAGGCGCGCAACCGCCTGTCGGATCTCATCGATGAGGTGGAGCGGACGCACGACCGGGTCGAGATCACGCGACACGGCCGTGCCGTCGCCGTCCTCATCTCCCCCGACGACCTGGCGGCGATCGAGGAGACACTGGAGGTGCTCGCCAGTCGCGAGACGATGCGTCAGCTGGCGGAGTCCCGCGCGGCGGTCGAGGCCGGTGACGTTCTGGACGCCGAGGAGCTCGCCGCGCTCATGGCCAAGCGCGCCCGCGGCGCCGGCCGGCCGGAGGTGTGAACCACGGCGGCGAGCCCTACGAGCTACGGATCGCGGGCCCGGCGGCTCGCGCACTCGCCAGCCGGCTCCCGGAAAAGATCGCCGCCGCCGTTCACGAGTTCATCACGACGACTCTCCTGGAAAACCCGCATCGCCTGGGCAAGCCGTTACTCCTGCCGCCCTACCAGGGGACCTGGTCGGCACGCCGCGGCACCTACCGAGTTCTGTATGAGATCGACGACGAGAGTCGAACAGTACTAATCACCGCGGTCGAACACCGATCCGACGCATATCGATCACGCCGACGCACGACGACCAGCGACGACAGCCTGCGGACCCTCGACGGCGGAGTGCCGCGGCCAGGGCCGTGACGCGGGGGTCACCGAACCAGAGCGCTGGGACGCGAATCCGGTGGCATTGAGGGCGGGGCGCGACCAAGGCCCCGAAGAGATCCGGTTCAACGCGACAGCGCCGAAAAAATCGAAGCTAGAACGCGTTTCCACTTACCGAAAGAGTTACGAAAAGTACCAGTAGAAGAATCATGACGCCGGCGACAACCCAGCCGAGGTAGGACAAAATCAAGTTACTTTGCGCGAGTACCGTCCGATTGTCGGATCGATTTTTGGTGTGCCGGGAACCGGCACCATCGATTTCAGGATGGAGACTGGCCGCAGCACGGGACCGCGCTACCTTATCGAGCTCTTTCTGCTGGAGGAAAAAGGCAGCTTTGAGGGCCTCCAGTTCACTGTTAAGATCGTCGATCTGTCTACTGGAATTCACGAGGATCTCGGCGTAAGGGGTCTCCGGATTCTTCTCCTCCTGCCGCTGACGGAGTCGATCGATGAGAGGTTCGAGTTTCTTGTACTCGACTATCTTGCTTTCTATTATTTCGAGCTGCTCGCTCAAGGGGAGACTTGTGTCCAGGGATTCGTTCCTGGTGATTTTCTTGGTGATGCTGACGATGATTGGGTCCAGTTCGTGCTGAACCTGGCCCGACTGAGAGGAACGGCCGGTCTGCCGGCGGCCGGAAAATCCACCCGATGGCTGTCCGTCTGACCGGGTCTTCCTCCCGCGACTACCGGTCTCCGAGGGTGGCTGACCGCGACCACCACCCCGAGAACCTGCGTGACGCCGGTCCTGGTTGTCGTCGTAGCCAGTTAACGCTGGCTTCCAGCCTGAGATCTTTCCGCCGTGCCCGTGGTCTCCGGCGTAGTCGTCATCCCCGCCGCCGGCATCGCCATCAGTTTGCGGCGAGGCATAGCGGTCGTCCCGCGGCGGCGCGGCGCGGCCTGCCCGGGATCGCTGGCCACCACCGGTTCGTCGCGGCTCGGCCGGCGGCGCGGGGGTGGATGTCGTGTCGAGCCTAATTTGCTGGGTCGGTGGGTCTCGGGTGGCCGATCTCTGGCCGGTTGCCGTGGCGATCTCAGGGTCGACGGGGGCACCTGGCTGGTGGGGTCGGGCCTGTTCGGGAGCCACGTGCCCGAGCGGAGGCGCAATCGCGAGCTGTGGGCCGGTAACCGACCGCACCGGGCTCGGCGGGGGAAGCGGGGGAAGCGGGGGAAGCGGGGGAAGCGTGACGCCTTCTCTCCCGAGCAGCTTCGCGCACCAGTCGGCAACATCCTGGGCAGATGCCCAGACGATCGGACCGGCCGCCCGGAGATGCGCGGTGAGCGGCCGGCTGGCACTCGCCTCGGTGGACCACGCCGCGCGGCCACCGAAGTCGGACTCGATGTCCGGAGACGCGCCGCCATAGCGGGCAGCTTCGGGACCGCCGTAGTCATACCCCGGTGCGGGTTCGCCGTCGTGATGGCCGAACTCGCGGACGCCGTCGCTTAGAAGCCCGCTGGGGTAGGACTCGGAGCCGGTGGAGCCGACGCCATCGAGCCCGACATCGTCGAATCCGGTGTCATCAAAGCCGATGCTGCCCGGCGCGGGTTCGTCATAGCGGAAGAAGTCGTCGCGGTCGAAGATGGCCAGTTCGACTCGATAGTGGGCAGCGAGCATGGCACCGGCATCGTCGAAGATCTCGTGGTCGGCCCGCCAGCCCGGAGTGATCCGCGCGCACAGGTGCTCCTGGCCCTGCAGCTCGAACCTCGGCGGGTGGGTGCAGATCACCCGAGGGGCGAGGATGGCCGCCGCCCGAGGCAGCCGTCCCACCTGGGAGAGCGAGAAGGTCAGCTCGGCGTCCTCGCTGCTCTCGACGCCGTCATCGCCGGCCCGGCGGCCGAGACCACGAAAACGCCCGCGACCACCACCGTCCATGCCCTGCTCCCGTACCCGCCGGAGCAAATCGTCAAGGCACCACAGCAGGAGCTGGTTGTCGGCCGTCTGCCGGTCCGGCAGCAGCAGGTGCCAGTGCCGGTCCTGGGAGGACCCGTAGCGCAACGCGGCGGCGGCCAGCCGGCCCAGGTCGCCTTCGTCCACCGTGAAGCGCCGCGCGTCCAGCGCCGCGGCCCGCGAGGCGAGGCCGCGCAGGCTCTCGGCGGTTGGCGTCTCCGATCCTCTGACCTGGCTCAGCAGGCGGTCGATGGCATCGGCAAGGCTGCCGCCGGCGTCGACCTCGCCAGGTACGGTTCCGGCTGGGACCTCTGACGGTTGCAGCGACAACGCGAGCGTGGAGGTCAGGTCACTGGGGTGGCCGAGGAACAGGCATCCATAGCGCCCTGACCGGTCATCGGCAGGAGACGCGAGGCGGGTCGACTTGTACCGGTCTCGGATCCGTACGCCGACGACGGCCCACTGCCCGTCCCGCACCCGGCAGACGCTCACGTTGCCGCCGCCGGCGCCGGACGGGTTGGCGTACCGCTCGTATCGCCCGCTGCAGGCGGCCAGCGCGTCACCGGTCAGCGAGGAGGCGATGGGTATGAAGCCCTGACCGCCGACCTCCCGCACGCCGCGCGCACGATCGGTCTCATCCCGGTAGAGGATGTAATGGACCCGCGATGCCTCCGGCGTACCGAGTATTTCGTCCAGCGGCTGCGCGGCGGTCACGACCATCAGAGATCACCGCCCTGCGCTGTCCGCGGAGGTTCCGGCCAGACCCCGACCTGGAGCCCGGCCGGGCCGAAGAGCCCGCTCATCGCCAGCACGGACACGAGCGGGTCGAGCACCCTCTTCGGCCGCACTCCGTTGACGAACCGGACATACGGGGTGCCGAACTGGTCCTCGGCCCCAACGCCCTGCGAGCCGGTGGCGGAGACGAAGTGCATCGTCACTTGCCGGAACACCGAGTACGGCTCCAGCCACTTGCCCATATCTCGTTGGAAAAGGTATGCGTAGGCGTCCCGGCTCTCCTGCCAGAGCAGCTGGCGGTCCGGGTTGCGCGCCTGGCGGAAGGCCGCGAGCTGGGGCCGGCGAAGCCACCGCATCACCGGGTCCTCGAACCGCACCTCGTCACACTTGTTGATCGCGATCGCGACGGGGAGGTCGTGCCGGCGCCCGTCCTGGTTCTGCAGCCGGCGCAGGGTCCAGCTGACCGCGGCATGGATGTCCTCGCGCCCCACGCGAGTTCGGTCCCAGTCCGCGACCACGATCATCGCGTCGATGGCGAGCAGGAACTGGTTGCCGAGATCCCGGCCCGACGCGAGCACCTCGCCGGACACATCGAAGAACACCACCGGTCGGGTCACCGAGCCGTGCGTGACGACGAACCCGTCGAGGAACTCCGCCGGCGCGTTGCGCTCTGGCGTGGTCGACTCGATCGCCCGGTTGTACCGGAAAAGCGGGTCGACGAAGGTGGCGACGTAGTTGTCATGCTCCTCGTGGTCGAGCGCGTCGGCACGGGCCCCAATCGCGTCCAGCGCGCCGCGTTCGATCTCCCGCACCATAGCCGCGAGCAGGTGGGACTTGCCCGCGTTGCTGCCACCCACGAACGCGACGACCAGCGGGCGGCCGTACTGCCCGTAGCGCGCCGGGAGGAAGTGTGGGTTCTCGCTCTCCCGCAGCGGCGCGGCGCACTTCTTCCAGGCACCGAGCTGCCGGTCTCGGAGCACCCGTTCGGGCTCCCCGTCGAGTTGGAAGATCGGGATGAACTGGCGGCCTTTGGTCCGTTCGTACAGCGTCGGGTCGGCGTTCCAGTCGAACTCGTGCAGGCAGGTCGGGCAGAGGACGACGGTGGCGTCGTTCCTGGTGAACGGGGTGGTCATTCTCGCCAACTCCTGGATCCGCCGCCGCTTCCGCCAGCGCCGTCGCCACCGGACCGCGCACCTCCGGATCCTGCTGGCTCCTTGGCGCGGCTTATCCGGTCGAACTCGTCGATGCCCTGCCGGAACCGCCTCTCGTTCAGGACTGCCTCCGGGTAGCTGCCCGGAGGCACGAACTGGTCCGACGCGTTCAACTCCTCCATTATCAACTGAATCGACGGCCGGTCCCACGGTTCCGGCCGGAACACGCCATCCAGCGTCTGGTCGAGCCCGGCGGCGATCCCCCGCAGCTCCGGCGGGATCTCGTCGCCGTTGCGCAGCCGACCGTTGAGCACGTGCACCATGACCAGCCCGGCGCTCCAGAGGTCCTCTGCGGGGTCGGCAATCGCGTCGGGCTGGCGCGCCTCCGGCGCCGACCACAGCCAGTCGGGCGCCGGCCGGCATGGCTCACCGGTCAGCCGCGCGTTGCGGAAGTCTGTGATCTGAACGTTCTTCCCGGTCCAGCGGACCGTCATCGGCCAGATGCTGCGGTGCACCACGCCGGCCGTTTCCAACATCGACAGTGCCCGCAACAGGCTGACCTGGAAAGCCTCGACCGTCGGTATCCTCTCCACGAACCGCTCGACCGGGTCCCCGAGCTCCTCCCACAGCATGAACGGCGCGGCCTCGGCGGGGTTGTAGCCGATCAACCGGGACAGCTCCACCGGATAGCGCTGGCCGGCGGCAGTGGTCGCGCGGGCGAGCTGAAGACCGACCTGCACCTCGTTGTCGTACGCCTCGAACGCGTCGGCGGAACCGGATTCGGCGAGATCCTTCGGCAGCTTCTTGTAGAGGTAAGACCTCTTGGTGCCGACCTCGTCGACGATCAGGGTCTCCAACGGCCCCTGGCCTTGGCGGCCGGCCGAGCCGTTCCGGCTGGCGCGGGGCTCCAGCGGCCGCGGCTGGACGAGCAGTCTGCGCACGTTGCCTCGCGGGTCGACGTACTCGATCTCGTCCGGCTCGTCGAAGCCCCCGTCGCCGGCGCCGTATGGGACGTCCGAGCGCGGCCTGCGGCCGGCACCTGGTGGCGACGCCGCCATCACGCCTCCCCGGCGGTGGTCGTGCGCACCGCGCCAGGGCGCAGGCTGACCAGTCGCAGAACTCCGGCCACCTGGCCTCCCTCCGTCCACGCCAGGTCGGCGGGCACCGGCACCGCCGACGCGGGCTCGTGCCCGAGCCTGCCCAGCACGCCCCGCGCGGCCCGCGGGGCGAACCGGGCGACCGCCGCGCGCGCGGCGGAGACGTCGAGGAAGGAAAGGTCCTCGGCGCCGTTGAGCTGCAGGATGTCGTCGTCCGATACCTGGGCGCCAAGCACGTCGCCAACCCGGCGCGACCCGGTCCACACCGCGTCCACCAGCTCCTGGCGCGGCCCGTGGTCCTCGCGGCCGAACGGTGGCTGCTCGTGGATCCCCCGCAGCTGAAGGTGCTGGCCGTACACCTCGAGCAGCCAGTCCGCCTCCTCACGCAGCCACTGCGCTGGGGCATCGAGGGCGCGCCGCTCCAGATCGGTCCACACCCTGGTCAGTGCGGCGCGCACCAAGTCGACGAGGTCCTCGAGGACGACCCTGGAGATCTCGCCCACCCGCTGGTAGAGCAGTACCGCCACCTCGGTTTCCAGGCCCGGAACCGGCTCCGGCGGCGGGACGTCGACCCTGGGGTTGAGCTCGTCGGCGTAGTCGGCGATGGCTCCCTGGATGTCGAGCACCGCGCCACGCACCGCGTTGGTCAGCTCGTGCGCCGCGCGGCGCCGGTTGACCAGCATCCATTCGAACCGCGCCACGTGCTCGGCGAGCTCGGCCAAGCGCACCGCCGCCTCGCGCCCTTCGGACAGGGCAGTCTGCCACCGCCCGGCGGCCGACCGCCAGACCAGCGGCGGCCACAGGACCAGCCCCAGCGCGGCCAGCAGGAGGGTGACAGGGCGCAGCTGGCCGGGCAGCGGAGGGCCGCCGGTGAACCGGGTGAGCGCGCACCCCGCGGCCACTCCTGCCAAGCCGACGGCGCCGAGAGCCAGCCACTCACCCGCGGCGACGCGCTGGTCGGGCAGGCTGCCGGCGACCACCAGCAGCCGGGCACCGGCCAGCGCCAGCAGCCACGCGAGGACTCCGAGCACCGCGGCGGCCGCCAGCCCGCCGGTGCCGCTGGCGCCGACCGGCGACCAGAGGGAAGCGAGCGTGCACAGCAGGAAGACGGGGAGGACCAAGCCGGCCCCGGCAGGCCGGATACCCAGCGACGGCGGGCTCGCCAGCCGCGTCAGGGTGTCGTCCGGGCAGGCTTGGTCGAGCTGGTCGACGTACGCCGCACTGCCTGCGGGGAAGAGCGCCGACGCGATGCCGCCGAGCCAGCGCGCCAGTGTGCCGAGCGACACGCGTGTGTCCTCGTCCGGATCGACCAGGTCGAGCGAGTCGTGGGTGAAGCCGCGCAGACTGGCGACCACCGACCGGTCGTCGATGGTCGACGGCGGCTGCGCGACACCGAGGCGGGCCAACCGGTCGCGGGCGGCTGGGCCAAGGCCGCGCAGCCCGTCGAGGTCGGTGAAGTCGTCGGCCAGGTTGACGCGCAGCTGGCGCAGTTCGTCCGCCGCATCCGTCATCAGCGTCGCCGCAGTCGCCACCGGGCGCCGATCGACGCCGCCCTGTCCGGGCACGCGGCCGGTGAGCAGAGCGCGGGTACCGCGCAGGCCAGTCACCACGGCATCCGCGTCGTCGAGCAGATCGCGGCAGCGTCGCAGCGACGTGCCGAGCAGGCCGTCCGGCAGCAGGGCGCGCACCGAGCGGGGCCCGCGGGCGCCGGAGCGGGCGGCGGCCAGCCCTCGTTCGGGCGGTCCGGCTGGCAGCAGCAGCGACAGCGGCGGGCTGGGGAACAACCCGGCCGGCGGTGCGCCGCCGGCCGGAGTCTTGTCGTCGGATAGGGCCAGCCTGGCGATCGCGCGTTGCTGCGCCTCGTCGAGCACCCCAGTGTCGACCCGGCCGGAGACCGCCCGCAAACCTGGCGCCGCAACGGCGTCCGGCAGCTCGGCCACTAGGTTCGTCACCCGGTCAAACACTGACGGCTCGCGCAGCGCGTCGCGCAGCGCGATCAACTGGGCACTCTCAGACGTGTCTCGAAAGTCGGCGGAGGCGGCGGTCATCGAGCTCGGGCGCGTCTCGCCAAGACCCCAGCCGACACCGCGGCCGTCGCTCACCCACAGGGTGGCGATCGCGCGCTGCCCGAAGATGCTGGGCAGCCGCAGTGCGACGTCTCTGTCCTCGAAGGGCTCGGGGATGTCAGCGGCGCTGGCGCTGGCGCCGGGACCGCGCCAGCTGGCTGGCGCCTCGGTCCAGCCTTCGGCCTCCGGATCCACCCGGGTGGCGCGCCGGTCTGCCGCCGCGCCGGTGGTCGGTCGCTGGCCGTTGCGTGCCTCGCCCGCGCCCCTGCCGCGCCCCGGCCGACGCCCGTGGGTGGCGGGGTTTCCACCGTCGCCAGAGCGGCTGGGGCCATAGCTGTGCCGGTCAACGGCCGGCTCGTTCTCAGGGTCGTCGTCCGGAAGGCCGGAGTGCGCCACGCGCCGGCTCTGGGGGGCACCGCGCCCCGGCCGCCGGCCGGCGCGGCCCGGGTCGAACGACGTCGCGGAGGCGCCCCGACGCTCCTCCTGGAGGGCGGCCTCCCAGCGGGCCGCGGTCTCGGGGCTGCCCGTGCCGGGCGGCGTCGCCGTGCCGGGCCGCGGGCCCCGGCCCGGCCGGCCGGCATGCCGGGCCGTCTCGGGCGTCTCCCGCCGGTCGTCGGCCTCGTCTGGGTCCTGCGGCTCCGGCAGCCCGAGCGGAGTCGGCACGCCGCTGGCCGGGCCGACCAACAGGCACATCACCGAGCCGGCTGTCCTGGCCAACGCGACCTTGCGCACCCCCTTCACGTGCGCGGCGCGGCGCAGCTCGCGCGGGTTGTCGACGAGCAGCACCCGGCCCCAGTTGCCGGACCTGACCCCCTGCTCCCTGGCGAAGTCGCGCTGGAACTCGTCGAAGCTCGCGCAGTCGGCCAAGGCCTGGCGGACGTCGTCGTCACGCAGGTCGATCTCGACGACCAGGTCCTTGACGCCGTCAGGGGAGACGGGCATGCCCGACGGGGCGGTCATGGTCATCGCCACGGGTCCGTGTAGTTGTCGTCGTAGTCGTCGTCGCCGCGGCCGATCACCGGGTCCTGCTGGTCGGCCCGGGCAGAGCGGCCGCGCCGCACGGTGCTCACGTTCTCGACCAGCTCCCGCAGGTTCGCGAAGACCGGCAATGAGACGTTCTCGAACGGCAGGTCAAGGGCCGCCGGGAACGTCTTCGTCCAAAACTCCTGCACATGGCCGTGCGGGCCGGCCTTGCGCAGCGCGCGCCGCTCGTCCAGCTCGGTCTTCAGAGCTTCGGCCACCTTGTACAGCGTCAGGAACAGCTCGGCCGGCGGCACCGGGCCGCGGGCGATCCCATGGGGGGAGCTGTGCATGAGCTGCTCACAGAAGTCCCGCCGGATCACGTCGTCGTCGGCGAGGACCCATTCCTCATAGGAGCGCAGCAGGCTGCTCCACGACGACAGCCGGCCATACCTGGTCAGCGGGAGGGTCATCGCCACCCGGTCGCCGCCGTCGCCCAGCTGGACGCGCAGCCGGGCCGGGGACTCCGGGTCGTCGCCCTCACGCATCCCGATGTGGCCGTTCCACAGCGCGCACAGCAGGTGGTGCAGGATACGGACCCGGTCCTCCTCCGTAGTGACCGTCCAGGAAAAGTCGTAGCTGAGCCGCTGACGCCATTTCAGGAAGTCCTGCCGGAACTCGTTCGTGACGGCTTCCGACCAGAAGTGGATGATCTCCCGGACCTCCGGGACCTCGGTCAGGCCCATCGAGGTCCGGAACAGCACAACAGCGATCGACTCGGCGGTGATCGGGCGGAACTCCAGCGCCAGGCCGGAGTCGCGGGGCAGCCGCAGGCGGTCGCGCAGGAATCGCTCGATCCCCTCGTCCGCCGCGCCCGCCGGGTAGGAGATGAGCACCTTGAGATCGCCAGAGCCCTGCGGGGTGAAACCGGCGGGGACCAGACCGTGGATCTTCGCCTCAAACTGACGGATCTCGTCGCTGACGACGCCGCCACCGCCGTCCTCCGGCCGAGCGGCCCGCATTAGTAGGCTCGCCATCGTCGGGAGCAACGGCTGGGTCCCCGGCTGCACGTCCTGCGTGAAGAGGCGCTTGACCTCCTGCTTCAGCCGCTCACGCAGCGTGGCGACGGCCGCCGCCGGCGACTGCTGGCCGGCCTGCCAGGCGCGCAGCCAGCCGTCCGAGCCGAGCAGGGAGTTGACGATGTCCGCTTCCGTGGCCCGCTGCCGGGTGTGGTCGCGGTGGGCGAACCGGTCGAGCACGTCCCGGTAGAACGCGTCGAGGTCGCCATGCGGCGGCAGCAGGTAGGTCACGCCGACGCGGCTGCGGTAGAGCGCGGCGGTCCGCTGCGCGAACAGGCCCGGCTCCTCCTGGACGTGCTGCTCGAGCTCGTCGACTACCGCGGTGAGCTGGGAGCGCAGTCCATCGAAGGTCCTGCCCCACCGGCCGGCCTGATCGGACCAGGCAGCGCTCCACGCACGCTCCGCCTGCCAGGCATACCAGTTGTCCTGCTCGGTGAGCAGGCGCTGGACCCGGTCGTCGCTCCAGCGCATCTTCGACATACCCAGGAACTTGTTCCGCAGGTCACCGAGCTGTGGCGGCGCCTCGGCGATGCCGGCCGGCGGCCGCGGCGAGCGGCGCATCAGGTCGAGCAGCCCGGCGACCCCGGCGCGGCTGGGCGGCGACGCCAGCCTCCGCTCGCCTTCGATCACCCGCCGGGCCCGCAGCAGGTCCACCCCGCCGAGCAGGCTCTCCAGCGCCCGGTACGGGTCGAAGTCGGCGGCGATGCCGGCGACCTCGCGGCGCAGCCGGTCTTCCAGGAACTGGACGTTGCTCTCCATCGTCTGGCTGCGGGTCCGCAGCGCGGCGACGATGTCCTCCGCGCCGTTCACCGGCTCCACATCGGTGAACGGCGGTGGCCGGTGGCCGCGGACCGCGGCGAGGTTCGCGGCGGTGACGAAGCCGTCGACGAGTTCCCTGTTCTCCTCCGCTCCACCGGGCGGCGGGGTGGCCAGCTCGTCGAGCGCCCTGGCGAGCAGCCGCGAGGCGACGACGTCGGCCAGGTCGTCGACCGGGATCGTCATGGAGGCGACCAGACTGGTGGACACGCCCCGCAGGCCGACCCCCGACGAGGCCGGCACCTCCCGCTCCACGCCCCGGTTGATGAAGTCATCGGCGAACGACTGGTAGAAACGCTCCCCGCCCGCAGAGCCGGCGTCGGCGCGCTGCCCGGTGCCAACCAGCGACAGCATCAGGGACACGATGGAACGGTGCAGGTCGTCACGGCGCACCCCGGCGCTGCCGCTGAACAGGAACGCCGTCTGCACCGTCGACGGCAGCAGCGAGGTGGCCCGCTCCTGGCCGGGGTAGAGCACGCCGAGCGAGCCTGGGACGCCCCGGTGGGACAACTCCATGCTCGCCGACGAACCGTTCTGGCTGTCGACCAGGCGGAAGAGGTCCACCAGCGCGCGGGCCGAGTTCAGCCGAGCCCGGCGGCCGCCGCCCAGCTTGTCTTCGAACGCCGACGGCATCAGGACCAGCGGGTAGATCTGCGCCCGGTAGTCGGAACGCTGGAACGCGTCGCCGATGAGATACAGGTAGTCGTAGAAGATCCCGGCGCCGGTGCCGCCGGCGACCGAGAAGGCGACGAAGACGTCGCAGGACTGGCCGAGGCGACCGCCGAGCCGCAGCAGCGCGTCGCCTGAGTTGCTGATCGCCCCGATAGCGTCGTTGATCGGCCCCTGCGCCTGGCCGAGACCGCCGCGGAAGGTCTCGAACAGAGCCGCCCGCCCGACGGTCGGGAGCTGGCCGGCGCCCTTCAGCAGCGGGGCGATTTTCGGCTCGTGCTCGGTGCCCGGCAGCCAGCCGCGCACGTAGTCGGTGGCGTTCGCCCGCAGGCTCATCGCGACCTGGGGGTAGGTGTCGAACCGCGGCACCAGCCCGTGGGTGAGGTGCTGGGTGCGCCCGACTGCCGCCCGGTGCTCCTCGGAGCCGGCGCGGCCGGACAGCGCGGTGAGCTCACCTTCGTTAAGGTCCGCGTAGACGAACTGCAGCGGGGCTGGCAGCTGGTAAGGGAGATAGCCCGCCGAGGGGATCTTCGCCATGAGGTCCCGGCCGTCCGGGCCGCACAGCTCGTCGCGAAGCCGCCGTTCCAGCTCCGCGCCGACCGCGCAGCCTGTCCCCCCCAGGCCCACGAACATCATCGGCTGGTAGATGTTCATCCTCGGTTGCCTGTCTCCTTGCCATCTCCCGAACCGTGGTCCGGTCTGCCGCTCACCTGGCGCGATCCGCTACCAGGCGGTCCAACGTGCTGTCGCCGTCGACTGGTGGGCTGGCCACCGCGCCGGTCACGGCCGGCGGCCTCTGCCAGGCCGGCGGCCGGAGTCACCGCCGTCGCGGCCTCGCCCGCCGGGCGCCTCCTGGGTCGGGTGCTCGTGGACGTCGTCGGCGGGCCGCCGCTGGTGGCCGGCGAGGCCCTGACCCGTGTCGCGGGCCCCGCGGCCCCGGCTGGGCCGGGGGCCCCGGTCCGAGCCGGCGGTAAGGGTCTCGGCGTCACGGTCCGCGTCGCTGAACTGGGAATCGTCCCAGCGAGCGTCGTCCATGCCGCCAGACGAATACCCGTCGCCGGACCTCCTCGCCCAGAAGTCGTCCTCCGCCGGCGCCGGCGAGTCTGCGCGCGCGCCGGAGGTCGTCGGTCGCTGGCCGGCGGCGGTGGTGGTCACGCGGGTGTCCTCGTAGCCGACCTCGAGCCCGTCGCCCACCGACACTTTCTGACTGCCCCGAAGCGGGACCGCCCGGTTGTCCGGCTGGGTCACCACGAGGCCACCCATGTCACCGCGGCGCGCGACGTAACGCTTCTCGCCAGCGCGCGGCCGGTCGAGGGTGGGGCTTGCGCCGGCGGGTTCCCGGACCGCGAAGACCATCTCCGTGGCGCGCCGTGCCGGGGCGCGCAGCTGGTGAACGAGCTGGTCGCCGCGGTAGAGCTGGATCACCAGCCCGCGGACGTCAGCCCGCTCCCGCCGCGCGCCGACCAGCCGACTCACCATGAAGGTCCCGGCCAGCACGAGAACCGCTGCGACGATGTAGAGCCAGATCAGCTTCTTCCACAGCGGCGCCGGCTTGGCGATCGTGACGTTGAAGAAACTTTCGGCGTAGGCCTTCGACGGCTGGTCGGCGTCCACCGCGCGGACGGTGCCGCTGGTCCCGCCGAGCGGAGTCGCAGCGTTGAAGGAGATCTTGAAGGAGGCCTCGGTCCGGCCGGCCCCAGGGCTGTTGACGACCAGGTCGGCAGGGACGAGCTGGGCGAGCGCGCCGGGACTCAGGTCGTCGAGCACGAGGCGCAGCCGATGCGGCTGGCCGTCCTGGTTGGTAATCGTGATCTTTCCGGTCACGGTGCCGCCGGGATACACGGTGCCATCGCCCAGGGAGACGGCGGCGACCACTGGCGGCGGGCCGGTCGAGATCTCGGTCGAGTAGGTGCGCTCGTCGGGCAGCACGCCGGGGGCGTCGACGGTGCCGACGAACGTCAGCACACCGGTCGCTCCGGCGGGCACGGTGTACTGGCCGGAGAACTGGCCGTCGTTGGCCTTCTGGTCGGTTCCCTTACCGTCGTCGGTCAGCGTGAGGAGCTGAGGCGGGACCGTGTCACCGCTCACCCCCACCCCGACCCGCACCCCGCTGAGCACCTTGGGGTCGTCGATCTCGCCGGTGCGGGTCCGCAGCCGGATGTGGATCGCGACCCGCTCGCCGGCCCGCGGCGACGGCGGGTCGACGACGAGGGAGGCGCGAACGACGCCCTGCCAGATCGCCGCCGCGACGACCTCGGTGTCTTTCGTCGTGCCGGGGCCGGCCGTCAGCCGGATCGTCCACCTCCCTGGCCGCGGGTTGGCGACGCGCAGCGAGTCGACGCCGTCGCCCTGCGGGCCGCGGGTGAACGTCGAACCGTCGAAGCTGGCCTGGTCGCCAACCTCCCTACCCAGCGGGTCGAGGTAGCTGACCTGGACGGTCGGGTCACCTTTGAGCACGACGAACGCGCCGTCCGTGCTGATCTCGGGAACGCTCACGTGTAGGTCGACCGACTGACCGGGCCTCAGGTTGCCGCCGCCGAACTCGGCGTGAGCGCAGCGGGCCGACGCATAGGCACGGACCAGCGCCTGAAGGGTGTCGTTCGAGGAACTGACGATGGTCGCCCGCGGTTTCGCGTCTGGCAGGTTGTTACAGGTCTCCTGCGCGCCGCCCGCGGCAAGGGTGTCCAGGGCGTCCTTGTTGATCTTGTCGCCGAATCCCAGCGGCCAGATCTGCGCCCCGTCGGCCCGGGCATCGGCCAGCTCGCCGGTCAGCTCCCGCCGGGCCGCGTCGTTGCGCTCCGCCGGGGTCGCGCCGTACTGCGGGCTGTTCGGGACGTCGAGCTGGCCGTCGGTGAGCATGAAGACCACGTTGGCGCGCTGGATCGAGTCGGTCTTCTGGTCGAGGACGGACAGCGCCTGCCCGAGCGCGGCAGCGAAGTCGGTGTCGTTTCCCTCGTTGGCGTCGCGGCGATGCAGCTTTGCGATACAGCGGACCAGAAACGTCTGGTTCGCGGCGCTGCCGAGGTCGGTCAGCGGGCACACCGGGTCGACGGCCGACTGGCCGGGGCCGTTGGAGCTGCCGAAACCGATGACCGCTACCTGCGACTGGGATGACAGCTCGCCGAGAGCGAGCAACGTCGCCGCGCTGCGCTCCCGTTCCACGTCGGTGTCCGACTCGCTGCCCGACTCGTCGACGAGGATGACGACACGGATTGGCTTGGTCTGGAGGGCCTCGTCCTTGTTGCCCGAGCCGCCGGAATCGGACGCACTGGCCGTCGCGTTCACGCTGGGTGTCGAGAGCGCCCGCGGCCCGTTGGCGCTGGCGGCGGACGCGCCGAGAAGAAGCACCGCCGAACAGACCAAACCATAGGCCGCCGCGCGCTTCATCTGGCGACCGACCCAACCATAAGCGCTGGTCAGCGGCACCCGCCTCAGCTGACGCCGGAAACGAGCCTGGCTTCGACTCAATACCACTCGACGAGCTCCCCCCGGAGAAGCCGAACCGCTCGCTGAATTGTACGTTGCGGGCAAAGTCGGCGCCGCACCCGTGGTGTGTGGACAGCAGACGGTATCGCTGGCCGCCGAGCTGCTTCCGGTCGGTTCCGCCATCCTCCGCGAAGAACGGCCTGGCAGCAGCTCGGCGGGGAGCATGAAGGCCGGCGCCGCCGCTCCCTTAACCCGTTCCCGGCGGGTCGCCACCAAGCGTTGGGCTTGCTGAAGTCGATGCTCTCGTGGGCGCTGGGTGGGCATCCTCGAGTACGCCGGTTCGCGCGCTGAATGGTCACGTTTCTTGACGGCACGTAACGCAAGGTAACCGTCGCGACGTCACCCGTTCGGCGGTGAGCGGACCTTGTACCGAGGGTTTTCGCGCGACAGCCGGTCAGATGGCCGCGGTCAGGACCGGCCCGCACGGAAGGTCTCGCGCGGCGGCACGCCGCGCCGGGCCAGCCACAGGGTGTGCTCGCGGGAGATGGCCTGTTCGGCAGAGTCGACGAAGTCGGCCCACGTCTTGTCCGCGTCGTCGTAGGTGGCCCGCTTCGCCTCGACCTCGTCCAGTGCCTTCACGAGGTCCCGTTCGGTGTGCTGGTAGGCCCGCGCGATCGTCTCGAAGTCCTTCGACTGCGTCCACGCGAGGGCCGCGGCGGCCGCCGCCGCGGCGATACCCACGAAGTCGACGTCGAGGGAGGTCAGGACGCCGACGAGGCCGAGGACGATCCCAGCGAACGGGATGAAGATGGACACGCAGAGGAACCTGTCGGCGTTGGTCGCGTTCTTCCTCGCGTTCTTGCGGTACCAGTTCCGCTGGTTGTCGAGACGGCCGGCGACGTACTGGTCGATCCTCTTGATCAGGTCCTCCGTCCGCAGGTCCGTCATGCTCGGCGACGGCGTGCCCCCGCTTGGGCCATGGGTTATCAGCCGGTCAACTCCGACCTCCTTCATCCGTTCGAGCAGTTCGTCCATGCGGCCGCGGAAGACGTCCTCCGGGGACTTGCCGTCGGCCCGCTCGGCCTCCGCGAACTCGCCGCCACCCACGGCGAACTGCCAGCTCAGCGACTTGACCGACTCGGCGACCGCCCGGGCGTCGTACCAGGTGCGCTCGGGCCGCCTGAGGGCCAGGGCGAGGTTACAGACGAACACGCCGATGAAAGCCACTATGGCGATCCAGGTAGCAACGTCCACCTCGGTCTCCCCGACGTGCGGCTCGATGGGCAGCGCGCCGAAAAGCGCGGACAGGACGGCCAGGACGAGGGACGCCTTCGTCAGCCGGAACAACATGGCCTGCTGGGCCGCCGACGTGCTCGACGCCTCCTTGTGGAGCGCCGGGTAGACGATGCCGCTCATGGATTCCCTCAGTATCTCGGGTCGCTGCGTATCTCAAGCTGCTGCAACTTCTTTTCGCGTGCCCGTACGCCGCGCCGGATATGCGCGGGCCGACCACGCTACGACGCCGTGTCATCCAGTTGGTTCAGCTTCTTCTGGAGCCAGACGCAGTCGTGGACGCCGTACTTCCTGAGGGTATCCAGGTCCGTCCCGGTCGTTCTGACACTCCTGAGCTGAGCGTCACGCCGGCATTCCTCCCGACGGTCCATCAGGCCGAGCATGAAGTAGATCCAGAAGGCCTGCACAGCCGGACGGTGCCACTGGCTCGTCGGCCGGACAGCATTGTCCGGCAGGTCGTCCGGCCGGTAGCTCTTCCGCAGCATCCAGGCGAACGGCAACGAAACCTGCAACGCCAGCGGCGACAGCAGGTCCGCCGCGGGCCGGTACCGGTCCGGCATCGTGAGGTTTTCCCACCGGGTGCCGTCCGGCCTCTTGGCTTCCTTGAGCGTGTCGGACACCTTGTCCTGCTGCTCGGCGAGGGCACCCAGGTGGGTGAAGATGAGCACCCGGCGGTAGTCCGCGTCCATCGGATCTATCATCTTGCTCTGCTCGGCCTCTGCCAGGACGTCGAGCGCCTCGTGGAAGTAATCCTCCGCGAGATTGTGGCGGTGGCCGTCGTGAGCGGGCAGGAACAGGCGCAGTTGTTCGACGAGACCGAGTCCGCGGGTGGCCAGGAAGTAGGTCTCCACTCCGGTCGCGGTCGTCCGGCCAGCGTTACGGCAGGCCCGGCGGAAGTGCTCCTCTGCCTCGGTCAACGCGGCGGCGTTGGGGCGTTCCCGCTTCTGCAGTGCGATCAGCCCGAACTCGAGATCGCAACGCGCGACCAGGTCCGCGTCTCGCTGGCTCAGGCCGTCGGCCAGCATGCGCGCCGCGAGGCACTTGTCCTCGGCGTCCCCGAGGTCGTTGACGAGACGATCGAGGACGGCGGCTGCCAGCGACAGCCGTGCCAGCACGTCTAGCCGGAGAGGCCGGCCACGCAGCCGGTCGATGGCTGCGGCCACCCCCTGCGCCTCATCCTTGAAGCTGTCCGACTCCGACAGCTTCAACAGCCGGCCCACTGGCTCCACGACCAGGTCGCGCTCGTCAAGCCGCAGGACGGCGTCGGCGGCCGCGGTCGCGAGCTGTGCCGCTCGCTCATGGGCCTTCTCCGCGCTGTCCCGTGCGACCCGGATCTCGGCCGCCGCCTGCAGGAATCCGGCGAGCGCCTCCTTCAGCGCGTCGCCGAGATCCCTCGCCACCTCGACCGCCTCCTTGAGCTGGCCCACCGCGGCGGGTTCCTCCTTCTGCTGGTTGGCGAGCGCGAGAAGATACTGAAAGCGCGTGACGGAATCCCCGTCAGTGGCTTTTCTTCTCGCGGTCCGCCGCTCGGCGGCCTCCCTGTCGTCGAGCACGACCGGGGGCAACGGGAACTCGGGTTCGGGCTCGTTCTGCTCCTCCGGCACGTCGTACCGGTCCGCGATCGACCTGAGCAGGGTGGCGCGGGCCTCCTCGCGTCTGCCGAAGGCCAGGGCGGACGCGAGCTCGACACACTCGACGGGCCGGTCGAAGGGAGGGAGACGCGCGAACTGCTCGGTCCGGACGGGGAGAAGGACCTCCCGCCCGCCCTTGGTGACCCGGGGGCGGGCCCACTCCCAGGCCTCCTTGGCCAGATCGAGGCTGATGTAGTCCTCCCTGAGCAGCGGCATGACACACAGCGTTCCGCCGGACCGGGTATTCGTCGGGTTGCCATGGGCCGTCCGCAGCTCCTGCTCGAGGATTCGCGTGTCCAGGTGGTAGGCGCGCTGGCGCCGAACGCTCAGCCCATGTTCCTTGAGCAGCCACTCCACCCACACGGCCACGGCCTCGTCCTCGGCGCTGTGGCTGAGGACCACCCGGGTGTAGTCCGCGTCAATCGGCGGCCGCTCGAAGCTGTCTGTGAACGTCTTCCACTGGTCTCGCGGTACGGTGAACTTCACCGGCTCGCTCAACGTGACGTTCTCTGCCAGGAACTCGACTGCCTTCAGCACCTCGTCGTAGTCCGAGCTAGCCTCCCGCGGCGGTGTCTCGGTATACGCGTAGCGGGGGCTGTAGGGGACGATGGCGCGGTCCCAGTAATCGCGATCATCCTTGCCGACATGATTGCCGATGAGCCCCTCGAATTTGCTCTCGTAGCGCAGCCGCGCCTTCCTCAGCTGTGGGTTGTCACTGAGCTCGACTCGACAGGGAAGCGGGAGAACTCGGGTTCCGGGGCTTTCTTCGTGAATCTGCGCGGCGATCTCCGCCGAGTTGTCGATATTCTGGTCGTTCAGTGAGAAGCACGTCACAACAGTGTCGGGAAGAATTCTGGTAGCGATTCCCGAGGTGTCACTGATACCGGTGCGATTGTCGATGAGCACGTGTTGGAAATCGTGCTTCATCCTGGCCCGGACCGCCTTCAGGAAGTCGCCGCCGCGCAGGTTCCGGAAGAAGTGCCCCCAGTCTAATGAGACGACTTCGTTGTCGTAGTCGGGGTTGAGGTACCCCGCCGGCATGAATTCGATCATGCCGGCGATGCCACCGGCGCTTGTCTCGACCTGCACGGAGAGCTCCTCGAGGGAGGTCAGGTCGTCAAGCTCATCCTGGTTCTCGTGGATCTCGTCCACGGCCGCGCGCAGCAGCGCCGGCGTGTCCACCCCGCGCTCCCGGATGTCCCGTACGGCCTCGGTGACCTTCGCGGTGACCTTCGCGGTCAGATCCTGTTCGAACACGGCCTCGGCTTCCCCGCCCAGCCTGGCGAAGACGTCACCCGCCACGGTGAGAAGCTGTGCGGTCAGGGCTTTCGCCAGTTCCTGATCACCGTGGCCCTTGGGCGACGCCCCGCGACCGTCGACGAGCTGGTCACGGACAGCGGCGGCCGCCGTGGTGAGGGCGCGGCGAAAATCCGGTTCGGAGTACCCCTCCGGAGGGAAGGGGGTCGCGGCGACGATCTCGGCAAAGATCTCGGCGAACCCGCGGCGCAACTCGCCGCGGAGTTCCGCAAGCAGGTCGGCCTCCGCCTGCCGGAATTTCTGCTTGTAGAGCTCGCTGACACGACCCGTATAGCGCGAGATCAGTCCGAGTACGCCACTGGCGTCGCCCCCCGGAGGTCCTTCTTCGGTCGGAATGTTCGGGTAGAAATACTCGCGTAGCCCGGGTGCCTCGAGATCCCAGTCGACGACGAGGACGCGACAGCCCTGGGACGCCAGCACCCACGCCAGTTGGGCCAGCACCATCGTCCGACCGACGCCGCCCTTAAACGAATAGAAGCTGGTGATGGCGCCGACGTCGCTCGTCTGGCCAATATTCGTCGTCATATTACCGCCTGCGGTTTGGCTTGACGTGGTCAAGACCAGGGTCGCTGCCGCCGTCCAGAAGTGTTCGCATCGCCCATATTCCCTTGACCAGCGCCGTCGTGAGCTGGTCCGGGCTGCTGAACGCGTAGACCTCGCCCCCCTGATCGAGAAGGGTCATCACGAAGAGCTGGCGGCTCGTGGATTTCGGCCTCCTGTTGATGGTCAGGGTGTTCACCCAGCTGGTACGAGAGGGCTGCCCAGACAGGTCCTCCCGCCTGAGCTGATCCTTCAGCCAGTCCTCCATGTCAAGATCTGTGACCGGGATGGTGTCGCTGAGGGCGGCCACGGCCTGCTGGCGTTTCCACCCCTCTATCTCCGTCCAGTCTTTTTCTGGGAGAAGAGGATCGGCCTGGGCGACCGCGTTGAAGCGCCGCAGGACCCTGTCGACGATTCTTTCCGGGTAGAGTTCCTCCTTATTCCACTCGGTGTCGACAGGCGACGAATGCCCGAACGGGCACCAGTCGGCCGGGTCGTCTCTGACCGCGTAGATGAGGTTCGTCTCCAGCGTCTTCCGCTGGGCGGCCTCCGGAGAGAACGCGGGTTCCAGTGACTTGAAGTTCGTCAGGCCCAGCGGGTCGAGGGGGTCTGGCCGCCTGGCGAAGTCGGTATGGATCAGTTCCGCGATGGTCTCTACGTACGCGTGGTACTTGGCGGGGTTCGAGCGGAGGAGCCTCTGCAAGCCGGGTCGCTCCGGCGTGTCGTCGGGATAGCCGACGTGGTATGGCGTGAGCACCGGGTGGAGGTTTTCCTTGTCCTTCTTCCTCCCGTCGCCGATCTTTCGCCACCACACTGGAATCAGCCGGTCGAGGGCGCGCTGCCCGGCGGGCGTGGAGGAAAGGAGCCGGCGGCGGAAATAGGACCATTCCTTCGAGCACCAGGGCGAGCCGAAGAAGTTGGCCGAGCAGAGGGGGAGGAAGTAGTCGCACCGGTCGAGTTCCTTCAGAAGCTCGCTCTCCCAGGTCTGCCCGTTTTTCAGCGACTTGTTCGAGTAGAACACGTGGGGTTTCTTGGTACCGGGAAACTTCTCCGCCAGCCGTGCGGTCAGATCGCTCACGAACGTCGTCGCGCTCTGGTTCACGTTGTCGTGGGACGAGAAGCTGACGAAGACCTTCGGCGATCTGGTCCCGGGAGCATTCCCGCTGTTGGTCGCGACGCCGGGTGCCGCGGCGCTCAGGGCCGGGACACCGTTGGCGACACCGTTGGCCGGAACGGGGGCCGTTACCACGTTGGAACTACTCATCTCACCTGCTCCAACTGCATGGGCTGCTCGGCGTTCAGGGCCGGGGCGTCGACGACGGACAGGGTGACGCCGGCGCCGAGGTCGTACTGGTTCTCGGTGCCGGCGGGGATGGCGTGCGAGCTGTCCTCGGCTGACCTCTTCAGTCTGAAGCCGCCGTTGCTGTCGCGGGTGAGCTGAAGATTCCAGCCGGCCTCGCCGGTGGCGGACAGTCTCGGCTGGGTGCTAAGATCGCGTACCTTCAGGTACAGGGTGTCGCCCAGGTCGGGATCCGCCTGGAAGAATGCCACTGCTTTCGGGCCCCGGCGTAGATAGACGGTCACCCCCGAAAGAGTGGGCGGCGCGATCGGAACCGTGGTTGACACATCGAGGAGGCTCACCGGGGTCGACCTCCCCCGGAGGAGATGCATGATGAACGCCACGACCAGCGCCACCAGTAGGAAGCCAACGACTCCGATAGTGACCTGATAGGGCCGCAGCGCATCGTGTCCGTCAGGGGGCACCGGCTGCTCGGTCGGCGACGGCACCGTCGTTGGCGGGGCGGTCGTTGGCGGAGCGGTGCAGACAGTTGTCAGCGACGCCGCCTGCAACACCTGGCCCGCGGCCGCCTTCAGGCCGTCGACGCTGCCGGCGAAGACGGCCTGAGCGCCTGAGCCGCAGGCGGGCTGGCCGGCCCCCGTGGCCAGGTCCGTCAAGGCCTGCTGGTCCTTGTCGACCGCCGTGCCGGCGCCGACCGGGAATCCGACGGGCCAGACCTCGATCCGTGCAGCCCGAAGCTCCGAGGCAACCACTCCGGGCAGGTCCCGGCGAGCGTTCTCGGCTCGGACGGCGGAGTTCGGTGGGTTTCCGTCCGATCCGGCCGCGCCGAGCGGCTCACCGGCCAGCAGAAAGATTATCTTCCGCACGCTGTCGGGGCTGGGCCTGCCGAGGACCGGTTGTTCGAGGATGGTTTTCGCGAGGTCCAGGGCGAGAACGGGATTGGCGCCGTCGCCCGCACTGGTCCAGCGGTGTTGGAGTCTGTCGACGCAGTTGTGCAGGAACTGTGCCGATGAGCCTGGGCCAATCACGCTTGTCGGGCAGATGACCTCGGCGGCTGGCCCCTCCCTGGGTTCACTGCCGTACTCGACGACGGTCACGAGGGAGCCGCGCACGCTCTGGGCCGTCATGTAGGTGTCGACCGCTTGGCGCACCTGGTCCAGGGTTCCCTCACCGATCCGGGCCGAGACGTCGACGACGACGACAATGGCCACGGGCGGGGGATCCGTGGTCGATACCCCGCTGACCCCGCCCGCCGCGGTGACGACGCCGGCGAGTTGGCCACGGTTGCCTAGGGCTGCTCGCGGCGACGCGACGGGAGCGGCCCGCGAGTGGTCGTCGGCCGTGGTCAGCCGGACGTCCGAGACCTGGTGGTTGACAAGTGCAGGGCCCATGACCAGCACAAATGCTGTAAGGGCCACGATGGCTGAACCCATAATTCGCCGGCGCGGCGTATTACCGCGCGCTCGCGACAGCTCTCGTAGCAATGGCCACCCCCGTAGGACCGGCTATCGAGATTTGCCACAATACAGCACACGAACCGGTCGATGGTGACAGGTCCGGCCATTTCCGTCGCGACGGTCGAAGATCGTGTCTTCGGTGGGACTGCATGGCCGCCGGTGCACTGGCGCTGGTGATCCGATCATTGTTGTGACCAGGCATTATTGTGGCCGACGACTACTTCACCGCCCGTCCTGCGCTGACGGTCTGCATGGAGCGAAGGCGTACGAGTCCGCGCATCGGCCGCGGTCGAGCTTGAAGCAGCCATGCTCGTCGAGTGGGCCGCGGCGTTGCTGCGGCGGCCTTAGCTTGTCGCTTAGCTTGCCCGTCCCTCAGGTCCTGCGGCTGTTGACGTGCCGGTGGCCTTCCGGACCGGTTGGATGATCGCCCGTTGTCGGTGGCGGAGTGTCAAGGTCGACCTGCGTCGGGCTGACGTCGGGGGTCAAGCGCCACAGCCACAGTGGATTTGGTTCCGTTCGCCGGGCCACCGTGGGACGGCCAGGCGGATCAGCGCGCCTGCCAGGATCGGCAGCTGGCCCGCCTGCCCTTCCCAGCTGCGCAGCGGGTCAGCCTCGAGTAGAGCCGGTCCCAGGCGGCCGCGGCCGTCCGTCCGTCGCGGGTGGTGTCGGTACTCGCATGGCGGCTGTTTCCCCTGCTTCGCCGCAGGAAGATCTCATCGGCCGAAACGGATACGGTCAGGTACTCACGCTGTCGGGACGACAAGCGGACATGGCGGGTCCGACTACAGGTCGCCGGTGCCGCCCGCAGGCTTGTCACAGTTGACCGTCCGGGTGCCGGGGCCGGATGACGGGTGCCGGGGCCGGATGCGGAGAGCGAGCTTGCACTCACCGGGGTCGAGTGCTAAACAGGGAGCTGGCACTCGGGTAGTCTGAGTGCCAGCAGGCTGAAACGACGAGGCTGTCTCGATCAGTCATCCGGGCCGATCCGCGGATCGGCCCGTTGAGCGCCCGCTCTGGGGCTGCGGCCCCAGGGGACGGGCGCCGGTGCGCGGGTCGTGGCGTGAAGCCGTCCGTCGCGGGCGTCGTTGTGGCCAGGCCATCACATTGCCATATCCCTGTGGGAGGACTCCGACACCATGCCGAAGATCATTGCCTTCGATGAGGAGGCGCGGCGCGGCCTGGAGCGCGGCATGAACCAGCTGGCCGACGCCGTGAAGGTCACGCTTGGTCCGAAGGGCCGTAACGTCGTTCTGGAGAAGAAGTGGGGCGTACCCACGATCACCAACGACGGTGTCTCCATCGCCAAGGAGATCGAGCTCGAGGACCCGTACGAGAAGATCGGCGCCGAGCTCGTCAAGGAAGTCGCGAAGAAGACCAACGACGTCGCGGGTGACGGCACGACCACCGCGACGATCCTGGCCCAGGCGCTGGTCCGTGAGGGCCTGCGCAACGTGGCCGCGGGTGCGAACCCGCTGAGCCTGAAGAAGGGCATCGAGGTCGCTGTCGAGAGTGTCTCCGAGGAGCTCTCGAAGCAGGCCAAGGAGGTCGAGACCAAGGAGCAGATCGCCTCGACCGCGTCGATCTCCGCGGGTGACCCGGCGATCGGTGCCCTGATCGCCGAGGCGCTCGACAAGGTCGGCAAGGAAGGCGTCGTCACTGTCGAGGAGAGCAACACCTTCGGGTTGGAGCTTGAGCTCACCGAGGGTATGCGCTTCGACAAGGGCTACATCTCGCCGTACTTCGTCACGGACGCCGACCGTCAGGAGGCCGTCCTCGACGACCCGTACATCCTGATCGTCAACAGCAAGATCTCGGCGGTCAAGGACCTGCTCCCGTTGCTGGAGAAGGTCATGCAGGCGAGCAAGCCGCTGGCGATCATCGCTGAGGACGTCGAGGGTGAGGCGCTGGCGACCCTGGTGGTCAACAAGATCCGTGGCACGTTCAAGAGYGTCGCGGTGAAGGCCCCCGGTTTCGGTGACCGCCGTAAGGCGATGCTTGGTGACATCGCGATCCTGACCGGTGGCCAGGTGATCTCCGAGGATGTCGGCCTCAAGCTCGAGGGCACCACCGTCGATCTGCTGGGCAAGGCCCGCAAGGTCGTCGTCAC
>NZ_MBLO01000277.1 GCF_001854805.1 Pseudofrankia coriaricola
CCCCGAACGTGTGCAACTGGACCTGGGCAGACCCACCCGGCCGCTCGGTGACCCGCACACAGGCCACGATCTCGTCCTTGTGCACGTCCAGACCGGCGCACCGCGCCACCTGCGCTTCCATCAGACCCCCAGACGGTCGTCCCGACAGGACAGGGCGGCCACCCGGGGGGATCCGATGATCAAAGAGTCTAGAGGTCGCGCTCGAAGCAGCAGTCCCACGTGCCTGCAGATCCCCACGTCACACTAAGCGACGGGCTCAACCTTCGGCACCAAGCTCGCCCGACGTCGTCCAGGTGACCACAGGCATTTTCCGACGCCCCACGTGGCCGGCGACGCCGGCCCTCACCACTAAGCGGGTACCTCGGCGCATGAGGTGTAGAAGGTTGCCGCGGCTCCCGCCGTCGGTCTGCGAGAGCTCACGGGGCGGTCACGAAGCGAGTTCCTCGGGCACTGGGGCGCCGAGCCTCGTGAGTAGATTCGCGACCAGCCGATCGAGGTGGCGGCCGACCTCGGCGATGGCGGGGTTGCCGTAGCTGTCGAACAGCGTGCTTGGCTGGTCTATCGCGAAACGAGTGTCGCCCTCGGTGTTGGCGTAGATGACCGTGCGCAGGGGTGCGTACAGCATCACGGTCGGGTCGTGGCGGAACATGCGTTCGGCGATCGTGTGGTTGCCCATCAGGTACTCGACGCACTTCCAGTCCGAGGGCGAACCGGCCATCGTGGCGGTGACGTCGCTGCGCCAGTAGATCATGAACCCGTGCGGCGCGTTGATCTCGGCGAGTTCGAGGGCGGCGTCCCAGGTGGCGAGCAGCCCGAACCGGGCGAGGTCTACCGCGGGGACGAGCTCCTCATATCGCGACACGGCCCGGTCGTAGGGCAGGGGCACCGCAACGTCGAGCCGGCGCACCAGGTGCTCAGTGACGCATACGGGCTCAGTAGTGTGTACGGGGACTGTCATGAACTTCTCCGCATGTCAGCTCGCTCGACAGCACAACACGCCGCTGTCGGTCAAATACAGAGGGATGTCTACCCGGTCGACGTCGGCGGGCAAACGGCTGTCCGCCGTGCATCGCCTGGACCAGGTGGCTTTGGTGGTCCGGCAAGGTCGCCAACCACGGCGGCAAGGTTCAGGTACCCGTGCGTTCGCCGGCAGCGGCTCTAGCCCCGCCGGGTCGCCGCCTCCAGTGGCCGCGACGACGAGCACGTCCTCGCCCGCGAGCCCGGCCAGCGCGGGCCGGATCAGCTGGTCGGCGTCGGTCGCGACCGTCCCCTGGTTGACAAGCACGACCCGCCGCCCGGACAGTTCGCGCCACCAGGCCGGCGCCCGCCAGCCGAGGTCGACCGGCTGGCGTGGCGGTCCGACGAAGGCGACCTGGGGATGGGTGAGCGCGACGAAGTCGTCGAGGTCGCCGTCGACCATCGCGCGGATGTGGCGGACCGTCACGTCGACGAGCACGTCGCGGTCGAGCCCCGTGATCGCCGGCCGGGGCGCCCGGACAACGACGGGGGCGACCGCCGGGGCGGGCCGCCCCTGCTCAACTCGAACGGCACGCTGTGGGGCGGCGCCGGTCTGGGCGCCGCCGTCGCCGAGCAGGTGCTGGGGCGTTCCGTGATCTGGGCGAACGTGCAGTACATCAGTCCGATCCGGGCCGGCGAGCGGCTTCAGCTGCGGTGGAGGCCGGATGGCGTGGCCGGAGCCTGTCTCAGGCCGTCGTGCGGGGAGCGGTGGACGGGCGGCCGGCGCTACTCGTCCCTGGGACCTTCGGCGCCCGCGCCGATGACGCGGGCGAGAACACCGACCGGCACCTGGTGGCGCCGCCCATCAACGTGCTGGCGCCGGAAGGCACCGAGGACCGGGGAGTCGGGCGTCACCCGCCACCTGGCGGGTGATGCCCGTCGGACGGCGGGTCGTGGTGCGGGATGCGTGAGGTGCAGCATGCGTCTGACGGTCAGGTCAGGACGTCGATGACGGGAGAGCCAATGACGACCACGACTCCGGCACCTTCTGCTGTCGGCCCGCCGCCTCCGTTCGACCTCGAGCTGGCCGCCGTTCTGGACGTCTTGGGCGATCAGATGTCGCTCCCGGTGACAGTGGACATGATCCCGGCGATGCGGGCGTCCTTCGCACAGTGGAGGACCTCGGATGAGGATCTGAGCCGCGGCGGGGCGTTCGAGGTCCAGGATCTGTCGGTGCCCGGGCCGCCCGGCGCGCCAGCGGTCTCCCTGTTGGTGTGCCGGCCCACGGCGACCAGCGCGCCGATGGCGGCGATCTACTACATGCATGCCGGAGGCATGATCCTCGGCGACAACCGGTTGGGCCTCCCGGAGGCGCTCGACTGGGCGCAGGAGCTGAACCTCGCGATCGTCTCCGTGGAATACCGTCTCGCCCCCGAGCATCCGCACCCCGCGCCGGTGGAGGACTGCTACGCGGGGCTGGTGTGGACGGCCACCCATGCCGGCGACCTGGGCGTGGATCCGGATCGGATCATTGTCGCCGGTGGCAGTGCGGGGGGCGGTCTGGCCGCGGCGGTCGCGCTGCTCGCCCGGGACCGCGGCGGCCCACCCCTGGCCGGGCAGATGCTGATGTGCCCGATGATCGACGATCGGAACGACAGCCCGTCCAGTCGCCAGATGGCCGGACAGGGGGTGTGGGATCGCAATGCGAACAGCACGGGCTGGTCGGCACTGCTTGGGGCCGGGTGTGGCGGCCCGGACGTCTCGCCCTACGCCGCGCCGGCCCGGGCCGCCGACCTGTCAGGGCTTCCAACGGCCTTCGTCGATGTCGGCTCGGCGGAGACCTTCCGGGACGAGGACGTCACCTACGCCACCCGTATCTGGCAGGCCGGCGGCCGCGCTGAGCTGCACGTGTGGCCGGGAGGCTTCCATGGATTCGACCGCACGGCTCCGCAGGCCGCGATCTCGCGGGACGCCAAGGCGGCGCGGGTACGTTGGCTGCGCAGGGTTCTGCAGGCATGACTCGAGGCCCCCGGACCGGGCGCAGCCGTCCGTATACGGCTGGGCACCGGCGGTTGCGGCAGGCACGATGTAGCGGTGAGAGAGCTCGTCGCGAAGCTGGCAGCGCTCGACCCCGACGCGGGCGCCGCCGTCAAGGTGATCGCCTATTTCGACCGGCTCATCGAAGGGCAAGCTGGCCTGGAGCCGATCGTGCGCGGCGCGGCGGTGCTCGCGGGCTGCCCGGCGCGGCTCATCGACGACGAGCGCCGGGTGCACATCGAGATCGAGGCCGACGGTCGGCGGCGCGACGCTGTCACCCGCCCGGATCCGGCGTGGCTGAGCGCACCTGTTGTCCCCGGCGGTCCCCAGGCGCTCTGGCTGGAGCGCCCTGGCCCGGCAGGTCCGATCGACGCGATGGTGCTCGAGCGGGCCACGGCGGCGGCCCGCGTCGTCCTCGCACGGACCAGGCGCGGCGTCGCGGCCGGCTGCGTGACACCGCACGACCCGGCTTCGGTCGAGGTGGTGCTCGACGCGACGGTCCCCGCGGACCTCCGTCTCAACGCCGCCCGGCGTCTTGGTCTGGACCGTACCGCCCGGGCACGGGCGGTGGCGCTGGAAGGTGGTCTGGCGCGAGTCGAGGCTGCTTCGGGGTCCCAAGCGCCGGACCCGGATGTCGGCCGCCGGCGTGCGGGTGTCGGCCCGGCGGTGGCGGTGCTGGAGCTACCCTCGTCCTGGGCGGCGGCGCGGACGGCGCTGCGCCTGACCGCCGACGGCACCGCATCGGACCCAGGCCCGAGGATCGTCCACGCCGACCATCTGGGCGGGCTCGCCGTCCTCGCCGCCGCGGTCGTCGCCGCGACGGAGCCGGCGCCCGACGTCCGCGCCCTGGAACGCGTGGGGGCCGACGCGCCGTGGATGCTCGCCACCCTCGACGCCATCGCCTCGAGCCCGAGCCTGCGCGCCGCGGCGGGCGTCCTCTCGGTGCACCACTCGACGCTGCAGGATCGGATCGCTCGCGCGGAGCACCTGCTCGGCTGGTCGATCCGCGAGCCGCAGGGACGCCTCCGTCTCCAGCTCGCGCTCGTCTTACGACGCCTGCACAGGAACCGGCCCCTCGAGGCGGAATGGGATCGACGACCACCCTGGACGTAGCCGCATGACGACCGGGCTCTGCGGGCCGGAGGCGCGGCCCGTCAAGGCGACGGCGCGGACGCGGACGGCGGCGTGGCGCGGTCCACCGCCATGACACGGCGGTGGACCATACGGGCCGGATTTCTGCTGATTAGGGATTGATCGCGATGAGGCGGTTGGACAGCGTTGAGGACGGGCATCGACGGGCACGTCGACGCCTGCCGAACTCCGTGTACTGGTTCATCGAGGGGGGCACCGAGGAGGAGCTCACCCTGCGGGAGAACCGCCGCGCCTTCCAGGAGGTGACCTTCCGCCCGCGGGCCGCCACCGCCTACACCAACCATGACCTGACCACCACCGTGCTCGGCACGCAGCTGTCCATGCCGGTGATCGTCTCGCCGGCCGGGTACATCCGGCTCGCGCACCGCGGCGGCGAACTGGCCGCGGCCCGCGCCGCGGCGTCCGCCGGCACCGCGATCGGGGTCAGCACCCTGTCCAGCTACCCGATCGCGGAGATCGCCGCCGCGGGCGCCCGGGCCACCTGGTACCAGCTGTACTTCGCCGGCGGCCGGCCCGGCGCCCAGATCGCCATCGACGCGGCGCGGAAGGCCGGCTGCACCGCTCTGATCCTCACCGTCGATCTCGCCGGCACCGCCGGACGGGACCGCCGCCGCCGCGCCAATGCGCCGATCAGAGTCGACCTGCGCAGCGCGCTGACCTATGCCCCCGAGATGGTGCTGCGGCCCCGGTGGCTGGCCGGATTCCTGCGCGACGGCCTCGGCCTGAACGTGCCCAACGTGCGGCTCACCCACGACGGCCCCCCGCTGTCCGTCGCCGAGGCCAGCGCCAGCATGCGCCGCCACCCTCCGACCTGGGACGACGTCAGCTGGATCCGCGAACGCTGGGACGGCCCGATCATCATCAAGGGAGTGCTCTCCGGCGACGACGCCCGCCGCGCGGTAGACACCGGGGCGGCCGCGGTCGTCGTGTCCAACCACGGCGGCAATGCCCTCGACGGGACACCGGCGACGCTGCGGGTGCTGCCCGAGGTCGTCGCCGCGGTCGGGAACGACGCCGAGGTGCTCCTCGACAGCGGTGTCCGCCGCGGCGCCGACGTCGTCAAAGCCCTCGCCCTTGGCGCCAGCGCGGTACTCGTCGGACGGGCCTACATCTGGGGCCTCGCAGCTGGCGGCGAAGAAGGCGCCCGTCAGGTACTGGAAATCCTGCGCCACGGGATCTCCACCACGCTGTCCCTGCTCGGCTGCCCGAGCCTGGCCGACCTCGACGACACCTACCTACGCCGGCCGACCGGACAGGGCGGAGAAAGGTGATGATACCGGCACCGGCTGCTGCTGATGTCGGCGTCCGCTTCTCGCGCCGGGCCGTTCGTACCGGCGGGCCGCTCGGGGGATCGGAACACATTGGTGCGCCGCGCCAGCACGCCGGTCTCGTGTCGATGCGCGCGGAGCTGGGCACGGCGCACTCTTTAGCGCATTGGAACCTTGGTGGAGCTGCCCGCGCAGTCGACGGGCTCCGCCAGAGAGAGGAATAGTATGTTCGAGTTAACCGGCCATGTGGCGCTGGTGACCGGCGCCGGTCGGAACATGGGTGCCGGAGCGGCCCTGGCTCTTGCCGCGCAGGGAGCCGCCGTGGCCGTCAACGATCTCGTGCCCGAGCGGGCCGAAGCAACCCGCGCGCACATCGAGTCAGACGGCGGGCGCGCCATTGCCGTGCCGTTCGACATTCTCGACCCAGAAGCCGTCATGGCAGGGGTCGCCGATGTCAAGGCGGCGTTCGGTCGGCACGTGGACATCCTGGTCAACAATGCAGGCATCCACCCCGACATGACGGCGACACCGTTCCGTCAGCTTCCCGTGGAACGCTGGCGTGGCCCAGTGGAGATCAATGTCTTCGGGTCGATGTACTGCATCCATGCGGTGCTCGAGGACATGTGTGAGCACGGGTGGGGTCGAATTGTACAGATCTCCTCCGGGGCGGGCCGTACCGGCCTGAGCATCGGCGTATCGGTGTACGGGGCCGGCAAGAGCGGGATCGAGGGTTTCATCCGCCACCTCTCCCAAGAGGTCGCCGGAACCGGGGTGACCGCCAACAGCCTGGCCCTCGGACTCATGAACAACACCGCGACCGGGGATGCGCACATCACCAGGGCACAGGCCGCCTCGATCCCGGTGAAAAGGCTGGGGACCCCGGGTGACGTCGGCGCGGCGGTGGTCTTCCTCGCCGCCGAAGAAACGTCCTGGCTGACCGGCCAGACTATCAACCTCAACGGTGGGGCCACGATGAACTGACCGTGGGAAGCGCGCGGGATGGTGAAGACAGCCGGCATCGAGCGCCACCCCGATCTGACCACCCGCCAACCCGCCCCGGCCCAGGAAGGACCCGCCTGACCCCCCGGGGCCGTGGACCCGGCGCCCGCCGAGGCGACAACCGGCCCCGACCCTGCCCACCAACCACGAAACAATAATCAGAAGCGTCGGATCGTGACCGACGGGGCACTCTCACGATCCCGGTGGAAGATCCAGGTCGACGAAACTCGCGACTTCTTGCATATTCCTCGCGCGGATGAAGATCGCCGCGGGACCTGTGCTGCAATCGTGGCATGTCTCTGGAGGAGCTTCGCGATCTGCTTGAGCGGCATGTGCGTCCCGATGGAGCCATTGCTATCGACGGGGTCCGGACCTGCAGAGCCGACCACAACGTGGCGCCGGTGTCCTCAATGTCCGGCGCGGTGCTGGCGGTCGTCGCTCAGGGTCGCAAGCGTCTGGCGCTGGGAGACCGGGTCTACGAGTACGGCGCTGGTCAGTACGTCGTCACCTCGGTCGACCTTCCGGTGACGGGGCACTTCATCGATGCCGACGCGGGGCGCCCCGGGCTCGGTTTCGGGATGACTCTGGAGCCTGCCGCCATCGCGGAGTTGCTGCTGGCGGCAGGGCCGGGGGATCTGCCACGGTCGCCGGGCACGGCACGGCCGGGAATCGCGGTCAGTGACGCCCCGGACGAGTTGCTGGACGCTGTCGTGCGGCTGCTGCGTCTGCTTGACCGGCCACGGGACCGGAAGGCACTGGTCCCGTTGGTCAAGCGCGAGATCCTCTGGTGGTTGATGACCGGGGAACAAGGTGACGTCGTGCGTCAGCTCGGCCTGGCCGACAGTAGCCTGGCGCACATCAGACGTGCTGTGGGGTGGATCCGGGAGAACTACACCCGGCCGTTCCGGGTCGAGGAAGTAGCGCAACTTTCGGGGATGAGTGTCTCCGCCTTCCACCGGAACTTCCAGGCGGTAACGGCGATGACCCCGATCCAGTACCAGAAGCACATCCGGCTGCAGGCCGCGAGATTGCTGTTGGCGAACCGTCCGAACGACGTCACCGGTGTCGGCCACCGGGTCGGATACGACAGTCCGGCCCAGTTCAGCCGGGAGTACCGGCGCCAGTTCGGTTTCCCGCCCAGCGTTGATGCGGTGCGCCTGCGCGGCGGAGCCGGTCCCGTTGCCGCGGCGCTGCCGTAAAAGCCGGCGAAGCGAAGAGGATCGTGCAACGACTCGAGAGGATCCTGCTGGCCCGGCGCTCGTGGCGGAGTTTTCATGGAGTCACCGGAACGTGCGACGGATCCCGGGGCCCTCACCACGACGAAGGAAGCGAGTAATGATGGTCACAGACCGCGCACTGACCGCCTCCGGGGAGAGAAGTTATGAAGTACCGCACGCTGGGGCGGACCCGAGTCGAGGACCGCGACGTGCCCCTCGACGACGAGCGGCGGACCGGGCTGTGACCGTGGACGACGCCGTCATCCGCGCACTCGACATCGGACCGGACTCCTCCGCGGCCGAGCGCACGATCGACATCACGACACTGGGTGCACGTAGCGGTATCCCGCGGCGTATCGAGATCTGGCTCCACCGCGTCGACGGTCGCTGGTATCTGAGCGGCATGCCCGTACCCCGTAGCTGGTATGCGAACCTGCGCGCCCATGCTCGATTCGTCGTGCATCTCAAGCACGGGGTCACGGCCGATCTGCCCGCGACCGCGGTGCCGGTCGACGAGCCGACACGGCGGCGGGTGATCACTGCGGTCCTCGACCTGCAGAACCGGCCCGAGATCGCCGCGCGAGTCAGCCAGCCCCAGAACTTCGACGACTGGTTCGCGCGCAGCCCGCTGGTCGAGATCGTGTTCGACGACGAGCAGTTGCGGACAGCGTCCTCGGCGCGGTCCGAATAGTCCGAACCTCGCCGGCCGGTGATGTCGTGTCCGTCGTCGGGTCGGTTCCCGGCGTCAGCGCGTCGAGGCACGGGGCCGCCCACTCACCAACCACTCACCACACGCTCCGAAGGAGGAGAAGCATGAAGTGCCGCACGCTGGGCCGGACCGGAATCCAGGTCAGCCCTTACTGCCTGGGCGCCATGATGTTCGGGGCCATCGGAAACCCCGACCACGACGACTCGATCCGGATCATCCACAGGGCCATAGACGCAGGGATCAACTTCATCGACACCGCCGACGTGTACTCCCAGGGCGAATCCGAGGAGATCGTCGGCAAGGCACTCAAGGGCCGCCGCGACGACGTCGTGCTCGCCAGCAAGATGCACTACCCGATGGGCGACGATCCGAACCACCGTGGGAACTCACGGCGCTGGATCATCGCCGCAGTCGAGAATTCCCTGCGCCGCCTGCAGACCGATCACCTCGACCTCTACCAGGTCCACCGCCCCGACCCGACGGTCGACGTGGAGGAGACACTGTCAGCCCTGTCCGATCTGATCCACAGCGGCAAGGTACGCGCGATCGGTACGTCGACCTTCCCGGCCTCGGAGATCGTCGAGGCGCAGTGGGTCGCCGAGCGGCGCGGCCTGGCGCGCTTCCGCACCGAGCAGCCGCCGTACTCGATCGTCAACCGAAGCGTCGAACGCGAGGTGCTGCCGATCTGCCAGCGGTACGGGATGGGCACGCTGGTCTGGAGCCCGCTGGGCCAAGGCCTGCTCACCGGCCGGTACCGCAAGGGCCAGCAGACCGACACCCACCGATCCGGCGGCATGCCGCAGCACTTCAGCGACGAGCGCAAGCTCGACGTGGTCGAACAGCTCATCCCGCTCGCCGACAAGGCCGGCCTGCCGATGACCCACCTCGCGATGGCGTTCGCGATCGCCCACCCGGGCGTCACCTCGGCGATCATCGGGCCCCGCACCATGGAACACCTCGATGACCTGCTCGCCGGCGTCGACGTCACCCTGGACGACGAGGTCCTCGACCGGATCGACGAGATCGTTCCGCCCGGGACCGACGCCGGCCCCAACGACGTGGCATACACACCACCGGCCGTCTCGAACGTGAGCCTGCGTCGCCGGCCAGTCGCCGAGCGCTCCGCCGCCTGAACGACCGCCGCGTGGAGGGGCCGTCATGTGGACCGCGACTGCCTCCACCCCGGAGTAGCACGCATGGGCCTGTTCGCCGTAGCCGGAGCCGGCCAGCATGTACATCGTCGTCACGACGTTCGCGCCCGAGGCGAGGATCCGCTCGAGGTGGTCGAAGTCCGGCCGGTACGCCATGTACGCCACGCAGTCGGGCCGCAGCGCCGGACTGACGCAGGCCACCAGCACGGTGCCGCCGGTGTCGACGAGCAGATGACGCTTGATACCAGGGACTTTCTTGCCACCGTCGTAGCCGTGCAGCCCACCCCGGTCGGTGGCGCGCACACTCTGGCTGTCGAGAACGCCCGCAGCCGGAGTCGGGTCGCGGCCGCCACCGACACGGTCGCGTTCGCGCAGCCGGGCCAGAATCGGCTCCCAGCGGCCTTCAATCCGCCAGCGCCGCCAGTAGTGGTAGACCGTCTGCCAGGGCGGCAGGTCATGCGGCAACAGCCGCCAGGCACACCCCGCCCGCATCCAGTAGGCCAACGCGTTCACGATCTCCCGGCGCTCATGCGCTGGCGGCCGACAACCTGGCTTGGGACCGGGAATCAGCGGGGCGATCAACTCCCATTCGGCCCGCGTTGTAGGTGCTGCTGGTGACCCGCGCCCTGGGTGCCGCCCGTGGAGCTCACCAGCGCGATCCCGCCGCGGCCGCGCGCGGCCATCCTCGCGCCGAGCAGGTGGCACAGGATCACCGGCGTCGCGCAGTTGGCCCGGGCCGAGAGCACGTGCAGATCGACGCGCAGACCGCGGGAATGGCGTTGACGGCGTTCATCGCCGTCCAGACCCGACCCCAGTAGCCCCCGTCCCCGATCGGGTGCTTCCGCGACGGCTCAAGGGTGAGCGTCGTCGACGGCTCCCATAGATGATCACCGAGTACTTGAGGGTGCCGTATTCCCGCCGTCCACGCGACCACCTCCGAAGGCAACCGAACCACAGCCACTCCTGTGGACTCGTCACCACCACTCGCGACCTTTGACATCACCAATCACATAGAACCCTCTAGGTACAGGCAGTCCGGCTCCTCCTCTGGCCCGTCGGTCGCCGGTCGTCGCCGGACTCCTTCGGTTGCCGATCACCGTGGGCGGACGGCTCGAGGCCGAAGTGAGGACGGACCGGGTCGCGCCCGACGAGGTCGGCGGCAACGGCCCGGCGCTACGTCGCGAGCCGGCTCGCCGCTGCGACACCGGCGCCGATGATCAGCCGAATGAGCTCGGCGCATAGGTAGAGGCCCAAGGGCCGGCCGCACGGCGTTTCTGCTCTGCCACGGCCAGCGGTGATGCCTACGGATGGCGGTGTAGAGATCGAGACCTTCGATGGCGAAGCCACCAACAGGCCCCAGATCGCCATCTCGAGTGTGGCCCCCGTCACGCCACGGACCGTAGCCGATCGGTACGCCTGTTGGAGCAGCAATCCCTACAAGCGCCATAAGATTGGCCTGGTCAGCAGGCCTGTTGCGGTGCGAGGAGCCAGGGCGCGCGGAGCCCCGGCCGGCCTCGTGGTCAGATGGCGTGGGCGAGCTCGGCGAATGCCGCCTCGAGCCGGCGTTGTGGTTCGGCGTCGGTTCCGAGTTCGTAGTGGCCGCGGCGGATGTTCCGGACCAGCGCATGTCCGGTACTGATCGTCTGGGGCGGGCGCAGCCGTTTCGGTCCCCGCATCGGCCGCAGACGAGGGCGGGCGGCGCGCCATCGCTCGATCATGCCTTGGCTGCCGAGGAGGGCTACGACTTCGGATGTACGGCAGCGCCGATTTAAGTAATCGGCGGCGGTCTTCCTGCTCGCGCTATGTGCGAGTGCGTTAGCCCTGGCGCCGATAGCGGTCGGGTGGCCGTCGGAATCTTGTTCAGGGGGCGAGGTGGGCCGTAGAGCGGGCCGGTGCCGAGGTGGCATCCGGCGTTGGCGAGGTGCCGCGCTTGGCTGTCGTTGTCGATGGCGGTGGCGACCGCCGTCAGGTCGAGCCGGGTGGTGACCGCGAGGATCGCGTCGCGGACGCGGCGGGGGTGCGGGGTGGCCGGGGTGGTGTCAAGGCCGGTGAGGCAGGGGTGCAGTCTGATGATCTCGATATACGCGAGGTGCCAGCAGGCGAAGCTGCCGGCGTTGCCGCCAACGCCATCGAGGGCGAGGCGAACACCGCGGGCGGCAAGGCGTTGTAGCAAAGAATCGTTGATGGTGAGGCCGGAGATCGCGCAGGTTTCGGCGAGCGAGAGGATAATCGCCCGGCCGGCCGTGCGCTGTTCGGTGAGCAGACGCACGGCGGATGCGACGGGCGCCTGCTCAAGATCGAAGCTCATGGGAACGGAGACGAAGACAGGCTTAGCCGCCTGCGGGCCGCCATCCATCACGTCCCGACAGACCTGTTCGAGGACCCGGCCGGCAAGAGCCGCAGTTAGCCCTGCCTCGTCGGCAAGCCGAGTGAACAGGTCGGGCGCGAGCTCTCCGAACTGCTGGTATTTCCAGCAGGGCACGGCGTCGACGGCGACGGTCTTCCCGGTGTTGAGATCTACCACAGGTAGGTAACGGACTTCCAGGTTTCCGGCGCGGTCGACACTGTGGATCGCCTCTTCGAGATCAGCGCGGATCTGTGGGGCAGCAGCTGGAGTGGACAGCTCGGGTCGGTACACGACCAGCCCACCTTTACCCTGCCGTTTTGCCGCGTACATGGCGATGTCGGCGTCTCGCAGGAGGGCGTCGGCGCAGGGCGGGCTATGGTCGTCGGCCAAGACGAGTCCGAGGCTGACACCGACGGGCCGAGTGTGTCCGGCGAGGATGGTCGGCGCGCGGATTTTAGTGGCAAGCCGTTGGCATGCTCGCTCAGGGTTGCTGTAACCGTCCTTGAGGAGAATCGCGAACTCGTCACCACCAAGCCGGGCGACGGTGTCGCCCGATCGGACACCATTGCGCAACCGGCTCGCAGTGGTCCTGAGCAGGGCATCGCCGGCGGCGTGGCCGAGGGTGTCGTTGATCCTCTTGAAATCGTCGAGATCGCAGTAGACCAATGCGAAGGGATGACTGGCACGGCATATGAGCGCCTGCTGGATCCGGTCAGTGAACAACCTTCGGTTTGCCAGGCCGGTGAGAGGGTCATGAAACGCGAGGTAGTGCAGCTGCTGTCGGCTGGTCTGAACCGATGCGAGGAGCCGGGTGTTCTCGTCCAGAGTCATCATCTGGCGGAGGAGGACTACCAGCAGTAGGCCGATCAGGGCACCGCGTTCGATGCTGTCAATGGCGCTGTTCGCGATCAGCTGGCCGATCACCATCAGACCGGCCACTCCCAGTGCCAGGTAGGGCAGCGCGGCGCGTATCCACAATGTGCGTGGACTGCCACCGCGGCGAGCTGGCACAGGGGAGCCTGGCACCGGGACCAGGCCGGCGAGCAGGAGCAGCAGCCAGCCTGCGGCACAAGTGATGTCCACAATCGGCGCGATGCTGTGTCCCCCCGCGGCGATGACGATGAGGTAGATCGCCGTGGACAGCATCGTCACGCCGAGGCCGGCTCCGAGGAGAGCCAGCGCGAGCCCCGACCGCGGTTGCCGGAAGGTCGACAACAGCAGGATGGCAGCTAGCAGGACCAGGTAACCGACCACAGTCCCCGTGTTGGAGACGATCCCCGGGGCGTCGAGACGTCGTGTTCGGACCGCCGGCGCCAGGACCGTAGCCCAGGTCAGCAGGAACATGGAGCCAACGACCACCAGGCTGTCCAGCGCTGTGATCACATACCAGTGGTATCCGTCGCGCCCTACGGCGAATCCGCTACTTCCGGCGTCGAGCGGGTCCGTAGGGAACGCCAGCACCCCCGCCAGATACACAATCATGATCACAAGGAAGGCGTTCGCCGACCACGGCATATGGGACGGAAGAGCCGAGCCGTGTTCGATAATCCACCGGACGTGCCAGGTGGATGCGGCGGCAGTCAAGATTGTCGCGCCGCCGATGATCAGCCGCCACAGGCGGTCCGCTCCTCGGACCCGCCAACCAGTCCACACCAGACAGACCGCCGCGGCCAGACATGCGCCGAGGGCCGCGCAACCCGCAACCTTTTCACCAAGATCCGGCGGAAACACAAACCCACATACCGTCACGACAAGGACATAGGCCGCGCAGGCCAGCGCCACGCATCGCGCTTTTCTCCGGGCGCCGATCATCCCAACACGCCTCGTCGACGTGCAGGGCGCTGCACTTTTGCCGGCTAGCCCCGCTGGCCCGTCCACGGAATCGTTCTACCACCACCATCCGGTAATCAAACACCGATACCCGGGCGTCTTTTCGCCCATTGTCGGACGAAATCCGATTAGTCGGTCTGCAGGTGCATGGTACGGTCCTTTAGCGGGCCTACTGAGGGGCCAGCGCCCGTCGACGGACAGCGAACGGACCGGCGGATCGGCGGATCGGCCACGTCAACACTCGACCGACCCTAGGCTCGTCGAGAAGGCCCGCGAGATGATTGGCGTGACGGTGGCCACGCCACGAGTATCACAGTCACGTTCCGCAAGCGGCATAGCAACGAATCGTTCCTCTCCGCCGCCTCGGCGGGTTCGGCCGGAATCAGTTGGCTGATCGATCCGGTGCGCGGCACTCACCAAGCCGAGGTCACCGCCGCCATCAACGACCAGGGCGTGTAGATCGTCAAGGAACGCCATCCGCCTTATCCCTCGAGGACACAGTGCTCGCTTAGAGGAAGCTGCCGCCGCCATCGACCATCAGGGTGCAGCCGGTGATGTAGCTGGCGGCCGGGGATACTAGGAAAGCGACCGCGCGGCCAATGTCCTGTTCGGCATCGCCGGTTCGTTTGATGGACAGCGAGCGCAGGATCCCGTCGAGCATTTTCGGGTGCTCCTCGATCTTGGCCTGTGTCGTCGGCCCGGGCGCGAACGGGGACACCGCGTTCACGGTGATGCCATGCGTGCCCCATTCACGGGCCGCGACCTTCGTCAGCCCGCCGACGGCTGCTTTCGCCGCGACGTAGGCCGAGTAGCCAGGCAGCCCGGACAGCTCCGAGCCGGACCGCAAGTTGACGATCCGCCCGTCACCTTTGAGATGCGGGAAGGCCGCCCGCATGAACGCGAGTGTCGCGACCGGCCCGGTCGCGAACGACAGCGCGAGAGTCGCGTCGGTCGTCTCCTCCAGGGGAACACCGACGACGCTCGCCATCGCGTTGTTGACCAGGATATTCAGCCCGCCGAACCGGTCCACGGTCGCTGCGACGCACGCCGTGACCTGCGCGGTGTCCCGGATGTCGCATGGATAGGCAAGTGCCTTGGCGCCGCGTTCCTCGACCTCCGCCGCGACCGCCTTCGCGTTCTCTGCGTTCAGCTCGGCGATCGTGACAGCCGCGCCTTCGGCAGCCAGCGCGAGTGCGATTCCTCGGCCGATGCTCTGCCCGGCCCCGGTGACGAGGGCGACCTTGCCATCGAGCGTGCCCACGCGCTTACCTTTCGTCGATCGTTCGGCAGTCAGGATGCCCGCAGGACGGATGATCGGCTTCACACCTTCTCCGAGCTCTGACCGAGGTCCCGATCCATTCAGTCGTATCGGAGGCCGCCGACACGAGCGCGGAGATTGGTGTCGAGAGTCCGGTTGTCCGATCGGGACGAGGACAGCCGCGCCGGTGAGCGCGCAGTGAGGTCGAGCGGTGCCGTCCTCACTGCGGACCAGCGGCAGGATGCCGCCTACCTGGGGAGCCGCATTATCACAACCGGGAGGGTCCCACGCCTAGCGGATCTTTGCGTCTCTCGCGGCAGCGCCGGGCGTGCGTGGCAGGCGGCGATCTTGTCGTCCAAGAGCTGGATGCGGCTGTCAATTTCGAGCCCGAAGGTCTCGTACTCCTCTGGCTTCCAGCCGGTGCGATGCCCAGTTCGAGGCCGCAGGCCGCACGCTGTTCCAGGCGGCCTCGGGTGGGATGCCGCCCAACAGCGAGCACGGAATGCCAACTTTGATCGGCTGTGCGGTGGGCCGCTCCTTGGTATAGGTGGCCGGCGTCAGCGCCCCAGTACTGCCCAGACGCACGCAGGCCCTCCGTCGACTCAGGATCTCGGTATGCGCGGGGCCATGGCACCCGGGCCGCCAGCGCCCCAATCACATGTCGAAGCGGAGATCCGCCACGACTGCCGCCCTAGAGTACCCTGACGAGACGAACGATAGCATCCACTATGTAGTGGTGCAACGAGTCGGTTCGGCCCGACCAGCCCGCAGGGCTACCTACCCGGTCAACCCGACGACCGCCGTCGATCACGCGCCCGCCACGAGCCCCCAAAGGTGGTGACGAAGGAGAGCGGATCTGCGACAAACTGTCACAGTTACATGGTCTGCGGCTAAGCCACTCGCTCGCAACGCCCACGTCAGTTGCACTTCATTCACTAGAACGCCAAGATCAAGGCAATCTGAATAAGTCGTTGGGGTCGTCCGAGCGATGGGGTGGATGGGCGCCGGCGTGCCGAGAGTAGCGTCGTCACAATGAGAACTGGGTCACCGGACTCGACGAGCTACGCACCGGTCAGCACGACGCCGAGTCTGCCTCTCTTGTTCAAGCCGCAATTGCTGCCAACCAGCCAGTCGTCATCTACGGCAGTGAGCCACCCCGCACCGGTCTCGCCCTCGCTCATCATTACCGCTCTTTCCCGCCAAGGCCAAGCGAACTCTACACCGATATTTCCAGGGAGGCGATCGAGGCCGCGGGCCGGAATCATCAGGCCGCAGGCCCTGGTATCAGCACTGTACGCCGATTCATTCACGGAATACCGGCCGGCGGCGTCCAGCCAGGTTTGAGACCGATGTTGGAGATCACCCCAGGTTCGCCGTTCGGGTCGATCCCTATCTCTCCCCGCTGTTCGGCGATTTCACCAAGGGCTTCCCTCCAACCCTGCTTACCACAGGTACCAGGGATCTGTTCCTGTCGAACACGGTGCGGATGCACCGCGCCCTGCGCGCCGCCGGTATCACGGCGGATTTGCATGTAATGGAGGCGGCTGGCCACGGGGGCTTCCTCGGCATGGCCCCTGAAGACGCCGAGCTGGACCGCGAGGTCCGCTGCTTCGTTGACGCCCACTGGTCCGACTGAGGGTTCTCGACCCCAAGCGGGTCCGGAGCAGCGCGTCCGCCCGATCCCATAGGCCGACACTACGATGCTCATGAGGGCCGCCAACTCATTGAGCTTCTCCTCGACGTTCTCCTATGAGACGCGGCATCTGGCCAAACCGGCTCCCGGATGTCCACCGCCTCGGACGTCGTCGGCAACGTGCTCGCCGCGTTCGAAGCCGCGGCCGTTGGCACGGCGTTTTCGTTCAGGGGCAGTTTGGGGCCGAGCCGTCGCACCCCAAGCGCACGCGTGGCGTTACGTGCTGGTCTCCATCAGTGCGGCCAACTGCTTTTGTCACGGCAGGTAGGGGCCGTGCCCCGGTCGCCGTCCCCGAGCAGTCCCTACACTGCGAGCTCGTATGGCGAGATGCCGAGATCAGGACCAGCCATCGCGCCCACCTGCGGTACCCGGGCCGCCCCATCCACCGAGCCCTCATCGGCGCCCGGCCAGATTCGACCGGGGCTGACGTCGCCCATGGGTCTGGATGGCAGACCGCCGTGAGCGCCTCCTCGGCCATGACGTACTTCGCCATCGTCGATGATCCTCCGGCCGTCAGGCCGTGGTCGTGCACCAGGCCGCGAGGGGAACCACCCAGCACCCCTCTAGTGACTTGCGGTTGACTATGAGCCCGAGGCCTGCGTTCCGGATGTCTACGGTTGAGGGGCCTTGACGCGATCTCACCTCACGATAGTGAATATATAGTCACTATCGTCGGCCACAAGCCAGCCCGGTGTCGCTCGAGGGCAGGGGCGCCATGCCGGCTAGCCCGCGCGCCATCCGGGCGCCACCCGGCCGCCAGCACCCCGGTGGCCCACCTCGACCACGCGGGCCCAACGGCAGCGTAGACCGCGTGGTTGATCCAACATTGCAATATAGAATAGTACCTGCTATCGTGAGGTACCTCACAATCTGGTCGCGGGCGGACATCTCCGCGCTCATTCGCGATGGAGGGACCCGCAGCCGCTATGTCGACGCTCCTTGACGCCCGTGGCCTCGGCGTTTGTAACCACTGCGATGACGGACTGCCATCGCGCCAGACTCAACCTCGCCGGAGGAAGATCATGCGCATCCTGCGCCAGTTATCGGCTCTACGCGCCGCTCCCGTGGCCGTCGTTGCGGTCCTCGTGGTGGCCGCAGCGGCCTGCGGTGGCTCCTCGGCCGGCGGTTCGGACGTCGCCTCGCTCGACGACACATCCGCCTGGGTGAAGACTGGACCGACCACCGGCCCGTCTACTGGGTGGAGCGACGGCGGCTACAAGGTCGACACCAGCAAGCTGACATGCACCCAGCCGTCCAAGGATGAGACGCGCGGGATCACTGACACCTCAATCACCGTCGAGGGCCTCGCCTATCTGACCAGTCCAGGCGGAGCCTCGATGCAAGGTGCCGACGTCGGCGCCAAGGTCCGGTTCGATGCCGCCAACGAGGCGGGTGGCATCAACGGCCGCAAGATCGACTTTAGGGGTGTGCTCGACGACGGCCAGGATGCCAGCCGCAACCTGTCCCAGGCCAATATCATCGCGACTCGGGACAGAGCGTTCGCCGCCGTCCCGGTTGTCACCAGCCTTTCCGGATACGCCGATGTCTTCTGTCAGAACAATGTTCCCTACTTCGGCTGGGGCACCAACGACGGCTTCTGCGACTCCGCGCTTGCTTTTGGCGTCACAGGATGCAACTACAATACCGCCGTGCTGGCCAATAACCTCGCCGGGTTGGTCAACTCGATGTTCCCGGACTCGAAAGCCACACATACCCTCGCAATCGTCGGCCAGGACCTCGACTCCAGTCGTACCGCCGTCGACGCCCTCAAACATTACGCCGAAGCAGGCGGCACGAAGGTTATCTACGCTAAGACGCCTATCCCAGCCGGCGGCCTGACCGACGCCACCGCCATCGTCCAGGCAATCATGACCGCCAACGGCGGCACTCCGCCGGAGGTCGTCTACTACATCACCGACTTCGCCACCACGCTGAAGCTCATCCAGTCGCTGAAGGCCGCCGGGTACCCGGGCAAGAACCTCACCCCAATCTACGACCCGGCGCTGTCCGGCCTGAATGACCTCGACGGTATGTACGCGACCGGCAGCTGGCTGCCCGGCATCGACGACTCCAACAAGGTCGCGAGCCAGATGGTCGCGGACTTCAAGAAGTACGCCCCCGACCAGCGAATCGGCATCGCCGCGCTCGCCGGCTACTGGTCAGCCGACTTGTTCGTCGCCGCCGCCACTGCCGCCGGCAAGGACCTCACCGTCGACAAGTTCGTCAATTTCCTGAACGCCGGCTTTGTCCACAACGGCGATGGCGCCGTACCGGAGACCCGCTGGCCACTCAACCACTTCGTGACAACACCCTGTAGCTCCCTTGTTCAACTCACCGGCGGAACCTGGAAGCCAATCACCCAACTCACCTGCGGCTCACTACTCGTGAAAAAGCCGGCCAAGGGATAGGCGTAGGCCGAGGTACTTCCCCTCTGGGGCACGTCGGCGATGTGTGCCCCGACGTGCCCCAGAGCGAGCTACCTGCCCCCTGAGCCTCTTGATAGCCAACGGCCACGGCCGCCCGCCTGTTCATCACCAGCACCCTCTCTGGGGGCAAGGCGCCGATACAGCCGCCCAGTTCGGCGCCGGCCGAAAAGTTTTGCGCCTCGCCACACTCGTTACGTCGACTGTTAGGGAACAGGAACGTCAGGCGGGGAGTTCGCGAATGGCTGCCGCGGACCACCAGGCAAGGGCCAGCAAGTCCAGATGGAGGCCTACACGTGGCCGCCTCAGCGAATGGCTTGGAACGGTGTCCGCCACGCGCTGTGCCCGGCTGAAATGAGGAGCCCGCGTTGGATCCCACCGGGCGACGGCATCCCGCGGTAACGCTTCGCATTTTCCTACAACGGGGAGACCGAGCGTCATGAGCCTCCGCCGACTGCGGGCGCGGGCGATTACCACTGCTCTGGCCGCCATGCTGGTCGGCCTCCCCGCCATCCTCACGGATGCGGACTGGCGTCAGACACCATCGCCGCAGAAGGCGAAACCTGCCCGACACAGGCGCCGGGCATAACAGCGAACTCCATCAAGATAGGCCTTTTTTGTCCCGGCACCGGTCCTCCCGGCGTCGCATCCGCCGTCAACGCGACGAGCCCGCCTCATGGTCGACGGCGGCCCGATCGACGTGCTCACCGGGGACTACCTCGCCGAACTGACGATGCTCATACTTTGGAAGACCAGAAGCAGGCCCGGTGGCACGGGCTACGCGCGCACGTTCCTCGCCCAGATCGAGGATGTCCTCGGTACCTGCCTGGACCGCGGCATCAGGATCGTCTCTAACGCGGGCGGGCTCGACCCGGCGGGCCTTGCCGAGAAGGTCCGCACGGTGGCGGCTGACCTCGGCCTGCGCCCCAACATCGCCTACGTCACCGGCGACAACCTCGTCGACCGCGTCAGCGCGCTACAGGCCGCCGGCGAGAAGTTCGTCCACCTCGATACCGGCCGGTGTCTCGCCGACACCGGCATCGAGCCGGTCACGGCGAACGCCTACCTCGGCGGCTGGGGCATCGCCGCGGCGCTGTCCGCCGGCGCCGACATCGTCATCACCCCGCGGGTCACCGACGCCTCCCTGGTCGTCGGCCCGGCGGCCTGGTGGCACGGCTCGGAACGCACCGACTGGGACCGGCTCGCTGGCGCCGTCGCCGGGCCGAGCCCGCAGCGGCTCGGGCCGTGCCGACCGAGGGTGGGTGATCCCTCGACAGTAAGGATAGCAGCTACTATAATCTAGGTATACATTATCCTATTTATCGATCATCATGGTCGCTCATCTGCTCCGAAGGAGACCCGCATGACCGAAGGCGACGACGCCTTGGTCCGGGTGACGCTGGACGACGGGGTCGCGATGCTGACCTTGGACGCCCCCGCCCGACGCAACGCGCTGTCCTATGAGTTGAGCATGGATCTCGCCCACGCCGTGGACACAGCGCTCGAGGGCGGTGCGCAGGCCATCATCCTTAGTGCCACGCCGCCTGTGTTCTGCTCTGGCGGCTCGCTGGAGGACCTGGTCAGGCCCAAGGCTCCGTTACGCGAGATGTACGAGGGTTTTCTCAAGGTCGCGGACGCCCCGGTTCCCACGATCGCCGCCGTCAGCGGCCCCGTCATCGGGGCCGGCCTGAACCTGCCGATGGCCTGTGACGTCGTGCTCTGCTCGCCGTCAGCGGTCTTCGACCCGCGATTCCTCGATGTCGGCATCCACCCGGGCGGCGGCCATCTGTGGCGTCTGTCCCGGCAGGTCGGCAGCCAGGGCGCGGCGGCGCTCGTCCTGCTCGGCGACACGCTGACCGGCGAGGAGGCGGCGGCGCGTGGCCTCGCCTGGCGCTGCCTTCCGGAGAACGACTTGCTTGACGCGGCGCTGAAGCTCGCTCGTCGGGCCGCCAACAGGGACCCGGAGCTAGTGGCACGGACCAAGCAGTCGCTGCGGGCCAGCCTTGCATTGACCGAATCAAAGGCCGCGCTGGAGCTGGAGCTCGCGGCACAGGAGTGGGCGGTCTCCCGGCCCGGCTTCGCGGCCCAGGTTGCCGAGATCAAGAAGAGTCTCAGCAAGCGCCAGGTCAGGTAGTAGAAACCGATCCGGGCCAGGTAGGGAGTACGAAATGGCTGGATTCGTCACCCGGACGCCGCCGACCTTCAGCTCTGTCGAACAGGAGCGGCTGTACCGCAGGCAGCGGCTGGCGGCGGCATTTCGGGTACTTGGCCGGTCCGGGTTCAACGAGGGCGTCGCCGGACACGGCAGCGTCCGCGACCCGGAGCTGCCCGACCACTACTGGGTTAACGTCTACGGACAAAGCTTCCGCCAGGTCAAGGTCTCCGACCTCTGCCTGGTCGACGGGAGCGGCACGGTCGTCGACGGTCCGAACAGGGGCCCCAGAGCGCGCAACCTGGTTGCCTACGCCGCGCTGACCATCCATGGCGCCGTCCACGACGCCCGTTCCGACGTCATCTCCGCCGTGCACACCCACGGCCTTTACGGCCGGACCTGGGCGGCGCTCGGCCGCCCGCTTGACCCGATCTCCCAGGACGCCTGCGCCTTCTACCGGGACCAGGGCATTCTCGACGACTACACCGGCGTCGTCCTCGAGGAGGAGGAAGGCAGGAAGCTGGCCGCGGCGCTCGGCGATCACAAGGCGGTTCTGCTGCGCAACCACGGCGTCCTGACCGTCGGCCACTCCGTCGACGAGGCGTTCTGGTGGCACCTGAGCTACGAGCGCTGCGCCCACTCCCAGCTCATGGCCGAGGCGTCCCTCACGAAGCCCCACCTGATCCCACCCGAGGACGCGGCGCTGACCGCCTCCCAGGTCGGCACCCACCGTTTCGGCTGGTTCTCCTTCCAACCGCTCTACGACTGGATCACCGCCGAGGAGCCAGACCTCCTCGACTGAACTGCGCAACCTGAGTGGATCATCCGCCCTGGCTAGGTCCACACCGGCCGGCGATCCTCGTGACGTCTCGGGATTCATCGGCGACGCCCGGTCCTGCGCCCCGCGGTGAACACGACATCGTGGCTGCCATACAACGACGAGCGAGCTGGATTCCGCACACCGACGCGACTCAACGGAGCTATAGGTTCCGGCCGAAAACAGGCCGCATGGTAAATGTAGGGAGTTGCCATCTTGGGTGATTTGTGTCATGGGCGCGTCGCGATCGTCACTGGCGCCAGCCGTGGCATCGGAAAGGCGGCAGCGATCCGCCTCGCCGCCGAGGGTGCGGCGGTTGCGATCACCGCGCGCTCCCTCGATGCCGAGCGGTTCGGCAGCTCGCTTCGGCGCACCGCTGAATATATCGAGGCCGCGGGCGGCAACGTCCTCCCGGTCGAAATCAACCTCGAAGAGCCGATCCCAGGCAGGGACTGGCTCATCGACCGAGTCGAGGCCGATCTCGGCCCAGTCGACATCCTGGTCAACAACGCGGCGATCGGCGGCTTCAAACGCTTTACGGCCTGGGCCGACGAGGAACTGCGGGCGATGCAGGAGGTCAACGTCTGGGCACCATGGCAACTCGCCCGCAGAGCGCTCCAAGGAATGGCGGCGCGAGGTCGAGGGTCGGTAGTCAATGTAACGTCCATCTCCGCTCGTATCCCCAATGGTCCGCCGTTTTCGGCGGGCGCTGTCGCCTACCGAGGTTCGGCGTACGGTTCCACCAAGGCGATGCTCGACCGATGGACCGTCAGCGCGGCGGCCGAGTACGAAGACGCTGGGGTGGCCCTCAATGCGATCGCGCCCACCGGGGCTGCGGCGACCGAAGCCGTGCTCATGTCGATCAAAGCCGGCCAGATGCCCGCGACGGCCTGCGAGCCGCTCGAGACGATGGCCGAGGCGATCCTCACGCTCGCGACCGCCGAGCCGTCGAGCGGCCTGACTGGACGGGTGACTACAAGTCTCGAGCTGTTGGCGGAGTTGGGACGGCCGGTCTGGGACCTTTCCGGGACCACGCTCGTCAACGGCTGGCAGCAGGCCGATCTCATCCAGCTTCTTGCCGACGTAAGGAGGGCCCGGTAATGGATACGTCATCACACGATCGCGAGCTGAGTGCTCTCACGGGCCATATAGCGTTGGTCACCGGTGGTCGCCGTGGCATCGGACGAGCGATCATGTGTCGCCTCGCGGCCCATGGAGCAGCGGTGGTATTCACCTGCGTCGATACCTCCGAGGACTTCGTCAGCGAAACACTCGAGATCTTGAGGAAGGCTGGCGCCGCTCATGGCCTGATCGAGGCTGATCTCGCAGACGGGGCGTCAAGATCGGATCTCGTTGATCGAGCGTCATCGCTCTTCGGCCCTCCAGATATCATCGTAAACAATGCGGCGCTCGGCGACGTCCATCAGGCGCCTCCAAGCGGCGTCACGCTGGGCCAGCGGCGGACGATGTTCGAGGTGAACCTGCATGCACCCGTCGATCTGATCCAGCAAGCTCTTCCAATGATGAAGGACAAAGGCTGGGGCAGGATCGTCAACCTGTTGAGCGACAGCATCCACCAACAACCTGTGCCGTACCTCGCCCCGGCAGGGACGGTCCACGGACTGACGGCATACGGCGCCTCGAAAGCCGCCCTCGAACGCTTTACACTCGGTCTCGCCGCCGAATTACACGGAACCGGTGTCCATATCAACGGGCTCTACCCGCACAAGGTCGCCGTCACGGAGAGCCAGTCCGCCCGAGCAGTCGCCGGGATGCGCGCTCAACCACAGGCGGCGGAGAGCTTGGAGACCATGGCCGAGGCCGCATACCAACTCGTAACGGGTTCGTTCACCGGGCTGTCCACCAGCAGCCGAGCGTTTCTCCACAGCCTGCAACAGTCAGTCCGTAGTCTCGACGGGAGAACAGTGGTAGGGGACGCCACCACCGTACCCGACCTATGATGCGACTCGCCGCCTGATCGTTGGTAGCGGCGAACCGTCCAAGGTGACGACCCGTACCGTGAATAGCCTGGAAGAGCCGCGGATGTATTCGGCGCACAGGCAGCCCGGCCGAGTAGAGCATATTTATCGGGACGCTCAAGCAGCTCCCTGTCGTACACGGCGCCAGATAAAACGGCCTTGAAACCAAGACCGGCTTGGCGTGCGGCAGCGATGATCTCGCGGAGACTGTCGGGGGCCACCTGGCCGATCACCGCATCCGCTCGACTGGCCGCGATGTTCGCAGCCGTCTGCGCGGCGGGACTCTGGCCCGCCGTGTAAGCGATGCGTGCCACCACCTGAACGCCCGCCGCGGTCAGGCTTCGCACCATCCCGTCGCTGTAGGAGCGGGTAGCAGCCGAGTTCGGGTCCTCGACGATGGCGGCTCTCCTGCCTCCACGTGCCGCGACAAACTGGCCATAGGTGGTGATCGATCCCTCGCTGACGACCGAGTACGACGTAGGCGACGGGGACTTCCTACTTGGTGGCGGCGAGGAGATCGGCCCATAGCGACGGCTCAGCGTTGTACCCGCTGTAGAATGTGATGCGCTCATAGGCCTTGTTGACCTTGGCGACGAGCTTGGGTCCGACCTCGGCCGGGGTGCCGACGATGGAGAATTCGTGCAGCATCTCGTCGGTGATCACGTCGGCCATGTCATCCCAGCGGCCCTGCTTGGACAGGGTGTTGAGCTCGTCCTGCGCGTCACCCCATCCGTGTATTTCGAGTACCTGGCGGTAGGCAGGCGTGGAGCCGTAGAAGGCGATCCGGGTCTTCGTGCCGCGGATCGCGGTCGCCAGGTCGTCCTCCGTGCGGCCGATGGTGACGAAGGATGGACCGTTGATGACGAAGCCATCGAGGCCACCCTTGCCCGCCTTGGCACGCCCGCGCAGGAGTGCCGGAATCGTGACTTTCTCTAGGTACCGCATGGTCGTGAACGGGTGGACGAAGAACCCGTCTGCAACCTCGCCAGCGACTTCGGTCATCTTCTCACCGACCCCGGCGAGGTAGACCGGGGGCGGCCCGAACTCGTGCGGCTCAGGTGTGAAGAACGGGGTCATGAGGGTGTGCGAGTAGAAGTCGCCGCGGAAGTCGAGCTTCACGCCGTCGTGCCAGGCTGCCCAGATGGCGCGGGTCGCTAGGATCAGCTCTCGCATGCGAGCGGCCGGGTTTGACCACGGCATGGAGAAGCGACGCTCGATGTGGGGCTTGATCTGCGAGCCGAGGCCGAGCACGAAACGACCCCGGGAGTAGAGCGCGAGGTCGTAGCCAGCGTTCGCGAGTGTCATAGGCGATCGGCCGAACGCGACGACGATCGCGGTCCCCACGGTGAGGGTCTCGGTCGCCATGGCGGCCTGCAGGCTCTGCAGAAAGGGATCGTGCTTGGTCTCGGCGGTCCAGGCTCCCGCATAGCCGCTACTCTCAATTCTCGCGGCATCCGCCTGCGTCACTCCGATGTCGTCGGACAGGCTCGCGTCGATCTTCATCCGTCTCCTTCTGACTGGCCGCCCGTTCTGGGACCGGCGGCCAGTGGTCATGGTTTTGCGGCGTCGTCGGCGTCAGGAGCGGTCGGCATCCGGGCCGTGACGATGACGATGGTCTTCATCTCCGCGACCAGCCGTCCATCCGCTGCGCGGAACTCGTCCCAGGTCAGCGACGCCGACTTGGGCACCAGGTTCTGGGTCGGTGCGGCGACCCGCTCGGCGAGCGTGCCGGGGTGCAGTTCGGAGAACGGGGTGCGCCTGGGGTTGAGCGTCTCGTCGCCGCCAGAGACGGCCGGGTCCCCGATGGCCGCGTGAACGATCACGTCCCGTCCGTCCTCGGCCACGCCGGCGGCATCGCAGCCGAGGATCATCGGCAGTCGTTCCGCTGGCAGGCCGACCCCTCGAAGGCTGAAGAGCTCGTGATGGTTCAGCGTCGCGGCGTGGACCGAGACCGTCGTCCAGCCTTCGGGCGCAGGTCGTTCCGGCTGCTCGTCCACAGCCAGACCGGCGAGCGGATCATCAGGGTGCGCGGAGACGGCGGCGGCGAGCATGGCCAGCAAGCTATGGCTGTTCCTGCGACAGACGCCACAGATTTATATAGTGAACACTATGTGGCATTGACCACAGAGCGGCCGCGCCCGCCGGATGGTCCCGTCTCCGATACAGGCCCCATCCTCGGCATTCAGCCTCGCGATGCGACCGTCTGGGAGGGTCGACGGCACGGACGCGCTCAGCGGTTCCTACGTCTACGGCCGCCGATCCAGCCGCATACTGATCGGTACCGGTCGGCCGTACTGGAGCTAACCCCGTGCACGACGTCACCGTTGCGCTCGACGACCGGACGATGCGGTCGCGCGGGGATGAAAGGATCGCCTGGCAACACCCACACGCTCGGGCAGGCACCGGGCAGACGCTGCCGATCCGGGCGATCCGCATCGGCGGCCCCGGCGCCGTCATCGGCGCGGCAGACCGGCTGGAAGTACTGGAAGGAGCACCGTGGCGGAGGCGATCGATGGTGTCACGGGGCAGGCACCTCGGGACCGGTCCCGGAGGGGCCGCGCGACGAAGGACCCGGCGGGCCGGACCCAGATCCTGGACGCGGCCGTCGCCTGCATCCTGGAGCTCGGCTTCTACCGGGCCAGCACCAACGAGATCGCCCGGCGCGCGAACGTCAGCTGGGGTGCCATCCAGTACTATTTCGGCTCCCGCGAAGCCCTGATGATCGCCGCTGCCGAAGAACTCAACCGCCGCTTCATCGACGCCATCGCCGAACGCCACGTCGAGGGCGACACCCTCGAAACACGGATTCACTCCCTCTACGACCTGCTCGCCCAGTACTACAGCGAACCGACCTTCCTCGCTCGCCTGCAGATTCTCCTCAACCTCCAACATGACCCCGACACCTCGGCCGACGCGACGGAAAGCCTGCGCAGTCAGGCAGAGCGCGTCGCCGGCGAAATCAGACGCCTCCTCACCGAAACCCTCGGCGAGGACGCCGACCCGGGCCGCAGCACCGTGCTGTTCCACGCCATCCGCGGCTTCGCCATAAGCCAGCAGCTCGCCGAGTCCGCCTGCCCACCCATCGCCGAGCGCGAGGCCGCGACCCGAACGCGCTTTCTCGCCGGCATCGTCGCCACGGAGCTGCAGGCGAGAAACGCGTAGGCCAGCCAGCGAAGTCCGTCGCTATTCCTTGGCAGACCAGTAGGTCACGACGATGGAACGGGTCGCTGTTCACGGTGCCGAAACCCGTCAGTCAGACCGAGATAGGGACCGACGCATACCCACGCACCGTGCTGGTGTGCACCCGTTCCAGCCGGCTGTGGTCGACGCTCCAGGACGGGAAGCGCCTCAGGGTTTCCTCCAGCGCGACGCGTCCCTCGAGCCGGGCCAGCGCCGCGCCGAGGCAGAAGTGCACGCCGTGGCCGAACGCCAGGTGCCGCTGCCCCGCCCGGCGGACATCGAAGCGGTCGGGGTCGTCGAAGGCTCGCGGGTCACGCCCGGCGCTGCCAGTGAGCAGGAGGACCTTGGAGTCCTTGGGAATGTCCACGCCGCGCAGGGTCACGTCACGGGTCGTCCAGCGTCCCTGAACGGGAGACGGCGCCTCGTAGCGCAGCAGTTCCTCGACCGCACCCGGGATGAGCCTCGGATCGGCAGTGAGGTCGGCAAGCTGCGCCGGGTGATCGGCGAGGATGACGGCCGCGTTGCCCAGCAGCTTGGCAACGGTCTCCGTTCCCGCCGAGTAGAGCAGCAGGGCGAAACGGACGCACTCGTCGGTGCCGAGCCGACGGGACCCACCGGTATTGTCAGTGATCTCCGCGTTGACGAGGTCAGTGACCATGTCCTCGCGCGGTGACCGGCGACGCTCCGCCGCCAGGTCCGCGAGGTAGCCGGCCAGGGCGAGTCCCGCCGTCGCCGCCTTCTCGTTGACCATGCCCACACCCGGCTCGATGTGGAACATCCCGTCGACGAGCCGGCGCAACTCCTCCTGGTCCTCGCTCGGCACGCCAACGAGAGCCGAGATGACCCGCGACGGCACCTGCGCGGCGAAATCGCGGACATAGTCGACCGAACGCTCATCGGGCCGCCTCGACCTCCGCTCCGACCACCATGTTCGATTCCCTGACGCCACCTCAGGCGACCAAAGGTAGCACTCACTATGTGGTGATGACCACCGAACGGCTTCGCCGCGAGCCATGGCGTCCGCCGCAGGGCGCCGCTGGTGGCCACTCCAACGATCGTTCGGTCAGGATCCAGCCCGGTCACCGAACCGAACGGGATGGCCGCGAAGCGACTGGGCGGCCAACGGGTTTCGAGAGCCCGACACCTGACGGATGTCCGCGTAGCTGACGGCGACGTCGAAATCATTTGCTCGGGGCTGGCAGCCCCTCGGTCGTAACGAGCCACCTCAGATGAGATAGTGCGAGATACATCACTGTTGCTATGCTGTCGCTTCTTTCGAATTCGGGCAGGAGACATGACGTCATGAGCCCTCAGCGCATGCGTGCGCGAGTGGTCACCTCAGCGACCGCCGCCTTACTCGTCGGGCTGTCCCTCACTGGTTGTGCAGCCTCCTCGTCCTCGCCCAGCGCGGCGGACGCCGCGGGCGGCCCCTGCGCATCGCCGGGCGTGACCAGCAAGTCGATCAAGATCGGACTCATCTACCCGGACACCGGCGGCGCGGTCGCGACCGGCTTCCGATCGGCACGCAGCGCCGTCGAGGCGCGGATCGACCACCAGAACGCGAACGGCGGCATACACGGGCGGCAGGTCGTCCTCGAGTGGCGCGACGACGAGTCGAGCGCCGAGGGGTTCACCCACGCGGCGCACGACCTCCTCGACAACGAGCAGGTCTTCGGCCTCATCGCGCAGACCATCGGCATCGGGCCGTCCGCCGCATGGCTGGACGAGGCCGGCGTGCCGGTGGTCGGGGTCGCCACCGACAGCTCCTGGACCGACGACCACGACAACATGTTCACCTTCGGGTCGCTGTTCAACGAGGGAAACCCGGTCTCCACCTTCGGTGAGTACGTGAAGAAGCAGGGTGGGACGAGGGCCTACCTCGTCATCGACCCGTCCGCCCCGGCGTCGCACGGCCTGGCGACGCAGTTCGCGCCCAGCCTGACCTCCCAGGGCGTGACGGTCGTCGGCACGAGCGACTACACCCAGTCCGTCTCCAACCCGACCCACGTGATCGACAGCCTCGAGAGGACCGGCGCCGACGCGCTCATCGGCGTGCTGCAGTTGGGCGCTTACGTCGACATCTACGCCGCGGCGAAGGCCGCGGGCATCAGGCTGAAGGTGGCACTGACCACCGCCGGCTACAACATGGAGCTGCTCGCCGCCAGGGGCCGCGACATGGCCGGCATGTCGGTTCTCGTGGGCTACCAGTCCTTCCAGCAGGACTCCCCCACCATGCGCGTCTACCACGAGGCCATGGCCGCCTACGCGCCGGAACTCGCCGACCCGAACGAGGAGGTCGCGCTCGCCTCCTACGTGGCGGCCGACGAGATGCTCGTCGGCCTCGACCGCGCCGGGCAGTGCCCCACCCGCGAGGCGTTCATCCACAACCTGCGCCAGGTGCACGACTACTCGGCCGGCGGCCTGATCGCGCCCACCGATCTCAGCCAGCCGAAGGCACCGGCAAGATGCTTCAACTTCCTGCGGGTGAACGCGTCTGGAGACGCCTACGCCGTGGTCCCCGGCGGGAACGGTCCAGCGGGGTTCTGGTGTGGCACCGCCCTGGGCTCCGGCAACGGCACGCCCCGTTCTGGCAGGTGACCCACGGCACTTCCCGCCCGGTCACGCAATGCCACCAACTTCATCGCGGCTCCTACAACATAGTTACTGCTATTGTCACACCTTGTTGGAGTTGGCCCCAGTCTGGGTGAGGAGCGTGTCGACGTGCGGCGAGAACTCTTCGGGCCTGACCACGAGGCGCTGCGGGAGACCGCACGCACGTTCGTCGAGCGTGAGGTGGTTCCCCATCAGGATGCCTGGTTGGAGAAGGGTCTCGTGGACCGGTCGGCCTGGCTGGCCGCCGGCGCCCAGGGGCTGCTGGGTATCGCCGCACCGGCCGAGTATGGGGGTGCCGGCGAACGCGACTACCGGTATCGGCTGGTGCTCATTGAGGAGCTGGCCAGGGTCGGCGCGGCGTCCTTCAACGCCGGCACGTCCGTGCAGGACGACCTCGTCGTCCCCTATCTGAGGGACCTCGGCACTCCCGAGCAGCAGGCGGCCTGGCTGCCGCGGTTGTGCGCGGGGGAGGCGATCGGCGCGCTGGCGATGACCGAGCCGGGCGCGGGCAGCGACCTGCAGGGCATCCGCACCAGCGCGGTCCGCGACGGCGACGGCTGGCGCCTGTCCGGCAGCAAGACCTTCATCACCAACGGCATCCTGGCCGACGTCGTCATCGTCTTCGCCCGCACGGACCCCGCCGCCGGCTCCCGCGGGTACAGCCTGTTCCTGGTCGACAGCACGGCCGCCGGCTTCCGCCATGGCCGCAAGCTCGAGAAGCTCGGCCTGCGCGGTAACGACACCGCCGAACTGTTCTTCGACGACATCACGCTGCCCGCGGCCGCCCTGCTCGGCACCGAGGGCCGCGGCCTGGCCCACCTCATGGAACGGCTGCCGCTCGAGCGGCTGTCGATCGCCGCCACGTCCTACGCGTTCGCCCGCGCCGCCTACGACTGGACCGTCGAGTACTGCTTCGGGCGCCGCGCCTTCGGCCAGCCGATCGGCGACTTCCAGAACACCCGGTTCACCCTCGCGGAACTCGCCACCGAACTGGACGTCGCGCAGGCGTACCACGACCGCGCCGTCCTCGCCCTGGGCGACGGCTCACTGACGGCGGTGGACGCCGCCAAGGCCAAATGGTGGCTGACCGACCTGCAGAACCGGGTCGTCGACCGGTGCGTGCAGCTATACGGCGGCTACGGCTTCATGTGGGAATATCCGATCACCCGTGCCTATGCCGATGCCCGCATCCAGCCGATCTTCGGCGGCACCAACGAAATCATGAAAGAGATCATCGGCCGCGACATCGCCCGGCGGACCACCACAGACACCCAGCGCTGATCAGCGAGACCGGGCCGCCCGCCCACGTCACAGCCGACGGCGCGGACGCAGCACAGCGGACTGCCCAACGGTCGCCAGCAACCGGCCGTCCTCATCGAACATCCGGGCGTGCAGCTGCGCGACGCCGCGCACAAATGCCTCCACCGAAATATCGAGCAGCACCCAGCCGCCCGCTGGACCCGAGTTATGGATGGCTGGCCTGAGGACGTTCGAGGTGGAAGACCCGCTTGGCGTCGCCGCATACGGGCTCGGTGCGGATCAGTCGGTGTACTCGCCAGCCAGAACAGGGTGGTCCGGCTACCCGCCCCGTCGGGTTAGCCCGGTAACGAGATGCCGACGGACGTGAGCCAGCTGGCGATGCGGTCCCAGAGCACCGTCCTGGTCATGGCCTGGTTGTGGCAGTGCGCTGAGCCGCGTAGGACGAACAGGGTCGCGTCCTTCACGGATCGGTAGCGGGCGAGGTTCCCGAGGTAGTCGTCGGTGAGGTCGTGGTCACCGAACGCGAGGAACAGGGGGATGTCGATGCTGGCCTTCTCCGTATCCGTCGCCCCAGGGATCAGTGATGCCATGCCGCAGCTGTGCAGTAGTTCGGCCTGCTGGGCGACGAACGCGGCGCGGACCGGGGCGGGGACGTCGGGCAGGAAGAACGAGTTCGGTGGTAGTCGTCGGCGGCGGCCGGGCGGCCGCTCGGCGTGGGCCCGGGCCAGGGCGCGAAGGTGGTCGTGCAGCGCGTCGCCGGCGGGCCGATCGGCGTCGCTGATGAACTGCGGCAGCCCGTCGCCGCCGTGGCCGAGGCCGACGAGCGCGTCGAAACAGCGGTGGCGTGCCTGCTGGACCGTGGCGAGCATGCCGCCCATGGAATGCCCAAGGCCGACGGCCAGCACGTCGCCGTCGACCATCTCCCTGACCATGCCCAGGGCACGGGCGTGGATGGCCGCGAGCATCCGAGGCGTCACCAGGAAGATGTCGTCCACCGCGCTCGACGCGCCGATGCCGAGATGGTCGAGCGCCACGACGATGGCGCCCCGGCTGGCGAGATGCTCGGCCATGCTCCACCCGTCGAGACCGTCGACGTGCAGGTCGAAGTAGGCGGTGGTGCAGCGGCCGCCGGCGAGGCAGTAGACGAGCGGGGTTCGCGGCCCCGGCCAGGTCGCCGTCGGCATGCGCAGCCAGCCATGCAGCACGTGCGTGCCCGGCAGGTCGACGGCGTCCGACACGTCGATCTCGAGGTTGGTCCGGCCCGTCAGACCGGGCTGGCCGGGCCGGTGGCCGTTGACCCCTGTCACCACGTCGAGACCCCCGCTCGCGGCCTGCCCTGGCCGGTCCGGTGCTCCTGGCTGGCTCATTCGACGCTGGCTCATTCGACCCAGTGCTCTTCGAACACCGCTCCGGCGGCGACGAGCTTGTCGATGTCGGCGTCGTCGAAGCCGTGCTCGCGCAGGAGCTCGCGGGTGTGCTGGCCGCAGACGGGTGGCGGGCCCCAGATGTGCTGCGGGGTGTCGGACAGCTGGATGGTCTTGCCGAAGTGTTCGAAGCTGCCGAGTTTCGGGTGCTGCTGATGCACGACGAGCTCGTGGGCGTCCATCTCCGGGTCGTCGAAGACGTGCCGGCCGAATTCCGCGTCGCACAGTTCGACGGGGACGCCCGCGGCGTCGAGAAGGGCGAACGCCTCTGTACCCGGCCGGGCACGGAACCAGGGCTCGAGGTGGGCCGCGTCGAGCCGGTCGAGGTCGATGCCCGTGGCCGCGGCGAGCGCGTCGCGGTGTGGCGGGGTGACCGCGGCGACGCACGCCCATCCGTCGCCTGTCTCGTAGAGCCGGTAGAGGTCATCGAGCCCGAGCTGCATGCGGTCGAGGCGCGGCCGCGGGAGCGCGCTGCCGTCGGCCTTGACGGCGGCCATGGACGCGACCAGGAGACCGGCGTTGAGGATGGAGGTATCGACGGACTGTGCCTCGCCGGTGCGCGCCCGGTGGTAGAGGGCCTGGATGACGCCGATCGCGGAGAAGAATCCGTTGCCGGTGTCACCCAGCGAGGTGAGGCTCCAGAACGGCTTGCCACCGTCCCAGCAGCCGCCGTCCTCCCAGGTGACGCCGGCCAGCGAGTTGCCGGTCTGGTCGTTGCCGGGCGAGTCGGAGCGGGGGCCGCGGTCGAAGCCGCGGGTGTGGCAGTAGATGATGTTCGGGTTGATCTCGCGCAGGGCGGCCTCGTCGCACTTCAGCCGCGCCAGCGCGCCCCGGCGCATGTTGGAGTGCACGACGTCGGCGGAGGCGACGAGCCGGTGCAGGACCGCGAGGCCGTCCGGGGTCTTCAGATCGATGCCGATGCTGCGCTTGCCGCGGTTGGCGCCGTAGGCGATGTGCTGGGCGTGCCACCAGCGGTCACGAAGAGCGTTGACCTTGATGACGTTCGCGCCGAGGTCGGCGAGCACCTGGGTGCCGAACGGGCCGGCGACCGCGAAGCCGAGGTCGAGCACGGTGATCCCCTCGAGCGGGGCTCGCCGGCTCGCCACCGGCGTCGGCGCCGCGCCGGCTCGTACCGGAGATCCCTTGGAAGCGGATCCGCCGGCCAGGACGCTGTCGGTGTGTTCGCCGACGCGCGGCACCGGGCCCCGCGCCTCCCCCGGCGTGCGGCTGAGTCCGTAGAGGATGCCTGCCTGACGCAGCGGCCCGTGCTCGGGATGGTCGAGCTCGATGACGGCGTGCTCGGCAAGCAGCGCCGGGTCGCGCAGCGCCTCCTCCGGGGTGCGGACTGGCTGCAGCGGGACGCCCGCCCGCGCGGCGACGGTGACCCACTCGTCGCTGGGGAACCGGGCGAAGGCCTCGACCATTTCCGGGAAGTAGTGGGCGAGGATGACGATGCTTTCAGGGTCGGGCCCGATCCGGTCCGGGTCCTCGCGCGCGCTGGTGATGTCGCGGCGCTCGGCCAGGGTGTCGCCGTCGGCGCTGCTGATTGCGAAGCGGGGGTTCGGTACCCACTGCTCGATCCAGCGCCCGTCGGAGCACTGGAAGAAGCCCTTCGGAGCTCGCCGGTCGTACACCCAGGAGCGGTAACCGACCGCGTCGGGCCGGCCGACCCGCTGCCACTTCGACGCGGTTCCGCTCAGCGCGGCCTGCAGCAGGGATGTCTCGACGTGCTGGCCGCGACCGGTGTGCTCACGGGCGAACAACGCCGCGTTGATGCCGGTGGAGGCGAGGAACGCGGCCCCCATGCTCAGCCACGGCGCGTAGGTGAAGATCGGCCCGCGACGAGGCGCGCCGGGCTCCATGCCCGCGGGAATCTCGAGGTCGGCGAGGTACGGCTCCTCGCCGTGCATGTAGGGGACGGCGCCGCCGTCGTGGCCGCGCTGCGTGTCCAGGATGCCGAGCCTGGCGGCCACGAGCGCCTCGTAGCCCGGCCGGTCGCGGTGACCGGCGTGCGGCCCGTACCCGGTGATCGAGCACACGACCAGCCGGGGATTGCGGGCCAGCAGCGTTTCCGCGTCTAGGCCGAGACGGGCCATCGCGCCCGGCGCGAAGGCCTCCAGCACGACGTCCGCCTTCTCGACCAGTGTCAGGAACCGGTCGCGCTCGTCGGCCCGCTTGAGGTCGAGGACGACGCTGCGCCGCCCCCGCAGCCAGACGTCATAGCCGGGACTGCCGCGGAACGGGTCGCCGCCGGGCGGCTCGACCTTGACCACGTCCGCGCCGTGGTCGGCCAGGAGCATCCCGGTGACGGGGCCGGCGATGCCCCAGGACAGGTCGAGCACGCGGACGCCGTCGAGAACGCTTGGCATACTTCTCCTCAGTGTCGCTGGACTGCGGCGTCACTCGGACCGCGACGTCACTGAGACCGCGGCCTCCGGTACTGCGGGCCGATGCCCATGGACCGGTCAGTCCCGGGTCAGGATGGCGCCGGTGCGGCTCGCGGTCACCAGGACCCGCGCCGCATCGGGCACCTGGTTCACGGCCGTTCCCCGCAGCTGGCTGACCGCCTCGAGCACGAGGTTCAGCCCGTGGATGTAGCCCTCGCCGATGAGTCCGCCGTTGGTGTTGGTGGGGAGCGCGCCGCCCGGGGCGAGGCTGCCGGCGGCGACGAAGTCCTTCGCCTCGCCGAACCCGCAGAACCCGAGGGCCTCGAGCTGCATCAGCAGGATCGGTGAGAACGCGTCGTAGATCATGGCGGCGTCGAGCTCGTCGCGCCGGAACCCGGACCGCTCGAACAGCCGGCGGCCCAGCGCCACCGACCCCTCCATCACCGCCAGGTCGCGGCTGTAGTGGTCGGACGCGATCTCCTGCTCGAAGAGGCCGGCGCCCGCCGCGGCGGCGATGAACGCGGGCCGGTTCGGCAGGTCGGCGGCGCGCTCCCGCGACGTGATGACGAGGGCGACGGACCCGTCGGTCTCCTGGCAGCAGTCGAACAGTCGGATGCAGGGCTCGGCGATCCAGCGCGACGCCTGGTGGTCCTCGAGCGTCATCGGCCGCTGGTATCCCCAGGCCGCCGGATTCGTCTCGGCGTAGGCCCGCAGCTGCACGACGGCCCGCCCGATGTCGGCGCTCGTCACGCCGTAGGTGTGCATGTACCGGGTGGCGTTCAGCGCCATCCACGACGCCGGCGTCAGTACCCCGTAGGGCATGCACCACTGCATCGCCGTCGTCCCCGAATGCCCGGACGTCGGTGACGCCGCCGTCTTCGCGCCACCGAACCGGGTCGCGCCCGACCGTGCCCGGATGGCCCGGTAGGCGACGACGACCTCGGCGGCGCCGCTGGTGATCGCGGCGGCGGCGTGCAGCAGGGTGCCCATGGAGCCGCCGCCGCCGTAGGGCACCCGGGACGAGAACCCGATCTCCTGGAAGCCGACGGCCCGCACGAGCTCGGTCTCCTCGACGGGGTCGACCGTGTAGCTGACGATTCCGTCGACGTCCGCGGCGGTCAGCCCCGCGTCGCGAAGCGCGTCCCGGATCGCCTCGCACGCCAGCCGCAGCTCGGTCCGGCCGGCCTGGCGCGAGAACTCGGTCGCGCCGACCCCGACGATCGCGGCCCGGCCGCCGAACCCGCTCACGACGCGCTCCGTGCCGGCCGGAACACCGGTACCGACCCGTCGCCGGCCGTCGGCTCAAACGCGACCTCCAGCCGCATGCCGATCCGGATGTCCCCCGGCGCCACGTCCACCAGGTTCGACACCAGCCGGATGCCCTCGTCGAGGTCGACGAGCGCGGCCAGGACCGGGTAGTCGAAGGCAGGGTTGCGCGGGTGGTGCAGCAGGGCGTAGCTGTACAGGGCGCCGCGACCGGACAGCTGCTCGGCCTTGTAGTCGAGCGACTGGCAGTGCGGACACATCGGACGGGGCGGATGACGCAACACCCCACACCCGCCACACCGCTGCGCGACCAGCCGGCCCTCGGCGGCCGCGTCCCAGAAGATGGCCGAATCGTCCGTGACGACAGTAGAAGGTCTCACACTGCTAGATAGTAAGTGCTATGGTTCCCGGGACGCAAGATCTTGGGAGGACACATGGCCAAGCTGATCTCAGCGGACTCGCACGTGGCGGTGAGCCTCGACGCGATCCGAGAGCGGGTGCCACGGTCGCTGCACGGCGCGTTCGACGACGCCATCGCCGCCCAAGCCAGGATCGATGAACACCTGCGGGCCGGGCGGAAGATCTCGATGGATGACTGGGACCTCGAGGCATTCCGTGACCCCGGTTACCGCGACCCGGTGGCACGCCTCGCCGCGATGGACCGTGACGGCGTACGGGCCGAGGTCCTCTACTCCGAGGTGAGCGCGTTCCGATCGTTCGGCCTCGTCAAGGGCGACTGGAAACCGATCAGCCGCGCCTTCACCGACCACCTCGTCGAGTTCGCCTCCCACGACCCGGACCGGCTCGCGGTGTCCTACCAGGTCCCCATCCTCGACATCGCCTACGCCGTCGCCGAGGTCGAGCGCCTCGCCGGACTCGGCGCCCGCTCGGTGCACCTGCCGAACTTCCCGAGCGAACTCGGCCTGCCCGACTACCACGAACCGCTGTACGACCCACTGTGGGCCGTGCTGCAGGAGACCGGAATCTCGATCAGCCACCACCTCGGCAACCGCCACTGGCTGTACGACATCATGCGCCGCGACCCGACCCCACAGGCAGCGATCTTCACGTCGATGCCAGCCCTGGCGCTGTCAGAGGTGATCGCCTGGTGGATCCTCACCGGCACCCTCGAACGGTTCCCGGACCTCAAAATCGTCTTCGTCGAGCCCAGCCTGTACTGGGTGCCGGGCTTCCTGGCCAGCCTCGACCGCAAGGCGGACGTCTACGACCTGCCCGGGGTGCGGCGAAAGCCCAGCGAGTACTTCCGCCGCAACATGGCGCTCACGTTCATGGACGACGAGGTCGGACTCGGGCTGCGTCACCTGATCGGGATCGAGAACATCTTGTGGTCCACCGACTTCCCACACCCCGCGACCACCTGGCCGCACTCCCAGGAGATCGTGGCCCGCCAGTTCGCGGACATCCCCGACGACGAACGCGACCTGATCTGCGCCGGCAACGCGGAACGGATCTACGGCCTGGCATGAGCGGATCGGGGTCCGGGCCCGTGGACGCGAGCCGCCGCCCGCGGCCAGACGGCGCCGCCACCAGGGCCCGCGTGCTCGACGCCGTCGTCGAGTGCATCCTGAAGAACGGCTATTACCAGGCCAGCTCCAACGCCATCGCCCGCCACGCCGGAGTCACGTGGGGCACCATCCAGCACCAGTTCGGAACCCGCGAGGCACTGCTGCTCGCCGTGGTCCAGGACCGATGGCAGCGCCTGACCAGGCACCTCGGCACCGCCGCCGTGTCCGGTGAGACCCTCGAGGAGCGCCTCGCCGGCGTGATGGGCGCGCTCGAAACGCACTACGGCTCCCCCGAGCACCTGGCGATCATGCAGATCATGCTCGACCTGGCCCAGTCGCCGGCCACCGCCGAGTCGACGAAACGCGCCGTGGAGACCCACGCCGCCGAGCTTTCCCAAGTGTGGCACCCTCTGCTCGCGAAGGCTCTCGGGGACGCGGCAAGCGACGAAGACCTGGTCCGTTACGCCTTCCTGACCATCCGCGGCTACCTCAGCGCCAACGCCATGGCGGCCCGGCTTGGCCCGCAGCCTCCCGACGGAGCCGTGCGCGCGCTGCTGCTGCAGGGCATCGCCCGCGCGATCCGAGAACACGCGACGCGAACCGGCCGGGCGCCGGGCCCGGCGACCGGCAGTTCGAATTCTCCGGCAGGCGGATGACGGGCTGGATCACCAGCCAGGGACACAGGAAGGAATCGTGCAGGTGCGACCGAGCTCGGCCGGCGAGACCCGGTGGCGCGGCATGGGCCTGCGGGACGAGTGTGGGTGTAGGTCCGTCACTCGGGCGTCAGTCGGCCATCCAGACGTCGAAGAGCAGCAAGGTGTCCTGGTACTCGCGGAGTTCAACGATCTCGCCCGCGCGGCAGACGAACAGGTGGTGGTACCGGTTGTCGTACGTGCGTCCGTTCGCTGCGTTTACGGCGTAGCCACGGGCCTCGACGGCGACGCGGTCGTCTTCGGCCGTGAGGGTGCGCGCGATGAGGTCGAACCGACCGTCCACGCATCCTTTGACCGTGTTTCTGAAGATCTCCAGCGTCTCGGCCTTGGAGTAGCCGATGTCCGCATTGAGCGCGGGCGCCGCGGCGAGCATCGACGACTGGCGCCGGCCGCTGGTGGGCTGCCGCCACCGGAAGTCCTCGCTGAGCAGCTCTGCGAGGGCAGTCCAGTCACCTGCTGTGTAGAGCTCGCAGAAGCGGCGCGCCAAGCCCTTGTTCGTCGCGAGATGGTCGCCATCTCCTCCGGTACGAGGGTTGCCATAGCGCCGCATGAAGGTCACGTTGAAGCCGAACCATTGAGCAGGATCGCAGACCAGCTGATAGACCGCCTGCGCTTGCTCGCAGTCGTTGCCGAGACGACTGTCGTACTCGAAGACGATCCGGTACCCGTGTTCCTGCAGCCAGCTCCTGGTCTCGTCGACATCGGCGACCTCCCAGACGAGCGGCCCGATCTGCCCAGGACCTCGCCGGAGCTTCTCCCCGAAGCCGCCCGCCGCTCCGATCGGGGCGACCAGCTCGATGAATCCACCGAAGTCCGTCGCAGAGAGGACCGGCCGGCCATCGATCGCGTGCGGCTTCGGTAAGCACAGGCCCAGGACCTCGTTGAACTGTTGGACCGCCCGATCTATCTCGCTCTCGGCGACGACCAACTCGACGCGGTTGAATCCCTCGATCTTCATACGCCACCCTGTCCGGCGCACGCTCCGCGGAGCAGTCATCCCCCGCGGAGCGTGCGCACCCTGGCACCTGAAAGTTCAGTTATCTACGACGTCGGCGCGTGGCCGGCGGTGTCATCCGTTCGCGGTGAACCGGTCGGAGGTCGCCCGGATCCACGTCTGGTCGGCAGGCCGTCAGGCGGCCAGCGGACCCGACGTGGGTGCCGCCTCAGTAAGCCAGGGCCTAGAGGGCCAAAGGGTGTGCGAAAATGATCTTCCTTCGCACACCCGGCGGCCGTTGTCCCCAGGATCACTGACGGCCGATCTCGCTATTGCGACAGCGGCCAATTCCAAGGGAGGCCTCGCGATCACCATCAGATCGTTAACACGACATAGTAAACACTATCTCACATGGATGGACTGGACCAGTATTCGTAGGCAGGGACTGCTACCAGGCCGGACCGCTCCCTACCTACGAAGGGGTGTGGGCCGTCTCCACAGCGGCACCGCGCGGGCTCGCGACCGGACCAGGATGCGCCGCGGTACGTCCGTTGCCGTCCTACGCGTCCGAGCGAGATCCGGCGTTGGGCTCGGTCGACCGGATCCAGTCGTCGTAGAACGGCGGCAGGTCGGTCGCCGCGGAGGTCGTGAACCGTGCGTCGCGCTTCTCGCGGAACGCGGCGACGCCCTCGGCCCCGTCGCCGCGGCTCGTGTAGAACATCGACAGCGAGTCGATCCGGTGCGCGTCGGCCGGGTGCGCAACAGCCGCGTTGCGGTACATCATCTGGCGCGTCAGTGCGACGCCGACGGGCGACCGGCCCGCCGTCCAGCTGTCCGCGAGCGCTCTCGCCGCGACCAAGAGCTCGGCGGGGTCGTGGACCGAGCCCGCCAGCCCCACGGCCACGGTCTTCTCCGCGTCGAGGATCTCCGCGCTGTAGACCAGATCGAGCGCGGTCGCCATGCCGACGAGCCGCGGCAGGAACCAGGTCGAGCAGGCCTCCGGGGTGATCCCGAGACGCCCGAACACCAGGCCGAACCGGCCACGGGTCGACATCAGCCGCGCGTCCATCGCGAGCGTCATCGTCGCCCCGATGCCGACGGCGGCCCCGTTGATCGCCGCGATCACCGGCTTGCGACAGTCGTAGATCGCCAGAGTCACCCGGCCACCCGTGTCCCGGATCCGCCGAAGAGCGGGATCGTCAAGGTTCACCAGGTCCGCGAGCGTCGGCGTGGCCGTCTCGTCGAGGCCGAAGGCGTTGCCCCCGACCGCGAGGTCCATGCCCGCGCAGAACGCGCGACCAGAGCCGGTGACGATGACGGCACGGACGCGGTCATCGTCGTTGACATCGCGGAAGGTCGTCTCCAGCTCGTCGGCCATCTCGACGGTGAACGCATTGAGCGCGTCGGGACGGTCGAGCCTGACTGTGAGAACCCCGTCACTGACCTCGTGCTGGAGGGTCGTGAAACCCACGAACAGACCTCGTTTCACCGGGCGCCACGACGGCGCCGAGAGCCGCCCGCCCGGCGCGGCCTCGGCGATGCCAGTTGCTGGCTCGGGCGATCTCGGCACACGACGGTCCGGCACCGGGCGGCGGCTGGCCGCCCGCCGCGCGAACCTCGCCGGGGCGCCGCTGGCTATTCGACGGTGCTGGTTATTCGACTGTGCTGGTTATTCGACGGTGCGGGCGAGGATTCCGAGGGTGGCGCGCAGCGCGGCCTCGGGGATCACGGGGAAGATCCCTTTGCCGCGGTAGGCGTCGGGGATCTGTGACCAGTCGTAGTACGAGGTGACCCGGGTACCGGCGCCCTTAGGTTCCAGGCGGTAGCCGTACAGGTGCCGCAGCGGCTGGTCGTTCACCTTGCTGCCGATCGTCCATTCGATGAGCGCGTCCGGCTCGTACTCCGTGATGATCACGGTCACGTCGTACTGACCGAGCGGGTAGTCGTTCAGCGCCTCGCGGTCCATGTGCACGACGAACGAGTCGCCGACCGTACTCACCGGCTCGCCGTCGGCCGACTGAAGCATCCCGGAACTGTCGATCTTCACATGCCCCGCGGGATCCCGCAGCACGGCGAACACCGTCGAGGGCGACGCCGTCACCTGCCGAGAGACCTCGAACCGCTCCGCTTCCATCATGGACACCACCCTGCCACGGCGACCAAACGCAGGCCAGAACAGAACATTCACCCAGGCCACGGCCATCTCGACAGACGTCCGCAGAGAAGCGAGCTCCACCTTCATCACGTTCGGTAGCCGGTCGGCGCCGGGCGACACCTACCGGAAGACCTGCGATCTTGGGAGGTCCCGCACTATTCGCCGGACTGTTGCATTACTACATAGCGATAACTATCTTGTATGTGGTCACAGATGGCAGGTGGGGCGCGACATGCGCATGGCCGACGGATGAGGCGACTTCCTGATGAGTGCGCAGGCAACGGTGAGTGAGCTAGGTCAGCTGATCAACGGCGCGCTGGTAACGAGTGATCGGTCCATGCCCGTCGCTGATCCGTCCACCGGGGAGCTGGTCGCGCACTTCCCGGCGGCGACGGTCGCGATGGTGGACGACGCGATGTCGGCGGCGTCCGCCGCTCTCCCCGCATGGTCGGCCAGGCCGGAGGCAGACCGTCGCGCGGTGATCAAGGCGATGGCCGAGGCGATTGGGGCCAACTACGCGACGATCGAGGAGCTCACCGCGCTGGAGAAGGGCGCCGCCTCGATCGCGCTGGAGGCGTTGGCCGCGCCCTGGTTCGGCAACCACATCGCCGAGCAGGAGCTCCCCGTCGACGTCATCGAGGACTCCGCCGAGCGCACCGTCAAGGTGGTTCGCGCCCCCGTCGGCGTCGTCGCGGCGATCATCCCATGGAACGCGCCAATCCTCATTCTCGCCGAGAAGGTCTTCAGCGCCCTGCTGGTCGGAAACACGATCGTCGCGAAGCCCTCACCGTTCACGCCGCTGGCCACGCTCTACGTCGCGAAGATCTGGAAAGACCTCGTCCCACCGGGCGTGGTCAACATCCTCGCTGGCGACGACGAGGTCGGAAAGGCGATGGTCTCGCACCCGACCACCCGGCTGATCAGCTTCACGGGCAGCGTCGCGGCGGGCCGCGCGATCGCCGCCGCCGCCGCGCCGGGCCTCAAGAACCTGCTGCTCGAACTGGGCGGCAACGACGCCGCTATCGTGCTCGACGACGTCGACCCGAAGAAGGTCGCGCAGCGAATCTTCGATTCCGCGTTCACCGGCCACGGCCAGGTCTGCGCCGCGATCAAACGGGTGTACGCCCATGAGACGGTCTACCAGGACCTCGTCGACGAACTCGCGGTGATCGCCCGCGAACGGGTTGCCGGCATGATCCCGCTATCCACCAAGCCCCAGTTCGACCGTGTCAGCGCGCTCGTCACCGATGCCCTCGACAACGGCGGGAAGGCGGTCACCGGCGGCGCCGCGGTCAACGGCTCCGGCTACTTCTACCCGCCGACCATCCTGACGGGCGTCGGCCCTGGCGTGCGGGTCGTGGACGAGGAGCAGTTCGGGCCGGTCCTGCCGGTCATCCCGTTCAGCGACGTCGAGTGGGCCGTCAAGCAGGCCAACGCCACCGAGTACGGGCTGTGCGCCTCCGTCTGGACCTCGGACCTCGCACGGGGCGAGCAGCTCGCCACCCGCCTCGAAGCCGGCACCGCCTGGGTGAACCAGCACACCGAGATCGACCCGAAAATCCCGTTCGGCGGCGTGAAGTCCAGCGGCATCGGTCGGAACAACGGCCAGGTCGGCCTCGACGCCTACGCCGAGCTCAAGACCGTCATCGTCTACAAGGACCCGGAGCGGGTCTGATCGAAATCTCATTTCGTCTCCGCGGGTAAGAAGGCTCACCCCAATGAGCCAGACAGAAGCCAGAACAGCGGCCGCTGTAGCAAAGCCGCACCGGGCGAGGCCGCCGCAGAATGGAATGGAGAAGTGCGTGGAGGACCTCGAAGGAAAGGTCGCCGTCGTCACTGGCAGCGGCGGGCCGCACGGCATCGGCCGGGCCACGGCCCGGCTCTTCGCGCAGCAGGGCTGCAGGGTCGTGCTGTCCGACGTCGACGCTGCGGCGTTGGCGGACGCCGTCGGGGAGCTGCACGACCTCGGTCACGACGTGCTCGGCGTGCCGACCGACGTCGCGGACTTCGACTCGGTCCGACAGTTGGCCGACGCCGCCTTCGAGCAGTACGGACAGGTGGACATCCTGTTCCTCAACGCCGGTGTCGCCGGGGGCGGCGGCCTGTTCGACGACGAGATCTCCGACTGGCGCCGCATCTACGACATCAACTTCTTCGGGATCCTGCACGGCATCAAGGCGTTCGCCCCACGCATGATCGCCCAGGGAACTCCCGGCCATATTCTCGGTACGTCGTCCGGGTCCGGAGCCGTTGGCGTCATGTACCAGACGCCTGCGTACTCGACCTCCAAGCAGGCTGTCTGCACGCTGATGGAATGCCTACACGGCCAGCTACGCGACCAGCGGTCACTGATCCAGGCGCACGTCGTGCTCCCTCCCCTGACGAAGACGAACCTGGCGGGCGACCGCGAGACTATGACGTTCGTGCAGCGAGGCCTTGAGGCGGGCGGCGTGGCGGCCGTGCTCGCGGAGCCGGCGGAAGTCGCGACGACGGTGCTGGAGACCGTGCGTAGCGGGAACTTCTGGGCTCACCACGACCACGAGGCCGACAAGCGGCTCCACGGTGGCCGGTTCGCCGCCGATATCGACTGGCAGGATGAAGTGATTCGCCGGCGGGCGGCGGCCATCATCGACCGGTCGGCTCCCGATCCCTACCTGTGGGGAATGTGACGTAGCGGGACTGGGCTGCTGCCTGCAGGTCCCATATCAGGACCCAGGTCGGAAAGGCACCAGCTCGCGGGACCACATCCAGGTCGACAGTCGAGGCTGCGGGCTTGGCCAGCACGGGGAGGAACGTCGTGGGAGATCAGACCATCGTCATCACGGGCGGAAGCAGTGGTGTCGGTGCCGCCGCCGCCCGACAACTGGCGGCCAAGGGCGAGCGGGTGGTGCTGGTCGGCCGCTCCCAGGACAGGACGGCGGCGGTCGCCGCCGAGATCGACGTTCCCTACCACCTCGCCGACTTCGAGGACCTCGAGAGCGTCCGCGGCCTCGCCGACCAGCTCTCCGCCGGGTATCCGCGGATCGAGGTGCTCGCCAACAACGCCGGCGGCATCTTCGGGGACCGGGAGGTCACGAAGGACGGCTTCGAGAAGACCTTCCAGATCAATCACCTCGCGCCGTTCCTGCTCACCTACCTACTCATGCCGACGCTCGTGTCGTCGCGAGCCAAGCTGCTGCAGACCTCCAGCGTCGCGGCGAAGCGCTACGGCCACCTCGACCTTGACGACCTGCAGAACGAACGGAGGTACTCGCCGAACAAGGCCTACGGCGACAGCAAGCTGGCCAACATCCTGTTCACGAGCGAGCTGCACCGCCGGTACCACGACCGGGGTGTCTCGGCGGTCGCGTTCCACCCTGGCAACCTCGCGACCAACTTCGCCAGCGAAACCACCAGCTGGTTTCGTTGGATCTACCGTCCTCCGTTCTCGCGATTGCTTCTCAAGGGAGCGGACGAAGGCGGCGACGCCCTGGCCTGGCTCGCCGAGGGAACCCCTGGCTCGACCTGGGAGCCCGGCGAGTACTACTCCGGCAACAAGCTCGCCCGCAGCGCCCCCCAGGCGGAAGACGCTCGCCTCGCGGAGGAGCTGTGGGACCGCAGCGTCTCCATGCTCGGGCTGTAGACGGCCGTATTGGGCCGGGCCGCGCGTCGTCCCGGTGGACGGCAGCTGCCACCGGCGACGGCTGCTCCCCCGACCCCCGGCGCCGGGGGTCGGCTCCGCGACAGTGGGTGGCCCGGGCCCGGGCTCAGAGGTGGAAGACCCGCTTGGCGTTGCCGTAGACGAGCTTGTGGGCCTCGTTGGCGGGGACGTCGCGCATGAGTTCGGCGACGACCTTGCGCGAGTTGGGCCAGGTGCAGGCCGGGTGGGGGAAGTCGGTGGACCACATGATGTTGTCGATGCCGATGTCGTGGCGCATGTTCACGCCGCGCCGCTCGTCCATGAAGGTGAGGAAGATGTTGCTCTGGAAGTAGGCGCTGGGCTTCTGCTTCAGGGCGGGGAACTCGTAGCCGTGCGTGGTCATGTAGTCGAGGATGTCGAGGTAGTACGGCACCCAGCTCAGGCCGGGCTCGACGAAGACGAACTTCAGCCCTGGGAAGCGCTCGAACAGACCCGACAGCAGCAACATGCCGAGCTGTTCGGACAGCCGCATCGGCGGCTGGGAGGTGAAGACACCCAGCTGCGGGGTGGGGTCGACGGCGGCGAGCTGCCAGTACTCGTCCTCGACGCCGAGGTGCAGGCAGACGGGCATGTCCAGCTCCTGCAGCCGCGCCCACAGCGGGTCGTAGCGGGGGTCGTAGTACTCGGGCAGGCCGACCGAGCCGGGCTTGGTGGGCAGGTGCACGGTGCGCGCCTGGTGGTCGGTCACCAGCCGTTCGAGCTCGGCGACCGCCTGGTCGATGTCGAGCAGGGGGAGCTGGTAGGCGACGAGCAGCCGGGCGGGATCGGCGGCGGCGAAGGCGGAGCTGATGTCGGCGAAGGCGCGGGCGGTCTCCTTCCAGCCGTCGAGCATCTTGTGGAAGATCCGGAACGCGGACAGGTCGCTGAAGAGAATCTCGACGTCGACGCCGTCCTCGTCCATCGCCGCGAGCCGGGCGGTGGGGTCGGAGTACCCGGGGTGGCGGGCGGCCTCGTGCAGGTAGGAGCCCAGGCCGAGCGGCGGGGTTCCGCGGCGCTGCATCGCGGCCAACCTGGGTGCCTCGACCAGTCGGTTGGCGTGGTCGATCCCGTCGTGGAAGCGGGCTGGTACCGCTTCCTTGAGCTGGTCGATCGTGACCCGGTAGTGGGAGTCCACGGAGATGAGTCGATCGAGTCCGGGCACAGGGCACCTCCTACGGTGATGGTGGCTTTGGTCCCGTGGGGGAACACAGCTGGTTGGGTGTTCCGGGTTCAGGGGGTGGGCGCGGTTTCCAGCACGGTCCGGGAGGCGATCAGCGCGTCGATCGCGTCGGACTGGTAGCCGAGCTCGGCTAGCACCGGTCGGGTGTGTTCGCCGGCGAGGCAGGGCGGCCCGGAGACTCCGCCGGGGTGAACCGTGAGGTCGACCAGGACGCCGGGCTGCTCGAGGCGGCCGACCCCGGGGCGATGGGCGGTGGCGATCCAGCCGCGGGCGCGGATGTCCGGGTCGTCGAACAGCTGGGTGGAGTAGGTCGTGGAGGAGATCTCGCAGGGCAGGTCGCGTTTGTCGAACGCGGGGACGATCTCCTCGGCGGTCCGGCGGGCAAACAGCGGCTCGAGTGCGGCCCTCAGCTCCGCGTCGTGGGCGCGGCGAGCGGCAAAGTCGGCGAACCGCGGGTCGTCTCGCAGCTCGGCGGCCTCCAGCACGTCACACAGGTCGGACCAGGCAGGCGCGGCGAGGACGGCGATGGACAGCCAGCTGTCGTCGGCGAGCCGGTACAGCCCGTGCAGGGCTGAAAGGCCACGTTGGGCGGCGTCGATGCGTGGCCGCTCGACCGGTGTGCCGTCGGCCAGGCTGTAGGCGTAGGACGTCGCCAGTAGGGCGGCGTTGATGATCGCGGTGCCGACCCGCTGCCCCTCGCCGGTGCGCTCGCGATGGTAGAGCGCCTGCATGACGGCGATCGCCCAGAGGTAGCCGTTGCCGGTGTCGCCCATGTTGACCCGGCTCCAGAGCGGCGGGCCGCCAAGCCGGCAGGCGCCGTCCTCGTACTCGGTGCCGGCCAGCGCGTTCGCGGTCTGGTCGGTGCCCGGCTGCGACGAGCGCGGCCCGTCCTCGAAGCCGCGGGTGTGGCAGTAGATCAGCCCGGGGAACCGGGTGCGCAGCTGTTCGTAGCCGATGCCGAGTCGCTCGGCCGCGCCGGGGCGCATGTTGTGGGCGACGACGTCGGCGGTGGCGAGGAGGCGGTCGAGCACTTCGCGACCAGCTGGGTCCTTGAGGTTGAGGGCGATGCTGCGCTTGCCCCAGTTGGTGCCGAGGCCCAGGTGGGTGGTGGACCAGTAACCGTCGTGCAGGGCGTGCACCTTGATCACATCGGCGCCGAGGTCGGCGAGCACCCGGCCGCCCCACGGGCCGGCCACCCCGATACCGAGGTCGAGTACCCGCACGCCGTCCAGCGGTCCGCGCCGCAGCGGCGCGCCCTGCCGGGTGGCCGCGGGAGTCGACGCCTGCCCGTGCTGGCCGCCTCCGTCAGCGAGGCCGACGCCGGCGGAGGCGGCCAGGACCTGGTGGGTGTGCTCGCCGGGGCGCGGTGCCGGGCCGGTCACGGCGCCGGGGGCGGCCGCGAACTCCAGGAGGACTCCGGCGTGCCGGATGGGCCCTACCTCGGGGTCGGCGACCTCGACGACGCATCCGTGGTCGAGCAGCGCCTGGTCGGCGAACGCCTCCTCCGGCGAGCGGACCAGGGCGATACCCAGGTTGCGCGCCGCGCCGAACGCGACCCACTGCTCACTGGGAAACTTCCGGAACGCCTCGACGAGCTCCTGGTGGAACAGGTACAGGATCGGCAGCTCGTCCGCGTCCATGCCGATGCGCACGCCGCCTCCGCCCCGCATGTCGTCCCGCGGACCGTCGAGCATCAGCTCGTCGCCGACCGCCGCGTCGAGCACCAAGGTGGGACGAATCGTCCAGAAATGCACCCAGCGACCGTCGGCGCATTCGAACAGGCCCTCGGGCGCTCGCCGGTCGGTCACCCACATCCAGTAGCCGGGCGCGTCCGCGTTGTCCACCCGCTGCCAGTTCGGCCCGGCCGCGGCCATCGCGCCCTGCAGGAGGGACGTCTGGACGTGCTCGCCGAGCCCGGTCACCTCGCGGGCGCGCAGCGCCGCGCTGATGCCGGCGGTGGCCAGGTAGGCGGCGCCCAGGCTCGGCCACATCGAGCGCAGGAACACCGGTCCTTCCTGGCCGAACCGGCTCGCTGGCAGGTCCGGCACCTCCAGGTCCGGCAACGGGATCCCCGCCCGGCTGATCCGGTTCAGCGCCGTCCCCGGATAGCCCCGGGCCTCCCACTGCAATCCGGTGCGGGCGGCGACGAGGGAGTCATAGCCCGGGCGGTGCGCGTCCGGGCCGTCCGGCCCGTAGCCGGTGATCGAGCAGTACACCAGCCGTGGGCTGCGCCGGCGCAGCGTCGCCTCGTCGATACCCAGCCGCTCGGTCACGCCGGGCTCGAACGACTCCACCAGTACGTCGGATCGCTCGGCCAGCCGCAGGAACGCCGCGCGCTGGTCGTCGTCGCGCAGGTCGAGGACGGCGCTGCGCTTGCCCCTGTTCCACACCCGGTAGGCGACCTCGTCACGTGCCGGATCTCCAGCGGGCGACTCGATCCGCAGCACGTCCGCGCCGGAGTCGGCCAGCAGCATCGTGGTCATCGGACCGGCCGCGCCCCAGGACAGATCGAGCACACTCAGGCCGGCGAGCGGCCCGCCCCGAAGAGGCGTCGGATCAAGCACCAGATCCTCCCGGAATCGGATCGGCGTACCAAGACGGCGGGGGCGAGCATGCCCGCGAGGGCGCGGGCGTCCCCTCGGACGGCAACAGCGGGCAGGATCCGCCGATCGACGATCACGCGATCCAGCCACTCAGCTACGAAGATAGCATGCACTATGTGGTAGGTACCATAACTGCGGTGAGCCGTCGCGGCCTGCTCCGGCGCTCCCGGAGGACACCGTGCTCCTCCGGGAGGCGGCCAGGGAGGGCCCGCTTGGCGCGCGGGCGGCGGGTATCGCGACCCGCGCGGTCTTGATCCGACCGGATGGCGTCACTCCGTCGACGCCGGACGACGTCGCCACGAACAAGGTCCGCCCGTCCCCGCCTCCCAGCGCACAGGAGTACGCGGTGGCACTGGTCGGGACGACTCAGTACGACCGTGGCAGGCCGAGCGTGTGCTGCGCGACAGCAGCTCCGCGTCCTCAGCGAACTCCACGGGTGCCTCCAGCAGAGTAGGAGATTCGACCCTCATCCACCGCTCTCACCCATGCCCTCCTCACGTGGTCATCCGGGAAAGACCCAGGCAGGCGTGAGCCACGCCGGTCAGAACGGCTGCGAGGTCGCCACGCGGCAGGCCGCTGTCATGGTTGACCACTGACTGGATCGCGCCGATCGCGGCGTGCACCAGAGTCCGCGCTTCGGCCTCGTTCAGCTCGGGCCGGGCCTCGTGGAGGTTGGTCACCCATTCCTCGATGTAGCGCCGCTGCATGCGCCGCAGCCCGCGGCCGCGATCGGGTGGCAGCGTGGCGGCCTCCCGCAGGTAGAGCGCGACCAAAACCCGACGATCGATGGAGAAGGCCACCTGGGCCGCGATCAGTTGGCTCAGCGTGGTCGCCGGGTCAGCGCCCGCGTCGACGATCCGCATCGCGTCCGCCCACAGGTTGTCCATGACGCCCTCGAGAAGGGCCGCCAGCACCTCGGACTTTCCGTTGAAGTGTCGGTAGATCCCGGAGCCGACGATCCCGGCGGCCTCACCGATGTCCGCCATGGTCACCGCGTGGTAGCCACGGGCGGCGATCAGCTCGGCCGAGGCGGCCAGGATCCGCTCCCGCCGTTCCGGGTCACGCACCCGAACGCGGGTCGCCGGCGCGGCCTGCGCACCCTCGCTCACTGGGCAGCCCGGGTCCGACGCGTGGTCGGGGCGGGGGCGTCCGGGACGGCGTTGGCCGGAACCAGGGCTACCGGGACGGCGAGGTGACGGGAGCGCATGTACTCCCCGAGCCCCTTCGCCTGCGGGTCGGGACGGGTCGACGAGGCGACGCCCTCTCCCAGCAAGCCGACGATCACGAAGTTGAGCGCCCGCAGGTTGGGCAGGTCGTACCGCCGGACCACCAGCCCCCGCGCCTCCGGCAGCAGCTCGGTGAACCGCTGGATGGTCAGTGTGTCCCGCAGCCAGTCGTAGACGGCGTGGTCGCTGGCCCAAAGCCCGACGTTCGCGTTGCCGCCTTTGTCTCCCGACCGGGCACCGACCAGGCGGCCGAGCGGTATTCGTACCGTCGAGCCTTCATCGGCTGTCGGCCGCGAAACGGGCTGCCTCTCGGTCGTCAGCGCGGGGCCGCCATTTTCCAGGGTGCCGAGCGCGACATCGGTTCCCTGGCCGCGCGGGCTGTGCGGGATGACGGACGACGAACCGTCGGCGAACGTTACTCGATGCTCGACGGCATCCCTGGCCACGGTCGTCGGCCAGTACACGCCGTAGGCGCTCTCGGGACCGGGCGGGGTGGTGGTGTGGAAGCCGGCGTATCCACCCAGGGCCAGCGCCTGGGTCGCGTTGGAGAACGCCCGGCCGACCCGACTGCGGTCGGCGTCCTTGACCGTGATTCTCAGGTGCGCCGTGGCATGCGCGTTGGCGTCGGCGTCCGGCCGGTCGAAGCGCAGCAGCCGCACGTCGACCTCGTCGAACGACTCCTCGCCGCCGAGGAGATCGAATAGCTCCCGGCGGGCCCACGCCGCCTTCCGCTCGATGTCGAGACCGGTCAGGACCAGCGTCATCGTGTTGCGGTAGCCACCCAGATAGTTCAAGGCCACCTTGAGACGGCCCGACGGCGCGCTGCCCCGCGTTCCGGACAGGCGCACCCGGTCGAGTGCATCCTGGGTCAGGCGCACAGTGTCAAAGTGGGTGGTGACGTCCGGGCCGGCGTACTCCGGTCCGGCGATCTCGTACAGAAGCTGGGCGGTCACGGTTCCCACCGATACCAGGCCGCCGGTGCCCGGATGCTTCGTGATGACGCTGGAACCGTCGGCGGCGACCTCGGCGATCGGGAATCCTGGGTAGCGCAGATCGGTGATCTCGTCGAGGAACGCGTAGTTGCCGCCGGTCGCCTGGGGCCCGCATTCGATGACATGCCCAGCGGCGACCGCGCCGGCCAGCCGGTCCCAGTCCGTCCGCCCCCAGCCGTGCCACCAGGCGGCCGGGCCGACGACGAGGGAGGCGTCGGTGACCCGGGAGGTCACGACGACGTCGGCGCCGCCGGCCAGGGCCGCGGCGATGCCCCATCCCCCGAGGTAGGCATTGGCGGTGAGCGGCTCCACGGCGGCCGCGGCCAGGTCCCGCCCGGTGTCGAGGTGCGTGAACCGCTCACCGGTCGCCTGCAGGTCGCCGAGCCGGCCCACCAGGTCATCGCCGGTGACGTACGCGACGTTCGGCGCCAGCCCCAGCTCGGCCGCGATCCTCGCCACTCGCTCGGCCAGCCCGGCGGGGTCGAGCCCGCCCGCGTTGGTGACGATCCTGATCCCCCGGTCCAGGCAACTACCGAGGACCTCGGTGAGCTGGTCGACGAAGGTCCGGGCGTAGCCAGCGCCGCCGCGGGCGCGGGCCTTCCACAGGATGAACATGGTCAGCTCGGCCAGGTAGTCACCGGTGAGGACGTCGATCGGCCCGCCATCCACCATGAGTCGGGCGGCATCGATCCGGTCGCCGTAGAACCCGGAGCAATTGGCGATGCGCACCGGCCGCCTGAGTCCGCTCACGACTGGCTCCCGCCAGTCGATCCGCCGGGGACGCAGCGGGCGGGGACGGCGCCGCCGGCCAGGATCCGGTCGCCGCCCGACGGGTCAGGGACGTTGGCACCAGGCGGTCGGCCAGGCCCCGGTGGGCCGGCGAAGATCTGGGCCACCTCCAACCAGCGCCGCGCCGGCTCGCCGGTCGCCTCCAGCCGCAGGTCGTCGCGGTGGCGGCGCTGGGTGACGAGCAGGCAGAAGTCCAGGGCCGGTCCTCGCAGGACGGAGGTGGCGGAATCGGGGCCCCACTCCCATCGGTCGCACTCGGGCGCGGTGAGCTCCACCCGGACTGGATCGGCTGGGATGGGCCGGCCGCGCACGGTGAAACCCCAGGCCATGGTGGCCACACCCAGATGGGCGATGGGGCGGAGCCGGACGGTCGGGACCCGCTCCCGTCCCAGCGCGTCGGCGACGTCCTGACCGTGGGCCCACGTTTCCATCAGCCGCGCCGTGGCTGACGAGGCGGAGTTCATCGGCGGGCCGAACCACGGCAACTTCACGGTCGGATCTGCTGCCAGCAGGGCCGCCGACAGCGCGGCCCTGGCCTGGATGAACCAGTCGAGGGCGGCGGGCCCGGCGAGATCACGGCAGCGCGCGGCGATCACGTCGCTGAAGTCGTCGCCGAGTCCGGTCAGCTCCCGTGCCCTGGCCGCGAAGGCCTCGGGGTCGGTCGCGGCGAGCGCCGTCGCCTCATCAAAGTAGGCCAGGTGCGTGACCTGGTCGCGGATGTTCCACCCGGCGGCTGGAGTCGGGGTGAGCCAGGCGTCCTCGTCCAACGGCTCCAGCAGCGCCAGCAGATCGACGGTCTCGGCTGTCAGATCGTCACACAGCGCGCGGACCCGCGCCGCCCTCGCGTCGTCCCCCATCTCAGCGTCCCTTCCATACCGGCCGGCGGCCCTCTCGGAATGCCCGCGGCCCCTCCTGGGCGTCGTCACTCAGGTAGACCGGCTCCCACAGCCGCTCGGCCTCCTCGTAAGCACGTTCCACCGGATACCGGGCCAACAGTCCGACGGTCTGCTTGGCCAGCCGGACCGACAGTGGTGCGTTGGCGGCCACGCGCAGCGCGAGGTCGTGGGCGGCCGCGCGCAGCTGATCGGCCGGCACGACCTCGTTGACCAGGCCCAGCTCATAGCCGCGCCGCGCGGAGACCGGCTCGCCGGTCAGCAGCATGTGCATGACCACCCGCGGGGGCAGCAGGTAGGGCAGCGACGCGGCCCACGGTGTTCCCCGCCCCACCTTCGCCTCGGTGATCGCGAAGCGGGCATGCTCGGCGGCCACGACCAGGTCGGCGCACTGGGTCAGCAGGAAACCGCCGGCATATGCGACGCCGTTGACCGCCGCGATGACCGGCTTGTCGATCTCGATGTTCCGCCCGATCTGCGGGAGGTAGTCGGGTGGCGGGACCCGCAGTGTCTCGGTTGCCATCTCCTTGAGGTCGCCGCCCGCGCAGAAGGCCCTGTCCCCGGCCGCGGTCATGACGAGCACCGCGGCATCGACGTCGTCGCGGAACCGCCGCACGCCCGTCCACAGCCCCGCGCGGACCTCCGCCGACAGCGCGTTGCGGCGTTCTGGACGATCGATCGTCAGCCAGGCGACCGGCCCGTCGAGGGCGTAGCCGACCGCCGGACGCTCGCTGCCGTCCGCCGCGCCCTCGTCCGGCGCGGCCTCACCGGTCACGCCGTGCCGTCCGCGGTGACGATGGCCAGGATGTGCCCGCTGTCGACGGTGTCGCCCGGCCCGGCGGAGATCTCGGTGACGACGCCGTCGACCGGCGTGCGGACGGTGTGCTCCATCTTCATCGCCTCCAGCACGAGGATTGGGTCACCTGCAGTGACCCGGTCGCCTACGGCCACGGCCAGGCGCACCACGACGCCGGGCATGGGCGCCGCGAGCGAGCCCGGCGCCTCGGCCGCCCCCGGCTCGACGAAGCGCGGCACTTCCCGGGCGGCCGTCGAACCGCCCCGGCCGTCGGCATACCACCAGCCGTCGGCGGCGTGGGTGAGGTGCACCGTCGCGCGGATCCCGGCTACGGTGAGGTCCACCATCTCGGCCTCGGTCCGGTGCGCGAGCACCTCGTAGTCCCTGCCGTCGACGGTCGCCTCGATCCGATCGGCGCGGCGTCGATACAGCACCTCGATCTGCCGGCCGTCGACCTCGAAGGCGACCCGCTGGGGGACGACGGCGACGTTGCGCCAGCCCGCAGGGGCGGTCGGCAGGACGGCGGCCGCCCGCCGCCGCTCGACCCCGGCGAGGGTGGCCGCGAGCAGATGGGTGGCCACCACCGCGTCCGGCAGTCCGCTCGATCCGAGCGCGGTGAGGTCCAGGCCGTCGAGGTAGCCGGTATCCACCTGGCCAGAGCGGAACCGCTCGTCGCGCAGGATCGCCACCAGCAGGGACCGGTTCGTGGTCAGCCCGTGCACGCGGGTCCGGTCGAGGGCGCGGGCCAGCCGGCGGATCGCCTGGTCCCGGGTGGCTCCGTGGGCGATCACCTTGGCCAGCATTGCGTCGTAGTGAACGCCGACCACCGACCCGTCCGCCACGCCCCGGTCGACCCGAATGCCGGCGAGCGCGGGGACGTCGAAGCGGTGAACGGTACCGATCGCGGGCAGGAATCCGGCCGCGACATCCTCGGCATAGAGGCGGGCCTCGATCGCGTGCCCGTCGATGCGGGCCGCGCGCAGCTCATCGGGCAACGGCTCGCCTTCAGCGACCCGCAGCTGGGCGCGGACCAGGTCCAGGCCGGTGATCTCCTCAGTGACCGGATGCTCGACCTGCAGGCGGGTGTTCACCTCGAGGAAGAAGAACCGGCCCCGCGGGTCGAGCACGAACTCGACGGTGCCCGCTCCGACGTACCCGATCGCCTTGGCGGCGGCGATCGCGGCCGAACCCAGACTCCCCCGCAGCTCGTCATCGACGGCGACCGACGGCGCCTCCTCGATGATCTTTTGGAAGCGTCGCTGAACCGAGCACTCACGCTCGAACAGGTGCACCACGTCACCGAACGCGTCGCCGAAGATCTGCACCTCGATGTGGCGGGGCCGCTCGACGTAGGTCTCAAGGAAGACCGCGCCGTCGCCGAACGCCGCCGCCGCCTCGCGGCGCGCGCCCGCGACGGCCGTGGCCAGCCCGGCCGGCTCGCGCACGATCCGCATGCCCCGACCGCCACCGCCGTAGACCGCCTTGACCAGCAGCGGGAACTCCAGACTCGCCGTGGCCTGTACCAGTCGCGCGGGGTCGGCGGCCAGCTCGTCGTCGACCACCAGGCCAGCGAGCACCGGCACACCCGCCTGCGCCATCAGCGTCTTGGCCTGGGTCTTGGAGCCCATCGCCTCGATGGCCTCCGGCGGCGGCCCGACGAACACGAGCCCGGCGTGCGCGCAGGCACGGGCGAAACCGGCGTTCTCCGACAGGAACCCGTAGCCGGGGTGGACGGCATCGGCGCCGGTCCGCCGCGCCGCGTCGAGGATCGCGTCGAGGCGCAGGTATGTCTCGGCCGGCGTCGCGCCGGGGAGCCGGACAGCCTCGTCGGCCTCGTCGACGAAAGGAGTCTCCGCGTCCGGGTCGCTGAACACAGCAACCGTCGCGATGTCCATCTCGTGGGCGGTGCGAAGGATCCGGGAGGCGATCTCGCCCCGGTTCGCGACCAGCAGCTTCTTGATTCGGTTCACCGGCATCGCCTCACATCCGGAAGACGCCGTAGCCGCGGCGTCCCTCGACCGGTGCGGAGTGGACGGCCGACAGCGCGAGGCCAAGCACCGTGCGGGTGTCGCGCGGGTCGATGACGCCGTCGTCGTACACCTTGCCGCTCATGAAGAAGGAGTGGGACTCGGCGTCAATCTGCCGTTCGATCTCGGCCCGGCGCCGCGCGTCGGCCTCCTCGTCGAACGGTCGGCCGGCGGCGCTCGCCGAGGCCCTGCCGACGATCGACAGCACGCCGGCGAGCTGAGCGGAGCCCATCACCGCGCACCGAGCGCCAACCCAGGTGAACATGAACCGAGGGTCGTAGGCTCTGCCCGACATGCCGTAGTTGCCGGCGCCGAACGATGCCGCCATGTTGACCGTCAGATGTGGCACCGCGCTGTTCGTCACCGCGTTGATCAACTTAGCGCCGTCCGGGATGATGCCTCCCCGCTCGTACTGGGTCCCGACCATGAAGCCGGTCGTGTTCTGCAGGAAGACCAGGGGGGTGTCGATCTGGTTGGCAATCTGGATGAACTCCGCGCCCTTCTTGGCCTCAGCGCTGAACAGCACGCCATTGGCGTTGGCCAGGATGCCGACACCGAAGCCGTGGATCGAGGCCCAACCGGTGACCAGGCTGGTGCCGAAGTCCGGCTTGTACTCGCCGAACCGAGAGCCATCGACCACGCGGGCGATGGCCTCCCTCGGGTCGAACGGCACCCGGAAATCGGCCGGGGCGATGCCGAGCAGTTCCTCGGGATCATGGAGGGGCGGGTCGGCCGGCAGTCTCGGCCCGGGGCCGGCCTTCCGCCAGTTGATCTCCGACAGAATGCGCCGGCCGATCCTGATGGCGTCGTGTTCGTCGACCGCGAAGTAGTCGCCGAGCCCTGAGATCCGGGTGTGCATGGCGGCGCCGCCGAGCTCTTCGTCGTCGGCCTCCTCACCGGTCGCCATCCTGACCAGCGGGGGCCCGCCGAGGAACACCTTCGCCTGCAGGTCGACGAGCACCGTGTGGTCACACATCCCGGGCACGTAGGCGCCGCCGGCGGTCGAGTTGCCGAACACCAGCGCGATCGTCGGGACGCCCGCCGCCGACAGCTCGGACAGGTCATGGAAGATCTTTCCTGCCTGCACGAAGAGATCGGACTGGCTCGGCAGGTCCGCGCCACCGGACTCGACCAGGTTGACCACCGGCAGGCGGTTGCGTCTGGCGATCTCGAGCGCGCGCAGGGTCTTGCGCAGCGAATATGGGTTCATCGCGCCGCCGCGGACGGTGGGGTCATGCGCGATGATCACGATCTCGACGCCGGACACCTCACCGATACCGGTGACCACGCTCGCACCGACTGTGAACTCGCTCCCCCAAGCCGCCAGGGTCGACAGCTCGAGGAACGGGGCGTCCCGGTCGAGCAACAGCTCGATGCGCTCCCGGACCAGTAGGCGCCCCCGCTCCCGGTGCCGGGCCTGGTAACGCTCGCCGCCGCCCGCGCTGGCCAGCTCGAACTGCTCTTCCAACGCGGCGAGGTTGGCGAGCTGGGCGTCGCGGTTGGCCCGGTAGCCCTCCGACGACAGGTCGACCCGCGACCGCAGGACGACCCCCTCGTCCATGCGGGGACAGCTCCGACCGTGCAGGATGCCGACGCCCATAGGTCTCCCGCCACACCGTTAGTGAATGATCGATATTCGCCGGCTCTTACCCCGGCCGCCACTGGCGGGCACAATGCCCGACTCTGAAGCACTATCGGGACCGACCGCCGGGTGCCTGGACAGCGAACTAGTGAATCTGCATTCTCTACAACCGTTTGTGGCAGGGATCACATCCCAGGGCGCCGAGAAGCGGCGGCGCGTCAACGGCCGCCGAAAGACGGTTGCGAGGCTCATCTGGCCTCGGTGTAGCGAACGACCGCTCCAGACGGAGCCGGGAGCCAGCTTCTCGACCTGGTTCCGTCCTAGCGACACGGCCGATCGGCCCCTGGCGGTCCCTCGTCGTTCGTCGCTTGGACGCAGACCTGGAGGACCGCGATGTGCTGGCCCACGGTCGCCGGGAGATCAACACGACGGACCTGGTTGTCACGCCAGGCTTCGTCGACGGCCACATCCACCTGGATGCCCAGCTTTACTGGGACCCGGCCGGCACCCCGTCGTGCTGGCACGGCGTCACCTCGGTCGTTCTCGGGAACTGTGGCGTGACGGTTCGCGCCCTGCCGGCCCGGCGACGAGCATCAGCAGGGCGTGCCAGCCGTCGGTGGCCTGTACCGTGCCAGAACTCGGCTTCAGGCCGTTGACCTGTGGCTTCGCCGCCCAGCCCGTGGCGCATGACCGTGTCTCATGGTGGTGCGGTTGGTGTACCTGGCGATCGTGCGGATGTTTGGCTGGCTGGTGCTGCTGGCGCGTAGCGACGCAGCGAGGACGACGGAACTGTTGGTACTGCGCCACGAGGTCGCTGTGCTACGTCGCCAGGTTGGATGGCCCCGATTCACCTGGCCAGACCGCGCGGTCCTGGCCGCGCTGGCCCGACTGCTACCCCGCGAGGTCCGATCGTGCCGGCTGGTCACCACGACGACGCTGCCGGCCTGGCACCGCCGCCTGGCCCGCCGACGCTGGACCTACCCACACCGGACGGGCCACCCGCCGGTGGACGATGACCTACGGACGCTCGTGATCCGCCTGGCCCGCGACAACTGAGCTTGGCCCCCGAGTACCGACAGTGTCCGCCGTAGGGGGCCGAGCTCAGCGCCCGCTGGCCGCGTGTGATGTTTCCCGACGCTCGCCGCCGGATCAGGTCGGGCAATGCGACTTGCCCGGCATCGTGTCGTAGTCCGCGAAGTAGAAGCCGCTACCCGAACCGATCACCGCCCCCGACCGGCTCACCCACCTCAACATCCGCTGACGCGACCACCTCGGCGGCATCCTGCACGAGTACGAACATGCCGCCTGACCTGCCCGGACGTACTTTTCGGCAAGTACAGGGTGCTAGCACGCGGAACTCCGGGTTCTGGCCACCCTTGGCAAGAAGCACCGCGGTGCGTCTGAATGGTCGCCATGCAGCGAGCGCGCCGATCCGGCGGTTCATGCTGGTCAGGTCATCGCCATCGCCGTCAGATGAATGGGGCGATCCTCCAACGAGGGGAAACGAGATCGTCATGATGCGGTCCGTCAGTGCGGCGCTGGCGCCTGTGTGGGGGTGGCTGTGGCTGGACCTGCGCCGCCGCGCCCGGTCGCTGGTGGTACTGGCGTTGCTGGTGGCGGTGGCGTCCGGCACGGTGATGGCGGCGACGGCGGGGGCGCGCCGCGGCGATTCGGCGATGGACCGGCTGCTCGCCCGGACCCTGCCGGTAACGGTGCTGATAATCCCGAGCCAGCCGATCGTCGACTGGGCGCCGGTGCGGAAGTTGCCCGGCGTCGCCGCGCTCGGCGAAATCGTGAGCAGCAGCTCCAATCTGAGGTTGGAGGGAATCCCGGAAGACGGGGTCAACCGGGTAACGCCGGCAGACGGCGGGCTGATGGGGACGATCGAGCGGCCGGTGGTGCTGTCGGGCCGACTCGCCGACCCGGCGCGGGTGGACGAGGTGGTCGTCAGCCCCGCCTTCCTCGACTACAACCACCTCAAGCTGGGGGACACGGTCACCGCGAGGCTGTTCACCCCGGCGGAGGTCGACCATGGCGGCACGGGCGAGGAGGTAACCCCGACCGGGCCCCGCCAGCCGCTGCGGATCGTCGGGGTCGTCCGGTCGAACGTCTTCATCAGCGAGCCCGGCGGGTCCGGGGATCTTCCCCGGCGGCTGGTCACGACCGAGGCGTTCACCGCGAAGTACCGCGCCAACCTGCTGGGCAGCACGGGCGAGATCTGGGCTGTGGTCCGGTTGACCGTCGGCGAGGCCGGCATTCCCGCGTTCCAGCGGGCGTTCGCGAACCTGACCGGCCGCGACGACAGCAGTTTCCAAAACTGGTGGCGGGTCGCTCGCCAGAATGAGAAGGCGACCGGTTTCGAGGCCGGTGTCCTGCTGGCGTTGGCGCTGGCCGCCCTGCTGGCGGCGGTGGTGCTGCTCGGCCAGATGGTCCTTCGCTACACCGCGGCGTCCGTCGCCGATCTGGAGACGCTGCGGACGCTGGGGATGACGTCCAGGGAGGCGGTGCTGGCGTCCGCGGTCGGGCCGGCGCTCGCCGCTGTCGCTGGGGTGGTCGCCGGGGCGGGTGCGGCGGTGGCGGTGTCCCCGCTGTTCCCGATCGGCGCGGCGAGCTACATGGAGCCCGATCCGGGGGTGGACGCGGATCTGGCGGTGCTGGTCGGGGTGGCCGGGGTCGTGGTGGTGGCGATGGTGGCGACCGCGGTGGGCTCGACATGGTTCGCGTTGATGGCGAAGAGGGCCGTCGTGCCCGCTCGCCGGTCGGTGGTCGCGGCGGCGGCGTACCGGCTGGAGCTGCCGGTGCCGGTCGTGGTCGGCATCCGGTTCGCCCTCGAACCGGGCCGAGGCCGGGCGGCGGTGCCGGTGCGGCCGGCGCTGGTCGGCGCGGTGGTGGGTGTGCTCGGGGTGCTGGCCGCGCTGACGTTCCGGGCCGGGGCGGTGGACGCGGCGGGAAACCCGGCGCGGTTCGGCCAGGTGCCGCTCGCTGCCTGGGTCGGCAATGACAGCGCGGACTTCGGACCGACGCGGCCGGTGCAGGAGGCGTGGGCCCGCGACCCGGACGTGGTGGGGGTCAACGACACCCGGGTGGGGTCTGCCCTGGTGGGCAGCGCATCTATCACCGTCTTCAGCTACGCGCCGGTGGGCGAACGTCCGCTGCCCGTGGTGACGCTGTCCGGCCGGATGCCCACCGGGCCGGGCGAGATTGCGCTGGCGCCGGAATCGGCCCACGAAGCGGGGGCGAAGGTCGGAGACCTGCTGACCGTCAATGCCGGGGCGCCGGCCCGGCTGCGGGTGACCGGCATCGCGTTCGTCCCCGAAAATCCCCAGAACTCCTACGCCGAGGGGGCCTGGCTCACCGCCGAGGGCTACGAGCGGGTGTTCCCCGATGGTTTCTTCATGTTCCACGAAACGCATCTGGCGCTCGGTCCCGGCGCGGACGTCGCGGCCGTGACGGAGCGGCTGACCGCGACGATCGTCCAGGTCGCCGGGGCGCCGGTGATTCCCATCGGCGAGAACCCAATCGTTCCGGGCGAGATCACCCAGGTCCGGAACGTGCGGGTGCTGCCGCTGGCGCTGGGGGTGTTCCTCGGCCTGCTCGCGGTGGGCGCGACCGGCCATGCGCTGGCCACCGCGGCGCGCCAGCGCAGACATGAGGTGGCGGTGCTGCGCGCGTTGGGTGTCACCCGGAGGCAGAGCCGGCTGATCGTGGTCACGCAGGCCATCACGATCGCCATCGTGGGGCTGGCCTTCGGCGTGCCGCTGGGGGTGGCGCTGGGCCGGATGGTGTGGCGGTGGGTCGCTGAGAGCGTGCCGTTGCAGTACGTGCCGCCGGTCGCCGTCCTCGCGCTGGCGCTGGTCGGGCCGGCGGCGTTGCTGGTGGGCACCCTGCTGGCCACGCTGCCGGCCCGCCGCGCCGCCCGCCTCCGCGCCGGCGACGTCCTGCGGGCGGAATGAGATCGCGCGATGGGGAGCGTCGATGCAGTCGACGTCAAACGCGGAAGCATGGTCATGCCCATGGTGACCAGCGACATCGCCGACAAGGTTCACGTCCACGGCTACGACGCCGAAGCCGAGCTGGAGCCTGGCGCGGAACGCGTCGTCACCCTGGTCGCCGACCGCGGCGCCTCCAAACGAAGCGCTGCTCGATCACGCGCAGCGCGTGGCCGGCGACGGCGACGGCGACGGCGTAGCGCACGGCCCTGCCGGGCGAGATAGATCCCCGGGGCTCGGTGGAGACGCTGGCGATCGGAACGATAGTGTCAGGCCAGCGCCCAGGATGTACTCGACGAGCTCCGTGCGGGAGACCGATGACCAGTACGTTGGGAGCAGACCACGTCGGCTCGGCGGGGGGCGTTCTGCCTGCTCCGGCGAACGCCGCCAGTGGGGCGGAGCCACCCTGGGAGGTGGTGTTCACCCCGCTCGCCCCCGACGACCCCCGCGAGATCGGCGGGTACAGACTGCGGGCGCGGATTGGCCAGGGTGGTATGGGCGCGGTGTACTTCTCGTACACCCTCGGTGGGCAGCCGGTGGCGCTCAAGGTAGCCCGGCCCGAGATCGCCGCCGACCCTGAGTTCCGCCGGCGCTTCGCCTCCGAGGTGGCGATCGCCCAACGGGTGCAGGGCGTTTACACCGCTTCGGTCATCGACGCCGACCCGCACGCCGTTCGACCCTGGCTGGCCACCGCCTATGTCGCCGGCCCCTCCCTGGCCGTCGTCCTCGCCCGCCACGGCCCGCTCCCGGTGAACACCGTCCTGGTACTGCTCGCCGGGGTCGCGGAAGCGTTGTGTTCCATTCATTCCGCCGGCGTTATCCACCGTGACCTCAAACCGGGAAACATCATTCTTGCCGGAGGCGGTCCCCGCGTCATCGACTTCGGGATCGCCCGGGCGGTCGAGGCCGCCACGACGGCGCTCACCCGAACCGGTGCATGGGTCGGCACCCCGGCATTCATGCCCCCGGAGCAGGTCCGGGGACAACAGCTGGACACGGCCGGGGACGTCTTCTCCCTCGGCGCGACGGCCTATTATGCGGCCACCGGCGCGTTGCCGTTCGGCTCGGACGCCGCAGTCTTTCACCGCATCATGAACGAACAGCCCGACTGGGACCGCTGCCCGGTGCGGATCCGCGGCGTGCTGCAGCAGTGCGTGGCGAAGGACCCGGCGGCTCGCCCCGCCACGGCGGCGCTGATCGAGTTGTGCCGGGAGGCGTCCGTTGGTGAGTGGCGACCGATCGGCGAGGGTTGGCTGCCCCCGACCGTGACCGCCGACCTCACCCGATACAGCCTCACCCCGCCCGAACCGCCACCTGGGCCGTCCTCGACAGCCGAGGCGGTCCGTTCGCGGTCACCGGAACCGGCCACACCCGCGGCCCCCGACCGGCCGGGCCGCCGACGGTCGTTCTGGCTTGCCGGCGCGCTCGGCGCGGCCGTACTCGCGGCCACCCTCGCGGTCACGTTTCTCGTCGTGTCGAACAAGGGATCGGACCAGTCGAAGGCCGGTCGCACGGCGACCGCGGCGGCCCTCGTGAACAGTTCCGCCGACGCCGCGACGCCCGGGAACCCGGCCAGCGGCGGTGTCGTCGCCGACAATCCCGTCACGGCACCCATGACGGCACCCGCGGCGAACACCTCGGCCTCATCCTCGACCGCGGCGGCCGGGGCCTCGCCGGCCGGCTCCGGCATCATCTACAGCGCTGCTCTGAAGAATCAGAACTCCGGGCTCTGTATCGGCGACAGCGTCTCGCAGGGGCTTCGCCACAACACGTGCAACGGAGGCGCCTACCAGCGGTGGAAACTCACCCACCGGAGCGACGGCAGCTACCAAC
>NZ_MBLO01000278.1 GCF_001854805.1 Pseudofrankia coriaricola
CACGTGCAACGGAGGCGCCTACCAGCGGTGGAAACTCACCGTCCAGAGCGACGGCAGCTACCAACTCCGAAACGAACAGTCCGGACTGTGTATCGGCGACAGCGTCTCGCAGGGACTTCGCCACAACACCTGCAACGGAGGCGCCTACCAGCGGTGGTACCGCTGACCGGTGAGCCTTTTCACCTGGCGGGTGTACCTGCCAGAACTCGGCCTCGGGGCGTGACCTGCTCGAGTGCGACGCGCAGTAGCCGTATCCGGCCCAGCCGGCAAGTTCGGAACGGGCCACGGTCGCCCCCGGCTCCCACGCGCCGACCGCCCTCGGACGCTTCCTACATCCGTCCTGCCGATCCGACCGTCGAGCGGCCGTCCAGCGCCAAGCCGGCACTGCCGGCACGAGCAAGTTTGTGCCAGCGCAGCCGGCTGCCCAGTAGCGCGCTGACCACGGACTGGATGATCACCAGGTACATGACCTGCCGGTAGACGATCTGTTGGAACGGCAGTGCCCAGAGCGGGCCAAGTGGTTCGGCGTCCAGGCGGAAGGCGTATGCGGTGCTGGCGAGCTGTATGCCGAGGAAACCGAGATAGAAGGCGAGGACCAGACCGCGGTCGGCGAACAGCAGGCCATAGACGGCCATCAGGTCGACCGCGGGGGCGAGCATCGGCAGCAGCACCTGGAACATCAGCAGGTAGGGGAGCCCACGGCGGCCGAACCGACCAGCCGCGCCGTGTTCCACGAGGGCGTGCCGGTGCTTCCACATCGCCTGCATCGTGCCGTAGCACCAACGGTAACGCTGCCGCCACAGGGCGCTGAGAGAGGACGGTGCCTCGGTCCAGGCGCGGGCGTCCTCGGCGTACACCACCCGCCAGCCCGCCCGGCACAGGGCCATAGTCAGGTCGGTGTCCTCGGCGAGGGTGTCGTCGGAGACGCCGCCCACCGACTCCAGGGCATCGCGGTGGAACGCGCCGATGGCACCGGGCACCGTGGGCATGCATTCGAGCACGTCGAACATCCGACGGTCGAGATTGAAGCCCTGCACATATTCGATGTGCTGCCAGCGCCCGAGCAGCCGCCGCCGATTGCCGACCTTGGTGTTGCCGGCGACGGCGCCGACAGCGGGGTCGGCCAGCGGCTGGATGACCTTGCGAACCGTATCCGGTTCGAAGACCGTGTCCCCGTCGACGAGGACGAGCACGTCGTGCGAGGCGACCGCGATGCCGTGGTTGAGGGCGGCCGGCTTACCCTGGTTGTCCTGCCGGACCACGATCACCTCGGGCAGGTCGAGAGCTTCGACGATGCCGGCGGTGCCGTCGGTGGAACCGTCGTCGACGACGATCACTTCCAGGTCCTCGTGATCGCTGGCAACCAGCGACAGCACCGTGTCGGTGATTCCGACCGCCTCGTTGTAGGCGGGGACGATGACACTGACCGGTGGGGCGATCTCACCACTGTGCCGCAGTCGGCGCCGCTGCCGGCGGGTGTTCCGCCGGTGTCTGCGTGCGATCGCGACAACGATCAGCGTCCGGACGAGCGTGAGCGCGGTGAGCGGAACAAGCAGTACGGAAAGCGCCCAGGTGATGCCGTGGGAGATCGTGTAGGCCGTCAGCAGCGCCTGACCCCGCAGCCGGGTGACACCGCCCGAGGGCCGCGTCGCCGCATCGGCGGGTAGTCGCAGCCCTTGGGAGACGGTGACGAAGTGGTAGCCCCGCGCATCCAGCGAGCTGAGCAGCCGGTCGACCGCGGCGACAGTCTGGGCACGGTCGCCGCCACCATCGTGCATCAGGACCACCGCACCGCCGGTACCGGCGGGAGTCGCCGCCTGCACTATCGCGTCGACGCCGGGGCGAGTCCAGTCAAGGGAGTTCAGGTCGCTGAGGACGATCAGATAACCCTGCTCGGCGAGTTCCCGATAAACGACCTGATCGACGCCCGAGACGGCGTCCGGCGTCGATGAGTAGGGCGGACGCAGCAGGCTGGAGGTGGCGCCGGTGCCCGCGAGGGCCGACTGCGAGAGGGCCAGTTCGGTCCGGCGACGCCAGTCCGGGACGGCAGTGAGGTCACTGTGGGTGAAGCTGTGCACGCCCACCTCATGGCCTTCCCGTCGGATGCGCCGGACCAGGTCGGGGTGCTCCAGCACCCGAGCGCCGACAACGAAGAAGGTGGCATGCGCCCCATGCCGACGGAGCACGTCGAGGATGGCCGGTGTCCATCGCGGATCCGGTCCGTCCTCGAAGGTCAGCGCTATGGTCCGGTCCGGCATGCTCCGGGCCTGGCCCGTCACCGGGATGCCGAGCGGCTGCTCGGCCGCGATCCGTTGGATCGCGTTGTGCCACGCGGCGAACGCGCGGCCGTCGGGCGGCCTGCCGATCAGGTTGAAATGAGTGAGGCGGTGCTCGGTGAGCAGCGCACGGATCGACGGAAGCCCGAAGAACGGCACCGGGTCGTCCACCGTCGGGACCGCGGCGAACGTGTGGAACAGCAGGCCGGCCTTGAGTTCGAGGGTCATCCGGCCGAGCAGGTCCTCGACCCGCGCCTCGACGCACAGCGAGGCGTCCTAGTAGGGAAACCTGGCGCCTTCCGCCGTCATCGGGCGTCGTTTCCGGTAAGAGTGGCTGGCCCGTCCTCGATGATGGTCCTGGGAAACGCGTCGAGGACGCCGGCGACCATGGAGAGCGTCCATGCGTCGCGCTCCGCGCTGGCGGCAATCACGTCATCGCATCCTTCTGGTCCTGGCCCACCGCCATATTTAACACATGTTCAGCAGGCTGGACAGACCCCTGGACAGGACGCTGGAGACGATGGGCGTCCTAGAGCGCCAGTGGCGACGCCGCCAGGGCGGGCCCGCGCCGTCGCTGGCGCACGTCCCGATGACGCTCGGCGGTCGAGTCGCGCACCACGAGCCGTACCGGCAGCACCCCCGGCTGGCCGGTCCGGCCCCGGCCGCCCTCGATCATCCCGAGCACATGCCTGGCCGCCGTGACCCCCTGGGTGTACAGCGGCGCGGCCACCGTCGTGAGCCCGGGGGTAACGAGGTTGGCGGCGGCGATGTTGTCGAAGCCCACCACGCTGACGTCACCCGGCACCCGGATCCCGCGTCCAGCCAGGCCCCGGATAAGGCCGATGGCCAGCTGGTCGTTGTAGGCGACCACGGCGGACGTCGGCTGCGCCTGGAACTGCTCGGCCGCCTGGACGCCGCCCCGCACGTCGGGGGTGAACGGGCCGATCCGGCGGACGCGCAGCGACAGCTGCGCTGCCGCCTCCCGTAACGACCACCATCGCATCCCGTCCGCCCAGGACGCCTCCGGTCCGGCGACGTACGTGACGTGTTCGTGCCCGAGCGCGCCGAGGTGCTCCGCGGCGTGACGCGCCCCGCGCGCGTTGTCCGTCACCAGGCACGGGACGTCGACGACCGCCCTGTTCAGCACGACCACCGGCTTCTGCTTGGAGATCATCCGGATGGCCGAGTCGGACATCCGGGAGCTCGCGAGCACGATCCCGTCGACCGCGGTCACGGCGCGTTCCAGCGCTGAACGCTCGAGCCGGTCGGACTCCTGCGCGTCGGCCAGGACGACCGTGTAGCCAGCCGCGGCGGCCGCGGCCTGCGCTCCCCGGACGATCTCGGCGTAGAAGGGGTTGGCAATGTCCAGGATGATCACGGCGATCATGTTGGTGCGGGCGGTCGACAGCGCCCGCGCGACCGGGTTCGCGCGGTAGCCGAGCTCGTCGGCGACCCGCCGGATGCGTTCGGCGGTCGCCGCGTTCACCCGGCCCGGCCGGGAGAACGCCCGGGAGACGGTCGAGGGGGCGACGCCGGCGTGCCGGGCCACGTCGTAGATCGTCACCGCGCGCGGCCCCCACGGCACGTCCAGCACGTTCGGCTCTGCCATCGGTCGACTCCTTCGGCCTCGCATCTGGAGGGCCTCCGAGCGGGCGTGGCCTCGCCGCCGCCGCGCGCCCTTCAGCCGGGGGCCCGGGGCGGCCACGGTAGGCGTCCTCCGCCACCCAGGCAACCGGTCCCGGCCAGATCCCGCAGGAGGCGACGCGTCTCTGTCGCACGAGTGGCAATTCACGGCAACCGATTGCCTCACCGATCGGCCGTGTGACCTCCTGCGCAGGCGCCGCGCGGATCTGGCCGGGACCGGTCGCGGCAACCTCGAACAGGAAGGGCGTCTTCACCCGCGACCGCCGGCCCAAGGCCGCCGCCTTCGCGCTGCGCCGCCGCTGGCGCGGCGCCACCTGACGACCGGGCGCCACCTGACGACCGGGCGCTACCTGACGACCGGTCCCGCCCCGTTCCGGGCGGCGGCCGCGTCGCCGCCCGGGTCCCGCGGCGCCAGCAGGCCGGCCAGCGTCTCGAGGGCGTCCTTGACCCGTTGAACCTCGGCCGGGTCGGTGCTGCCGATCGCCGTGGCGAGGGCGTCGTCGATCTCGGCCGGGGGACGGTCCTGGGAGCGCCGCAGCGCCTCGGCCGTGGGGCGCACCAGCGTCCTGCGGCGGTCGGCGGGGTCGGTGACCGCCTCGACGACACCGGCCTCGCGCAGCCGGGCCACGCACGCCGAGACCTGGCTCTGCGGGAACCTGACCCGCGCGGTGATGTCCGAGATCGAGCTGCCCGGGTTCCCGAAGACGTCGAACACGACCGCGCGAGTGGGCGCGGACAGCTGGTGGAGCCCGACCTCGGGGATCGCCTGCTCGCCGAGCTTCATCAGCCTGCGGCCGAGCTGGAACAGTTCGAATCCGTCCATGACAACCTTACACTAATCAATCAACCATGATGCATCTATCTTGATGCAACCCGCCTCGCTGGCCTAGTCTCGCAGGCGCACAGCCCGCTCCCCCGGCTGCGCGCTCTCCCCGACGACCGTTGTGAGGCCCCGTGCTGCTTCGTCTTCTGCTGCCTTACGCGCGCCCGTACGGACGGGACGTCGCCCTCGTGGCGGCTCTCCAGGTCGCCCAGACCGGGGCCGCCCTCTACCTTCCCTACCTGAGCGCCGACGTGATCGACAACGGCGTCCTGACCGGCGACACGGGCTACATCTGGCGCCTGGGCGCGCTGATGACCGGCGTGTCGCTGGCGCAGCTGCTGTGCGCGGTCGGCGCCGCGCGGGTCGCGGCGCGGATGTCCACGTTCCTGGCCCGCGACCTGCGCGCGGCGATGTTCGACCGCGTGCAGTCCTTCTCCGCGCGGGAGCTGCACCGGTTCGGCGCGGCCTCGCTGACCGTCCGCACGACCAACGACATCCAGCAGGTCCAGATGCTCGTGCAGACGACGCTCACGTTCATGGTCACCGCGCCGATCATGTGCGTCGGCGGGATCGTGTTCGCCCTCGCCCAGGACGCGCCGCTGTCGCTCCTGCTCGTGGTCGTCGCGCCGGTACTGGGCGGTCTCGCCTGGGCGGTCCTGCGCCGCATGACGCCGCTGTCGGTCACCCTGCAGGACACGACGGACTCGGTGAACCGGATCATGCGCGAACAGATCATCGGGCTGCGGGTCATCCGGGCGTTCGTCCGGGAGGAGCACGAGCACACGCGCTTCGAGGTGGCCAACGACCTGCTCACCGACACGTCCGCCCGCGTCGGCCGGATCATGGCGCTGATGTTCCCGCTGGTCACGGCGGTCGCCAGCGTCTCGAGCGTGGCCGTGGTCTGGTTCGGGGCGGGGCGCGTCGAGAGCGGGGCGATCGGCGTCGGGGCCCTGTCGGCGTTCCTCGGCTACGTCCTGCAGATCCTCGGGGCCGCCGTCATGATGACCTACCTGCTGCGGATGCTGCCCCGCGCCGAGGTCTGCGCCCGGCGCATCGGCGAGGGCCTCGCCACCGAGAGCACCGTCGCCCCGCCGGCGGCTGGAGTGGCGGCACTCCCCCACCCCGCGCGGGTCGAGCTTCGTGACGTGGAGTTCCGCTACCCCGGCGCCGAGGCCCCCGTCCTGGCCGGCGTGAGCCTCACCGCCGGCCCGGGCGAGACCGTCGCGGTCGTCGGCGGCACCGGCAGCGGCAAGAGCACGCTGCTCAGCCTGATCCCCCGGCTGGCTGATCCGTCGGCGGGCGCGGTGCTGGTGGGCGGCTCGGACGTGCGCCGGCTGGACCGGGCGCTGCTGAGCCGCACGGTCGGCTACGTCCCGCAGCGTCCGTACCTGTTCTCCGGGACGGTCGCCTCGAACCTGCACTACGGGGATCCCGACGCCACCGAGGACGACCTGTGGCGGGCGTTGGACATCGCCCAGGCACGCGCGTTCGTCGAGGCGCTCCCCGAGGGCCTGGCGGCACCGGTGACGCAGGGCGGCACCAACCTCTCCGGCGGCCAGCGCCAGCGGATCGCGATCGCGCGCGCCCTGGTCGGCAGGCCCGACGTGTACCTGTTCGACGACTCCTTCTCGGCGCTGGACTACGCCACGGACGCGCGGCTGCGCGCGGCCCTGACCCGGGAGACCTCCGGGTCCACCGTGGTCATCGTGGCCCAGCGGGTGAACACGATCAGGGGAGCGGACCGGATCGTCGTGCTCGACGAGGGGCGGGTGGTCGGCACCGGGACGCACCGCGAGCTGTTCGCCGGCAACCCGACGTACCGCGAGATCGTCCTGTCGCAGCTGACCGAGACGGAAGCGGCGTGAGGCGGGCCCGAGGCTCCCGCGGCCCCGGCGCGGCCGCCGCCGCGGTCCCGACCCCGCGGCGGCCCGACCGGTCCAGCGACACGCGCCGCACGGCCGGACGCCTCTGGCGCGCGGTACGCCGGCAACGGGGCCTGCTGGCGGGAACGGGCGTGTTCGCCGTCGTCAGCGTCGTCCTCACCGCGGCCGGCCCCTGGCTGCTCGGCCGCGCGACCGACCTCGTCCTGGCCGGCGCGATCGGGCGCCAGTTCGAGGCAGGCACCACCCGGGTCGAGGTCATCGCCGACCTGCGGGCACACGGCCACGGCACCGTCGCGCGGACGCTCGGCACCGTGGACTTCACGCCCGGCCACGGGATCGACACCGGCGCGCTCGCGCGCACCCTGCTGTACGCGACGCTGGTCTACGCCGGCGCCGGGCTGTGCGCCTTCATCCAGGGATGGATGGCCAACCTCGCCGTGCAGCGCGTCATCCGCGGGCTCCGCCAGGACGTCGAGGTCAAGATCTCCCGAGTACCCGTCTCCTACATCGACCAGCACCGCCGCGGCGACCTGCTCAGCCGGGTCACCAACGACATCGACAACCTCAGCCAGAGCCTCCAACAGACGTTGAGCCAGCTCGTCATCCCGCTCGTCAGCATCGCGGGAATGCTGGCCGCGATGTTCTGGGTCTCCTGGCTGCTGGCGCTGATCGCCCTCGTCACCACCCCGTTGTCGCTGCTCGTCGTGGTGCTGGTCGGCAGGCGGGCGCAGCCGCTCTACCTGGAGCAGTGGAAGCAGACCGGACGGCTGAACGGCCACATCGAGGAGATGTACACCGGCCACGCGGTGGTGAAGGCCTTCGGGCGCGAGCGGCAGGCGGCGGATGCCTTCGCCGAGGGCAACGAGGCGCTGGCCGAGACGACCCGCCGGGCCCAGGCCACCTCGAGCGTCCTGCAGCCCGCGATGGTGTTCCTCAGCAACCTCAACTACGTCCTCGTCGCGGTGGTCGGCGGGGTGCGGATCGCCGCCGGCGCGCTGACGGTCGGCGACATCCAGGCGTTCATCCAGTACTCGCGCCAGTACAGCCAGCCGCTCGTCTACCTGGCGAGCATGGCCGGCATGGTGCAGTCCGGCATCGCCTCGGCCGAGCGGGTCTACGAGCTGCTCGACGCACCCGAGCAGTCGCCGGACCCGGTCGGGCCCGACCGGCTGGCGACACCGACGGCGAGCCGCGTCGCGTTCGAGGACGTGACCTTCCGCTACACCCCCGCCAGGCCGCTCATCGAGAACCTGTCGCTGGTCGCCGAGCCGGGGCAGACGATCGCCATCGTGGGCCCGACGGGCGCCGGCAAGACCACACTGGTCAACCTGCTCATGCGTTTCTACGAGGTCGGCGCCGGGCGCATAACGCTGGACGACGTCGACGTCGCCACGCTGCCGCGCGCCCGGCTGCGGTCCCGCATCGGAATGGTCCTGCAGGACACCTGGCTGTTCGGCGGGACCATCGCCGACAACATCGCCTTTGGCAGGCCCGACGCCACCCGCGAGCAGATCGTCGCCGCGACGAGAGCCGCGCACGCCGACCGGCTCATCCGAACCCTGCCCGACGGCTATGACACCGTCCTCGACGACGACGGTTCCGGCGTCAGCGCCGGGGAGAGACAGCTGCTCACCATCGCCCGCGCGTTTCTCACCGAGCCCGCCGTTCTCGTGCTCGACGAGGCGACCAGCTCGGTGGACACGCGCACCGAGGTCCTCATCCAACGGGCCATGGCAAGTCTTCGAGAAGGCCGCACGGCGTTCGTCATCGCGCACCGCCTGTCCACGATCCGCGACGCGGACACGATCGTGGTCATGGACGAGGGGGCGATCGTCGAGCAGGGCACGCACGACCAGCTCATCGCCGCGGGCGGCGCCTACGCGCGCCTGCACGCGGCACAGTTCGGCGACGCGACGTCGGCACTCCTGTGACGGCGATTCGGCGACGCTGACCGTCGCCGGGCACCAGCCACGGTGGCGCGCAGGGTTCACTTGCCCGTTCACAGCAGTCCCTGTACGGTCGTTCAGCATGAATCCGTTTCCGGCGTGGGCCGAACCCAGGACCGCCATCGTCACCGGCGGCGGCTCGGGTATCGGGCTGGCCATCAGCAGGCGGCTGGCGGCCGAGGGCGCGGCGGTCGCCGTGTGGGACCTCGACGGCGACACGGCCAAGGCCACGGCCGCCCTCATCGAGGAGGCCGGTGGCCGGGCGGTGGGCCTGGCCGTCGACGTCGCCGACCGGTCACGGATCGACGAGGCGGCCGCCGAGGTGCGGGCCGTGTTCGGCCCGGCGACGATCCTCGTGAACAACGCGGGCATCTCGCCGTTCAAGCGCTTCCTCGACATCACCCGGGAGGACTTCGACCGGGTGTTCGCCGTGAACATGCGCGGCACCTTCGACTGCTGTCAGGCGGTCGTCCCGGACATGATCGCCGTGGTTGGGGGCGCATCGTGAACATCGCGTCCTCGGCCGGACAGGTCGGCAACGCACTGCAGACCCACTACGCGTCGACCAAGGCCGGCGTCATCGGCCTGACGAGGTCCCTGGCCAAGGAGCTCGGGTCCAAGGGAATCACGGTGAACGCCATCCCGCCGAGCTTCATCGACACGCCGACGCTGCAGAGCAGCAGCGCCGCCGGCTACCTGGGCAGTGGGGTCGAGACGCACGTGCGCTCGACGCCGGTGCGACGGGTGGGCCAGCCCGACGACATCGCCGCGGCCTGCGCCTACGTCGTGCGCGACGAGGCGAGCTTCGTCACCGGCCAGGTGATCGGGGTCAACGGCGGCCGGACGATCGGCTGAGCGGCGGGCCGAGCCGGTCGCAGGCAATTCCGAACGACGCCCAGAAGCCCCGGAGCCAGCAGACCCAGAGGAGGTGCGATGGCTCGCATAACCCCGCTCCCGCCACGCGAGTGGCCGGCCGAGATGCGCGCGGTGCTGGACGCGATCAACCCGACCCTGCACGGCCAGCCCGAGCCCGACCTCGGCAAACGGCCGTCGGGTCGCGACGTGCTCGCCTCGTTCGCCCCGTCATGTCGAAGGCGGCCTGCAGGGCGCCGACCGCCTCCGCGTTGCCGAGGACGGCGGCGAGCTGCGCCTGCCGCTCTATCTGCGCGGCGGCACCGCCCAGCTCGCCGACCACGGCGCTGGCCGGAAGCCGGACCTCGTTGAAGCGCACGACCGAGAATCGGCGCGTCAGGTCGATGGTGCGCATCGGCTCCGTCGACACGCCAGCCGTGTCAACCGGAACCAGCACCTGCGTCAGTCCCTCGGCCGCACGTCCGGTAACGAGAAGGTAGTCGGCCTGCCCGGCCGCCTCGACCGGACGCTTCACGCCGTTCAGCACGACGTCGCCGCCCTCGGCAGGGCACCGCAGGGCCACCTGCCGCGGGCCGGCCTGCGAGGACGGCTCCGCGTGGCACCACGAGGCGACCGAGGCGCCGGACAGCAGGGATTCCAGCACCGGCGCGAAACGCTCCTCACCGGCGGCGCTCAGCGCGGCCGCGACGACGTTCGTCGCCACCAGCGGTCCCGGCGCCGCGCGGGCGCCGAACTCGTGCGCGATCATGCACAGGTCCGCGAGCGCGGACCCACTGACCGATCCGCCGCCGTCCGCCTCGGACACCAGCAGCGACGTCCAGCCAAGTTCGGCACCGCGGCGCCAGAAATCCAGGTCGAACCCGGCCGCGTCGGCGCGGAGCCCTCGGATCTTGTCTACCGGTACCTCGGCGGCGAGGAAACGCGCGGTGGTCTCACGCAGCATCTCCTGGTCGGCGGTCAGCTCCGTCAACAACGGGTCACCCCCTTTCTCTTTTGAGGCGTGGCGAGCGGTTCGATGTACCTTTGACTTACCTTTGATTACAGTCAGAAGGCGATGGGCAGCTTCTCGTAGCCGCGGACGGTGCTGGTGTGCACGCGTACGGCGTTGTCGTGGTCGACATCCCAGGCCGGGAAACGCCGCAGGGCCTCCTCCAGGGCCAGCCGGCTTTCGAGACGAGCCAGCCCCGCGCCGAGGCAGAAGTGGATGCCGTGACCGAACGACACATGGCTGTCGATGACACGGTGGATGTCGTAGCGATCGGGGTCGGGGTACCTGCGCTCGTCCCGCCCCGCGGATGCCGTGAGCAGCAGGACCTTCGACCCGGCCGGGATGGTGGTGCCGTGCAGCTCGACGTCCCGCTTGGTAACCCGGCCCTGGACCGGGGACGGCGCCTCGTAACGCAGCGTCTCCTCGAGCGCGTCCCTGATCAGTGACGGGTCCGCGGCGAGCTGGGCACGCTGGTCCGGATGGGCGGCCAGCAGCGCGCCGGCCCAGCCAAGCAGCCGGGCTACGGTCTCCGTCCCCGCGCTGACCAGCAGGTTGGTGAAGTCGGCCGCCTCGGAGGTCGACAGCCTTCGGGTACCACCGTCGGCCGCTCTGACCTCGGCCTGGACGAGCGCGGTCATCATGTCGTCGCGCGGTGCCTTGCGCCGGGCCTCGATCTGGTCGGAGAAGTAGCCGTGCATCTTGATCTGAGCGGCGAAGGAGACATCGTTGACGATCCCCTTCTCGTCGTCGATGTGCAGCGACTGGTCGATCGTCCGCCGGACCTCCTCGCGATCCGCCGGATCGACACCGATCAGCTCGGAGATCACCATCGACGGCAGCAGGGCCGCGAAGTCCTGAACGAAGTCGAAACCGCCGGAGCCGATCCGGGAGTCGAGCAGCTGGGCGGCGATCGCGCGGATGGCGCCCTCCATCCCGCCGACTCGTCGCGGAGTGAAGGCGCGGGACACCAGTACCCGCATCGTCGTGTGCGTGGGCGGATCCATGAAGATCATCTGCCCGACGTTCATCGGCTCGGGCGACATGATCTCCAGCACGGTGCCATGCGCCGAGCTGAACGTCGCCGGATCCAGATGCGCCGCGTCGACGTCCGCGTGCCGGGACAGCGCGTAGAAGTCGAACTTCTCATTGCGGTAGACCGGTGCCTCGTCCCGCATCCGCCGCCAGACGGGATACGGGTCGACGTCGATCTCCTTGTCGAACGGGTCCCAGTACAGGTCCGTCACGGATCCGTCCTTTCTCACGCAAGCTGTGCCTGCTTCTCGACGAACAAGCCACGCCCACTCGCTGCGGGAATGGATGGCGGCGTCCGCGTCGGCCGCTCCCGCTCGCGGCGCGCCCACGGGCGCCCGCTCCTTCGGGATCACCGCGAAGGGATCCCGGCGATCTCGTCGACCATCAGCCGGGGTCCCAGGTCGCCCCCGGCGGGCATGGGCACGGCCGGGGTTCGTGGAACAAGAAGTTCCGTCGGTACCGGGCGGTCCGACGCGCCGCGGTACCGACGGAAACTCTTCGGTGCGACCACGTCCGCACGTGGTCGGGGCCGGACGGGCGCGGAAGCCGCCGTCAGACCTTGACGCCGAGACCGAGGAGCCCCGCGAGGTTGCCACCCATGATCTTCTCGACGGCGTCCTGCTCGAGGCCTGGCGGCAGGTGGTCGATGAACGAGCACGGCTCGGCGAGGCCCTCGGGGTGTGGATAGTCCGAGCCGAACATGACGTGCTCGGCGCCCATGAGCTCGACCAGCTGGGCGAGGTTGTCCTCGTGGAACGGGCTGATGTACACGTTGCGCCTGATCACGTCGACGGGGTGCTCGTCGAACGCCTGGGGCATCTTCTTGTAGGCATCCGCCAGCCGGGCGAAAAGGCCGGGCAGCCATTCACTGCCGGCCTCGACCACCGCCACCTTCAGGTTCGGGAAACGCGACAGGACGTTCTCGCAGGCGAGCGCGGCCAGCGAGTCCTCCAACGGCCGGAAGCCCACCGACACCAGACCGAACGCGTTCGGCCGGAACGGCAGCATCTCCCCCGGGCCGGTCCAGTCGCCCTGGTACCGCGTGTAGCCGCTGTCCGACGAGTGCATCGCCACCAGCACTCCGGCGTCCTCGGCGGCCTTCCAGAACGGGTCGAACTCCGGCATCCCGAACGAGCGCGAACCGCGGAAGCCCGGCACCGGGGCGGGGCGGACCAGCACCACCTTGGCGCCGCGCTCCACGACCCACTCCAGCTCGGCGATGGCCTTCTCGACGATCGGCAGGGTGATGACCGGCGTCGAGAAGATCCGCGACTGGTAGTCGAAGCTCCACACCTCGTGGATCCACTCGTTGAGCGCGTGGATGGCGACGTGGGTCAGCTCCGGGTCGTCACGCATCCGCTCCTCGAGCAGGCTTGCGAGCGTCGGGAACATCAGCGCGCCGTCCACGCCGAGCTCGTTCATCAGCTCCAGGCGCGGTGCCGGCTCGCGGAACGCCGGGATGGCCCGCATCGGCTTCCCGATGATCTCCCGATACGACTTCCCCTCCGGGTTGCCGTTGCGGAAGTAGTCCTCCTGCGCGCCTGGGCGAGCAACGACGTCGAACGTCGGGTTCGGGATGTAGTCGCTGATCACTCCGCGGATCGCGATCTTCTTCCGGCCACGGACGTCGACATACTCGATCGCCGACCGGTACTGCTCCGGGAGATAGCGGGTGAAGGCGTCCTCTGTCTCGTACAGGTGGTTGTCGGCGTCGAAGACGGGGAAGCTCAGCCGGCTGCCCATGGTGAGATCAGCCCTTTCCACTCGAATCGAAGTGATGGCTCGACGCCGCCACGCGCCCATCGCGAGGTCAGTGCCGCCCGCGGGCTGGCAGTCCTGGACAATCCGTCGGCGACGGCCCACCGCTGTTTAGGCGGACGTCTAACGGTACGCTTAGGCGTATGTCTAACACCCCGCTGAGCGACCGGTCAAGGCCACGGCCCAGCACCGATGGCGCCGATGGCGCCGATGGCGCCGACGCATCGGCCAGCTCACCCGGGGATGGCGCGCCCGACTCGCGCCGCCGTGGCGCCCTGGACTCACCGACCCGGGTAGCACTGATCGACGCGGCCGAGCAGCTGATGCTCGAGGAGGGCTACGCCGCGGTCACCACGCGCCGGGTCGCGGCCACGGCGGCCGCGAACCCCGGTCTCGTCTACTACTACTTCGGCACCCTCGACGACCTGCTCCTGGCCGTCTTCCGCCGCGGCGCGGACAAGGCACTCGCCCGCCAGGCACGGGCCCTCGCCTCACCCCGGCCGCTGCACGCGCTCTGGGAGCTCGCGACCGACCCGCGAGGCACCGCGCTGCTGCTGGAGTTCATGGCGCTCGCCAACCACCGCAAGGCCATCCGCGCCGAGATAGCGAGCTACTCCGAGCGCTATCGCGAGGCGGAGCTCGCCACCCTGACCAGGCTCGTCGACCGCCGGGAGATCGATCTCGGCGGCGTCCCGCCCAGCGTCATGGCGATGCTCATGCCCAGTATCGCCCGCACCCTCGTGATGGAGGACACCCTCGGCGTCAAGGGCAGCCACGAGGAGACGATCTCCTACATCGAGGAATGCCTGCGGCGCGTCGAGGAGCACCTCGGACAGCCGTGCCTCCCGGCGCCAGACCCCGCGAGCGCGGCGGGCCGCGTCGACGTGAGCCACGACCGCGGCGACCGCTGACCAGGCAGGTCCCATCCAGCCCCGGCAGCCGGGCGACGGCAGTGCCGGGCAGATATTCCTGATCGTCGGGCGAACGGCGCCGACCATGGCCGAGTTCACAAACGGCCGCGCCGCGACGATGCGTGGCTCGAGGATTTTCAACGCGTGAGTCACGAAGCCTCACCATCCCTGTCGTCGCGCCATCCCTTCCAGCGCTTGACGGTGCCCAAGACCACATGCTAAACGAATGTTCAGCATTGATGGAGAAGTGTGCGCAAGATGGTTCGCTCAACACAAAGTGAGGTAACGATGGCTGGACGAGTCGAGGGCAAGGTCGCCTTCATCACCGGCGCCGCACGCGGTCAGGGGCGCGCCCACGCCGTCCGGCTGGCCCAGGAGGGCGCCGACATCATCGCGATCGACATTTGCAAGCCGCTCGACGGCGTGCGGTTCCAGATGTCGACGCCGGAGGACCTGGCCGAGACCGTGGGCCTGGTGGAGAAGACCGGCCGGCGTATCCACGCGGTCCAGGCCGACGTCCGGGACCACGACGCGATGAAGGCCGTCGTGGACGAGGGTGTCGCCGAGTTCGGCCGGCTGGACATCGTCATCGCGAACGCCGGCATCGGCGCGACCGGCGCGCTGATGCACAAGATGGACGCCAAGACCTGGCAGGACACGATCGATATCAACCTGACCGGCGTCTGGCTGTCGACCAAGGTTTCCATCCCGCACATCATCGCCGGCAAGCGTGGCGGGTCCATCGTGCTGACCAGCTCCGCCGGTGGCCTCATGGCCCACCCGCACATCGGCCACTACATCGCCCCCAAGCACGGCGTGGTCGGCCTGATGCGCACCCTGGCGATGGAGCTCGGCTCGTACAACATCCGGGTCAACTCGCTGCACCCGACCCAGGTGAACACGCCGATGACGATCCACGAGGGCACCTTCAAGATGTTCCGGCCCGACCTTCCGAACCCGACCATCGACGACTTCGCGGTGGTGTCGCAGAACATGCACCTGCTGCCCACCCCCTGGGTGGAGCCGGAGGACATCGCCAACGCCGCGCTGTTCCTGGTCTCGGACGAGGGCCGGTTCCTCACCGGCGTGCCCCTGCCCGTCGACGCGGGAGCCCTTCTCAAGTAGCCCGCCGGCCACGACCCACGGCGCGGCGCGGGCGGTGGCCGCGCGATGGTCCTCGGGTGCTGACCGGCGCGAATACCTGTCTCTGCGCGCGTGGGGACGATTGAGAACGCATCGTGGAGCATGCGAGCAGACGTCGGCAAGGGAGTACGCATGGGCTGGGGCTTCGAGACCGATCCCGACTTTCAGGTCGAACTCGACTGGATCGACGAGTTCGTCCGAGGCGAGGTGGCGCCGGTCGACATGCTGGTCCGAAACGCGCGCGACCTGCGGAATCCGCTGCGCGCCGAGCTGGTCCCACCGTTGCAGCAGAAGGTGCGCGAACGTGGGCTGTGGGCCTGCCACCTCGGTCCAGAGCTCGGCGGCCCGGGATATGGGCAGCTCAAGCTCGCGCTGATGAACGAGATCCTCGGCCGGTCCGCCGCCGCTCCGGTGGTGTTCGGCTGCCAGTCACCCGACTCCGGCAACGCGGAGATCCTGGCCCGCTACGGCACCGATGAGCTCAGGAAGCGCTACCTCGACCCGCTCGTCGCAGGCGAGATCGTGTCGGCGTTCTCGATGACCGAGCCCCAGGGCGGCAGCGACCCGACCCAGTTCACCACTCGCGCCGACCTCGACGGCGGCGAGTGGGTCATCAACGGCGAGAAGTGGTTCTCCAGCCACGCCCGGTACGCCTCGTTCCTCATCGTCCTGGCGGTCACCGAACCCGACGCCGGCCAGCACCGGCGGCAGTCGATGTTTGTCGTCCCGGCGGACACCCCCGGCATCACGATCGTGCGCAACGTGGCCGTCGCCGGCCAGAACGACGCCGACGGCGCGCACGCCTATATCCGCTACGAGGATGTACGCATCCCTGCCGACCATCTGCTCGGCGACCGCGGACAGGGCTTCGCCGTCGCGCAGACCCGGCTCGGCGGCGGCCGGATCCACCACGCGATGCGCACCGTCGGGCTGGTCCGCGAAGCGTTCGACATGATGTGCGAGCGGGCACTCAGCCGGGTCACCAAGGGCGAGCCGCTCGCCCGCAAGCAGCTCGTGCAGGCGATGATCGCCGACTCGTGGATCGAGATCGAGCAGTTCCGCCTGCTCGTCCTGCGCACCGCCTGGCGCATCGACCGCTACAACGACTACGACCAGGTCCGCGCCGACATCTCCGCGGTGAAGGCCGCGATGCCCAAGGTCCTGCACGACGTGGCCTCGCGGGCCGTGCAGATCCACGGCTCGCTGGGAATCTCGAACGAGATGCCGTTCGGCGCCTGGGTTTTGGAAAGCTTCCAGATGGGCCTCGCCGACGGCGCGACCGAAGTCCACAAGACCAATCTGGCGCGCACTCTGCTCGCACGGTGCGAGCCGGCCGACAGCCTGTTCCCGTCGGGTCACCTGCCGGCGCGCCGCGCCGCCGCGCGCGAGCGCTTCGCCGAGCAGATCGAGCAGGCCGTCCATGCCGGCTAGGCGACCCGCCCGGCCGGCGCTCAGGGGCTACCGATGACCGAGCCGGCGACCGAGTCGTCCACGGGCGGGATCCCGCCCGAACTCGCCCCGGTCCGGCCCGGCCAGGACCTGCCCTGGGAGCGGATCAGGGACTACCTGGCCCCGCTGCTCGGCGTCGACGGGCCGATGGACGTGGCGCAGTTCCCGAACGGCTCGGCCAACCTCACCTACCTGCTGCGTTTCGGTGATCGCCGCTTCGTGCTGCGCCGCCCACCGTTCGGCCTCATCGCCCCGGGCGCGCACGACATGCGCCGCGAGCACCGGGTGCTCTCCCGGCTGTGGCGGGTCTACGACCGAGCGCCGCGCGCATTTCTGTTCTGCGACGACGCGGACGTGGTCGGCAGCGACTTCCTGGTGTCGGAGTACCGGCCCGGCATCGTGGTGTGGGGAGTGATCCCTGACGGGCTCGGCGGGCCCGGTGTGGCCCACCAGCTCGGGCTCGCCACCGTGGACGCCCTCGCGGACCTGCACATGGTCGATCCCGCCGCCTGCGACCTGGACCGGCTCGGCCGTCCCGACGGATTCCTCGAGCGGCAGCTGGCCGGTTGGCGTGACCGCTGGCAGCGCGTCGCTCCGTGGGCCGATCCGGCGCACGACGCCGCGATGACGCAGACCGCCGACCTGCTGTCCGAGCGCCTGCCGGCCAGCCAGGCCGCGGCCCTCGTCCACAACGACTTCAAAATCAACAACTGTCAGTTCGCGCCTGGACGCCCGGACAGGGTCGCGTCCGTCTTCGACTGGGACATGGCCACGCTCGCCGACCCGCTCGCCGACCTGGGCACCCTGCTGAACTACTGGCCCGACCCGGCCGACACCGACGACGACCACGCCATCCACGACCCAGGCATGGACACGCTCGGCCTGCCGACCCGCGCCGAGGTCGTCGACCGCTACGCCGCTCGCAGCGACCTCGACCTCGCCGCCATCGCCTGGTACGAGGCGTTCGCCTGCTGGCGGGTCGCCGTCATCCGCCAGCAGCTCTACGCCCGCTACGCCCGCGGCGAGTCCACCGACGAGCGCATGGCCTCCCGAGGCCGCAGCGTCGCCATGTTGTCCGCCCGCACCCTACGCATCCTGCGAGCGGGCTGACCGCGCACCAACCGCTTGCCGGTCACGCACTGACGCGCGGATCGGGCGTCGAGAGGAGCTCCTGACTCACGGATGGCCCGCCGGCCGAGATCCAGTTCTGTGGGGCTATTGAGACCGGCCGGTGCTGCCCTTCAGCTCCGGGAAGTCGTCGTCGGACCAGCCGGCCTTCGTCTCTCCGGCGGCGAGGTTCTCCTCGCGCTGGCGGAGCTCGACGCGCCGGATCTTTCCGGAGATCGTCTTCGGCAGGTCGAAGAACTCGATCCGGCGGACGCGCTGGAAGGGCGCCAACCGGCCCCGCGCGAACTCCAGGATGTCCCGCGCCGTCTGGGCGGTGGGTTCGTGCCCGGGGGCCAGGACGACGTAGGCCTTCGGTACGGCGTGCCGAACCGGGTCCGGGGCCGGGACGACGGCGGCCTCCGCGACGGCGGGATGCTCGAGGAGCGCGCTCTCCAGCTCGAAAGGGCTGAGCTTGTAGTCGGATGCCTTGAAGATGTCGTCGGTGCGTCCGGTGAAGGTGATGTAGCCGTCCTCGTCGATGGAGGCGACATCGCCAGTGTGGTAAAAACCGCCGGCCATCGCCTCGTTGTTGCGCTCAGTGTCGTCGAGGTATCCGACCATGAGGTTCAGCGGATCCTGGGACAGATCCAGGCAGAGCTCGCCCTCGCCTGGCGCGCTGACAGGCTTGTTGCTGACGGGATCGACGAGGACGAGCGGGACACCCGGCAGCGCGTGCCCCATCGAACCGGGCTTCACCGCGGCTCCAGGCGGGTTGCCGACGAGCGCCGTCGTCTCCGTCTGCCCGAACCCGTCCCGCACCGTGAGGCCCCACCGGTCCTCGATCCGCGCGATGACCTCGGGGTTGAGGGGCTCCCCCGCGCCGACGACCTCCCGCAGGGCGGAGGGGCGCTGTCCCAGGTCGGCCGTGATCAACATGCGCCACACCGTCGGCGGCGCGCAGAACGTCGTCACCCGCTCGGCCTCGAGCTGGGCCAGCACACCGGCGGCGTCGAACCGGGCGTAGTTGTAGACGAAAACGGTCGCCTCCGCGTTCCACGGCGCGAAGAAACACGACCACGCGTGCTTCGCCCAACCCGGCGAGCTGACGTTCTGGTGGACGTCCCCCGGCACCAGCCCGAGCCAGTACATCGTCGACAGGTGGCCGACCGGGTACGACACCTGGGTGTGCTCGACCAGCTTCGGGCGACTGGTCGTTCCGCTGGTGAAGTACAGCAGAAGCGGGTCCGACGCGGCGGTGCCCGGATGAGGTAACGCGTCCTCGGCCTCGCCGGCCGCGTCGCGCAGGTCGCGCCAGCCCTCGGCGGCGCCTACCGAGAATCTCAGATAGGCGCCCGGCACCTGGTCGAACTTTGCTGTGTCCGCGGGGTTGCAGATGACCGCCGAGACATGCGCGCGGGCGACCCGGTCGGCGAGGTCGGCCGAGCCGAGCGCGGTCGTGGTCGGCAGAATGACGCCGCCGAGCTTCATGACCGCGAGCATCGACTCCCACAGCTCGACCTGGTTGCCCAGCATGAGCAGGACGCGGTCACCACGGCCGACACCTTGCCCCAGGAGATGGGCCGCCAGCCGGTTGGAACGGCGGCGCATCTCGTCGAAAGTCACCGCGGAACGTGAACCGTCCTCCTCGACGATGACGAGCGCCGGACGCGCCTGACCATCCGCCACCACGTCGAACCAGTCATGCGCCCAGTTGAACGCTCCGTCGAGCCGGGGAAACGAGAATGTGCTGGCCGCCTCGCCAGCACTGCCGCGCAACGAGAGCAGCTGCTCCCGCGCGGTCCGAAAAGCGTCGCCCACCGACGTCATGTCGTTTACCTCCATGGTGCCAAGCGGGATACCCGTCCACAGATGCAAGCATCTGATCGGCGCATACCCAGCGGAAAAGTCGACAACGCGTCATGGTCCACCGCGGGGCAACGTCGACTGTTACTGGCACGGGCTCGCCGCGCCACCGGCCGCGGCCGTACCGGCGGGAACTTCTGGACGTCAGGAATCGGGGGCGGGCGGGACACGCGTCGGCCCCGGTCAGCTGACAGGGGGCCGCAGGTCCTGCCGGAAGGGGCGCGGGCGGCGCGGGTCGCCGTTGACGGCGCGGACCCGTGCGCATCGCGGCGCCGCCCGGCCGCCCTGCCCGGGACGCGTCAGCTGGCGATGACGCCGTCACGGCGCCAGTCGGCGAGGTCGGCGGTGGAGTAGCCGAGCTCGGCCAGTACCCCCTCGGTGTGCTCGCCCAGGCCCGGCACCCGGCCCATCGGCGACGTCCAGCTCGCCGCGACCGGCGGCGGCAACACCGCCCGGAACGAGCCCTGCGGGGTTGGAACCTCCCGCCACCGGTCGCGGACGGCCAGCTGCGGATGGTCGATCACGTCCTGAACACCGTTGAGCCGGGCGTTTCCGAGCGCCGCCGCGTCCAGCACGTCCTGGGCCTCCTTCAGGGTGACCGCGCCGGTCCACGCCGCGATCGCCTCGTCGACCCGGGCGCGCTCGGCCACCCGGCCGGCGTTGCTGGCCAACGCCGGGTCCTCGGCGAGGTCAGGGCGTTCGAGCACCGTGCGCGCCAACCGCTGCCACTCACCGTCATTGGTGGTCCCGAGCACCACCGTCTGCCCGTCGGAGGTCGGGTAGGTGCCGTAGGGCGCCACAGCCGGCGACCCGACCCAGGCCGGCTCCTGCTCGAGACCGGTACCCATCGTGTAGTTGACCTGGTAGCCCATCCACTCCGCGACGACGTCGAACATGCCGACCGTGATCGCCTCGCCCCGGCCGGTGGCGTGGCGGGCGTGCAGCGCGCCAAGGATCCAGCTCAGCGCGTACATGCCGGTGGCGAGGTCGATCATGGCGATGCCGGGCTTGGCGGGCTGGCCCGGCCCGCCGGTGACCGCGCAGGAGCCGCCCTCGGACTGCACGAGCAGGTCGTAGGCGCGTTTGTGGGACAGCGGCCCACCCTCGCCGTAGCCGGAGATGTCGACGGCGACCAGCCGAGGATGACGGGCGACGACCTGGGTCGCGGCGAGCCCCGCCGCTCGGCAGCACCCGGCGCGAGATTCTGGATCAGCACGTCGGCACGGCCGAGCAGCCGCTCCAGCACCGCCGCGCCACGCGGGTCGGCGATGTTGAGCCCGAGCGACTCCTTGCCGCGATTGCACCAGACGAAGTGCGCCGCCATCCCGGCCTGCGCGCTGTCGTAGTGCCGGGTCATGTCACCGCCGCGCGGGTTCTCGATCTTGATGACGCGCGCGCCCATGTCCGCGAGATGGCGGGTCGCGATCGGGGCCGAGACCGCCTGCTCCACCCCGACGACCAGCAGCCCCGCCAACGGCCGCGCCCCCGCCGTGGCGGGGGGCTCCTGGTCGAGCGCCTCGTCCCGCGCGTCACCCGCGTCGCGCGTGGTGGTCACCGGCCCGCCGACAGCGGGCGCCGCCACGTCTCGCCCTCGTGGAAGAGCCCTCGCGGGCGCCCAAGTGGCAGGTCCAGGTGCGTGCGGACGCCGGGCGGCGCGGCGACGACGTCGTGGATCATGTTCACCACGGACATGCCGGTCCAGATCCGGCCCGGATATCCGGGGTCGCCGGTCGCGCTGGGCTCGAGGTGCTCAAGGGTGATCTTCGTCGACGGCTCGCCGAAGAACTCGACGACGTAGCGGTTCGTGCCTTCACGGATGGCGGGCGTCAGGCCGTCCGCCATCTTCCACTCCGAGACGAAGACGATGGCCGGCCGGCCGTCGACGATCGCCTCCCAGCGGCGGCGGATGCCCGCGACGTTCCCGGCCGGGATCACGCCCGCGGCGATGGTGAGGTCCCTGTCGCCGACGGCCATGGTCAGCTCGTGGGTGTACCTGTCGACCTGGAGGCCGAGCCCGGCCGCCAGCATGGCGACCGACTCCTCGTACGGAGCGTCGACCTCGCCAGTGACCGCGGTGGCGTGTTTGTAGGCCTCGTCGGGCGCCAGGCCGAAGCCGAACAGGCCGAAGAGCAGCTCGGCCTGGGGATGCTCGCTGAAGTCGCACACCTCGGTGACGACCACCTGGTCGACGCGGCTGAGCAGCCTCGACGCGAGCAGCGGAAAGATGTCACCGACGAAGCCCGGGTGGATGCCGCCGCCGTGCAGCGTCGTGCCGCCGTCCTGGCAGGCGGCCGCCAGCCGCCTCGTCCGTTCGTCGTCGGGCGACGGGAAGGTGAGGCCCACGGCTGTGACAACGTTCTTCCCCGAGCGAAGGAGCGCCTCCAGGTCGTCGACCTCGACCGCCAGCGGCAGGTAGTTGACGCAGTCCGCCTCGAGGGCGAACAGCGTCTCCTTGTTCGTGGTCGCCGTGACGCCCAACGGGCCGATCCCGGCGAGCACCCCGGCGTCGACGCCCTCCTTCTCCGCGGACGTCGTGTAGACGCCGACCAGCTCGAACATCGGGTTCGCGGCGAAGTGCCGGATGGAGATCTGGCCGATCTTTCCGGTGCACCACTGAATGACACGGACGGGGCGTGACGAGTCAGTCATCGGTCGCCTCCAGAATCGCGGGTGACAGGGGCCCGGGCCGGGTGCGGTGAGCACCCGTATCCCGGTCAGGCATCGATCCGGGTGCGCCCGGATCGACGCCTCAGCGGGCCAGTTCGCGCAGCAGGTCCCGGGTGCGCTTCAGCGAGGCACGGACGTCGTCGCCGGCGGGGACGATGTGGGCGTGGATGTCGGTGGCGCCGGCGTCGAGCAGCGCGCGCAGCTGCGCCTCGACGGCCGTCTCGTCGCCGACGATCGCGGCCTCGGCCGGGCTGTCCGCGCCGCCGATCGCCATGATCCGCCGATAGGCCGGCGAGTTCGCGTACATGACCGAGCCCGCCGCCACCGCGGACCGGGCCTCCTGTTCGTCGTCGTGCACCACGACCGGCAGCCCGGCGACGATGCGCGGCGCCGGCCGGCCGGCCGCCTCGGCGGCCGCCGAGATGCGCGGCCCGACATGCTTCTCGATCGCCGCCACGGGGGCCATCCACAGGATCGCGCCGTCCGCGTGCTCGCCCGCGATCCGCAGCATCCGCGGCGACAGCGCCGCCAGCAGCACCGGGACGGGGTGGGCGGCCCGGACGGTCCCCGCCGGGGCGCGTGTGGTCCAGTCCTGGCCCTCGAAGTCCACGGCCTCGCCGCGCAGCAGCGCGGTGAGGATCTGGAGGTACTCCTGTGTGTTGCGGCCGGGATGGTCGTAGGACAGGCCGTACATGCCGCGGATGTTGGCTTCGTGTGACGGGCCCAGCCCGATCGTGAGACCCGGTCTGCCCATCGCCGCGACGGTCGCGGCCACCCGCTGCGCCTGCAGCATCGGGTGGCACGGGTAGGTCTGCAGCACCGCGGTGCCGAGCTCGATCGTCGAGGTCTCGCGGCCCGCGAGCGCCATGGACACCAGCGGGTCGCCCTGCACGATGCTCGCATACCACAGCGAGTGGAAACCGTCGGCTTCGGCCCGCTTCGCCTGATCGATGATCTTGTCTGGCGTCGCGGCGCCGCCCATGAGACCTATACGCATCCATCACTCCGGACAGTCAGAAGAGAAACGCTCGGCTGTTGCCGCGGCCGGCCACTCGGTTGGCGTCACCACGTGGGACACGCCGGGCATGAGCCGACCCGTCGCGTCACCAGCGTTGGGCCGGCTCGCTGTCGATGTTCAGCGGACGCTGGTAGGAGAGGTCGGTCTGGTCGCGGGTGCCCTTCAGGAACCCCTGGGATCTGAAGATCTTCGAGTTCACGAACGAGGAGTCGGTCATCCCGAGCCACTCCGCGGTGGAGCGGCGGACCACGATCTTCCACTCGCCGTCGCGGCGCTCCAGCCGGTCAAGATACCGGCCACCGAGCAGCGTCATCGTCTTGCCGTCCGGGCTGAGCAGCCCGCCCAGCACATAGCTCTCGGCATGCGCCACGTCGCCGTCGATCTCGCACGAGTGCGTCGTTATGTGGTGCAGGTGGGCCTGGGAGGCGGCGGCATGCGTCTTGTTGGCCCACTCGCCGTACTCGGGCCCGGGGTTCACGGCGAAGCCGTGCTCGTCGATGCCGTCCTCATGGAAGGTGCTGGTCATCAGTTCGACGTCGTGCCGGTCGTGCCCACGGGCGGCGCGCGCGATGCAGTCGAGGATCGCGGTCCGGTCCATCAGGTACGCGACCTTGCGGGTCAGCTCCTCGATCCGGTCATCGGCGCTCATCGTTCTCGGTGCCCCCTTGCTCGGTGGCAGGCGGCGGACGCCGCTCGCGGAAACTGTCGGATGTTCCGGACCCGCTCGAACTCCCCGCGCGCGCCAGGAACTTCCGCGCCGGGCGCTCGCCACCCCATCCGCTCGCGGAGTGGATGCCGCCCGCCAGCCGAGCGGTATCCGCCAGGCGCCAGGACCGCCGCCGGGCAGGCCCGGACCACGGTTCGGCTTGCCCCAGGCGACGCCGACGCGCCCTGAGGTCACGCCAGACGCACGCGGTACCCCCGGGCGCGCACCGTCGCTGAGACCCAGCCCACGCGTGTTGAACGAAAGTTCAGCACGGCGAGGTGGCGGCGTCAACCAAAATGGAGGCATGACCAGCCCACGCCGCACCGGCACCGAGAGCTCACAGACCCGCGCGATCCTGCTCAACGTCACCGAACGACTGATGCGGCAGGAGGGCTATGCCGCCGTGAGCTCGCGCAGCGTCGCCAAGGCGGCCGGCGTCACGCCGGCACTGATCCACTACTATTTCCCGACGCTGGACGACCTGTTCCTCGCGGTCTTCCGGCGCGGCGCCGAGAAGAACCTCGAGCGGCACGCACGCATCCTCGCCTCAGCCCAACCACTGCGTGCCCTGTGGGAGTTCAGCATCGAGCCCGCGAGCACCTCGCTGCTGACCGAGTTCATGGCGCTGGCCAACCACCGCAAGAGCATCCGGGACGAGATCGCCCAGTACTCGAGAAAGTTCCGCCGCCAGCAGGCCGAGCTCCTCGCGAGCCGGCTGTCGGACTACGGAATCAACCCCGACGAGGTCCCGCCCGCCGCGCTGCTCTTTCTCATCGGCGCGGTCTCCGGCAGCTTCGTGGCCGAGGACCAGCTCGGCCTCACCGACGGCCACGCGGAGACCCGCGACCTCGTGGAGCGACTGCTACGACGGTTCGAAGGCGCCTCGCCCGCCGCACACGACGGCTCCTGACACGCGGTCGCCGCTCCGCCGCGACCATACCCGCGCCGCACCCGAGTGTGCTAAACAAGCGGTCAGCACCGCTGACCGTCCGTTCAGTACACGAACGGCGCCTGGGTGGTGCCGACGCGCTGGGGAACAGCCGCGCGCAGCGCGGCCTCCGGGGCGGGGTGACGCTGACCGCCGACCCGGTCTCCTGTCGCGGCCGGCGCGCGCCACCCACATGGAGATCACGCCGACGGTAATCAAGTCAGCAAGTGCAGTGCGGCGTGATTACGGGCGAGATCCCTCAAGATCATGAATCTTGTGGCCGACTCGGTTGTTCTGTTGGCTATCGCGCTGGGTGCCGCCTGTTGGCCGCGAGCGGGAGCCCGCGATGCGGCGACCTTCTCGTCGAGCTGGGTGCGGCGTTGGAGCTGCCGGTGGGGGCGGAGCCAACTGCAGTGTTCGCCGAATTGCGCGGCGGCGCCGACCTTGGTTGCTGGTGTTCGACAACGCCGAGAACCCTGCAGCAGGCAGGCGGGGCCCACTCTTGTCTGGATCCTTACCCGGCTCCGAATTCCCGCGCCTGCCAGGCTCCGGCATGATGCGCAAGTGCTGAGCGTGCCGCGGGGCTGGTCGGACGTGACCCCGCAGTGGATGACGGCGGCTCTCGCCGCCTCGTGCCCCGGCGCCGCGGTCGTGGCGCTCGAGATCGACGACCTGGTCGACGGGACGAACAGCCGAGCCCGGGTGCGGCTGCGCTACGCGTCGGGCAGCGGCCCGGAGCGCGTGTTCGTCAAGCGGGAGGGCCGGATGCTCAACCGGCTCGCGTTGACCGCTCTGGGCGCCCGGGAGGCCGAGGCCCGCCTGGCCGGCTCCGGGCCGGACCTACCGCTGGAGCATCCCGCTTTCTACGCCGCCGCCGTCGACCGGCGCAGGCTGGCGACGGTGACCGTGATGGAGGACGTGACGCTGCGCGGAGCGCGGGCGAATGTCGCCACAGTCCCCCTGGGGGTCGACCAGGTGCGCGACGGCCTGCTCGGCCTGGCCAGGCTGCACGCGGCCTACTGGGAAGATCCGCTGCCGCGGCCGCTGGATTTCGTGCGCCCCTGGCGGCTCGGGCGGGTCTGGGCGCCGGTCTCATGGGCGAGCCTGGCACGGGCGCTGCGGCGGCTGCGGTCCGGCGGGCACGGCCGGCTGATCCCCGCCGGCGTCGACGCAGGTGTCGTCGAGCGGGGATTCCGCGGCTGGGCGACGCTGGCGGCGGCGCACCCGCGGACGTTGCTGCACGGCGACCCGCACCTGGCCAACACCTACACCCTGCCCGGAGGCGTCACGGGCTTCTACGACTGGCAGCTGGTCCGGGCCGGCAACTGGTCGCACGACGTCGGCTACTTCCTGGTCTCCTGCCTGGACACCGCCGACCGGCGTGACCACGAGCGTGATCTCCTCGGCGACTACCTGAATGAACTCGGCGGCCAGGGGGTACCCGGCCCGGGTCTCGACGAAGCCTGGGAGCTGTACCGCCAGACGCCGGTGTTCGGGCTCGGCACCTGGCTGCACACGCTGTCCGGTGGCGGCTTCCAGCCGACCGAGGCGTGCCTGGCGGTCATCGAGCGTTTCGCCACCGCACTCGCCGACCACAGTGGCGCGGTCACGCCACCGCGACGCCGGCCGCGCGTGCCGCTGCCCCGGCCCCGCACCCCTGGGTCCTGTCAGCCTGTCATTCGTTGATCGCGGCGATGGTGAAACAGATCCTATGCGGCCCAGTCGCCGAGGGCTCCTTCGAGCGCGCCGAGGGCGGCGTCGATGAGAGGCCATCGATCGTCGTCGGGGCAGCCCTTCTCAACCCAGTGCACGCAGGCGGAGTCTAGGAAACCGAAGTATCCCCACAAGGCGTATTCGTGCCGGCGGTCGGCGCGGGTGGCGAGGAGGCTGCCGAGTCGGCCGACGTAGTCGCGGCGTGCGTGACCGCGGATTCTAGCGGCGAGTGGGGGTTCGCTGCCGGGCCGCTGGAGTGGGAGCGCCCACGCTGCCGGGTGGTGGGCGATGTGGTCGAGGTAGACGACGGTCGCGGCCCGCACCCGGTCGCGTACGGGCACGCCGTCGGCAAGCGCGTTGAGGGCCTCGCTCTGCCGGGTGAGCAGGTCGTCGATGGCCAGCCGGACGATCTCGGCGTAGAGCTGGTCCTTGCCGGTGAAGTACTTGTACACCAGCGCCTCGGAGGCGTCCGCGCGCGCCGCGATCGCGGTCATCGTCGCCGCGGCGTAGCCGCTGCGGGCAAAGACCTCCGCGGCGGCGGCCAAGATCGCCTCGCGCCGAGACCGCGGGTCGAGGCGCTGCCGCGGCTGGCGGTCTCGGCGGCTCACAGCCCCACCGTACGCCTAGTGGGCTACACTCACTAAGACTAGTGAGGATGCCTCACTAGTCTTCGGGCGGAGGTAGCGGCACGTGAACTGGGTCGAGCACGCCATCTGGTGGCACGTCTATCCACTCGGATTCTGCGGCGCCCCCATCCGCGAGGACCGATCCACACCCGAACCGCGGCTGCGACGTCTGCTCGGCTGGCTCGACTACGCGATCGAACTCGGGACGTCCGGGCTTCTGCTCGGCCCGATCTTCACTGCCCAAACGCACGGCTACGACACGCTCGACCACCACGGCATCGACCCACGCCTGGGGACGTTGCAGGACTTCGAGGACCTCCTCGCCGCCTGCCGCACCCGGGGACTGCGCGTCCTGCTCGACGGCGTCTTCAGCCACGTCGGCCGGCACCACCCCGACCTGCGCCAAACCCTGCAGGAGGGCCCGGCCAGCCCGACCGGTCCGATGTTCGACATCGACTGGCAGGCCCCGGGCGGCCCACACCCCCGCGTGTTCGAAGGCCACGAGAGCCTGGTACGGCTCAACCACCGCAGCCCGCAGACCGTCGACTACGTGGCCGACGTGCTGACCGCATGGCTCGACCGCGGAATCGACGGCTGGCGCCTGGACGCCGCCTACTCCGTCGACCCCGCCTTCTGGGCACAGGTGCTCGCACGCGTGCGCCCCCGCCATCCCGACGCCTGGTGGTTCGCCGAGGTCATCCACGGCGACTACGCCGCCTTCAGCGCCAGCTCGCGCGTGGACTCGGTGACGCAGTACGAGCTGTGGAAGGCGATCTGGTCCAGCCTGCTCGACCGCAACTTCCACGAACTCGACTGGGCACTGCAACGGCACAACGGCTTCCTGCGCCACCTCACGCCACAGACCTTCATCGGCAACCACGACGTCACCCGCATCGCCACCACCATCGGCCCCGACGCAGCGCTGCTTGCCACGGCGATCCTGATGACCGTCGGCGGGATCCCCTCGGTGTACTACGGCGACGAACAGGCCTTCACCGCGGTCAAGGAAGACCGCGACGGCGGCGACGACGCCATCCGCCCCGCCTTCCCCGACACCCCAGCCCAGCTCGCCCCCTGGGGACTGCGCACCTACCGCGCTTACCAGGACCTCATCGGGCTCCGCCGGCGCCACCCCTGGCTAACCACCGCCACCACCGAGACCCTCCACCTAGAGAACACCCGCTACAGCTACCGAGCACGCGCCCGCGACCACACCGACTACCTCGACGTGCACCTGGACCTGCAGACCCACCCGGCCGTCACCATCGGCGACCACAACCATCCGCTCTGGCACGCGTGACACGTCGAGGTGCGTCCCGGCCCGGTTCAGCCCTCGCCGGGTAGCGGTAGCGGCCGGGGCAGAACGGCAGTCGATCTGTCCCCTACTGGACGCTGACGGTGGCGCGGTGGTGGCGCGGTTCCTCGATCTCGTCGAGCAGCGCGATCGCGAAGTCCGCGTATCCGATGCGGCTGGCCGGGTCGCCATGCTCGGCGATCCGGTACCGGCCGGTACGCGCCCCGTCATGGTCGAAATCCCCGGCGGGAGCGACATACGCCCAGTCGAGCTCGCTGGCCCGAAGCTCGTCGAGGCCCGCCAGGTGGCCGAGGGAGAAGGAACGGTACTCGTTCGGGTAGCCGGGCTCGTCCATCAACGCGGCGCCGGATGCCCCCGGCAGGACCGAGGAGAGGCCGACGACTACCAGGCGGCGCACCCCTGCCTTCGCCAGACCGGTGGCCAGCGCGCGAGACGACGCGGTGAAGAAGTCGTGTGCTGGCACGGACAGGTCCGCCGCGGCGCTGACGGCCGCGTCCTGTCCGGCCGCCGCACGCTCCACGCTCACCGCGTCCGTGACGTCACCAGCCACCACCCGGATGTCGGACGGCAGGTCGCGGTGGCGTGCGGGGTCGCGCACCACGGCGGTGACCTGGAGGCCGCGCCGACGTGCCTCGGCGACGGCCTGCCGTCCCGCACGCCCGCCCGCGCCGAACACCACAATGTCTATGCCAACCGCGTCTATGCCAACCGCGTTCACGGCAACCGCCTCTCCTTGGGCCGGTGCTGCCGCGCCGGCCGGTGCGCGGACGCTATCGGGGATGGCGGTTACCACGGGGATACCGGCTGTCTGGCTATCGTGAGGCCATGAGGGAGCCCCTGCGCGCCGACATGTTCGACGAGCTGTGCCCGTCATCGCTCAACCCGGTCCGCTTCGGTGACAAGTGGGCGGCGCTCATCATCCGCTGCCTCGAAGACGGGCCGCGCCGGTTCTCCGAGCTGCGCGTGCCGCTGAGCCGTGTCACTCCCAAGGTGCTTGCCCAGTCGCTGCGATCCCTCGAACGGGATGGTCTGCTCACCCGCACCGTCCTGGATGCCAGGGCCACTCTCCACGTCGAGTACGAGCTGACCGCGATGGGCCGCAGCATGTTGGAGCCGATGGCGGTCGCCTGCGCCTGGGTGGAGCTGCACTGGGACCAGCTCCTCGACGCCCGCGAGGCATACGACCGCGCCATCCGTTTCGACCGCGCCGGATGATGCGGCGGCAGCCATTGCCAAAGACGCGCGCCGCACAGGTCACCCGCTTCTTGCAAGCCCGCAGCCCCTCCTAGCCTCGGGCTTTCATGCGGGTGATCGTCTGGTGGGTGTGTCGGAAAGGCGCGCCGGCCGGCTCGCCCGCCACGCCCGCACCACCGTGATGCACCTGGCCGCCCACCACCCCTGGTGCCGCTCGCCCTCGAAGCGATCACCAGACTGCGCGCGCTGCCCGCCCCCGGATAGGCCGGGACCACGACCTCCCAGCCCACCGGCCAGGACAAACCCCGCCCCGGACGTGGACCGGGCGCTCACCCGCGCGACAGCGGGCCACCCCGCCACGGCCGCACCCGGCCCGGACGGCAGAACTCAACATCAACCAGGGTGGGACCTCAGCCCGCGATCACACCCGGCCACCCCGTGAAAGATCCGGGCCAATGCCGTAAGGACCTGATCGCAAGAAGATCTATGGCCAGGATCACCAGGCTTGGCTCGATGCGACACGCCGCTGGGGTCCCTCCGAACTTCGTCGCCAGCGGCGCGCTAACGTTGGGCCACCGAGAATGCCCGAGTTGTCGCTATTGGCATAGATCTTTGATGGGAGACGGCGCGTCATGATCCTTCGTCGCCTGCGCGCGCGGACCTCGACAGGGGCAATCGCGGCTGCGCTGGTCGCCCTCGCCGCCCTCGCCGCTTGTGACACGTCGTCAGACTCGGCCACCAATGGGGCAGGCGCCTGCTCGACGCAGGCGCCAGGCGTGACCGCCGCTTCCATCAAGATCGGCCTCATCTACCCCGACACCGGGGCCCCCGAGATCGCCTCCGCGTTCAAGGCGTCCCGCAGCGGCGTCGAGGCGCGCATCGACCTGCAGAACGCCCGTGGCGGCGTCAACGGCCGCGAGATCGACCTGGTGTGGGGCGACGACCAGTCCGACGCCGAGACCTTCTCCACGGTCGCGCACGACCTGGTCGACACCCAGCGGGCCTTCGGCCTGATCGCCACATCGATCGTCCTCGACAAGTCAGCCGGCTGGCTCGAGAAGGAGAACATCCCCGTCACCGGAACCGGGACGAGCGCCACCTGGAGCAACCACCCCAACCTTTTCCATGCCGGCAACCTGTTCAACACCGGCGGCACCTCCGTCTTCGGCGACTTCGTCAAGGCACAGGGCGGCAGCAAGGCGCTGGTCGTCGTCGACCCGAACGTCGCGGCATCCCGCAGCCTCGCGATGCAGTTCGTCCCCAGCCTGCAAAAACGCGGCATCCAGATCGTC
>NZ_MBLO01000279.1 GCF_001854805.1 Pseudofrankia coriaricola
TCTCCAAGACCGTTGGTAGTCAGTAAGACGATCAATGGCTGCCGCGAACCCGCAAGTCACGAGCCCGCAGTGCGTCCTAGATCAAGTAAGTTCGGCCTAACTATCCGGGCCGGCTCGGCCATGTTGTCGTGAATGCGGCAGAACGCGGGATCGATGATCTCACCCGGCCCTTGGCGAAGCGCCGTCATCGTCCACGCCGGGTCCGGCGGTTTCCGATCGTGACCACCTGAGCCGGGCAAGCTCCAACAGGCGGGCTGGCAGGCACGGTGTCAGTATTCGGCCCGGGGGACGTCGGCCCGGCTCTCCCGGCGGCGTGGCGGGCAGCGACCGGCCCTCGGATCGGGGGCAGCCACACGATGAACAGGCGTCCGACCGCTATCGGCCGGACGACGGCCGGCCAAGCCCGCGGGGACAGGACCACCGATGACGAGACGGCGGTGACCGGGCGAACGGCGCCCGCCGCGCAGCCCACCCTGGCGCGCGTCCTGAGTGGGCGGATGCTGTTGTTCCTCGTGCTCGGTGACGTCCTCGGATCGGGGATCTACGCGCTCACCGGGCAGATCGCCGCCGACGTCGGCGGGATGATCTGGGCACCGTTCCTGATCGCCTTCGCGCTGGCGTTCCTCACCGGGACGGCCTACGCCGAGCTCGTCGGCAAGTACCCCCGGGCGGCCGGAGCAGCGCTCTACGCCAACGAGGCGTTCCGTCGCCCGTTTCTCACCTTCATGGTCGGCTTCACCGTGCTGGCCGCCGGGATCACCTCCACCGCCACGGCCGCCCGGGCCATTGGGGGCAAATACCTGGCGGAGTTCGTGGCGGCCCCGATGGTCGTCGTCGCGGTTGTGTTCATCCTGCTGACCGCGGTCCTCAACGCCCGTGGGATCGAGGAGTCGGCCCGGGTGAACCTCGTGCTCACCGTGATCGAGCTGGCCGGGCTGTTGCTGATCGTCGGGATCGGCGTGCACGCGCTGGCTACCGGAGCGGGTGAACCGGGACGGGCCTTCGAGCTGCGTGCCGAGGGGCCTGCGCCGCTCGCCCTGCTCGCCGGCACGACGCTCGCGTTCTACGCGATGCTCGGCTTCGAGAACTCGGTGAACCTCGTCGAGGAGGCCCGCCGGCCGCGCCGGGACCTACCGCGGGCGCTGTTCGGCGGCATGTTCATCGCCGGCACGGTCTACCTATTCGTCGCGTTCACCTGCGCGATGCTGGTGGATCCCGACATCCTCGCCGGCTCCAGTGCCCCGCTGCTGGAGGTGGTGAAGGCCTCCGACGTGCCGGTGCCGTCGAAGCTGTTCGCCGCGGTCGCGCTGGTCGCGGTCTCCAACACCGCCCTGATGAACATGGTGATGGCCTCCCGTCTCGTCTACGGCATGGCCGCCCAGGGCACGATCCCGACCGTCTTCGCGCGGGTGCTGCCCGGCCGACGCACCCCGCCGGTAGCGATCGGCTTCGTGACGGCCCTGGCGGTGGCGCTGGCCATCACCGGCCAGCTGGCCGGCCTTGCCGATACCACCGTCCTGCTCCTGCTGCTGGTCTTCTTCGTCGTCAACATCAGCGCGCTGGTGCTGCGCCGCGAGCCCGCCCCGCCCGGCGCCTACCGTGCCCCCACCTGGGCCCCGGCACTCGGCGCGCTGTCCTGCGCGGCGTTGGCCACCCCGCTGGTCCACCGCGAGGGCACCGTCTACCTACGCGCCCTCGGCCTGCTCGCGCTCGCCGCCGTCCTCGTCCTTGCCCAGAAAGTCGTCAGCGGCCGGTTCCGCGCGTGTGCCGCCAGCCCGCCATCGCGGTAACGCCTCGCGCGCCGTCCGGCGCTGTGGCCGGACCGCCCCGCCGATGTAGCCGGCTTCCGCAGGCCGCGGACCGCGCGGACCTCGTGGCTGTCCCGTAGCCGGCAGGCCTCGCTGAGTGAGCCGAGCATGCGGTAGGCGACCGCATGCAACCGCGGGCGCTGTCGCTCGAACTGCTCGGCCTGCCAGGTCGCATGGTCCACGAGTTGCCTCCGTCCGATCGAACCCCTCCCAGGCAATGACGAACGCGGCGCGGCCGATGTGACGGGGCTATCCCCGTCGACCACGCCCGCACAGGTGACGAATGTCGCCCGGCGGAACCGCCGGTCACATCTGCCGGGCGGGATCCGACAGACAGGTGACGGCCGGACGCCCGCTGGCGCCAGGTTGCGGGACGACGGCCGCGGACAGGAGGCATCTCCACATGGACTCGATCACCACCGGCCCAAGGGCCGAACACCCGGTCGCGACGCGCCGAGCGTCCGAGCGTGCCCGAGCCACCGTCGCCACGGCGAATGCCAGCGGTTCCGGCGCGAAGACCGACGCCGACGGATCGTTTCTCGCGACCCGACGCGGCAAGCTCACGCTGGCGTTGCTGTGCGCGGTCGCTTTCCTTGACTTCGTCGACGCGTCGATCACCAATGTGGCGCTTCCCGACATCCGGACCGATCTTGGATTCTCGAGGCAGAGCCTGCAGTGGATACCGAGCGGTTACCTGCTGACCTACGGCGGTTTCATGCTGCTGGGTGGCCGGCTCGCTGACCTGCTCGGCCGTCGCCGGGTCCTGGTGACGGGGACGGTCCTGATCGGGATCTCGTCGCTCGTCGGCGGGCTGGCCGGGGATCCCGGGCTCCTGATCGGCGCGCGGCTGGCGCAGGGTCTTGGTGCCGCGATGATGCTGCCGGCGGCGTTGTCGATCCTCACGACGACGTTCCGGGACGGCGCGGACCGGCACAAGGCACTCGGCGTGTGGGGCGGGGTCGGCGGACTCGCGTCCGCGGTCGGAGTGCTGCTCGGTGGGGTGCTGACCGAGGGACCGGGTTGGCGCTGGGTGTTCTTCGTCAACCCGCTGGCCGCCGCGCTGGTGCTCCCGGCCGTCTTCTGGCTGATTCAGCGTGACCGGCGCGATGGCAGGCCGGCGAGCTTCGACATCGGCGGCGGAGTCCTGGTCACCGGCGGGATGCTGCTGCTCGTCTTCGGGCTGGTGAAGGCGCCTGACCAGGGCTGGGGTTCGGCCCGCACGATCGGCGAGCTTGCCGGCGCGGCCGTCCTGCTGATCGCGTTCCTGGCCAACGAGCGGCGTCAGAGCAGCCCGCTGCTACCACTGTCGATCTTCCGGATCAGGGGTCTCGGGGCCGCCGACTTCACCGGCCTGATCGCGTTCGCTGGCCTCATCGCGATGTTCTTCTTCCTTACCCTCTACATGCAGAACGTCCTCGGATACTCGCCGATCAGAACCGGCCTCGCCTATGTCCCGCTCTGCTTCGGCGTCGGCGTCGCGGCCGGCATCTCCGCGCAACTGCTCATCCGGATCGGCACCCGGGCCGTCATCGTCGTCGGTGCCCTGCTCGCTACCGGCGGCCTGTACTACCTGTCCCGGATCCCCGTCGACGGCTCCTACCTGACGGACCTGTTCCCCGGTCTGATGATTGTTTCGTTCGGTCTCGGGGCGGTGTTCGTCGGCGTCACCACGGCCGCGAACGCCGGCGTACCCGCCGACCAGGCGGGGCTGGCCGCCGCACTGCTGAACTCGTCGCAGCAGGTCGGCGCCGCGCTGGGGCTCGCGATCTTCTCCGCGGTCGCTACCTCACGCACGAACCACCTGCTCGGGCAGCATGCGGCCGTGCCGAACGCGCTCACCGCGGGTTTCTTCCACCGCGCACTGCTGACCGGTAGCGCCTTCCTCCTGGCCGCCGGCCTCATCGCGCTGCACAGCCCCAACGCGCACGGCGAAGCCGAGCACCCCGCCGGCTCCGACATGACGCCCGAACCGGCCCGGCTCTGACCCCACCCCGCCCACCCCGGCGTGCCGCCGAAGACGGCCGCCAGGCGTGGGACGCCGGTAACCGACATCGCTGACCAGCTCCTAGGCGGCGCTGCCGCCCGCGACCGACCATAGGTGGACATCATTTTTCCGACGTGTCGATGTGGGACCTGTCGCGGGGCGGGTGAACGTGTCGCAGGGCGTGTGCCATCCGGTCGACGAGGAGCGCCTCCCCGTCAACCATCGACGGCGCGAGGTGGCTGTTGATCTCGAGTGACACCAGGCCATGCAAGGTGCCGAACAGGCCCAACAGGCGGTGCTGGTCGTCGGTGGGCAGCGTGGCGAACTCCACCAGCCGGTCGCCGCATCCCTCCGCCTCCCCGACCGCTAGCAGGAACGGCCGATAGACCGTCTGTTCGGCGGTGACGGTGGGTCCGTCCGGCGGTGCCGCGTAGCCGGGCAGTTGGTCGGTCCAGATCAGGTTGAACTGCCGGGGGTTGGCGACGGCCCAGGCCCGGTACGCCCGGACGCATGCGAGAAGCCGGTCGACGGGCTCGGCGCCCTCGCTGTCGTCGAACGCCTGGTCAACGGCGCCCGCGAGGCTGTGGAAGCTTTCCGTGATCAGCGCGGTGAACAGGTCGTCGAGGCTGCCGAAGTAGGTGTAGAGCGAGGCCGGGTTCATGCCGACCTCGCGGGCGACACCTCGCCACGACACATTGCCCGGGCCGCCTTCGTCGAGCTGACGGCGGGCGACGGCGGTGATCTCCTCGACCAGCTCCCGACGATGCCGGTCCCGTCGGGACTCCGTAGGCATGCGCACGCCGTCGAGACTAGCCGAACAACCTTGATCTTCCGAACAGCCTTGACTTGCCAAACAGCGTTTGGATACGATCTCCAAACAGTGTTCGAAGTTCGAATAGTGATTGGAGAACGTGAAATGGCAGACCTCCTCGACGCGCCCGTCGTCCTGGGCGCGGGTCCCGTCGGCCGGTCGGTCGCGGCTGCGCTGGTGGCCCGCGGGATCCGCCCGCGCGTCGTCACCAGGTCAGGAACCACGATCGACGGGACCCAACCCTGTCGGGCCGATGTGGCCGACCCCGACGGCACCCGTGCCGCGGTCGGCCACGCCACCGTGGTGTTCCAGTGCGCCCAACCGCCCTACCACCGGTGGCGGAAGGAGTTCCCGGACATCCAGCGATCCGTCGTCCGCGCCTGCGAGGCGCGTGGCGCGGCGCTCGTCGCGATCGAGAACCTCTACGGGTACGGGCCCGTGTCCGTGCCCATGACCGAGGACCTTCCGATGAAGCCGACCACCCGGAAGGGTGCGGTGCGCGCCGCCATGTGGGCTGAGCTGCAAGACGCCCACCAGTCCGGTCGGGTCCGCGTCGCGGCCGTTCGGGCCAGCGACTTCTTCGGTGCCGGGGTTCGAGCCTCGGCGTTCGGCGAACGATTCTTCGCCCCACTCGTATCCGGCGGGAAGGCCCAGATCCTGGGGTCGCCCCAGGCTCGGCACGCGATCACCTACGTGCCCGACCTCGCCGAGGCGGCAGTGCGCGTGGCCGAGGATCCCTCAGCCTGGGGGCGAGCCTGGCACGCGCCGACCGCTCCAGGGATCACTCAGCTCGCCCTCGTCGAGGCCGCCGCCCGCGCCGCCGGCGTACCGCCCGCCTTCGTCGCGGTGAAGCCGTGGCAGCTTCGCCTCGTGGGCGCCTTCAACGCCGGCGCCCGGGAGACGGTGGAGATGCTCTACGAGTTCGAGAGGGACTTCGTCGTGGACTCGTCGGCCTTGGAGATCCGCTTCGGCCAGCCGCCGACGCCGCTGGACCGCGCGCTCGCCGAAACAGTCGCCTGGTACCGGCGGGCGGAGGCCTGACACCAAGACCCGTCTGTCCGGCAGTTCCGTCATGCATGTCGGCCGCCACGTACGGCCCCGTCAAGACGAATCCCTCCAGGAGATACCCCCGATGCTCACCGCAGGCCCAGCCCTCGAAGTTCCGTCGACACGACGCATGCAAGGCCTGACCACGATCATCGAAAGCCTGCTCATCTTCGTTCCACTGCTCGTCCTCGGCACGGCCATTGGCTGGCCCGGCTCGCTCGGTGACCCGGCGGACGTCGCGCTGCCCCGGCTCCTCGAACACGAGGTCGCCACCAGGTCGGGCTACCTCGCCTACCTGGCGTACAGCGTTGCCTTCTTCCCGGTTGCGGTGAGCATCTCGATGTGGCGCCGAGAAGGACCCGCCACGCTTGCCCTCGGGATCGCGGTCGGTGCCGCGGCGGTATCCGCCCTCGCTCGAGCCATCGGCATCACGCGGTGGCTATCCGCCGCGTTCCCGCTCGCCGAGCAGTGGCAGGAGACCACGTCCGCGACCTCGCGCGAGGCCCTCGCCATCCAGTTCGACACCCTCAACAACTTCGGCGGCGCCATCGGCGAGACCCTCGGGGTCAGCGTCTTCGCCGCCGTCTGGCTGGGCGCGACGGTCGCCCGGCCGGGACTTCCCCGGTGGGCACGCGTCACCGGCGCGCTGGTGCTCGTCCCGCTCACCGCACCAGCGATCGAGCTCGCCGGCGTCGACGCGGGCATCCTGGTGTCGCTGTCCAGCGCCGCAATCACGATCTGGCTGCTCGCTGTCGGAATCGCGATGATGCGAGACCGCCCCGTCGGCCGTCCCGTCCCCAGCACGGCGACCGAGGTGCCTGTCGTTTCCGGATAGCACGACGGCTAGTAAACGATGTCGCAGCAATGTGCCGAACCCTGGTCAATCCGTCTGCCGACAGCAGACGGAAAGCCCCGAAAATCGAACCCCGGTCACGGGCATGTCACTTTCCGCGATGGTCGGGGGATCGGCGCGGAGGGCCACCACACAGGCCGCCCGCCACCACATCAGGCTCGCGGCTTAGGCTTGATCGCAGACGAGCCCGCAATCGCGAACAGTTCGCGGTCTCGGCCTGGGCCAGGTAGTTTGATGGCTGGCGTCCGTCCGCGCCCAACCTCCAGCGATCCGCCCCAGCCGGGTCACCTCAGGAGGCAAAGGGGGGTCTGCTCCTCGGCCGGGCTGACGCGTTGTCGATCGTGTGCCCGTCGTGCCGGTCGCTGGGGGATCCGCGGACGGGCCGCGGGAGACGGCGATGACCAGGCAGAGTGACTTCAAGCAGCGGGTGCGCGCCCGCATGGCCAAGACCGGCGAGTCGTATGCGACTGCTCGGGGCCAAGTCCTCGCCGAACGGCCTGACACCGCGGCTGTCGCTCGCGATGACGGCTGGATGCGTGCGGCGTTGCACGTGAGCAACGGGGATTGCACGGATCTGCCCGGGACCGGGCTGGCCGAGCGCGTGCTGTTCTGGCGCGATGTGCTCCATGAGGGGCCGGTGCCCGCGGTGGGGCCGCGGGAGCTGCGTCAGGTCAGATCCGCTTTCCTCCTCGAGGCGGGCTGCGACGACCGGGACGAGGGCCCCGACATGTTCGCCGAGCGGGACCGGGTCCTCGCGGACAACCGCGACGGTGAGTATGTGCTGTGGTTCGAGGCGGATCTGTACGACCAGCTTCAAATCATCCAGATTCTCGACCGTCTCGCCGGCCTCGGCGTGCCGGCGCGGCGCGTCACGTTGATCTGTATCGGCGAGCATGCCGGTATCGCGCGGTTTGGCGGTCTCGGCGAGCTGACGGCGGCGCAGCTGCGCGAGCTGCCCACCACCAACGCGTGCATCCGGCTGACCAACGAGGCGCTGCGGCTCGCCACCCGCGCCTGGGCCGCGTTCCGGGCGACGGTCCCAGACGGCCTGCGCACGATCGCCGACAGCCGCTCCGGTGAGCTGCGTTTCCTGGGCGAGGCGTTCGACCGTCTCAGCCGGGAGTATCCGGCCGCCCGAGACGGGCTGTCGCTGACCGAGCGGCGGATCCTGGCGGCTGTCGCCGACGGCGCGTCCAACGCCGAGACCGCGTTCGTGCGGGCCGCGGCGCGCGAGACGCGCCCATATCTCGGCGACACCTGGTGCTTCGCGATGATCAACCGGATGGCACGCGCCTCCGCCCCGCTGCTCGACCTCCAGCCGACGGACCGCCCGGTCGGCCGCGGCACCGGTCTGCGCCTGACCGATACCGGCGCACGAGTGCTCGCCGGCGCGGCCGACCACGTGACGCTCAACGGCATCGACCGCTGGATCGGTGGGGTGCACCTACAAGGCAGGCGCGTGCCGTGGCGCTGGGACGACGGCACCGAGACCACCGTCCTCACCGCCGAGGACACACGGCCACCCCACACCACCCCTTGACCAGTTCGCCCGTCGTCCCCGTGCGGGCTCTGATCGACGGCCCTCGCCCACTCCCCGACGCGGTCCCCGCCTGCGCAACAGGCCAAAGGCCGCCTCACGGGCTGGCACAGCCGCGACCTAGGGCACCAGGCTGGCGGCGGTGATGGCGCCGAGTTCCCAGCAGGCCTCGCGGGCCGCGCTGTCCGGAGTGCCAGTCACGGTGACCGGATCGCGCAGGCGCTTCCAGCGCAGACCGGTCGCGATCGACTCAACCGAACGCACCGCGCCCGTCGTGTCGCTGCTGCCGTGGACGTACAACGCGTACGGCCGCCCGACCGTCGCTTCCAGGATCGGGTAGTACACGGTGTCGCAGAAATGTCGCGAAGGCTGGTCACGAGGCGGGCACTTTGAGTAACAAGCCGGTCGGGATAGCGTCACGCCGTCCGATGTTCGTCAGATCCCTTCGTAGAGAGCGGCAGGGCCGATGAGCAGGATGTCCGGCGACTCTTCCGTGGCTCTGGTTAGTTGTTCGCTGAAACCCGCCGCGCTGAAGCAGGCAAGTCTGGCTGTGGCCGCGCCCGGCCGACCCTGAGTGTCGAGGAGGTCGCGGATCCGCCTGAGCCGGTCGAGGTGCGCGAGGCCCATTGCGTCACCCCACTTCGCCTCACCGATCATGAACAGACGCTCCTGCTCCTGGTCGTCGTCGTAGCCGAAGGCGACGACGTCGAGTTGATGGCTGGCGCGTGCGGTCGGATCGTTGACGACGCCCGACAAAACCCGACTGATGAGGGTGGAGCCGAAGCGTTCTGGCGCGGCGTGGTGGGCGGTCCAGTGGCGGCATACCTGCTCGAAGTGCGGCCCGAGGACGTTGCCGACGAACCGGCGCTGGCCGATCTTCCAGAGTTGGGCGAGCCGGCGGCCGCCTCGCGCATGTTCCAGGTCGGACCACATTGGTCGCATCACGGCGTGGTAGAAGGTCACGAGCGGTTCGGCGATGCGGAACTGGGTGCGGTTGTCGCGAAAGGCGTCAGGCTCCCGGGTGATGAGTCCGCAGTCAGCAAGGACGGTGAGCGGGTGGGCGAGGTCGCCCGACCTCCGGCCGAGGTAGGACGCGATCCCGCCACGTGATGCGTTACCCTCGGCGATCGCCGCGAGAACCGAGTGGTAGAGCGCCGTGTCGCGCAGGTCGGGTTCGTCGGCGAGCAGGTAGCGGCCTTCGCGGAAGAGCGCGCTGGTCGGCGAGAGCACAGTACGGGTAACCCAGGCATCGAAGTCGTCGGGGCCGGACGGAGTGTCGTCGCGGGCGAACTCACGGCGGTAGGCTGGGGTGCCGCCGACGATCGCGTTCACCTTCAGCGCGGTGACGGGGTCGTCGATGCCCCAGAACTGGGCCGCGAGCCGATGGTCCAGGGTCGGGACGACGAGCTCCAGACCGGCTCGACCGCGCAACGGCGCGCTGCCCGCGAGCAGGCCACCCATGAACGACATCGCCGACCCGCACAGCAACAGACGCGTCCGGCTGTCGTCCCGCTGCGCGCGCCGTGGCGCCAGCACGTTCTGGATGATCGACGGCAGTCGTGGGTTCGCCCGGACAAGGTAGGGAAACTCGTCGATCACCACTGGCATGGCACGCTCGCGGCCCAGCGCGAGCAGCGCGTCGAACACCGGGTACCAGTCGTCGAACACCAAGGGCGCTGGCGCGCCCAGCCGGTCGGCCAGCGCCATGCCGATCCGACGCAACGACTCGCCGTCCGTAGCCTCGTCCGCCCCGAAGAAGAACCCGCCAGTGGCCTCGCACAGCGCGCGGAGCAGGAACGTCTTGCCCTGCCGACGCCGGCCGGACACGACTCCCAGCGTCGCGCCAGCCGTGGTGTCCGCCGCGAACCGCGTCAACGCGTCCCACTCAAACTCCCGGTCGAACATGTCCGCCGGCCGCTCCAGCGTAGCCAACCAGCCACCCCATCCCAAGAGTCAGAAGTACAGTTATCATAACCATACTTATGGAACTGGCGTGGCGTCAGCTGGCCAGCCGCACGGCGGGCACCCGCCGCGCAGCCGCGAACACCAAGTCCCCCCGCGTGCTCAGGCGCACCATCTAGCGATCGCGGCGAGGCGTGCGCTGGAACGGCTGTCGGTTTTCCGAGTCTTAGTCGGTCATCAGGGACGCGGCGACCGTGGCGCCGAGTTCCCAGCAGGCCTCGCGGGCCGCCGCCTCAAGATCGCCGACGATCGACAGCGGTTCGCGCGGGCGCTTCCACTTCAGGCCGGTGACGATGGTCTCGACGCCGCGGACCGCGCCAGTCGTGTCGCTGTTGCCGTGGACATACAGGGCGTACGGCCGGCCGACCGTTGCGTCCAGGACCGGATAGTAGATCTGGTCGCAGAACTTGCGGAAAGTCAGATGCGTCGAGTGGCTACGTAGCGTGTCATCGCCCTTGATCCCTTCGCCCGCCCCTGGCATGACCTCCCCCGCCACTCGCCTCGTCGATGACCGCCGCAAGGCCCAGCCGACCCTGTCCCTGGTGTTGCCGCTGTCAGCCGAGTCCGGCTCCCCCATTTGACGCACAACTAGTTATGCGCATAACGTTATGCGCATAACTAGTTCTCGCAAGGAGAGACCGTGGACTTCGAGCACGCCGACGCCATCAACCAGGCCATCCGCCTCCTGAGCTTGCGCCACCGGGCCAGGGCCGCGGCCCTGCTGGCCCCGCTCGGCCTGCACCCCGGACAGGAGGCGCTCCTGCTTGAACTCGCCAGGACCGGCCCGATGATCCAGGCACAACTCAGCGAGGCCCTCGGTTGCGAGCCACCCAGCGTCACACTCATGACCCGCAAGCTCGAAGCCTCCGGCCACATCCGCCGCAAACCCGCCCCGTCCGACAAGCGCGCCAGCATCGTCGAACTCACCGGCAGCGGCAAGGCGGTAGCCGACCAGGTCAAGGACCTGTGGTGCACTCTCGCGCAGGAGACCGTGACCGGCCTGCCCGCCGAAACGGTGACGGAACTACCCGGCATCCTCAACACCTTGACCGGAAACGTGGACACCAGGCACCCCGATCACCCACACGGCCGCCGGCACGGTCCGGTCGCGCAATCGCGACGGGCCGGGCGCATGGATCAGGGCAAGCCGATGACTGGCGACTACGAACCGAGCGGGTTGGGGTTTGTGCGCGAGTATGTCGAGCAGATCATACGCACCGGCACGACCGACGGCGTCACGATGAAAGACCGGCCCATGGTGCTGATGACCTACCGGGGCGCCAAAACCGGCAAGGTTCGCAAGACGCCGGTGATGCGTGTCGAGCACGAGAGCCGCTACGCGGCTGTCGCGTCCAACGGCGCCCAACCGACCAACCCGCAGTGGTACCCGAGCCTGCTCGCCGAACCGATCATCGAGCTCCAGGACCGCACGGTGACGCGCCAGTACCGGGCGCGCGAGGTGTTCGGGGACGAGAAGGCTCTCTGGTGGCGCCGGGCCGTGGACGCGTTCCCGGACTACGCCGACTACCAGCGCAAGATCGACCGCCAGATCCCGGTCTTCGTACTCGAACCGGTCAGCGGGGGCACACCGGCCGATGACGGCACCGAGGGATAGCGCCGCTCACCTACGACGAGCTCAATCGGAGAAAGTCATGACCTGCGAATGAAGATCTTTTAGGCGGTTGACGGTGGTGCGTGGTCGTCGGCCGTTTGACGAGTTTCCCGTTCTCGAAGCGGAGGCCGGCGCCAGCGAGCGCGACGAGGTGTGGTGCGTTCACGGCCGCCAGCGTGATTGCTCAGTAGATCTGATCGCAGAAGTAACATCAACAAGGGTGCTTAATGGCAGGGCAGGGCGGCGGGCAGCTGCCCGGTGAAGAAGGCTCCGGGAGAGACTCCCATCATGCGGCGGAACTCGGCGGTCATGTGGGACTGATCGTAGTAGCCTGCTTCGGCGGCGAGTTGGGTGAGGGACTGCTGGCTCGCGCCCGCGAGCACATGTCGCGTCCGCGCGATGCGGGCCACATGTTTAGGTGGAATGCCAACGGCTTCCGTGAAGAGATTGCGCAGGTGTCGCTCGCTGACGTTTAGGCTCCGGGCTGTCGTCCGAACCCGCGATCCAGGGCTGGTCAGGGAGGTCAGGGCGATGGTCGCGCTGCGCACGAGTTCAGCACGAGCCAGGTCGTGGGGCGACCGAGTCCGCACCTGGTCTATCAGCGTGGCCGCGAGTAGTCCGACGACTTCGGTGGGATCTGACCCGACCTTGGACAGGTCATCGGCGAGCCGATCACCCGCCACACCCCACAGGTCGCTCAGCGGGACGACCCGGTCGACGAGTCCGCGCAGGGGAACGCCTAGCAACGACTGAGCCCGGCCGGGCTGCATTCGCATCTTGACGCAGAACGGCACCCGGCTCACCTCGAAATATTCGGCGTGAGTACGAGGCCCCATGACCACGAGTTCAGTGCGATCGCTGGTCGTACGTACGACCAGCGCCGTCGCGGCGTCCGGAGCCTCGGCGCGGACGGGGTGCGCAGGTGCGCCGCTGGACGCGGCGGCACTCAGCTGCGAGATCCATGGCCGCAGCACGACAGGCAGCGGGGTGACGCGTTCGGAGTCGTCATTCACCACCGGCCCCACGATAGAAGCCTGTCCGTGGTGAGCGACCGCGGTGCCCGTGCCGACAGGGCGTGCCGAAACGTCCTATCCGCCGCGGTATGCCACTGGCACCGTTGCCCACATGATCCTTGTCACCGGTGCCACCGGCACCGTCGGTCGCGCGGTCGTCCGGCTTCTGGTCACCCGTGGCGCGGCGGTCCGCGTGATGACGCGCAACCCCGCGAGCGTTCCCGCCTCGCTGGGTGTGGACATCGCACAGGCCGACTTCGACAACACCGCGTCGCTTCGCGCGGCGGTCGCCGGCGTCGAAAGCGTGTTCCTGCTGACCGTGCCAGCATCACCCTCGCCCCACCACGACGTGGCCCTGCTCGAAGCCGCCGTCGCGGCCGGCGTAAGCAGAGTGGTGAAACTCTCAGCCATCGGGACCGGCGAGATTGACGACCACAACAGGACAGTGGGCGCCTGGCACCAGCAGGCGGAGCGGGCTGTGCACACCAGTGGCGCCGCCTGGACAGTGCTGCGGCCGTCCGCTTTCGCGTCGAACACCCTGTACTGGGCCCCAGCGATCAGATCTGGAAGCCCGGTGCGTAACCTGACGGAAAACGGCAGGCAGGGCGTCATCGACCCACGCGACGTGGCCGCGGTCGCCGTCGAAGCCCTGATCTCCTCCGCGCATGAGGGCCAGACCTACACCCTGACAGGCCCGGACCTGCTGGCCGTGCCCGACCAGGCCGCCCAGCTCGAAAGGCTGCTCGGCAGCCCAGTCACCACCATCGACGTGCCGCTCGACGCGGCACGCAACGAGATGATCGCCTCCGGACTGGACAGCTCCGTCGTCGACGTCATCGTCACCGGTTCCGGGTGGACGCGGGCGGGACACAACGCAGTCCTCACCGAGGACGTGCCCCGGCTCCTCGGACGCCCCGCCACCAGCTTCGAGGCCTGGGCACTCGACCACCTCGGCACCTTTACGCAAAGACGATCAAAATGATCCGGAAAATCGGAGTCATACCCGCGCGGTCGACCTTCACTGGGCGGCCATCAGACTGGCGGCGGCGATGGCCCCGAGTTCCCAACAGGCCTCGCGGGCCGCGGTGTCCGGGGTGCCGATCACGGTGACCGGGTCGCGCAGGCGCTTCCAACGAAGACCGGTCGCGATCGACTCGACCGAACGCACCGCGCCCGTCGTGTCGCTGCCACCATGGACGTACAGCGCGTACGGCCGCCCGACCGTCGCTTCCAAGATCGGGTAGTACACAGTGTCGAAGAAGTGCTTGAGCGCGCCGCTCATGTAGCCGATGTTGGCGGGAGTACCGAGCAGGTAGCCGTCGGCCGCGAGCACATCGACGACGGTCGCGGACAACGCCGGCTTGACGACGACGTCCACGCCCTCAATTGCATCGTCACCCGCGCCCGACAGCACTGCCTCCAGCATCGCCTGCATCGTCGGCGACGGCGTGTGATGGACGATCAGGAGGGTCGGCACCGCGACCATGCTATGACCCGGCCAGACGGCGCATTGGTCGCGCCCCTGGCGGGTCGGCGTCGGGGCTGCCGTCGCTCGCTAACGGTCAAGGACGCAGACAAAGGCGTAGGACGCCTTCGCGGAAGGCGGCGCCGGCCCGCGCAGAGGTCATTCTGCCCGCGACGACCTCCCCCGCGGCGGCGTGGCCGAGACTCAGGATGGCCGCGAGCAGCCAGGGTGTCGAGACGTCGGGATGCAGCCGGTTCTCGCGGCGGCCACGGTCCAGCAGCCCGCGCAGCGCCACGACGACAGGGCCATGTGCCTCGACGTCCGCGCCCGAGGTCTGGGTGAACAGGGCGGGGTTGAGCAGCGCCGGGTAACGGTCCAGCAGCACCCAGGCCGTGTCCACCCAGTTCGCGAGCGCGTCTCGAACGTCGCCCTCGGCGCTGGCCGAGGTCAGCGCCTCGGCCACACGCCCGGTCAGGGACGTTCGGACCGCCTGGTAGAGCATCTCGCGGCTGGCGAAGTGTGCGTAGAGAGTCTGGCGGCTGACATCCGCGACGTCGGCGATCTCCGCCATGGACGGGTCACCGGCTCGCCCGAGCAGGTCCACGGCGGCTTCCAGGATGCGCGAGGCGTTGACCTCCGCGTCGCCGCGGCGGCGACGCGGAGCCGGCTGCCCGTTCCTGGACACGGTTGTCAAGGGTAGCCGAAAGGCGTTATCCTTTTCCTTGACATGACTGTCAAGGAAAAGGAGGCGATCGAACGATGAGCGGCACCACCTTGCCCGGCGAAGACCTGCGGGCCTACCTGACGCGTTATCCCGAGGAGCTGACCTTCGGCGACGAGCCTCCCGGAGAGGTGTTCGACCGCTACCACACCCCGGACTTCGTCATGGTCAGCGACGGCGTCGCGCTGGACCGCCAGCGCCTCATAGACCACGTGACCCCCGCGCGCCGACGGGCCGTCGCCGTCGCCGTGGAGGTGGCCGACGCGCTGGTAGCGGGCGACCGGGTTGCCGCCCGCTACACGCTGTCCGCGACCATGCGCAAGGGCGCCCCGATCGTCACTGAGATCGTCATGCTCGGCCGCCTCGCCCCCGACGGCCGCCTCACCGACGCACATCAGCTCACCCGCACCCCCGCCACCGAGGACTGACCGCTCTCGGCCGAAGTACCCCGGCCCTGCCGGACCAGCCACGCTGGCCCGGCAGATGTGACACACGATCAGCCTCCTGTCTACTCACCGATTCCACAGCAGACAGAGACCAATCGATGCTCGCAATCTTCGTATACCGAAGATCTCGGCCACCCTGCTCGCGCTACTTCTGGTCGAAGAAATGCCGCGAACCCTGGTCACGGAATCCTCACTCGCCGTAACCGATCGTCCGACGAGCTACGGCATCAGATTCGCGGCCGTCGTCGCACCCAGCTCCCAGCACGCCGCTAGGTCTTTTGTGTCGAGCGTGCCTGTCACCGTTACCCTCTGTCGCCCAGCGAAGCCCATCCGAGACTAGTGACCTTTACTCAGCTACCCGCGGAAACATGTCTGTCGGGCGTCTGGAGCCTACCTTCGCTATTCTGGCAAAATGTCTTCAGGAGCCGGTTGTGGGCAGTGTTCCGACGCCGATCCGGCCGTCGCACGGGAACGGTCTGGCAGTCTCGGGTTCGTCGCGCGAATCGCCGATGAGTCCCACTTCTTCGTTACGCTGCGTCGATGTCGTTCATGCGGTCAGGACTACGCATCGATATTCTGCGAGACCATCGACTGGCAGGACAGCGATGATCCACAGTACACGCTGCTGATCCCCTTGACCGCGACTGAGGTGCGGTCGCTCTCCGAGGCGGGTGAGGATGGCGTCGAGGCGGCGCTTGAGAATCTTTCGCCCCGACGAAATCTCTTCAACGCACGGGGCAAAGGTGACAAAGACTGGTCGCGGTACTGGGCAAGAGGCCCGATCAGCGTGCCGCGTCATGACTGAGTTCCGCGCGCTCATCCCTCCCGGAAACCCGGAGGCCCGACGCGTGCCAGTCAGCTACGGCATCAGGCCTGCCGCGGCAGTCGCCCCCAGCTCCCAGCACGCCTCTCGGTCCTTCGCGTCGAGCGTGCCAGTTACCGTCACGGGGTCCTGCAGGCGCTTCCACTTCAGACCGGTGGCGATCGTCTCGACGCTGCGGACCGCACCCGTGGTGTCAGAGCCGCCGTGTACGTACAGGGCGTACGGCCGACCGATGGTTGCTTCCAGGCAGGGGTAATAGGCCTGGTCGCAGAACAATGCGAAACTCACGTGCGCAGACCGGTCACGTTACGTGTCCATCAGGCTTGCCGCCACCGTGGCCAGGCCACCGACGACCGTCAGCGGCTCTCGCAGGCGCTCCCAACGGAGGTCGGTCGTGATCGTCTCGACCGAGCGCACCCCGAAAGCCCAAGCCGGGTCCGGGAGCGCCAGCCGCCGCGACGTCCCGCGCCCGCCCCGCCCGGGCCGGCCTGGGAGCCACGCCGGCTGGGCGAGCCGATGACCGGCCACGCAACACGGTGTACTGCGTGGCGTTCTCGCCGGACGGCAGCCTGCTGGCCAGCGCCAGCGCCGACGACTCGATGCGGCTGGGACGTGACCGACCCCGCCGCGCCCCGCGTGGTCGGCCGCAGGCTGGAGTGGCACCTGGGCGCGGTCTGGTCCGTCGCCTTCTCGCCGGTGGAGAGGATCCTCGCCAGCGCCGGCTTCGACGGGAAGATCCAGCTCTGGAGATGAGCCGGGGATCGGGCCCGGCGTTGCGACGCCGTCAACGGATGCCGGGGAAGGGCGGCGCGCTGGTCGGGCGGCCGCGGCGGCCCAGCAGCGATGCCTCGACCTCGCTGACCAGCCGGCCTCTGGCCGCGTCGTCGGTGAGGCCGACGAGGTCGATGTACTTGATCCCACGCAGCAGGCCCTCGGGCTCGATCTCCTCGACCCGCACCGGGATGAGCGACCGGCGCAGGCCCTGCGGATCCGCCTCCCAGGTCGCCTGCCACTGGGCCTGCACCCGGGCTGCGCCCAGGTAGCTGGCCGACAGCACGACCACGGTGCGCACCGAGCGCTTGATCGCCTCGCTGAGCAGCTCCACCGAGTGCGATCCCGCCATAGCGTCCCACGCCTCGACGTGGACCCGGTAGCCCGCCGCCTCCAGCGTCCAGGCGATCCAGATGGCCCAGTCCTCGTCGGCCGCCGAGTAGGAGACGTGAAAGTCCCAGCCGCGCGCACCGGTCGCCGCGGTGTCGTCGCCGCCCTCATGCGCGCGGGCCGGCTCGTCCGCGCCGTGCACGACAGGCCGGTCCAGCGCCTGGCCGGTCTCCTGGCCGCCGCCGGTGACCGCGGTGGCGCCTTCGCGGTCGGACGGCAGGAACGACGCAGGCTCATCCACGGCGGAGCCGCCGATCTGGGGCGGACGCCCGATACCCGGCAGCGCGAGCCAGCCGACGAGTGTGCCCGGGGCGGCGGCGCCGACCGCCAGCGGCATCGTCACCTGCGCGAACAGCCGCGGGTCAAGCCCGGTCAGCCCCTCCTGGATGGTCGCCCGGAACAGCTCGTCCGCGATGATCAAGCCCAGGTTTGCGCGCAGGTCGCGTTCGAGGGCAGCCCGCAGGGGAGGCGCGTCGATCAGCCGGGTGGCCGCGGTGACCGGGCTGCCGGTCACGCCGCCGCCGTCGAGGAGCACCTCGCCGCGGTGCACCGCCATCCGCACCCGGATCTGTGCCGACTCGGCCCGGTAGCGGTTGCGTTTGCGGATCGCGCGCTCGAAGGCTCCGACCAAGTCGTCGACGACGAGCGTCGCGGGAAAAGCCCCGGCGATGGCCAGCACGAACCCGTCGCCGCGGTCTTGCAGGCTAAGAACATCCGCCGGGCTGATGGGCGCCGAGCCGAGCGCCTCATCCAGGATGGCGCGAAACGCGTCCCGCACTTCTAGCTGGACCATTGTTCCGAGCCGGCCGAACCCGACAGTGTCGCCGGCCACCAGCGTCACCAGGGTCGGTTCCGGCAGGGTTTCGCGCTTGGTAGGTGCCGGCGGCCGCACCGGCGAGGGCTCGCCAGTAGAGAAGCCCAGGGATTTCGTCCCCGATGCCTCGCCGGCCGGGCCGGTGAAAGACGAGGCCTGCGGCGCCTCGAGGCGCCGTAGCCACGGCGAGGATTCCTCCTCGGCCTCGTTCTCGGCGGCGGCGCGGCGGAACACGGGATTGGCCGGATAGTCGCTGGCCGCGACGCTCATCAGGGCCGCGCGCCCGTTCGCGATGACGCCGCTGGCCAGCAGGGCGCTCACGTCGTACCAGAACTGGCTGGAGGTCGAGGCCGACCAGCTCGGCTGCCGCGACGGCGAAAGGCCGGCACGAGACAGGGCCTGCCCAGCGGAGAGCGGGGTGTGGTACAGGCGGGCCAGCATGTCGATCTCGTCGACCGATAGTCCGCCGCCGCCCGCCATCATGATCCCCCTCCCGGCTCCGCACCGATCCTAGTTGCCGCGGCCTGCACCGAACCGCGTTGCGCCGCCGTCCGCAGCGCCCGCTAGGGACCCGATGCCGGGATCGACGGCGGCCCGTCGTCCCCAAGCCGCCCGCGCGCCCAGCCGAGCTCGGCAGCCGCAGCGAGAAGCTCGTGCAGCCGGATGGAGTCGACGGCGGCTACCTTGCGGCCGGCCGCCGAGATCGGCGTATCACCCTCTTCGCTCCGTAGTACCTGAGCTATCACGTCGACCGCGTCGCTTGCCACCGGGACCTCGGCGGCCAGCTGCGCCTCCGCCTGTTCCGCCCGGGCCTCGATCGCCGCCTCGACTGGTCCCGCCGTGACGGAGACCTTCGTCGACCGGCTGAGCAGTTTCCCGAGAGCACCGAGGAGGCCAGCGATCGGCCCGCGGAACCAGAGGAGCGCGAAGACCAGAATGAGGGGCCACGTCAGCGTTCTGACATAGTCGAGTACCAGGTCGGCGACGTCCACCGCGTCAGTGTTGTCCAGACGCGGAAACGCGGCGCGAGCGGGTCCTGGAAATGCCGGCCGGGCCGGATGACGAGTCGCGCACGGGGGTGGCAGCGCAGATGCAGGCGGACTGGCTCCAAGCGCCACCATGGCTGGTCAGGATCCTCGGTCCGGACGGTGCCGTCGGCGGTGGGGTCTACGTCGGCGACGGTTTCGTGCTCACGGCCGCGCACGTTTACCGCGACGCCGGCGACGAGGTGCACCAACTAAAGGTGGCCTTGTATTCGGGCCAAGGAGGCAGCCCACCAGGCGATTGGCCGACGATACAGGTGCGTTTCGAGCACGCACAGGACAACGAGGCGAAGCCGGCCGAGCTGCGATATGTCAGCTGGCCGGGCCGGGTAGCGACGGAGTCGGCCGACTGCGCGGTGCTGCACGTGACCGACGTTCCCCCGGCGGCTGTGCCCGCGCCGCTGCGGCGGCCCGAGTCGTTCGACGGGCACACGTTCCGCATCTTCGGCTATCCGGCCGACACCCAGGGGGTCTGGTCATTCGGTCAGCGGATAGGCGGTAGCCGGGGTCGGCTCGTCCAGCTGCAGAGCGGCGACAGCACGGGCGAGGCCGTGACCCAGGGCTTCTCGGGCTGCCCGGTCTGGGACGAGACGGCCTCCGCCGTCGTCGGCACCGCGGTCACCGAGTACGACGCGGCCAAGAAGGTCGCGTCGATGACACCCATGAAGGAATGGGCCCAGGTCTGGCCGGAACTCGAGTCCCGCTTCCGCTGGCGGCTGGACATGGCCGAGGACTTCGAGGACTGGCTGCGGCTGGCCCGCGGCCCGGGCGTCGGCTCGGCGGCCGGCCTGGCACAGAGCGCGCCCTTCACCGGCCGCGCCCGCGTCCTGGGGGCGCTCGCCGACTGGCTCACAGCGCCGCCCGGTCCGGACCGGCAGTTGGTGCGCATCGTCACCGGGCGGCCCGGCGCTGGGAAGTCCGCCGTGCTCGCGCGCCTGGTGTGGCTGGCCGACCCGGTCGTCGGCCCGTCGTCAGGCCGCGTCCACGACCCCGTGCCGGCGCCGGACGAGCTCGCACTGGCCGGCAGGCTGCGCGGGCTCATCGACGTGGCGGTCCGCGCGGACGGGAAGAGCACCGGCGACCTCATCGAGGCGATGGCCGCCGCGCTCGAGCTCACCACGACGTCGAAGACGCGGCTCATCCGGGCGCTGGAGCAGCGGACCCAGCCGTTCACGGTCGTCGTGGATGACCTCGAGCACGCGCAGGACGTCAACGGGATCGCGCGCCTGCTGCGCGAGTTGGCCCAGCTCCCGCAGGGCGGCGGGGTCCGGGTCATCACCGCCATCCGGACGGACGCGCAGGATGTCGCGGGAGCGCTGCCGCTCGCGGGACCCGCCCGCGATCCGCAGGCCCCGGGTGCGCCCGCGGACGCGGCCGACGCCGCGCCGAAGCCCGGCCTGCTGGGCGAGGTGATCTCCTACCGGCTGGACGATAGGTACCTTGACCGGGCCGACCTGGAGAACTATGCCGCCGCCCGGCTGCGGACGGCGCTCGACCAGGCGGGCGAGGCGTATCTCGGCGACGACGGGTACACGGCCGTGGTGGCGGCCGCGATCGCGGATAAGGCGGACGGGCTGTTCCTGCTCGCGCAGCTGACCTGCGACCGGCTGCGGATCGACGACCCGGTCGACGTCAGCGCGCCCGGGTGGCGCGCCAGGCTTCCCGGCACCCTGCAAGGGGCGGTCGAGGACTACCTGTACTCCTATGCGCAGCGGTGGGGCGAGGCCAAGGGTGCCGCCCTGCGCGACGTGCTCACGACGTTCGCCTACGGCCGAGGGGACGGCTTCGCCGCGGACGAGCTGTGTGCCGCGGTCGCGAGCACCCTCGGCAGCCGAAGCTATGACCTTCCCACGGTCAAGGAGGCGGCACGGGCGGCGGCGGCGTATCTCGTCGGCCGCCGGTCCGGCGACGCTGGCCAGATCCACTACCGGCTGTTTCACCGCCTCGTCGTCGGCTACCTGCGCGACGCCAGCGGCAGCGAGACCGAGCGAGTCATCGTCAAGACCATGGCGGACCGGGTGCCGGCGACCGACGCCGGCCCGGACTGGCTGCGTGCCGACGACTACACCCGGCGTCATCTCGCGGGCCACGCCGAGGACGCGGGCCTGCTGGGCAACTACCTGACCGACCCGCGGTTCCTCGCCGCCGCGGACCCGGAGGGCTTGGTCACCCGGGTGTTCCGGCGGGAGCGACTCGAACCGCTCGAGCAGATCTACCTGTCGGCCGTCCACCGGTCGCGCGACCTGCCCGACCCGGACAAGGCGTCGGCGTCCCGGCGCCCGGGCCGCATCCACCGGTGGCTGCGCGGCGCATCCGGGAGCGACCGGGCCGGCTATCTGGCCCTGCACGCGCTCGCCTACGACAGACGCGCCGAGGCGGCCGCGTTCGACGCCCTCCAGGCCACGCCGGCCTTCGTGACGCGTTGGGCCGGCCTGCAGCTGCAGTCACCGCACCTCGTGCTGGCCGAGCACAGCGCCAGCATCACCACGGCTGCGACTCTCTCGATCGCCGACCGGCCCGCCGTCGCGACCGCGTCGCAGGACGCCACGGCCAGGATCTGGGACCTGGCCACCGGTGACCTGCACGCCACCATGGCCGGTCCGGACACCGGTATGACCGCCCTTGCCACGGCCCCCTCCGGGGCGCACGGCGGACCGCGGCTCATCACGGGATCCGCCGACGGAACGATCCAGATCTGGGATCCGGAAGCCGGCCGGCTGATGGCCACGTTCGCCGGCCACTTGGACTCCGTCGGCAAGACCCCCGTCGCGGTGGATCAGATTGCCGTCACGGCCAGCGAAACCGGCCCCCTCGCGGTGTCCGTCGCGCGCTATGACGCCCTTATCCGCGTGTGGGATCTCGCCACGGGCAAGCCTCGAACCAGTCTCGACAATGACGCCCGATCGGCGTCCCGGGTCACGACCGCGCTGATCGGCGGTGTGCCCCTCGCCATCAGCACAGGTGACGACGACGGCGCCCTGCACGTCTGGGACCTGGTGGCCGGCACGCATCTGCAGGCGCTTACCGGCCACGACGGACCGGTGGGCGCGGTCGAGATCACGACGTGGCCCGGCGGCGCCGGTGCCCGCGCGGGACAACCGGTGGCCGTGTCGGCCGGGCTGGACGGCACGGTTCGGGTTTGGACGGTGCCGGACGGTAGCGCCGACGGAGCGCAGATCCGGATGCTGTCCGGCGGCGCCGACACCGGGGGATGGGCAGAGTACGGCGTCGCGCTCACGGTCGGTGCCGTCGACGGCGCGACATGGGCGGTCGCCGGCGGTTACGGCGGCCGGATCCTCGGCTGGGACCTCGCCTCCGGCGAGCCGGTCCCCGTCCCCGTTGCCTTCGGCTCCCACGGCGTCTGGGCACTTTCCCTCGTAGAGCCACGCGCGGACGCGGGCAGCCCGCAGACGGACGTCATCCCGGACCAGCCCTTGCTCCTCGTCGCGGGTCAGGACCCTGCGGTACGGATGTGGTCGCTCGGGCCGCTGGACGCCACGCCCCGCCCGGCGCTGACCCAGCACGGCGGGGACGTGTTCGTGGCCAGGGTCGCAGACGTCGACGGGCGCCGAGTCGCCGTGACCGCGGGTGAGGACAGCCAAGTGCGCCTCTGGCATCTTGCGACCGTGCCCACGATGGCCGAGCGGGCCGGCCCCGGCGAGACGCGGGCGCTGGCCGTGGCCGTAAGCGCGGACGAGTCGCTCACACCCTCGGTCGTGGTGACCGGTGGCCGGGATGGGCACGTGCGCGCGTGGAACCTGGACGACGGGTCCGTGCTGCACGATCTTGGTTCGCACACCGGTCCCGTGCACGGCGTCACCATCGCTCGACACCACGACCGGCGGTGGGTCCTGTCGGCGGCCGCCGCGTACTCCATGCCTGTCTGGGATGCGGACTCCGGCGCCCAGGTGGGCACGCTCGACACCCCAACCGAGGACGGATGGCCGACGAGCCTGCTCGTGTGCCAGCAAGGCGCGGCCCTGGTAGCGGTCGTGACGGGCAGCTCTGGGATCACTCGGGTATGGGACATCGCCACCACCACGTCCGTGGGCACGTTCACCGCCGGCGGCGCGCAGGCGACCCGAGTGTTCCCCGTGGCCGACGTTCCTGACCACCGCGTCGTCCTGGCCGACGCCGACGGCGCGGTGTGGCTGTGGGACCTGGACGCTGTCGGCGCGGCCGGCGGATGCGGAGCCGGGAGGAGGCTGCTCGACCACCAAGGCAAGGCCACAGTCCTTACGTCGCTCGCGGCGACGTCCACGGGTGACGGGGTGACCGTCCTCGCCGGCTACGAGGACGGCACCGTCGGGCTGTTCCTGCCGGCGGCCCCACCGGCCCAGCGTGCGCTGCGGCTGCGCAGGCACGCGGTCAGCGTGCGGGCGACCGCGATCGTTCCCGGCCAGGCACTCGCCGTGACGGCTGACGACGACGGTCGCGTCATCTTCTGGAACCTCGACCAGGCACAGCCGGTCGCTGATTTCCCGCCGCGGGGCGCGGCCGTCCGCGCCGTCGTCACGACGACCGTCGGCGCGCGGCCACGGGTGGTCACAGCCGACGACGACGGCGTCGTGCGCGCCTGGGATCTCCTCCCCCCGCGCCAGGTGGCCGCGGCTGTGCTGACGGAGGCGGTGACCTGCCTGGTCGCGGTCGACAACGGCGTCGTCGCCGGGACGAGATCCGGCCACGCCCGGTTGGACCTGCGCCTCTGAGCCGGCAGGTCCGGAGGTCAGGAGCGCGTGGGTGGCTGCGGTCCGGCCGCGTCTATGATCACCGCCAGGCCGTCGAGCACCCGGGCGAGGCCGCCGGGGTAATCCACACCATCGAAGAAATGCACCAAACCCTGGTCGCGGCTATTTCACCCACCGTGACCAACGGTCCAGCTACGGCATCAGGCTCGCCGCCATCGTCGCGCCCAACTCCCAGCAGGCCTCTCGGTCCTTCGCATCGGGCGTACCCGTCACCGTGACGGGGTTTTGGAGGCGCTTCCACTTCATGCCGGTAGCGATCGTCTCGACGCTGCGGACCGCGCCAGTGTTGTCGGAGCCGCCGTGGACGTACAGGGCATACGACCGCCCGATCGTCGCTTCCAAGCAGGGATAATGGACGCAATCGCAGAAATGTGCCGAACCCTGGCCACCGCCGTATCACGTTCCGCGACGATTCGGGAAACGGCGCACGGCCACCACGCGACCCGCCTCTACAACATCAGGCTCGCGGCGGTAGCGGCACCCAGTTCCCAGCAGGCTTCACGGTCCTTCACGGTCCTTCGCGTCCGGCGTGCCGATCACTGTCACGGGCTCATACGGCCCTACCTGGGCGGCCACGGTCACCGCGTCCTGGCGATGGTCGGGCCGACATCGTGGCCCGGGAGCTGGGACGGACGCTGCCGCAAGAGCTCGAACAGGCTTGCGAAGCTCTCGTCGCCGTGGCCCCGCGCGACACCACGCTCAAGCAGGGCTCGGAGCGGACCGAGTACCTCGGCGTCGATGCCGAGATGCTCGCTGACGCGGGTCAGGCTCTCGACCGCGACCTGGTTCATGCCGACCGGCGACACGCCGGCCGAGTAGTCTCCGGACTCGATTTCGCGTGCCAGCTCGGACATGTACTCGGTCATCCCGTGCAGCCACTGGGCGACCAGGGGCACGAAACGAGACGGCGGAACACCCTCGGTGTCGAGCAGAGCGAGGCTGTGGAGGAAGCCGGTGAGGGCGGCGTACCCGCTACCGAGCAGGGCGAAGTCCCACAGTTCCGCCGCCGCGGGATCGTTGCCGAGATAGTGGCTGGTCGCCAGGGCGTCCAGTGTGTGCCGGTGACGGTCGAACGCATCCGGGGAGCCGCTGTAGAGAAAGAATGCGCTGGGGGTGGCAACGGACTGAGGGACGGCCATCATCGCCCCGTCAAGGTAGGCCGCGCCGCGTCCGGCAACCCGGGTGGCCATGGCCCGGGCGTCCTGCGGTGTGCCGGTAGTGAGGTTGACCAGGGTACGTTCCCGAAGCGCGGCACGTCCCGCGTCCAGCACCTCCTGAACCCCGTCGTAGTCCGCGACACAGATGATGGTCATCGGGCTCGCCGCGATCGCGGCGCCGGGGGTTTCCGCACGTTCCGCGCCCAGCCCCACCAGGCCGCCGGCCTTCGACGGAGTCCGGTTCCACACCGTAGTCCGGTAGCGAGCGGTGAGAAGCGCCCTGCTCAGCGCGGTGCCCATCCGACCCAGACCGAGAATGGTCACGCGGGGCTGATCGTCGTGGGCCGAGTTCCGAGTTGTCATAATGATCAATGTAAACTCTGACATCGATGTGAGAGTCAAGGAAGGGTGGTGCGGGACACATGCGGATTGGAGAACTCGCCCGGCGAACCGGTGCCAGCGAGCGGATGCTTCGCTACTACGAGGAGCAGGATCTTCTTCGACCGGCGCGACGGCCGAGCGGATATCGCGAGTACCAGGAGACCGACGTTCGTACGGTCCGCGGGATCCGGACACTGCTCGCCACCGGTCTCAACACCGTCACGATCGCCGAAGTGCTCCCCTGCATGATCGAGGACGGGGAGATGCTGATGCCCGTCTGCGGGGAACTGGCACCAGTCCTCGTCGAAGACCGCGACCGCATCAGCGCCGCCATCGATGACCTGCTGGCCGCTCGGCACGCACTCGATGCCATGATCTCCGCCGCGCGCCGAACGGGCGAACAGGGCGACAACTGCGAAGCCGTCGCGACCGAAACGGCGGGCAGGAGGACTCACGACCCGGCGCGTAGCGCACCCACTTGACCGCGGCGATCTCGTCATTCGCCAGAGCGCACGGCCGCCTGGTACGGGTGCGGACTCCCGGATGAGCGTGGGGGGCACGGTCCGCGGCCGGTCTACGGCATGAGGCTCGCGGCCACGGTCGCGCCAAGATCCCAGCAGGCCTCACGCGCGGCGGAGTCCAGTTCGCCGAGCACGGTGAGCGGGTCACGCAGGCGCTTCCACTTCAGACCAGTGGTGATCGTCTCAACGCCGCGGATCGCGCCAGTGGTGTCGGAGTTGCCGTGGACGTACAGGGCGTACGGCCGACCGATGGTTGCTCCCAAACAGGGGTAATAGGCTTGATCAAAAAAATGTTTCAAAGCCCCTGACATGTAGCCGATGTTGGCCGGCGTCCCGAGCAAGTAGCCATCGGCGGCAAGCACATCAACCGCAGTCGCCGCCAGAGCCGGGCGGACGACGACCTCCACCCCCTCGATCGCCTCATCCCTGGCACCTGCGAGCACCGCCTCCAACATCGCCTGCATGGACGGCGACGGGGTGTGGTGGACGATCAGCAACATCGGCATCGGGCAACGTTATTACCCTCGGTCTGGTGCCGAGGCGCTCTCGGCCCGCCGGGACGGGAACCGCGACCACGGCCTTCGGCACGAAGAGCGCCGAGTCGCACGTCGCCTGCCGTGTTCACAGCATCCGCGCACTCCAGTGCGCTTGACTTCCCAGGACGCAGACTCTTTCCCGGGTTGCCTCCACGGACAGCCGACTTACCGACGTCCGGGCGGACGGACCCTCGCAGCGTAGGAACCCAAGGCGGTCAGGCCGACCAACCACCCGCGGCAGCAGTCGCATTGGCGAATTCGACGAAGGTCCGAGGCGGGCGGCCAAGGGCACGCCGCACGCCGTCGGATACATACTCGTCCTTACCGTCCCTGAGTGGTTCGATGACATCCGCGAAGGTTTCGGCGTCCGCGGGCGGAAATCCCCGCCGAACGAGTTCCGCGACGTAGTCCTCGACCGAGAGCGGCACGTAGCGGATTTCCCGGCCGGCGGCCTCGGAGATCGTGGCGACTGCCTCGGTCAGGGTCACCGCCCGGGGTCCGGACAACTCGTAGATCTGGCCCGCGTGCCCGTCCTCCGTGAGCGCGGCGACCACCACCGCGGCGATGTCCTCGGCATCGACGAAACTGGCAGCCCCATCGCCAGCGGGCAGCCGCAACTCACCGGCGCGGACGGCATCGGCGAAAAAGCCCTCGCTGAAGTTCTGCGCGAACCAGCCCGGCCTGCTGATCGTCCACTCCAGACCGCTCTCCCGCACAGCGGCCTCGCTGTCGATGGCACCCTCCAATGTCCCGCTGCTGTCCTTCGCGTAGTCCGGATCGTCGATTCCGCGCCCCGATGCCAGCACAACCCGTCGCACCCCATGCCGCACCGCCCGCTCGATGAACGGGCGAACGTGCTTCGCGCCGTCCAGCGGGACGATGTAGAGGGACCGCGCGCCCTCCAGAGCAGCGTCCCAGGTGCCGCCGTCGGTCCAGTCGAAGACGTGCTCGCCGTTGCGGGCCGCCGCGCGAACCCGCAGCCCCTGTGCCCGTAGTTGGCTGACGACGCGCCGGCCGGACTTACCGGTCGCCCCGGTGACCAGGATTGGATGTTCAGACATGACGCCAGTCAACCGGCCGGCGCTGAGACGATCCATGGCCACGAAGCTCCACTTGATGCCTAGGCGTCTACGATGGGGACGTGGACGCCGTGTCGGAGTCGTTGGCCGAGGTACGGGCGCGCACCGCCATCTTCCGCCAGACAATCATGCGACCCCCTTGGGCCCTGCGGATGGCCAGCGGTGCCCCGCTAACGCTGGCCACAATGCTGCGCGGCCATGCCTGGATCGTTTCCGACCAGCAAGCACCGGTGCTCATCGAGGCCGGCGACATCGCCGTCATCCGTGGCGACGTGCCCTACACGGTGGCCGATGACCCCGCGACCACACCCTCACTGGTGGTGACAAGCGCCGACTACTGCTCGGCGACCGAGGGCGTCGAGCGCGCCTCCAGGCCCGCCCGGACCTGCGGAACACCCGTCGGCGAAGCCGCCGTGCTGCTGAGCGGGGCCTTCGAGCGCCGGGGAGAGCTCAGCGAACGGCTGCTGCGGGCACTGCCCGCCGTGCTGGTGGTGCCGGCCGGGGACAGCCCCGCTCTGTCGATGGAGATGGTGGCCGAGGAGATCGCCAGAGACCGGCCGGGACAGCAGATGGTGCTGGACCGGCTGCTGGACCTGATGCTGGTCTCCGCGCTGCGCAGCTGGTTCGCCGACCCGGACGCCGATGCCCCGGCCTGGTGCCGCGCGCTGGACGACCCGGTCGTCGGTGCCGCGTTGCGGCTGCTGCACGATGCACCCGCCTACCCGTGGACGGTGGCCGACCTGGCGGCCAAGGTCGGGGTATCGCGGGCGGCGCTCGCCCGTCGGTTCACCGCACTGGTCGGCGAACCGCCGATGGCCTACCTGGCGAGCTGGCGGATCACCCTGGCCGCGGACCTGCTGCAGGAAACCGACCATATGGTTGGCACGATCGCGAGGAAGGTTGGCTACGCCAACGCCTTCGCGCTGAGTGCGGCGTTCAAACGGCTACGCGGCACACGGCCCAGTGATCATCGGAATCCGGTACCAGGGCGGCGGGCCGGATGAGGCAGGCGACGTCACGTCGCGGCATCCGATCCTCCCGCCCGGTAATGATCAGCCGGGCATAAGGCTCGCGGCGGTGGTCCCGCCGAGCTCCCAACACGCCTCAAGAGCGGCGGCATCCACCTCACCCACGACCGTGAGCGGGTCGCGCAGCCGCTTCCACCTCAGGTCGCTAGTGATCGTCTCGACGCCACGGACAGCGCCGGTCGTGTCACTGTTGCTGTGGACGTAGAGCGCGTGAGGTCGACCGACGCTCGCCGCCAGCACCGAGTAGTAGATCCGGTCGAAGAAGTGCTTCAACGCGCCTGACATGTAGCCGATGTTGGCCGGCGTCCCGAGCAGGTAGCCGTCGGCGGCCAGCACATCCACCGCGGTGGCCGCCAGGGCCGGACGGACGACCAGCTCCACGCCCTCGATCGCCTCGTCCCGGGCGCCGGCGAGCACCGCCGCCAGCATCGCCTGCATCGAGGGCGACGGGGTGTGGTAGACGATCAGCAGGGTCGGCATCGCAGGCCATGCTATGACCTCGGTCCGACCCGGAGCCGAGGCCCGGCCCACGATCGCCGCTGGGTCGTGCTGCACGGCTCGCCGATGCCCGGCGGCGACCCGTCGACGATCGCCGTCATCATCGAGGGCGCCCGCCCGATCGTCGTCAGCGAGGTGATCGCCGGCGCCTACGGCCTCACGCCGCGCGAACGCGAGGTCATCGGGCTCGCCGCCCAGGGCAGGTCCACCCGGCAGATGGCCACCGCGCTGGGCATCTCCCCCTTCACCGCGCAGGATCGCCTCAAGGCGGTGTTCGCCAAGACCGGCGTGCGCACCCGTGCCGAACTGGTCGCCACGCTCTACGTCCAGCAGTACGAGCCCCGCCGCGCCAGCGCTAGCCAGCCCAGCCCCTACGGCTGGTGCCTCGACGACCAGATCCCCGCCTGAACCAAGCCGACCGACGTGGGCTGGCGGAGTCGGGCTCTGGCCGCCGCGTGCCCAGCCCTCGCGCGGCGCCAAGCCTCAAACAGGCAGCGACTCAGGCCGGCGCATTCACCCCTTCACGCTGTGGCTCGGTGGCGCTAACTTCGCTGCCAGGGCTACTGCGCCCAGAGGCGCGGTTCAAGACGGGGGCAGAGTGAACGAGCCGCTGACGGACGAAGAGATCGACGAGCTCGCGGACCTCCGCCACCAAGAGGAGCCCGCGAAGCAGTTGCTCGGCCGCGCCGGATTCGGTCGCAGGATTCAGCCTGTCTGGGGCGGCAGCTCCATGGTCTTCTGGCGGTCGGTCAGCGCGCTGGCGGAAGACGGCGCGGTAAAGGACGGCCGCCGGCGCATCATCGCCGAGGCCGCCGCGCTCTTCCCGGCGAATCCTGTGTTCGCGTGGGCCGCGCTGCCCGAACCCCCTGATGGCACCACCGGCGAGGGACAGGCAGCGGTGTGGAACCGACTGCCGGTCCGCGAGCTCGTCGACCGATTCGCGGCGGAGCATCCGGACGACATCGCGAGCAATATCCGTGCTGCGCGGCTGGAACGAGCGGTCGCGTTGCTAGCGCACAAGGATGTCGAGTCCGCTAAGGCGGCCGCCGTGCTCGACGCGGTCATCAGCGAGGAGCTGGAGGAGCCCGCATCAGGCGGCGCGGCTGAGTCCTGGGTCGCGACCGTCATCGCGCGGATGGACCCGAACGTGGCGGGCAAAATCGTCGAGGCCGCCCCGTCCGAACTGGGCGACTTCCTCCAGCAGGCACTGACGGCCACCGCCGCGATCAAGAAGCTTCGGCTGCGCAGGCAAGCGCCCACAACGCCCTGGCTGACCGCCCTTCGCCCGCGACGGCACCCCGGGTGGGTGTTCTTCCGGAACTACCCGGACGGCGTGGTCTTCTGGAGCGAGGCCGCGGGCAACATGCCGGTGGACGGCGAGATCGGCCAGGTGTGGGTGAACAACGGCGGCCTCGAGGGCGGTCTGCGGCTCCCGACCAGCCCGGAGCTCGAGGCGGCCGGGTCGTCGGGAACTCCCGAAGGCGGTCACTACCAGCGGTTCGAGTGGTGGCAAGACTATACAGAGCCGGTAGCTCCCCAGCTACCCGAGCACGGCGGTCCATGCGGCGCGGCCATCTACTATTCAAAGCAACACGGGGCGCACGCGATCTGGGGAGCGATCGGCCAGCTGTACGAGCATCTCCAGGGCACCTCCGGCCCGCTTGGCTTTCCCGTGTCAGGCGAGATCGACGGAAGGCCAGGCGGAAAAGGTCCCTGGCGCTGTTACCAGCGGTTCGAGGGCGGCGCCATCTTCTATCTCGGCGAGAACCTGGAGCACAGGTCGGTGCCGATGTTCGGCGCGGCGGCGCGGCTGGTGACCGGGAACGCGGACGTTCTGAAGAAACTAGGCTTTCCCGTCGCCGAGCGGGTCGAGGTCACGTCTCCCCGTAAGACGGCTGGCTACGGTCAGAAGTTCGAGCGCGGCGCTGTCTACTGGACGGAGTCCGGTGGCGCCTTCCCGGTGCGGGGAGCCTTCGCGGAATCACTGGACGCGGCGGGTGGTGTCGCGGACCGGCTGGGGTTCCCGTTGTCAGAGATCCTGCCAGCGGCCGAATCTCGGGGCGCCTGGGGCACTACGGACGGGTATCTCCAGCGCTATGAAGGCCGCTTTCGCTACAACCTCGCGGTTCAACGGCGCGTGTCCGCTGGCGCGCGGTGCGGGGCGACGATCTACCATTCAGGACACGGCACGTTCTGGGTTCGCGGCAATATCGGCAGCTGCTATGAGCTCCTGGGCGGCACCACCAGCGAACTCGGTTTCCCGACGGCCCGCGAGGAGTGGCCCGGTGACCGATGCTGGCAACGGTTCGAGGGCGGCGCCATCTTCTGGAGCCGGGAGTACGGCGGGATACCGCTGACCGGGGCCATATGGCACCTGCTTGACCCGTTGGGGAGCGCGATGAGCGCAGAGATCTTCAACAGGTGCGGCTTCCCGCTTGCCGGCCCGCAACGGCTGCGCACATCCTCGGCCGACGTCAYCCAGCAGTTCGAGGGCGCCGTCGTGACCGTCACGGACGACCAAGCCGAACTGTGGCCACGGCCGACCGCGATCCAGGCAAAGCATCGTCTCGAATCTGGCGAGGAGCTTCATGTTGACGAGTCGCTGTTCGTCGCCGGCCACCGTCTGACCCTGCAGGGGGACCGGAACCTGGCGCTTTACCACTTCGACGGCATCATCGACAAGAATGCTGCCTGGGTCTCGGACACCCAGGGCAAACCCGTCGTCAAGCTTCTCCTTGAAAGCAGCGGCAACCTGGCCCTCTACGACGCCGAGGGCAACCAGCACTGGGAAAGCGGTACTGTCGGCAACCCCGGCGCCGTGTTGATACTCCAGGACGACGGCCTCCTGACGCTCCGCGGTGTCGACGACACCGTCCTCAAGTCCTGGCCCTGAACGGCGCGCATGAGCGGAGGCGGCCGATATCCGGTACGCGAACAACTCGCCCAAACCTGATCGCTTGAGCGCGCCGCTCATGTAACGGGGGGAATGCTATGGGTATACCCGGGGCCGGCCGGCCGCTTCGCTCGCTTTCCAGGCCGGATCGTCGGGTGATGTAGGCCGCAAAAGGACTTAAGAAAGGATTTGGAAAAGGCTGATATCCGCACCGGTCGCGACGCTCTCCAGCTCTGACCGCCCCGCACCGGATGCCACCCGTCATGGGATGGACGATGGTCGTGGCCGCGCGAGAAGCCGGTGGGTGAGCGCGTCGAGGCGGGACGCGGCGGCCCGGTCGAACGATCCGTCGTCCAGGCTGATCCGGCGTCCCTCGACGAAGGCGCTCAGTGGCTCGGGCGGCGGGGCATCGAGAGGCGGGAGGATCTGCCGCACGCTCTCGTCGACCGGCTTCCCGACCTTCTTCAGGGCCTCGACCTGGGACGCGGTCGCCTCGTCGTACGCGCCCGAGAAGCTGGTCGACACGACGCCCGGATGGACGAGGACATACCTGGTCCTGCCGTCAGGGTAGGCGCCCGCGAAGGCGACGCCGAGCAGGTCGTTCAGTTTGCCTCCCTGCCCCAGCGCGGCGCCGCCGTGGTAGCCGCGTCTCAGCTCCAGGTCATCCCAGCGAACGACCGAGAGGTCCGCGCCCGGGCCCGCAATGTTCACGATGGCGGGGTTCGCGCCCTTCTCCAGCAGGTCGACCAGCCCATGGCTGAGGAGGAATCTGCTCAGGTAGAACAGCGCGAAGTTCCCCTCGAACCCCTCCGTGGTCTCCCGGCGAACCGAGCGGTAGTGCCGCGCGCCGAGCACGAGCACGTCCAGCGCGTCGAACCGCTCCCGCAGGCGCGCCAGGACCATCTCGTTCTCACTGACGAGGCTCAGCTCCGCCTGGATGAACGAGGCCCGTCCGCCGGCCCCGTCCCGCCGGGCGGCGTCGAGGTATGCCCGGCCCTTGTCCGCGTTGCGGCCCACGACCACGACCCGGTCGCCACGGCGAAGCAGGGTGGCGGCGAGGGCACGGCCGATCCCGTCGGTGCCACCCGTGATCACGATGGTTCTCATCTGCCTTCTCCCGTCTTTCCCAGGCTCTCGGCATGGTCGGTCGGCGCCGGGCGCCCGGCGCTTCCCACCGCGGTGGACGCCTGGTCGCCGCTCCCCCCGTGGGCGGTCGTGCTCGGGAGCGGCGGCGACCCCCGCTCGACCGTCGTGGGCCTGGCGACCGGCTGGGCCGGCACGGCCGCACCGGCGGGTTGAGGCTCGGCGGCGGGCGGGGTCGCGACGGCCGGACTCGCCTCACGCCGGGGAAGGAACACGCTGGCGGCCAGGATGATCGCGAGCGCGACGATGGCGAACCAGTACACCCCGTGGTAGCCCGCCATCGGGTCCTCGCCGCCGTTCCCGACGGTCGTAAGGATCAGGGTGACGACGGCGATGCCGATCGCCGCGCCGAGCTGGTTGAGAATGTAGAGGACCGAGCTGCCCTGGGGCACCGCCGCCGGCGGCAGCGTCCGGTACAGCGATCCCATGGTCGGTGCCCCGACGAAGCTGAGCCCGGCACCGACGCCGAACGCGGCGAGCGCTGGCCATACCTCACTGGTCTGCCCGCCGATCCGGGTGAACCCGAGCTCGGCGAGCACGGCGACGAGCGCGCCGCACCGGACGAGGGAACGGGCACCGAACCGGTCCGAGAGCCGTCCGGACAACGGCATGGCGATGACCGCGGCCACGGCGAACGGAGCCACCAGCAGCCCCGCCGCGAGCGTGCCCCGCCCATGCTGCTGCTGGTAGTACAGGGGCAGCACGAACAGGGTCGCGAACATCGTCAGACCTACCAAGGTCATGATGGTGACGCTCGCCGCGAACCCGGCGTTGCGGAACAGCCGCAGGTCGATCAGCGGTGGCGCGCCCCGCCGGGTCGTGGTCCCGCGCCGGGCGTGCAGCCCGTAGCCGGCCAGCAGCACGACGGCCGCCGCGACGGAGACGAGCACCTGCCAGGCCGCGACGGCGGTCCGGTCGGCCGCCTGTGTCAGGGCCAGCACGACGGCCGCGAATCCCGGGCCGAGCAGGGCGACACCGACGATGTCGAGGCGAGTACCGCCGCTCTCCCCGGCGCGCGGAGGGTCGGCCGGCAGCACCCGCGCGGCTCCGAGCAACGCAACCAGCCCGATGGGCAGGTTGATCAGGAACATCCACCGCCAGGAGAGGTGCTCCAGGACGATCCCGCCGACGATCAGACCGAGCACCGGGCCGGCCGAGAGCACCATGCCCATCAGGCCCATGGCCCGCCCCGCCCGGCGAGGCCCGGCGGCGCGGGCCAGCAGGGTCAGCACCAGGGGGTCGAGAACCCCGGCGGCGAGCCCCTGGCACACTCGGAAGACGATCAGGCTGCCGACGTTCCAGGCGAGCCCGGAGGCGACGGACGCGGCGAGGAAGGCGACGAGAGCGGCCAGCCACAGCCGACGCGCGCCGAACCGGTCCACGGCCCAGGTGGTCACCGGAATGGCGACGGTGAGCGCCAGCAGGTAGCCGGTCGAGACCCACCCGATCATGCTCAGCGAGGTGTGCAGCCGGGTGGCGAGGGTGTCGACGCCGACCGCGACCACCGACCCGTCGAGGATTCCCATGATCCCACCGAGCAGGACCACGGCGATCAGCCGCCGCAGCGAAGGATCAAGCCGATCCGCGTCCGAAGACCCAGCCATCACATGGCTCCCATCGGGGCATAATTTTGCACTGACCAGTGCACTATAACGCCCGGAGTCGTTCCCATAAGAGGCTCGCCTGATCGCTGTCCGCAGGGGTGCGACGAGAGGTTGGCAGTACCGTGAGGCCATGAGCGGGACGGCGAGCGAACGACTGGCCGCCGGCCGGTCGGCGGCGACTGGCGGAGCGCGGACGGCCGCCGCCCAGACGGCGCCCGACCCCGACCGGCCCGCCAGCCCGACCACCCCGGCCGCGGCAACCGCGCTCGGCCGCGCCGGAACCCGCCGACGCGCCGACAAACGGGAGAGCATCCTCCCGACCGCGTTCATGGTGTTCGCCCGTGAGGGGTACGCCCAGGCGACCCTGGACGTCATCGCGGCCGAGGCACAGGTCGCCAAGCACACGATCTACAACCACTTCGGCGACAAGCAGGCCCTGCTGCGCGCCGTGCTCGCCGCCGAGGCCGACAAGGCGCTGGCGAAGAACCTCGCCGCGGTCGACGGGCTGCGCGACCTCGACGGCGACATCCGCGGCGCGCTGGAGGACGTCGGCTACCGCCTCGTCAGCTGCTTCTGCGACGAGCGGAGCTGGGCGCTGCGCCGGCTGCTCTACGCCGAGATCAGCCAGTTCCCCGACCTGCTCGACATCATCCAGGGACGGGCGGCGAACCCGGTCACCGAGGCGCTGGCCGACCGGCTGGCCCGCCTGGCTCTCGCCGGCCGGCTGCGGACGGCGGACCCGGCCGCGGCGGCCGAGCAGCTCGCCGCCCTGCTGACCGGCTCGCTGGAGGCGCGGGGCCGGTTCGGTACCCGCGTCATCCCCGACGACGAGAAGCGTGCCGTGGCGCGGGCCGCCGTCGACACCTTCCTGCACGCCTTCGGCCCGCCGACGCCGGCGGGCGCGACAACCAGCTAGATCAGGCCGTGGTTCGGGGGCAGCACGCCGTTGACAATGTGGTTGCCGTTGTGGACGTACTTCCAGCGCGCCGGGTCGTGGAGCGTGTGCGTGCGGGCGTTGCGCCAGTGGCGGTCCAGGTCGTGCGCGGGCTAGTCAAGGTATGAACCCATGATGCCGGACGGACGGATCGGCCGCCCGGCCGACCGAGCTATCGACAGAGAGCGCTGGCTGTACACCGAAAGTCGACGTGGAGTCGCTTGCTGGCAAGCGGCTGGGGCGGCATGGCTACGTACATTGCCGGGCTCGGGGGGCGCATGTCAACAGTTCATCATGTGATGATGTGGCCCGACTTCCAGCCCGACAGGGCACTCCTCAAGGCGTACGGCGTGATCCGATCTGGCCATTTTTCCTGCCGCCATTGGGTTCCTGAGCCGCCGCGACTCCATTGAGGCCCGGCCACCCAGCCCACGGCGTCAGGGGACGTAATACTGACGGAACGCCTACGTCAAGTGAGGAGCAGCTAACGTGCGCGCGATCGAGCGCCGGTCGGGACGACCGGCGGAGCGGGTGGAGCAGCCGGAGTCGGCGGCGCTGTCCGCGGTCACGGACCATCCGGCGCCCGAGTCGTCGGGACCGCTGGACGAGACGCTCGGCGCCGGCAGCCTCTGCCTCGACTTCGTCGCCACGATGCTCGACGCGGACGGCGGGCCGGTCGATCTGATCACGGAGCCGGGCGGCCTGGCGACCTGGTTCACCCTCGCTGACCTGCCCCAGCCGGCCGGCGGGTTCACCTCGGCCGACCTGAGCGCCGCCCGCGAACTGCGCGCCGCCGCCGACGCGCTCGCCCGCGTGGCCCTTCGTGGCGAGGCTCCGTCGCCGGACGACATCCGATGTATCAACGCAGCCGCCCGCCACCCGACCCCGGTCTTCCTGCTGCGCCCGAGTGGCCGGGAGAAGACCGCGGTCGAGGAGTACGAGCCCAGCTCGTCGCTGGCCGTCATCGCCCGCGATCTGATCAACCTGCTCGCCGGGCCCGAGCTCGACCGGCTGAGGGAGTGCGCCGGCTGCGGCTCGCTCTTCTTCGATCGTTCACCGTCGGGCCGTCGCAAGTGGTGCTCGATGCGCCGGTGCGGCGAACGGGTCGCCTCGGCGCGCTACCGCCGCCGCCGCGCGGCCGCCGCCGCGACGGCGCCCCTCGGCTCCGCCGATCTGATCACCGGATCCGCGTCGCCGAACCTGGCTCCCGAACCACCGCATCAGGAGGCGCACCATGCCTGACCGAACAGCGGCCTCGCCCAACACGGCGGCCGGGGCCGGCGCGGCCGACGAGGCCAGCGCGGCCGACGAGGCGCTGCCCGAGCCGGAGAAGCCGACCGGGCACGAGTTCGACGCCTTCCACCGCCGGCTCCACCAGATCCGCCCGACCGGCCTGTCCGCCCACACCGCTCAGACGGCGGGGATGCGCCGCGTCGAGGCGCTGTCCGGCACTACCGTCGGCACCGCGCGGCTGTGGATGGGCCAGACCCACGTCGCTCCCGCCACCCGCTCGGCCAACCATCACCACGGCCTGTCCGAGACCGGGATCTACGTCGTCACCGGCCATCCCGCGTTCGTGTTCCTGCGGGACGACGAGGAGATCCGGCTGGAGACCTCGCCCGGCGACTACATCTACGTGCCGCCGTGGGTGCCCCACCGGGAGGAGAACCCCGACCCCGACGCCGAGGCGGTCGTCGTCATCGCCCGCACCACCCAGGAGGCGATCGTCGTCAACCTCCCCGACCTGCGCTGGCGAGGCCCGGCCAAGACCTCCAACCGAGGCCGCTCCTGGCACACCTACTAGCCCGAGTTTCCAAAGATCTTGGTCCCTCGTAAGCGTCCTCGCAGGTCAGAGTGATTTTTGATCTTGTTTTCGGCGTAGTACCTAACTCACCGCCGCGGCGCGTACCGCCCGAGATCGAACAGGTCGTAGAGCCGCTGCTGACGTGGACTCATCCGGGTGATCATGTGGCGGGCGCGGGGCCGGCCGCGGTCGCCCTGGTAGAGCAGCACGGTCTCGCCGATGCCCTCCAGTTCGCCGAGCAGCGCCGGCACCGACAGGGCCAGGCCGGCCTGCTCGGTCTCGCGGCGCATCAGGTGCGCGACCGCGAGGGCGAGCACGCAGGTGAACAGGTGAACCCGGATCTTGTGGTCGGTGAAGTGGCGGATCGGGGCGAAGGAGACGACGCGCGGGTCCTTGGCCTGCCGGAACCCGGCTTTCGAGGTCCTCCTAAGAGCGGTAGGCGTCGATCACCGTGTCGACTGGCCAGTCGTCGTGGTCGGTGACCAGGATCCGCTTGCCGAAGATCTCCTCTTCGAGGGTGTCGTGCGCGACCTCGTGGTGGACCCAGGTCAGCCGCAGGCTGTCGGGGGTGTCGCCGGTCAGCTCGGTGCGCAGCACGCGGGCGACCCACCGCGGCGCGAGGATCGTGTCGATGTCGGCCTGCACCGCGGGCCTCTGCCGGCGGGTCCGGCCGCGGGCGAGCCGGGCGGCCAGCTCGTCAAGCTTGCCCGTGGCCTTGGCCAGCGTCTGGCGAAGCCGACCTGTTGGGCTGCGTGCAGACTCGGCGAGTGAGTGAGGACCACCCGCCGGTCGGTGCCGAGGACCTGGGCGCGGGCGTCGAGGGCGGTCAGGCCCTCGTCGGCGTAGCGGTCGACGATCGCGCGGTCGGTGGCGGGGCGAGTGAGCAGTTCGGGGTGGCTGCTCGGGGGGACCGAGCCGACGAAGTGCAGGCCGAGCTCGGCGAGCCGGGCGAAGTTCGGTGTCGAGTTCTGCCCGGCGTCGAACGTGAGCGTCATCCCGACCGGCCGCTCGACTGCGGCCGTGTAGCGCCGCGCCAGCTCCTCGATCATCGGGGTGAACTGGGTGATGTCGGGCTGGCCGCCCGGGTAGACCCGGGACAGCAGCGGGATTCCGCCGTCCCTCGTGGCGACCAGGCCCAGGCCGACGAGGCGCAGGTCGTAGCGCTTCCGCTTCGCCTTGCCGCGCGCGGCGACCGATGCCCGGGTGTTCGTGGAGTCGATGAACGTCGCGAAGTTGGTCATGTCGAGGATCAGCGCGTGGGTGTCGAGGCCGAACACCTCGATCATCCGCCGGGTCAGGGCCGCCTCTACCTCGTCGATCGCCGCGATCTCGACCCGGTCCATCGCGTCCCAGAACCGGCGGTGGTCCAGCATCCCGGCCGACAGCTTCGTGATCCGCCCCAGCGAGGTCGACGCGGACCAGTCAGCGAAGCCCGCCTTCGACCGCGGGTCGCAGACCCGGTTGAGCGCTGCCAGCGCCAGGTACGTCCCGACCGTCGCGCCGCCGCTGACCTTCGCGTCCCCGACCACGCCGTCGATCACGGCGATGGCCTCGAGCTAGGCGAGCATGCCCCAGACCGCGGCGACGTCGCCGAACCGGCGGTGCACCGTGGCGTCCGGCAGCCCCGGCTCGCCGCCGCCCTGCCCCGTCAGCCGGGCGATCACCTCGTCCTCGGCGCCCAGGTAGACCTGGTCTACGATCCGGGGCTGCCCGTCGACCCGGGCGGACGTCGTGGCGTAGAGGTACGTCCTCCCCGCGATCCGCTTCTTGACGATCGACGTTCAGGTACGACAAGGGCCCGCGCCACCGGCCGCCCGGTTCGCGCGGCCGCCTCGGTGAGGGTCGGGGCGATGTAGTCCCCGATCAGCTCCGAGCCGGAGACTCCTCGACCGTGACGACGAGCTTGCCGACTGTGAAGTCGGTGATGGCTCTGGTGGCTTCGGCGAGCGGGTAGATCCTGGCCACCGGTACCCGCAGCCGCCCGGAGACAACCTGCGTGGCAAGGCTGGTAAGGGTGGCCGCGGAGGGGTCAGCCATCACGGTGGTTACTTTGAGATCCCGTGCGGCGTGGTCCTCCGGTGTGAAGTGCGTCGTGGAGGCGAACCGCCCGCCCACGGCGGTCAAGCCCGCCACCAGGGCGCCGTCGCCAGCCAGGTGCAGGGCGGCCTGCACGCCCCGCGACGCGAGCGCGCGGGTCTGGGCGACGAGATCGGCATGGTCGACAGCCCAGGCGGCGCCCAGTCCGGTGACGAACGCGGCTTCGGGTCCCGGCCTGCCCGTGGCGATGACCGTGGCCCCGCGCGCCGCGGCGAGCTGCACCGCGAATGCGCCCACGCCGCCGGTCGCGCCCGAGACGAGAACGGTGTCCCCAGGCCCCGGGGCGACCGCGTCGACCGCGTTCAGCGCGGCGGTGCCGGCCAGGGCGAGCGCGGCCGCCCGGACACCGTCGAGACCCTCGGGAATCGGCGCCAGGCCGTACTGCTCACCTACCGTCAGGTATTCGGCGAGGCCGCCCTGCCCGAGGGTCGGCCGCATCACCACGCCGAACACCTCGTCGCCCGCCTGCACGGTGGTCACCTCGGTGCCGACGGCGGCCACCACGCCGGCGAAATCCTTACCGAGCACCACCGGGAAGTCGTAGTCGTACACACCCTTGAGAAAGCCACCGAGCACGCCGAGGTCGAAGCCGTTGATCGACGATGCCCGCACCCGGACGAGCACCTCGCCGGGCGCCGGCTCGGGTATCGGCAGGTCGACGACGGCCGGCGCCGCGCCGAAGTGCGCAAAGGCCACAGCACGCATGGAGATCTCCCTACCGAGGCTGGTAGGTTGCCGAGGTGGCCAACGGGGTGGCCGCATGGCGCCATGACGCCCGCAGAGCGGCGACGGACACCTGACTCGGCCCGGTGAACACGCCGGGCAGCGCCCGCGCCACCTCGATCAGGCGGGCCCGGATCTCCGGCGGCGAGAACTGGTCGAGCTGGTCGTGCGGGATCTCCAGCCCCGTGGTCACCGGCCGGTCGCCGGCGCGCACGGGCGGCGCGGTCAGATCGACATCCACGGATCCCCTACCTTCTGTGCGTTGGTTACTTCTTGTTCGCGGGCACAGTCTGTTCGAGGATCCGGGTATGGCGGAAGACGGCACTTTCAGCTACGTACCGCACATTCAGGTGCGCGAGCCGGTCGACGAAGGGCACCCCACGTGCCAGCTACGCGACGTCCTCGACCGGGTCGGCGACAAGTGGAGCGTCCTGGTCATGAACCTGCTCGGCAGCGGGCCGAAGCGGTACTCCGCACTGCACCACGCCATCGACGGCATCTCGCAGCGGATGCTCACGGTGACCCTGCGGAGCCTGGAACGCGACGGCCTGGTGCACCGCGCCGTCACTCCGAGCTCGCCGCCCCGGGTCGACTACATGCTCACCCCGGTCGGCGAGACCCTCCGCGCCCCGGTACACGCCCTCATCTACTGGGCCCACCAGCACCGGGACTACATCGCGACGTCCCGGCTCCAGTACGACACGGCGCAACCGGCCGAGTAGGAACGGAACAGGCGCCGATTCATCGGACGCGGCGCGGCAGGGGCTCAGGAACCGGGAAGCCGACACTCCTTTCGGAGTGCATCGGCGGCCGGCCGACGACGTGAGATCGCATTCTCCTGCTCGCTCGACATTTCCGCGAAGGCAAGGCAGCTGCTGCTGGGCAACCGACGCGAACTGGGTGAAGGTCGAGATCCAGGTCATCGCCGCCGCCGGAACGCTCGCCGGCCTCCACGACATCCCGGCGAACTCGTCGGGTACGGCCCGGTCCCCGCCGACGTCGGCCGCATCGCGCTCGACAACCGCGGCCTGCTCTGTCACCACCACCATGCCGCCAAACACCGCGGTGGTTGGACGCTGAATCAGCCCGAACCGGGCGTCTTCATCTGGACGAGTCCCGCCGGCCGAACATATCAGGTCGACACCAATACGAACGAGGAAGAGGGCGTACTTCCCGCCGAAGACAGGAAGAACAAGGCCGCCGCCCGTGCGGCCACACCCGCGACCGCCGACAGGGCCAACGGCGAAAGGCAACCGTCCGAAGAAAACCCGCGGCAGGTCCGCGGCTGGCTCTGCCCTGGGCACGTCTGCGGCTGTACTGGCACCGCTGGTCGACCACCCCACCCCCACCAGAACTGGCAGCGCTACTTGACCACGTGAGCCACTCCCACCCACTAGCCGCCCCAACCTGACCAACCAGCGACTAGCTACGTTCCGGCGCGCTGCTGTGGAACTGCCGGTGCTTTACGAGCCGGCGTTCCGTGGGCCGAGCCCGCCGCACGGCGGCCAACGATCCCTTGAAGATCAGGCAACTTGCTCGCGCAGCCACGAAAGAGGGCGTCCTTCGAGTTTCGACAGGCCCTCCTCGGCTGTCATCGCGGTCGAGGCGGCGACCGGAAATCGCTGTAGCATCCGGGATGCGGGATAGTAGACGAAGCGCTCGCCGAATTCCGCGCAGAGCCGGAACGAGCCGACCCAGGAGGCAACCCTTTCGTCCGCACCTCGCGCGGCGAGCAACGCCTCGGCGCTGGAGAAGCGTTCGACAAGCTCCTGTGGATCCTTGCGGTCGATCGAGTAGTAGGCGTAGACGTTCTCGATCGGGTCGAAGAAGTAGCCGACCTCGTGCCACTGATCGGCTTCAACGGTCAAGCACGGATAGGCCTTCGAGGTAGCGGCGACGAACTCGCGCACAGAGAGCTGGGCGTCAGACATGTCCACACACCCTACAACTCGAGGCGGGCAGCGGCGACCTGCGCTATCCGCTCTCGCAACTCGCTTTCGAAGGCCGGCGTGGTCCAGTCGTCGCCGGCGAACTCGGTCCCCACCTCGGCTCTGACTTCGCCCACCGGCCGGTCACCGTCGAATATCTTGACCAGGTAATAGCAGAGTTCGCGGTACTGGTCGTAGCTGTCGAATGCCGCCGTCCACGAGCGCTCCCCATTGATGGTTTCGTTCCTCGCGAATTCAGGCCAGGAGAATTCCACCGCTCGCTCCTTCCCAGCGGCCCTGGGTATCGGCACCGAGGGGTCCGCCGAGCCAGGTTCCGGGCTACCCGCCGTCGCCCTGCCTGCCCACTGCCAGCAGGTCCTCCGTGTGGGCCTCCGGGAGGAACAGGGCCGCGATCGCCGCCGCGGCGGCCAGGACGGTGATCGCGATGGCGACGGTGTGCAGGGCGGGCACCTGCCCGGCGTGGGCGCTGCGATGGGTGAACAGGGTCGCGACGACCCCGATCCCGAACGAGCCGAGAACCCGCTGGACGACGTTGAAGGCGGTGTTCGCATCCGCCTGCTGCTCGGGCCGCAGCGGTTCGGTCGCCACCAGGACCAGCGGTGTGATGACCAGCCCGACCGCCGCCGCGCGGAGGGTGAGGATCAGCCCGGTGAGCCACAGCGGGGTTTCCGCGCCGATCGCGAACAGGCCCGCGCTGGAGGCGACCAGCAGGGCGAACCCGCCGAGGACCGTGGGGCGTACCCCGATCCGGGCGGCGGCGCCCGCACCGGCGAGCGTGCCGACGCCGGTCACGATCCCCTGCGGCAGCAGGGCCACACCGGTTATGAACGCCGAATGGCCCTGGCCCGACTCCAGGAAGATCGGGACCACGAACACGATCGACCAGGCCGCGACCGACGCCGCCCCGCACAGCGTGAAGGCCAGCGCCACCGACCCCTGGCGCAGGATCGACAGGTCTAGCGCCGGGTACGGGACCCGGCCGGACCGGACCGCGTATACGGCGAGCACGGCCACGCCGACGACGATCGGCCCCCAGGTCGCGGGCGGCGTCAACGCGCCTCGGGTGATCCGGTCGACGCCGTAGAACACAGCGACGAGCCCGACCGCGAGCAGGCCGAGGCCGGCGAGGTCGGGCCGGGCCGTTGGCTGGGCCGGCGGCCCGAGGTTCGCGGGCAGCCGCCGGGCCGCGGCGACGGCCAGCAGCCCGATAGGCACGTTGATCAGGAAGATGGCCCGCCAGCCCTCGCCGCCGCCGATCGCGCCGAGCAGCATGCCGCCGACGCTCGGGCCGAGCGCCGGGCCGAGGAAGAGCAGAACGCCGGCGGCCGGCGACATGCGCCTCGACCCGCCGGACCCGCCGAGCAGCATCGACATCGCCAGCGGCACGAGCGGCGCGCCCGCGAGGCCCTGCAGCACCCGCGCGGCGATGAGCACGCCCACGCCCGGCGCCGCCCCGCACAGCGCCGACGCGCCGGTGAAGGCGGCGAGGAACGCGGTGTAGGTGGGGATGGTGCCGAAGCGCCGCGACAGGTAGGAGGTGAGCACGAGCCCTGTGCCGAGGGCCAGCAGGTAGCCGCTGACGATCCACTGCACCGTCGGCAGCGACGTGTCCGTCTGCCGGGCGATCGGTTCGACCGCGACGTTGACGATGCTGGAGTCGAGCATCGTCAACAGCGGGCCGGCGAGCAGCGCGTACTGCGCGCCCGCGCGGAACCTGACTACCTGGGTTGTCTCGGCGGCCGTGTGCGGCATGGCCTCGATCACCACGTCCGTGTCTCCTCCCTGGCCTGCGGCATCGTGTGCTCAGCCCTGCTGTCCGGCCAGGCGCCATCGTGACATGCGTCGTTTGCCTGCCTCAGGTCGGGACGCGCGAGGACAGGCATTTGGGCCGAGAGGACACGCCCGGCCCACCCCCTGGGATCAGCGCGGCGCGGGACCCGCGGCCAGCGTGACCACGGCCTCGTCCATCACCGGGACGATCCCGGCCGCGCGTTCCAGGCCCTCGATCTCGGCCAGCCACAGCTCGGCCAGCTCCTCGCCGCCCGGCGCCGGCACGGTGAAGCCGGCCGTGACCGTCCGCCCGAGGCCACCGAGCGTGATGACCACCTGCCGGCGCCCTTCCCGTACGGCCGGCACCGGCAACGCCGTGATGACCGGAGCTCCCGCCACCGCCAGCGGCCCGGGGATCGGCCCCAGGTTCGTCGTGTTCACCGCGGCCGTGCGGAGCTCCTGGCCGCCCCCGATGGTCCGGCGCCCGAGCCGGCTGGGTACCCGGTCGGACCAGAAGCGCTCGCCGAGGCTCGCGCTCGAGCCCCCCTTGTAGGGAGCAGTCTGGCGGCGCACCTGCTCGAAGCGCTCGGCCGGAGAAGCGAGCTCCAGGGGCAGCGCCACCCGGGTCGCCACGAAGGCATTGCCGAGTATCGAGCGCTCGGCTGTGCGCCGGGCACTGACCGAGAGCACCGCCCGCACCGGCGACTGGCCAACCGGCGACGACCAGGCCGCGAGCGCCCCACCCACCGTGACCAGGTAGACGTCGTTGACCGAAGCCCCGTAGGCCTGGCCGACCGCGCGCAGCCGGTCGACCCCGATGGACGCCCAGCCCACACTGGGGCGACCGCCGCCCGGGCCGGTGAGCGCCGCGAGCCCACCGGACGGCCCGGCCCAGCTGGCGGCCTGGCGTCGCGCGGCCGACACAAGCATGCCGGGCGTGAGCTTCCCGGGCCGTATCCAGGCCGGGCCGGCCATCGCGGTGGCCTCGTCGCCGAACAGGTACGTCAACACCCGGTTCTGCGAGAGCCCGTCCACCCAGACGTGGCTGGCTCGGAAGATGATGTGGACGTCGCCCGTGCCGGGGCTGGTGAGCAGGCCGACCTCCCAGGCCGGCCCGTCCAGCGGCGTCACCACCCCCGACAGCCGCACGGCCTCCGCCCGCGCGTCGTTCTCGGTCGCACCCGCCGGCAGCGGGTACTCCCGCACGTGACGGGTGACGTCGATCACCCCGCCGGGCTCCCAGCGCGGCGCGCGGCCACGGCGCTCCACCAGCCGCTCCGTGAGCGCGGGGAACGCCCGGACGCGGTCGAGAACCGCGGCCCGCACCTGGTCGAGATCCGGCGACCCGGCCAGCCGCAGCAGGTAACTGCTGACGCTGACCGGACGGGTGGGATAGGCCCGTTGGAAGTCGAGCATGTACCGGTCCATCCGGCTCAGCGGCCGGCCACCCCCGTGCGCGCCTTCAAGAGATTCCGCGCCACCATCGGATTCAGAGCCACCCATGGACTCAGAGCCAGCCGTGGATTCAGAGCGCATCCCGACCCCCGTCTCGCGACGCAGGCCCTACGCCGGCGCCAGGCCTGCCCCGCGTGGGAGGGTTCTCCACCTCGGCCGGCCGAGGCCGGTAACCACGCGTGACCGTAACGCCCTGTATGGGCTGTACTGCGCCAGCAGCCTACTGACGCACCAACAGGCAGCCGCGAGGTGGTGCGGATCCGGTAAACCCGCGGGGCCCAGAAGATCCCTTCGGGCTGTGCCGACAGTGGGCCTGCCCCCGGAACGGGACGACCACCGGCGCGCCCTCGCGGTACTCGCCTGCCTCGACGCCTGACCGGTGCGGGCCGCGGTGGCGGGCGGCCCCGGACTGGGCAAGCCTTCCAGCGGATTGACGGCGCGTCTGGAAGCATTCCCGCGGCCTCCCGGGAATAGCTCTCGGCCGGCCCGCCGGGCGCCCGTTTCCATGCACCATTCACGATCATCGGCACTCGGCCGACAAGGCTCGGCCCGTGACCGCGGACCGGTGGCCGGTCCGGAACCCTTACCCTCGCCAATCTCCGGCGGAGTCCGCGCTCACGGCGCTATTACACCTCGGCCTCCCGCCATAGGTAGTCGTAAAACAGTACCCGTGCTGTCGCGTCGCCGACATCACCCTCCCCGCCCGCCTGCACGCGCTGTCCAGTATCTGTCTTCAACCCAGGGTTGCCAACACCTGGGCGCCAGCCTTCCCAGCTCCGTCGCGGGCCGCCGGCAATGACATTTCCGCAGGTCAGGCCGCCAGTCGCGCCGAACCTCTCCCAGGCAGCCTGGGAGCCCGCCCCTAGGCGAGCCCGGGAAACCCCGGGGCCCGCGTACCAGGGCTTTCCCGGGTGCTCGGGCCGCGACGCACCTATATTCATCCTCGTCGTTCGGTTTACGGCCGGCATCGCCGCACGGGTCTGCACCCCGCCCCAGCATGCCGGATGCAAACCGTTTCCAGCCCAGCCAAGGGAGCCAGTCGTGAAAATCGCGCGGCGAACCGTCGGCGTTATCCGGAGCGGTCCGCGATGACAAGGGCGAGCGGCGAGACGGAAACGCGCGGGCGGGCCGCGGCAAGCGCCGACGGCCACGCGGACGGGCGAGCACTCACCGCCGTCGACAAGATCACACTTGGATACCAGCGGGCGTATCCACGGACGCGGCTCGCGGTCGGGAACCTGCTGGTCGGTCACGGCCCGGCGCCGGACATCCAGGAGCTACGAGACCTCGTCGCGGACCGGGCCCGCGCCTTTCCGCCACTGACGCACCGGGTCGCCCCGGCGGGGTGGGGCCGCCTGGTCTGGACAGCCGACACCGCCTTCGACCCGGCGCGGCACGTCCAGGAATGCAGGGTGCCGGCCGGCTCGGGACTCGCCGGGCTGCGCGAGGCGATCGAGCGGCTGTCCACCATCGAGATCTCGATGGACGCCCCGCCGTGGCAGCTCTGGCTGCTCCACGGCGACCGCCCCGACGGCTTCGCCGTGCTCTTCCGCGGCAGCCATGCCCGGATGGACGGCGCCGCGCTGGACCTGGTGCTGGGGAAACTGTTCGGCCCGCCCGGCCAGGAGGCGCGGCGGGAACCTCCCCGCCCGTTGCCGGACAGGCGCCGTCACAGCCTCCTGGCGGTCGGCAGGGCGGCCGCGCACTCGCTCGGCTGGCTCGCCAGCACGACCGCGATCGGCCCGCTCGCCGCGGCTCCGACCGGGCGGACCCGCCACGCGTGGCTGGAGATCGACCTCGCCAGGCTGCGGGCGATCGGCCGGGCGTACGGAGCGACCGTGAACGACATCTTCCTCGCCGCACTCGCCGGCGCCCTGCGGGCCTGGTGTCCCCCGGAAACCGGCCGGCCGCGCCGGGCGGCGGGCGGCCGCGGCGCGATACACGCCGCGATGCCGGTCAGCACCCGCCTGGCGCCCCAGCGGGACGTGGTGAGCAACTATCTGACCACCGTGCGGATCGCGCTGCCCTACGGCGAGGCGTCGATGCGCGGGCGGGTCGACGCGATCCGTCGGCAGACCATCCGGCTCAAGCGGCACGGGGCCCCGGGCGTCGCGGAGCGCCTCTTCCTCTGGACGGTCCCGGCGCCCTTGCGGACCGCGGCGCTGTCCACCGGGATCGCCACCCGTGGCTTCGCGCTGACCGCGTCCAACCCGGCCGGCCTGACCGGCCCGTTCGAGATCCTCGGCCGGCCGGTCGTCGACGCCGTCCCCGTGCCGCCGGTCCCCGCCGGCCAACGCCTCGCGGTCCTGCTCAGCGGGCTGGACAGGCAGGTGCGCGTCGGCTTCTCGACGGACGCCTCGGTGCCCGGCCACACACGCCTGGCCGACCTGTTCGCGGCCGAGCTCGACGCCCTCGAGGCCGCGGGCGGCATCCGCCCCAACCCTTCGGACGGGGCGGTGGCCGGCCCGGTGAGCAGCCTCGCCGGGCCGACCCGCCCGGCCACCCCCCACTCCTTCGACACACCCGCCATGGACTCCGGCCCGCGGCCGGCGGATCCGTCGACCGCCGGTCCGGGACCGTCAGGCAGACCAGACAGCGACGAAAGAGCGGTTCAGCGATGACCATGCATGCGCGCCTGGTTGATCTCACTGTGGTGACGGCGCCAGGCCCGGACACCGCGTCCCCCGTCCCCACCGCCCCGGTCCCCACGGCTCCCGCCTCCGCGGCTCCCGCGTCCGCGGCCGACCTCGTGGACACCGCCGACCTCGCCGACCTCGCGGGCCTGCGGGTCCTGGTGGTCGGGACCGGCCTGATCGGCACGTCGGTCGGCATGGCGCTGAGCCGGCACGGGACCGACGTCCTGCTCTACGACCGGAACCCGGCCCAGACGGCCGTGGCGGCGCGCCGCGGCGCCGGCCGGGCCTGGCCGTTCCCGGACCCCCGCCAGGCCGGCGTCGTCGGGCCGCGCCAGGCAGGCGCAGCGGACGACCCGGCGGCGGACGAGCTGACGGCGAGAGCCGGCGACCTCGCGGCGAGCGCCGGACAGGCCGTCGACCATGTCGTGATCGCCGTCCCCCCGCGCGACGTCGGCCAGACGCTCGTCGCCTGGCAGCGCCTGCTCCCCGGGGCGACCTTCAGCGACACGGCGTCGGTGAAGGTCGAGCCGCTGACCGACGCCGAGCGGCTGGGCGCGGACATGTCCCGGATCTGCGGCGCCCACCCGGTGGCCGGCCGCGAGCGCGGCGGTCCTGAGTGGGCCGTGGCGGACCTGTTCACCAACCGGCCCTGGGTCATCACCCCGTCGGCGGTGACGTCCCGGCTCGCCCAGCGGCACGCGAGCCTCGTGGCCATCGGCTGCGGCGCCTGGGTCGCGCGGCTCGACCCGCGCACGCACGACTTCGCGCTCGGCCTGCTCAGCCACCTGCCGCACATCGTGGCCAGCGCCTTCGCGGCCCGGCTGGCGACGATGCCGGAGGACCTCGCCCGCCTCGCCGGTCCCGGCCTGATGGACTTCACCCGGATCGCCGGGGCGAACGCCGACCTGTGGACGGAGATCGTCGAGGCCAACGCCTCCCCGCTGGCCGACCTGCTCGCCGACGTCGTCGCCGACCTCGGCGCGGTACGGGACGCCCTCGGCGCGGGCGCGGCCCAGGGCAACGGGACCGCGCCGGTCGTCGAGTCGCTGTTCCGGCTGGGGAACACGGGCCGCTGCCGGCTGGAGGCGGCAAAGGCCCTGCCCGCCCCCCGGGCGGCCGTCGACGACCACCTCAGCGGCGTCGACCACCTCAGCGGCGTCAACGGGCGGCTGTCGGCATGACCACCGAGGCCACCGGCGGGCTCGGCCAACTCGTCGCCGGGCTGCTCCCCTCGCCGTCGCCGATTCGTTTCCTGGACCCCGCCGGCGAGCCGGTCGACGAGCACGGCGGCTACCGGCCGCCGTCGGACGAGCTGACGGTCCGGGCGTACGAGGCCATGGCGCTGGTCCGCCGTTTCGACACCCAGGCCACGGCGCTGGCCAGGCAGGGCCGGATCGCGGCGTTCCCGTCGTCCTCGGGCCAGGAGGCGTGCCAGGCCGGCGCGGCGCTGGCGCTGCGCCCGGGCGACTGGCTGTTCCCGACCTACCGGGACAGCGGCGCGCTGCTGTCCCGGGGCGTCGACCCGCTGGAGGTGCTGGCCCCGGTCCGTGGCCACCGGCACTGCGGCTACGACCCCCTCGCCCATCGGTGCGCGCCGATGAGCACACCGCTGGCGACGCAGGCACCGCACGGCACCGGCCTCGCCGTCGCGGCCCGCTGGAAGGGCACGGACGAGGTCGCGCTCGTCCTGCTCGGCGACGGTGCGACCAGCGAGGGAGACTTCCACGAGGCGCTGAACTTCGCCGCGGTGTTCCGCGCTCCGGTGGTCTTCCTGGTGCAGAACAACCGCTACGCGATCAGCGTCCCCCTCTCCCGGCAGAGCGCGGCGCCGTCGCTGGCCTACAAGGGCGTCGGCTACGGGGTACGCGCCGAGCAGGTCGACGGCAACGACGCCGTGGCCGTCCTGGCGGTGCTGACCGAGGCCGTGGGCCACGCCCGGGCCGGCCTCGGGCCGATGCTGGTCGAGGCGCACACCTACCGGATGGGACCGCACACCAGCTCGGACGACCCCGGCCGCTACCGGGACGACGACGAGGTGGCGATGTGGCGGGTGCGCGACCCGATCGAGCGCCTGCGGGCGTACCTGCGCGGGCGCGGCCTGCTCGGCGACGCGGCCGAGGCGGCCGTCGCGGCGCGGGCGGAGACGCTCGCCGCCCAGGTGCGGGCCGGCGTGGCCGACGACGCGCGGGTCGCCCCGACGGAGATGTTCGACCATGTCTACGCCGCCGCGCCGCCCGTCCTGGCGGAGCAGCGGGCGGCGTTGTTGTCCGAACTCGGCGCGGACGGCGAGGGCGCGCGATGACCACGGGCCGATCCACCGCGGTCCCGTCCAGGGCGCCCGCCGGCTCGGCGGAGCGGATCTGGCGGGTTCGCGGAGAGGCCGATGTTCCGCCGGCCCTGGCGGCTTTGGCCCCGGACACGGACACGGACGCGGACGGGGACGAGGCGGGTCCGGCGTCGACGGTGACCATGACCATGACGCAGGCGCTCAACCAGGCGCTGCGGGACGCGATGGCGGCGGACGAACGGGTGCTGGTCCTCGGCGAGGACGTGGGCCGCCTCGGCGGGGTCTTCCGCGTCACCGACGGGCTGCTTGCCGCCTTCGGCGAGCGGCGCTGCCTCGACACGCCGCTGGCGGAGGCCGGGATCGTCGGGTTCGCGGTCGGCCTGGCGATGTACGGCCTCCGGCCGGTCGTGGAGCTGCAGTTCGACGCGTTCGCCTATCCGGCGTTCGAGCAGGTGGTCAGCCATGTGGCGAAGCTGGGCGCACGGACCGCGGGCCGCCTCCGGCCCGCCATGGTGCTGCGCATCCCCTACGGGGGCGGGGTCGGCGCGGTGGAGCACCACTCGGACAGCTCGGAGGCGTACTACGCGCACACGGCGGGCCTGAAGGTCGTGACCCCGGCGACCGTCGCGGACGCCTACTCCCTGCTGCGGGACGCGATCGACGATCCCGACCCGGTGGTGTTCCTGGAGCCGAAACGGCTGTACTGGACCCGGTCGCCGGTGGACCTGCCCGCCCGCGCCGAGCCGCTGGGCCGGGCCGCGCTGCGCCGGGCCGGGCGGGACGTGACGGTCGTGACCTACGGGGCGACGGTCCCGGTCGCGCTGGAGGCCGCCGAGGCCGCCGCCGGGCGCGGCTGGGATGTCGAGGTCGTCGACCTGCGGTCGATCGTGCCGTTCGACGACGGCACGGTCGTCGCCAGCGTGCGGCGCACCGGCCGCTGCGTCGTCCTGCACGAGGCCCAGGGATTCGCCGGGGTCGGCGCGGAGATCGCGGCGCGCGTCCAGGAGCGCTGCTTCCACTCGCTCGCGGCGCCGGTCCTGCGGGTGACCGGGTGGGACGTCCCGTACCCCGCCCCGAAGCTGGAGCACCACCACCAGCCGGGCGTCGCGCGCATCCTGGCCGCGTTCGAGCGCCTGCAGTGGGACGACGAGCCGGACACCCGCTGGCTCGACCCGCCGGGGGGCCGGACGTCATGACCGGTTCGCGTGAGGCAGCCCCCGCGGCCCCGACAGGTACCGCCGCCCGCGCGGGCGGCGCCGGCGGCATGGGCGGAGTCGCCGAGTTCGCCGTCCCCGACCTCGGCGAGGGGCTGACGGAGGCCGTCGTGGTGCGGTGGCTCGTCGAGGTCGGGGACCAGGTCGAGATCGACCAGCCCCTCGTGGAGGTGGAGTCGGCGAAGGCGCTCGTCGAGGTCCCCTGTCCCTACGCCGGGATCATCGAGGCCCGCCACGGGCGTGCCGGCGACGTCCTTCCCGTCGGCTCTCCTCTCGTGCGGGTCCGGGAGCGGACCGCCACGGGCACCGACCAGCCGGCCCGGCCGGCACGCCCGCGGGTCCCGGACTCGTCGCACCCGCCGGTCACAGGCCCGCCGGGGGCGGTGGGCGAGACTCCGCGCCAGGCTCCGGCGATGGCCGCGCCGGCGCTCGTCGGCTTCGGCCCCGCCGCGATGGAACCCGTCCCGGCCAGGCGACCGAGGCCTCCGAAGACGACCACCGCGACCACCGCGACCACCGCGACCACCGCGCCGAGGGTCATCTCGCCGGTGGTTCGGCGGCTCGCCCAGGCCGCGGGCCTCGATCTGGCCGCGGTGCCCACCACCGGCGCCGACGGCATCGTCCGCCGAGCCGACGTCGAACGGCTGCTGGCCGCGGCCGGCCGCGCCGAGGGCCATCCCCCGGCATCCCCCGAGCCGCCCGCCGCACCGGCGGTCCGTCGGATCCCCCTGGCGGCCAGGCGCGTGGTCGTCGAGCGGATGGTGCGCAGCCGCCAGGAGATCCCGGAGGCGACGGCCTGGCGCGACGTGGACTTCACCGACCTGCTCGCGGCCCGCGACGCGATCAACGCCCGGAGTCCGGACCGGCCGGTGAGCGTGCTGGGCCTGCTGGCCAGGATCTGCGTCGCGGGGCTCGCGCGCCATCCCGAGCTCAACGCCACCGTGGACACCGCGCGGGGCGAGATCGTCCGGTATCCGTCGGTCAACCTGGGATTCGCGGTCAACGGCGCCGGGGGCCTCGTCGTCCCCGTCGTCAGGAACGCCGACACGATGACGGCGCCGCGGCTGTCCGAACGGTTCCGGGAGCTGACCTCCCGGGCCCGCGACCGTTCGCTGGTGCCCACCGAGCTCACCGGCGGCACGTTCACCCTCAACAACCACGGCGCCCTCGGCACGGACGGCGCCGTCCCGATCATCAACCATCCGGAGGTCGCGCAGCTCGCGGTGGGCCGCATCGCCGAGCGGCCGTGGGTCGTCGACGGCGAGATCCGCCCGCGGCGCGTGGCTCAGCTCACCGTCGCCTTCGACCACCGCGCCTGCGACGGCGCGCCGGTCGCCGGCTTCATCACCTTCCTGGCCCACTGCGTCGAGCAGCCACTCCTCATGATCACCGAGCTGTAGGAAAGAAGGACGAGGTACCGAAAATGGGCGCGCGAACCGGTAAGGAGTTCCTGGAGGGACTGCTGGACGACCGCGAGGTCTGGCTGGACGGCGAACGAGTGGCCGACGTGACCACGCATCCGCGGACGGCCGGCGCCGCCAGGACCCTCGCCGGCCTGTTCGACCTGCAGCACGAGCGGCCCGACCAGTACCTGGCCGTGGAGCCGGAGAGCGGGGAGACGGTCGCGGTCACGCACCTGATCCCCCGTTCGGCCGCGGACCTGGCCCGCCGGCACGACGCGATCGCCGGCATCGCGCGGCGCACCCTGGGGCTCATGGGCCGCAGCCCGGACTATCTCAACGTCACGCTCGCCGGCTTCGCCGGGCGCCCAGACGTGTTCAGGCGCGGCGGCAACGACGAGGGCACGGCCAACCTGCTCGCCTATCAACGCCACGTCATGTCCCGTGACCTGGCGCTGACCCACGCGATCGTCAACCCGACCGTCGACCGGTCGCTGCCGGAGACCGCCGCCGGCGGCGGCGAGGTCGTCGTGCACAAGGTGGCCGACACCTCGGAAGGGATCGTGGTGCGCGGCGCCCGGGCGCTGGCGACCCTCGCGCCGTTCGCCGACGAGATCTTCGTCTACCCCGGCTATCCGCTGGCCGAGGGCGACGAGCGCTACGCCGTGATCTTCGCGATCCCGATGGCCACCCCGGGCCTGAGGGTGCTCTGCCGGGACAGCTACTCCTCGCCGGCGCCGGCGGCCGACGCGCCCCTGTCGAGCCGGTTCGACGAGCAGGACGCCGTCATCGTGTTCGACGACGTCGAGGTGCCGCGCCACCGCGTGTTCCTCGACGGCGACGTGGATCTGTACAACCGTGTGATGCAACGGTCCGGCTGGACCGCGAACGTCATGCAGCAGACGACGATCCGGGCCATCTCGAAACTCCAGTTCGCCTGGGAGCTCGCGACCAGGATGGCCGAGGCGGTCAACAACACCAGCCCCGCGGCCGTCGAGATGCTCGGCGAGATCTGGAGCTATCTGGAGCTGACCCGGTCGACGCTGATCGCCGCGGAGGCCGGCGCCCACGAGTGGGGGTCGGGCACCTGGTTCTGCGCCGAGCCCCCATTCGCGGCCCTGCGCCCCACCCTGCCCCGCTGGTTCCCCCGGGTGACCGAGATCATCAAGCTGCTGGGCAGCCACAGCCTGCTGGCCACCCCGACCCGGGCCGAGCTGGCGAACCCACTGCTGCGCCCGCTGGTGGAGCGCTACTACCAGGGCGCGAACGGCCTGCCCGCCGACGAGCGGACGGCGCTGTTCCGGCTGGCCTGGGATTTCGTCGGCACCAGCCTCGCCGGCCGCTCCGACCTGTACGAGCGGTTCTACCTCGGCTCGCCGGGCCGTTTCCTGCAGCTCGCCCAGCGCCAGGCGGCCCGCGACGCCGACTTCGCCCTGGTCGCCTCGGTCCTGCCCTGACCCGCCCGGCGAGCACCGCCTCTCGCCTCACCCGCGTCACCCGCGACGGCGGACCGCGGACCGCGGACAACCAGTGGCGCGGGCACAGCACTTGCCCACAACGCGGCATTCGGCCGACGGCCGGGACTCGCTCGACGGCCGGCGCGACCAAGCCGGATGACGCTCTTGGTATCAACTCGGTATCGTATCGGCCATGGCTCTGACCGTGCGAACGGATGACGAACTGGAGCGCGCGCTCACCGTGCTGGCCGCCGCCGAGGGAACGTCCCGCCAGGAGATCATCCGACGGGCGGTACTGGAGCGCTACGAACGTGCCGGCCACGCCGCTCGGGTTGAGGACAGCGCAGACCGGATGATCGAACGCTGGGGCGACGTCCTGCACCGTCTCGGCACAGTGTGACGATGCCGGCGAACCCGGTCATCTACCTTGATCTCGACGATCTGCTCGCGCTCATCCGCGCTCTCGGCGTCGGCCCGGTACGCGATGTGGGTTTGCTCGACGCGGCCGCGTCCCGCCCCCGATCGAGCGCGTTCGGACGGGACGCCTATCCAACGGTCACACTCAAGGCTGCCGCGCTGCTGCAATCACTCGTCCGCAACCACGCACTCGTCGACGGGAACAAACGGCTCGCCTGGCTCGCCGTAGCCGTCTTCCTCGATCTCAATGGACTAGCCGTGGAGATGACCGACGACGCGACCTTCGACCTGGTGATGGACGCAGCACAAGGCAAGGCCGACCTGGAAGAGATTGCCGATCGACTGGTTGTGCTCGCGGTGCCTCACGCGTCCCGGAGGGCCGGCCCGCGGTCCACGACCGGCCCGCACACCACGAGCAGATGAGCACCGCAGCGCTCCGATTCCACACAGAGAGATTCCACACAGAGAGATCGCAGATGAGCCCCTCCGTCCTGCTGCCGGTCGTCGGCGGTGTCGTCGTCCTGGTCGTGGTCGGGCTGGCCTGGTGGGCGGTGCGCGCCCACAACCGGCTGGTCCGGCTGCGCACGCAGGTCCAGTCGTCATGGGCGCAGATCGACGTCCAGCTCCGGCGGCGCCAGTCGCTGGTTCCCAACCTGGTCGAGACCGTGAAGGCGTACGCCGCGCACGAGCGCGCCGCCCTCGACGCGGTCGTCTCCGCGCGGTCAGGCGCCATGGCGGCGGCGCAAGGCCCCGGGCAGCGCGGCGCCGCCGAAGGAATGCTCACCCAGGCGATCGGCCGGCTTTTCGCGGTCGCCGAGGCATATCCCGATCTGAAAGCCAGCCGGAACTTCCTCCCGCTGCAGGGCGAGCTCGGCGAGACCGAGAACAAGATTGCCTATGCGCGCCAGTTCTACAACAGCGCCGTCCAGTCACTGAACGCGGCCGTCCAGTCCATCCCGACGAACATCGTCGCGGCCTTCGGCGGTTTCCACCAGGAGCCCTTCTTCGAGGCGGCGGAGGCCGAGCGCGCGGACATCCGCGTCCAGTTCTAATGGGCCTCGGCTGATGGGCTTCGAGCTGGGCCTCGCGATCGCCGCGATCGTCGGCTGGTTCGCACTGTTCGGAGCCTTCGTGCTGCTGACCAGGCCACGCCGCGTCTCACCCACCGCGCCGACGCAGGACTTCGGCGGCGACGAGCCGCCGGCCGTCGTCAGCCTGCTCGCGCACGGCTGGGAGCACACCGGCGACGCCGCCCGCTCGACCCTGCTCGACCTGGCCGCCCGCCGCCGCCTCGAGCTGCGCCAGCCCGGTGGCGACCCGCGCCAGACGACGATCCACCTGCCCAGGCAGGCAGGCGACGACAGCGACGCCGGCCTCACGAACTATGAGCGACGCGTCCTCGACCGGGTAAAGGGCCTCGCCACCGGCGGGGTGGTCCCGATGACCGCGCTCACCTTCCGCGACCCCGGACAGGCGAAGGCCTGGTCCCGGCGGCTGAAGGCCGAGGTGATCGCCGACGCCCGCCGGCGCGGGCTGACGCGCCGCCGGTTCTCCCGCCAGATCAAGACCGTGCTGATGGTGGCCGCGGCGGCGGCGACGCTCGCGGTGCTCGTCGCGACGCTGCACTACGACCACCGCGCGCATCCCCATGACAACCCGGCCGCCCCGGTGACGATCGTGACCTTGCTGGTGCTGGCCGGGATCGCCAACGTGTCCCTGGGCGAGCGGGACACCCCGGCGGGCCGGGCGGTGGCCGCGCGCTGGCTGGGGCTGCGGGAGTTCCTGCGCGGCGACGAGGCGTTCGCCGAGCTCCCGCCTGCCGCGGTCGCCGTCTGGGACCGCTACCTGTCCTACGGCAGCGCCCTCGGCGTGACCCGCGTCTGCGACGAGGCCGTCGACCTCGGGATGGGCGACCGCACCCTGGTGTGGTCGTCGTTCGGTGGCGGCTGGCACCAGGTCCGGGTGCGTTATCCGAGCCTGTGGGGCCGGTACGGCATGAAGCCGCTCCCACTGGCCGTCTGGGCCTCCTTCTGCCTCGTCGCGGGCATCGCCGTGCTGAACTACCGCGGCCGGGTCGTCGACGGCCTGGCGGGCCAGATCCACGACCTGCTCTGGCTCGTCAGCCTGCTGCTCGGCCTCTACCTGGTGATGCGGGGGGTGTATCGGCTGTTCCGCGTCGCCGCGGACGTGTCCTCGCCGGTGACCCTGACCGGCGAGGTGCTGTGGGACGCGCCCTGGCGGTCGAACTCCAGCGGAGACGACGGCGACAGCGTGCCCTGGCTGTACTACCTGGCCGTCGACGACGGCGGTACGGACGGCTCCGGGTATCCCGGCACGACCGCCTGGGGCGCCCCGCGGGAGCTGTGGGACCGCTACCACGTGGGTGACGTCGTGCGGCTGACCGCCCGGCCGTGGACCCGCCGGGTCCTCGAGATCACCGTTGTCGAGCCGGGCCGGGCCCGCCAGCTGCTCGAGCCGACGTCCGGCGACGCCACCGAGCAGCTCGTCGCCGAGGCGATGGGGGTCGCCCGGCCCGGTCCGCGGCGGACCAGGACCGGCGTGGGCGTGCCGTCGGCCGGCGCGCTGCTGACCGCCGACGAGGTCAGCCGCGGTGTGGCCAGGCAGGTGACGCCGCTCGCGTCGCCGATCGCCACACCGATGCCGGCGTCGATCCAGCTCTTCGAGGCGGACGGCCGCCAGGCGGCGGCCGTCCTCGTCAGCACGGGGCTGGCCGCCCGGCTCGCGCTGCGCTCCCGCCGGGGCGGCACACCGCTCGCGGGCATCGGCGACGAGGCCTATCTGGGTGACCGGTGGGCCATCGCCCGCAGCGGGGACCGCGTGGTAAGCGTGCGGGTCGAGAACAGGGCAGGCCCGCTCCACCCCGACAGCCTGCCCTGGCTGCTGTCGACCGCGGTCAGCCGCCTGCCCGACGACCAGCCGCGCCGCGACCGGCCCAGCGTCTGGGCGTCGTAGGGGGCTGTTGGCACCGCCGCCCCCGAGCCGCGGCGGTGCCAACAGCGGCGTGCTTCCCGTCTGCGGCCTGCGCGGGAAGCACGCTGCCAGGTTGGACGCCGCGCACGGCGGGCGGGTTGCTCCGTCTCCGGCCGAACCGGCGACGAGTTCCCGGCCGACCGGGCGCGCGTGGCACGGCCGCACTCGGGGCCGGCCGCGGGCGAGCCGCTCAGCGGTGGCTGCCGCCGAGCTGGAGGCCGATGACGCCGACAATGATGAGCCCGAGGCAGCTGGCCTTGAGGACGGACATCTCCTCCTTGAAGGCCAGCACGCCGATCATGGCGACGATCGCGGTGCCGACGCCGGACCAGATCGCGTACGCGACCGCGAGCGAGATCGTCCGCAGCGCCCGGGAGAGCAGGTAGAACGACACCGGGTAGCAGGTCGCGACCAGCAGTGTGGGCCAGAGCTTGGTGAAGCCGTTGGACTGCCGCAGCGCGGTCGTCGCCACGATCTCCAGCACGATGGCCAGGGCGAGCTGCACAGCCGCGGTCACTATCCGACCCTAGTCCGCGAATCCGCTGGCCGCGGGGCTGATCCGGCCATGTCACGCGGCGTTCAGCCGACGTCCTCGCGACCACGGGGACGCGGTCGCGAGGGTCGCCCGGACGGCTACCAGGGGCGACCGCCGGGCCCTCCGGGCTGGCCGAACAGGCCGCCGAGGGCGCCGCCGAGGCCCCCCTGCGGGTGGCCGGGCTGGCCGGAGCCGTGCGGGTTGCCCTGCCCGCCGAGCCGGTTGCCGGCGAAGCCGCCCTGGCCCATGCCGAACAGCCCGGCCGGCCCGTTGCCGGACAGCGCCTGGTACGGCGGCAGCAGCTCACTCGGCTGAATGATCGCGTAGCCGTCGCCGGCGAACGACATCTGCCAGCTCTCGCCCGTGTTGCCGCGCGGCTTCCACGCCGACGAGGACGTCACGGCGGCCTCCATCGAGACCTGCAGTCCGCTCGACCAGCCGACGACCGCGTCCGCGTCCGCGAAGTAGTAGTTCTGCGGGGTCACCCGCATGACCAGCGGCGCGCCGGTGGTGCACAGCGCGACCTTGCCGGAACCGGTCAGCTCGACCTGGTAGCTGCCGACGCCCGCGATGCCGACGTCGCTCTGGATTCGGACGATGTTCCAGTTCAGGCTCATGTCGAACGCGAGCACGTTGCGCCCGTCGATGGTCAGGCCGTCGCGGCCGTCCAGGTCGAGCAGGAAGATGTCCTGCGCCTGGTAGGCGAGGAAGACACTGCCGGCGCCGGACACCTTCATCAGGTGCAGGCCCTCGCCGTCGCCGAAGAGGTGGCTGAAGTGCCCAGCCCACCCCTCCCACTGCCCGTCGAACTGGGCGGCGCCCTGGTAGGCGACCATCGAGCCGGCGCGGGCGAAGAACTCCCGCATGCCCTGGGCGCCGAGCGTGGCCTTGAGCATCTTGCCGTTCTGCAGCGTGAACCGCTCGGCGCTGGCCACCTCGGGGTTGTCCAGCAGCGAGCTGCGAATCCCGGCGCTCGGGTTGCCGCCCATCCCGCCCATCCCGCCGGGCGGGGGTGGCATACCGGGGGGCATCCCGCCGGGCGGGGGCGGCATGCCCGGCGGCATCCCGCCGGGCGGCGGCGGGAACCCGCCGGGGCCGCCGGGCGGCGGCGGGAACCCACCGCCCGGGGGTGGTGGGTAGCCGCCACCGGGAGGCGGCGGGTATCCGCCGGGCTGGGGCGGATAGCCCCCTCCGGGGGGAGGCGGGTAGCCGTGGCCGGGCGGCGGCGGTGGGTAGCTCATGACGTCGTCCTTCCAGCCACGACGGGGCCAGCGGCGGGCCTGTTGACGGTGGGCTGCATGGTCATCCCCGGACCGAGAAGTGCGGGCGCTCGTCCTCGCTCGGCTGCACGACGACGAAGCCCTGGCCATGGAAGCCAAGCTGGAACGACTCGCCCGAGCCGCGGCCGAACATGCTGCCGAAACCGGCGGTGCGCCGCTTCTCGATGCTCAGGCCCTCGGTGAATGCGACCAGCGCGTCGGTGTCGACGAAGGTCGGCGCCTCGCGGGTGTCAAGCATGATCGGGTTGCCCTTGGAGACCATCGCGACCCAGCCGGCGCCCTGGGTGTTGTTGCGGATGACCACGTTGAACATGCCCATCCCCGACAGCATGGTCACACCCTTCACCCGCTCGATCCCCCACTGCAGGCTGGCGTCGAAGGCGAGGATGTTCTTGCCGTTCACCGACACGGCCTCACCCGGGGTGAGCTGCATGACGATGACGTCCTTGCCGTAGTCGGCGAGGTAGAGCAGGCCCTGGCCGCGCGCGGTCATCAGCGGGACACCCTCGCCGGTGGCCCAGCTGGACGCCAGCCGGCGCACCTCCGGCGGCTGCGGGTCGAACTCGATCAGGCCCTCATAGCCGATCATCGACCCGGACCGGGCGAACAGGTCGAAACCCGGCCACATGACCACCTTGGCGATCTTCGACCCGTGCTTGCTCATCCGGTCCATGACCGGCGTCGGGCCGTAGTGCTGAATCAGCTGTCCCTGCACCGCGGGCTCCTCGTCTGCGTCTGCGCCGCCAGAGTCACCTCTGGCCAAGTACGGGCCGTGGTCATCCGCGGGCTCACACCTCGTACGGCTGGACGACGATGAAGTGGCCGCCGCCCATCCCCTGGAACTGCAGGTTGTGTGACTCGCCGCTGGCCGTGTGGTAGACCTGCCGCGAGATCCGGACCTGCGACGAGACGCTGACGCGCATCCCGACGGTCCAGGCGACCAGCGCGTTGATGTCCCCGAACGTCGGCCCCTGCACGGGCAGCGTCATCGGCGTGCCCTTCGTCATCACGACGATCGTCCCCGGCCCGGTCATCTCGAAGTGGAAGATGCCGCCGCCCGGGATGCCGGCGCTCTCGATCCGCTTGACCTCGTTGGTGATGGTCGCGTCGAACGCCAGCACGTTCTTGGTGTTGACGCACAGCTTCTGGCCGGGGCCGAGCTCGACGATGTGCAGGTCGGCCGCGTCCTGGGCGAGGAACACCTCGCCCTGGCCCTTGCAGGTCATGAGCTTCAGGCCCTGCCCGGTGAGCTTCTCCTCGAGCATCCCGCGCAGGCCGCGGCTCTTGTAGTCGAAGTCGATGTTGCCCTGGTAGGCGACCATCGAGCCGCGCAGCGCCAGCGCGTCCTCGCCGAGGCGGACCTTGACCAGCTTGCTGTTCTGCTGCACCCAGCGGCCCTGTGCCTGGTTCTCGGCATACGGGGTGAGGCTCGCCATCGCGCCCGGCGGCACCGGCTGCGCCTGCGACGGCGGCGGCTCCTTGTACAGGTTCACCAGCGGCGACGCGGCGCCGGCCGCCGCGGCCGGCGGCTGGCCGTAGCCCGGCCGCGGCGCGGGCGGCTGGCCATAGCCCGGCGCCTGGGACGCGGCGGGCGCCGGCGGACGCGCAGCCGGTCCACCGGGGGGCGGCGCGAAGCCACCAGCCGGAGGGGGTGGCGGCGCGAAGCCGCCCGCCGCGGGCGCGGGCGGCGGCGCGGGCGCCGGATCCTCGACCTCGCCGCCGAAGGAGCGGATGAGCTCCGCGAGCCCGCCGGCGAAGCCCTGCCCGTTCGCGGTGACCCGCCAGACGCCCTTGCGGTACACGTCGCCGATCATGACGGCGCGCTCGGAGGTGAAATCGGCCCCGGTGAACGGGTACCGCATCACCTCCTGGCCGCCGACGACGATCCGGAAGTAGCCGGAGGTGATCTGGCTCCCGCTGCCGGCACCATCGAGCGCCGCGCAGAACGACAGCTTGTGGATCGAGGGCGGCACGGCGTCGAGGGTGATCCGGAACGACTCGGTGTCGCCCGACTGGGCGCCAAGCTGCTGGATCGAGCCCTCTGGCGACTTCGGCTGGTTGAAGAAGATGAAGTACCGGTCGTCGGAGAGCCGGTCGTTCGCGTCCAGGCCGAAGCAGGAGATGTCCCAGCTGGTGCCCGGAGCGTTGACCTGGATGCCGATGTACAGGTCAGTGCCCTGCGTGATCGCGGACAGCTGGCTCTTCTGTCCTCGACCGAACTGCGTGACCACGCTGTTCCTCCCGCCCCGCCCTACGATCCCCGACCGCGATCCCGGCCGGCCCGGCCCCGGCGCTGATCCCGCGCCGCGGCCACCGGGCGCCGACACCACCGATGTGACCAATCCCATGGTCGCACCACCGGCGGGCACCCGATGTGGACCGGACTGACCGGAACCTAACAGTCCACGGCCAAGGTCATCTCATCACCTGGCGCCACCGAGGTGTCAACCGGCGGACAGCGCGGGACAGGACGCGCGCCGCGCAGGACGGCACGCGCACAGCGACGACTCCGGCAGCACTGTGCTGGCAGCCATGCACACCGGCCGGATGCCCGGCTGGTCGCGCGACGACCATTGTCGGGCAGATGTGGGACCTGTCACGACGGTCGTTCCAGGTCGCCTAACGGCATCCAGGGGCGCGAGGCTTCGCCATCGTCGCGCCCCTTTTGGCTAGCATCACCCAAAGGCCTCCAGGAGCGCGAGGCTTCGCCATCGTCGCGCCCCTTTTGGCTGGCATCACCCAAAGGCCTCCAGGAGCGCGAGGCTTCGCCATCGTCGCGCCCCTTTTGGCTGGCATCACCCAAAGGCCCCCAGGAGCGCGAGGCTTCGCCATCGTCGCGCCCCTTTTGGCTGGCATCTTCCGAGCCGCCGGCGCCGCCACGATCAGCCACGCCGTTCGAGCTCGCGCCATCCGGGGTCCCGGCTCCGGCCACGGGCGCGGGTGGCTCGTCGTCCGCGAACGGCAGCGGACCGAGCTGGAAGGCGGACGCGGCGGCGAACACCGCGTCCGGCTCAGCTGGCTCGGCCACCGGCTCGACACCCCGGCGCCGCCTGCGCGGCCATGGCGCCGGCAGCCACAGTGACAGCGCCAGCACCAGCAGCGCCGCCATCGGCAGCACCAGGTACAGCCCGGTCGCGCGCACCCGCATGTCGACCAGGCTTATGACGTAGCTGCCCGCGTTCGGCGGCAGCTGGTCCAGCACGCCCGGCGAGCGGACCAGGTGGCCTATCCAGCCGGCGAGCAGGGAGCCCGCGAACCCACCGGCCGTGAGTCCCGCGGGGACCGGCCAGCCAGCGTCGGCGGCCCGGAGACGGGCGAGCACGCCGGCGGCGATGCCGGCACCCAGGCAGATGAACCCGAATGTCGCGTCGATGTCGGCCTGCGTGGTGAACGCGTTCTCGCTGCCGCTGATGCTGGCCGCGACGTCCAGGTGCGGCGCGGTGGCCGCCCACAGCAGGCCCAGCAGCGGCCCGGCGGCGGTGAGCGCGAGCAGGCAGACGATCCCCGCGCCCACCCCGGGAAGCCAGTACAGCCGGGCGAACCATCCGGCGAGGCCGACGAGGAAGGACCAGACCCGCTGCTTCACGCGGTCCCCGCCCGGCGCAGCGCCCCGGCGGCGGCCGCCAGGGTGACGACGGCGACTAGGGCGCACACTCCCAGGTCGAGGGCGACGATGCCCCAGCGGACCGACGGCAGGAACGTCTCGGTGAGGGCGTCGACGGCGTAGCTGCTCGGCAGCACGTCGCGCACCAGCCAGCCGACGCCGGGCAGGCGGTCGGACGGGATGATCCCGAGGAAGAGCACGATGCTCATGCCGAGCTGGCCGGCGATGGTGGCGAGCTCGGGACGGGGCGCGAGCAGCCCCGCCGCGGCGCCGATGCCCGCTAGGCTCCCGCCGGCGAGCAGCGCCACCGGGGCGAGGACCCACAGGCCGGACAGCGGAAGATCGAACAGCAGGGCGCCCGTGACGGCGGTGACGACGACGCCGGGGACGGCGAACGTCGCGTAGGAGGCGGCCGTGCCGAGCACCACGGCGGTACCGGGCACCGGCAGCGTCAGGTAGTAGTCGAGCGCCCCGGCGGCGCGCAGCGCGCCGAACCGCTGCGCGAGCAAGTTCAGCGCGACGAACGCGACGACGAGCACGGTGCACCCGGCGACGACCTGGGCACAGGTGGTCACGTCGGAGACGCTCACGACGCCGCGCAGCAGCAGCAGGATCCCCACCGACTGCAGGGTGGCGACGAACATCAGCGGCATGCGGGCGACCTTGCCGCGCGAGAGCTGCCCCCGGTAGACGGCGGCGAAGGCCGCCAGGAACGGCGTGCGCCCCGGCATCACGGGGACGACCGGCACGGTGCCGCCGCCTACGGCGCCCGCGGCGGTGGCTGCTCCCGGGGTTCCCACCCGGTCGGCGGGGCCGAGCGGGGAGGCCTGGGGGCCGCCAGCCGCGGGGATGCCGCCGGGGACGACGGGGGCGACGGTCACCGGGGCACCAGCCCTGGCCGGGGGTCGCGCGCGCGGGTGGGAGTCATGTGCGCTCCAGGTCGCGGGAGGTGCCGCCGAGCGACAGGTAGACGTCTTCCAGGGACGGCGTCGCCAGGCTGAAGTCGTCGAGGGCGGCGAACGCCGGGCCGGTGGTGAGTAGCGCGAGCGCCTCGCGGGCTTGCTCCGGAGACATCCGGACCGTCCAGCGCCGGCCCGCGCGGGTCGCCTCGGCGCCGAGCCAGCGCACGGTCGGGTCGTCGTCCGGCGGATCCTCGCGCCAGGCCAGCTCGAGACGCACGTCCGAGTCGACGAGGGCCTTGAGGCGGCCGGGCGTGTCGCAGGCGATCACCCGGCCGGCGTCGAGCACCGCCACCCGGTCGAGCACCGTCTCCGCCTCCAGCACGTTGTGGGTGATGAGGACCACCGTCACACCGGCCTCGTCGCGCCGCCGCCGCAGCGCGGCCCAGACAGCCCGTCGGCTGCGCGGGTCGAGCCCGGTTGTCGGCTCATCCAACACCAGCATCGGCCGGGAGCCGACCAGTGCCGTCGCGACGCAGGCCAGCCGGCGCTGGCCGCCAGAGATCTTCCCGAGCGGCCGCTCGGCGACGCCGGTGAGCCCGAGCTCGTCGAGCACGGCGTCCCGCTCGGCCCTGGCCGCGGCCTTCGTCAGACCGCGCATCCGGCCGGTGGTCTCGACCGCGGTGGCGACCGGCAGGTCGGCCAGCGCCAGATCGCTCTGGCCGAGATAGGCGGCGAGCCGCGCCGGCAGGTCCGGCCGGGCGACGACATCGTGCCCGAACAGCTCAATGCTGCCCTCGTCCGGCCGTAGCAGCCCCATCATCAGCCGCACCAGCGTCGTCTTCCCCGCCCCGTTCGGCCCGAGAATCCCGAACACCTCGCCAGCGGGGACGTCGAGGTCAATGCGGTCGTTGGCGACCACAACGGTGTCCCCTGCCCGGTGCCGACGGGTCAGGCCCCGGACGGCGAAGCTACGCACCCAACCATTCTCCCGTACGCCAGGCGTTGTACGTACGGCCGCACTGTCCGGAACGTCACTCGCCCGGCCGCGCGCGGTGTGCGCTCGAGGCCGCGCGACCGCGGGCGGGGCGAACGTCACACTGTTCAAACGTCACGAGACGCTCATCCGTGCCCGGCCACCGCCACCGCCCGCGGCCGTGAGGCGCGCGGGCGGGCACCGCCGTTTCAGACGGCGCTGCTCATCCAGACGACGATGTCGAGCATCCGCAGCGAGGAGACGGGCGGGCCGCCGGCGGGGACGAGGGTGGCCAGGCGCTGGAACTCCTCGGCGTTCTCGCGCAGGTCGTACTGCATGGCGCGGACCAGCAGCTGCATGTACTGGCGCCAGGAACGGCCGTCCTTCGGCGCCGCCGGGACGCAGTTCTCGTGCTGGTAGAAGATCCGAACCTTGGAGTCGAACAGCGGGATGAGGGTGGGGCGCTTGCGGTGCAGCACCTTGGCGATCAGTGAGCCCTTGACGTCGCGGTCGGAGACGTCCGGGTCGTCGAGCGGGTCGTAGAGCGCGGCGACCAGGTCGAGGGTGACGTCGTCGGCCTCGATCAGCTCGATCCCGGGCGGCAGCTTGTCCAGCGCGCGCTGGAGCAGTGGCATCAGCGCGGTCAGGGTGTGCAGCCGGTCGATGTCCACGCCGACGCCCAGCAGGCAGGGAGCGAGCAGGTCCCCGGTGCAGAGCAGGTCCGAGTCACCGTTCGTGACCAGGCCGTCGTAGTACGGGTAGGCGTAGCGCAGCCCGCGCCTGCGTGGTCCCAGATACTCCTCGAGCAGGCTCTCCGCGTCGAAGACCTCCCGGGTGCCCATCGCCAGCTTCACCGAAAGCTCCTCATCCTTCACGTCTGGTGCCGTCTCTGGCCATGCGAGCGCCGTCGGCCGTCCGCCCGTGAGGGTGTTTCCCCCGGTACCAGGTCACGCGGGGCCAGTGCCCCAAACAGTACGGCCGAGCGTGGCGCTCCGTGACCATCCGTCGGAATCGTCACTGATCGCCCCGAGCACCCAGCGGCGATCCCCGCGCGCCACTTCGGTCGGTACGGGCATCTCATCATCTCCCGACCCGCCATCCCCGGGAAGCACTGGTTACCGCCCAGCAGGCGCGCTGCCAGCCTGTCCCCGGCTGTCCTTTTTGGACCAGCCCGCCCGGTGGAACAGGACGGTGTCACCCGAGCCGGCGGCAACCCGGAGACACCCGCCACGATGCGGTGACGTCGCGGTCACGATGTGGTGACGTAGCGATATGGACGAGTTCCCAGCCGACGTCATCACGGTCGCCGCGTGCCTCCGGGGCGGCGACGGGGGCAGCCCCACCGCGGTCGTCACGGACAGCGGAGGGTTCGGCGACGCGGAGCTGGCGCGCATTCCCGCGAGGATGGGCACCTCGCACGTGGCCGCCATCGCCCCGGGCGTCGGCGCGCGGGGCGAGCGGGAGGTCCGGTTCTTCACGGCGACGGGCGAGCTACCCGGATGCGGCCACGGAACGGTCGCCGCGATCGCCGTTCTCACGCTCCAGGCGGCGGGGGCGGCCTTCCAGGGCCCACTGCGGGTGGCCGGGAAGGACGTCGAAGCCACCGGCGGGCTCGCGGCCGGATCCGGCGAGGGCGACGTCATCGAGGCCTGGTTCAGCCAGGGGCTGGTGGAGCATCGCGCCGCCACGGACGCGGAGCGCTGTGCGTTCCTGGCCGCTCTCGGCCTGGCGCCGGACGCGCTGCACCCCAAGGACGACGTGTCCATCGCCTCGCCCGGCAGCGAGCGCCTGCTGATCCCCGTCACCGACCGCGCCGTCCTGGCCGGGATCCGTCCCGACCAGGAGCGGCTGGCCGTCGCGAGCCGCCGGCACGGGCAGCTCGGCTGCTTCGTCTACGTCCCGCCGTCGCTCACCGAGCCCGCGGCGGCCCGCATGTTCGCCCCCGCCATCGGCGTGCCCGAAGACGTCGCCAACGCCAACAGCACCGGCTGCCTCGCCGCGCACCTCCTGCTCAGCGGCCACCTCGGCGACAGCGACCCGACGGTCGCCGTCGACCAGGGCGACGCCCTCGGGCACCCGTCCACCGTCCACGCCACCGCCACCCGCACCCCCCGCGGCATCACCACCCAGGTCGGCGGCACCGCCCGCGTCCTCCCCCAGCCCTCATAGCCAGCCGCGGCCGCACCCATACCGTCCACCATGTGGGCGCGGTAGTTGCTGGGCATTGACGGTGAAGATGACGACCTCCGCAAGCTCGATCCCGGCCTCGAGCTGATCACGGTCTGGAGTCTCGCCGGCGTCGCCGGACCCCTTCCACGGAACGGGCCCGGCGACGTCCGCGAGGCCGCCGGGGCTAGCTGGCCGCCGGTTCGGCGACGCCGAGGGCGAAGGTGAGGCCCAGGTCGTCGGCGGTGTGGTGGGTGCCGGCGGGGAGGCCGCCCTCGACGAAGCGGACGGCCAGGATCTCGTCGGCGACGGTGGCGGCGTGCTCGCGCAGGGCTCTGGCGGTGTCCTCCTTCGAGGCAGCCCACCAGACGTCGATGCGGTCGGTGATCTCCAGGCCGGAGCTCTTGCGGGCGTCCTGAAGGGCACGAACGACGTCACGGGCGAGGCCCGCGCGGGCGAGCTCGGGGGTGATCTCCAGGTCGAGGGCGACCGACAGGCCCGACTCGGAGGTGACCGCCCAGCCCTGCCGCGGCGTCTCGGTGACGATCAGCTCGTCGCCGGAGAGCTCGATCCGCTCGCCGTCGACCTCGACGGCGAGCACCCCGTCGACGGGGAGGCCCGACGTGGCGACGGCGGCGGCGACGGCGGGCGTGCGCTTGCCGAAGCGGCGGCCCAGCGCCCGGAAGTTCGGCTTGACGGTGATGTCGACAAGGTCGGCGGTCGCGCCCTCGACGATGGTCACGTTCAGCTCGTCGGCGATCTGCGCGCGCAGGTCGGCGGGCAGCGCCTCGAACGCGGCACCGCCGACCACGGCGCGCGGCAGCGGCTGGCGGGTGCGCACCGCGCTCGCCGCCCGGGCCGCGCGGCCGAGCTCGACGATCCGGCGAACAAGGTCCATCTGCTCGGACAGCGTCTCGTCCACCCACTCGGCGGGCAGCTCCGGCCAGCTCGCCAGGTGCACCGAGTCCGGCGCGCCCGGGGCCGCGGCGAACAGCCGTGCCCACAGCCAGTCGGTGAGGAAGGGGGCAAGCGGGGCCATCGCCCTCGTCACGCCGTCCAGGCAGCGGTAGAGCGTGTCCAGCGCGTCCGGGTCGCCGTCCCAGAACCGGCGCCGCGAGCGGCGGACGTACCAGTTGGACAGGTCGTCGATGAACCGGGTCAGCCGCCGGCCGGCGCGCAGCGAGTCGAAGCCCTCCAACGCCTCGTCGACCTCGCGGACCGTCGCCGCCAGCTCCGAGAGCGCCCAGCGGTCGAGCACCGACCGGTCGGCCGGTGCCCTGCCGGGCGCGGCCGTGGGGTCCCAGTGCGCGGCGGAGGCGTAGAGGGCAAAGAACGAGGCCGTGTTCCAGTAGGTCAGCAGGACCTTGCGGACGATGTCATCGATCGCCTCGTGACCGACGCGGCGGTCCGACCACGGCGAGCCACCGGCGAGCATGAGCCAGCGGACCGCGTCCGCGCCGTGCCGCTCGAACAGGGCGAACGGGTCGAGGACGTTGCCCAGGTGCTTCGACATCTTGCGGCCCTCGGCGTCGAGCAGCAGGCCGAGGCACAGGACGGTCTCGTAGCTCGACTGGTCGAAGACGAGCGTCCCGATGGCCATCAGCGTGTAGAACCAGCCGCGGGTCTGGTCGATGGCCTCGCAGATGTACCGAGCCGGGTAGTGCTTCTCGAACTCGGCCTGGTTGCGGTGCGGGGCGCCCCACTGGGCGAACGGCATCGCGCCACTGTCGTACCAGACGTCGATCACCTCGGGCACGCGCCGGGCGGTGCCGCCGCAGCCGGCCCGCTGGCAGGTCAGCGTCACCTCGTCGACGAACGGGCGGTGCGGGTCCAGGCCGGACAGGTCCCGGCCGGTGAGCGTCGACAGCTCGGCGAGCGAGCTGACGCAGGTCAGGTGGGCCGAGTCGTTCTCGCAGCGCCAGATGGGTAGCGGGGTACCCCAGTAGCGGTTGCGGGACAGCGCCCAGTCGACGTTGTTACGCAGCCACTCGCCGTAGCGGCCATGTTTGATCCGGTCCGGGTGCCAGTCGGTCTTCTCGTTCTCCTCGACGAGCCGGTCGCGGACCACGGTGGTGCGGATGTACCAGCTGGGCAGCGGGTAATAGATCAGCGGCGTGTGGCAGCGCCAGCAGTGTGGATAACTGTGCACATAGCTGGTGCCGCGCCAGAGCAGCCCGCGGGCCTGAAGGTCCGCGGACAGCGGCGCGTCGGCGTCCTTGAAGAACATCCCGCCGACGAGCGGGACCTCGGGCAGGAAACGGCCGTTCGAGCCGATCGGGTTGACGACCGGCAGGCCGTTCGCCCGGCAGACCGCGAGGTCCTCGGCGCCGAACGCCGGTGACTGGTGGACCAGGCCGGTGCCGTCGGTGGTGGTGACGTAGTCGGCGAGCACGACCGAGTGCGGGGCGGCGGGCGCCGCGCCGGTGGCGTGCCGGCCGGCGACGCCGTCAGCGCCCGGCTCGAAGCGGGCGGCGTCGAGCAGCTCGAACGGGCGGCGGTAGCGGGTGCCGGCGAGCTGGGCGCCGGTCAGCCGGTCGACGACCTCGGCGTCCTCGGCGGCGTCGCCCAGGGCGGCCGCCAGCAGCGGCTCGGCGACGACGAGGTGCTCACCGGCGGCGGTGCGGGCGAGGACGTAGGTGACGTCAGGGTGGGCGGCGACGGCGGTGTTGGAGACCAGCGTCCAGGGCGTGGTCGTCCAGACGAGCAGCTTGGCGTCGCGTTCCGGGGTGAAGTAGCCCTCGGGACCGGTGCCGGCCACGACCGGGAAGCGGACGTAGACGGACGGGTCGGCGACGTCCTTGTAGCCCTGGGAGACCTCGTGGTCGGAGAGCGGCGTCTCGTCGCGGGGGCAGTACGGCGTGACGCGGAAGTCCTCGACCAGCAGGCCCTTGTCGAAGATCTGCCGCAGCGACCACCACACCGACTCGATGTAGGGGGTGTCCATCGTGCGGTACGCGCCGTCGAGGTCGACCCAGTAACCCATCCGCTCGGTCATCGCGGAGAAGTCGGCGACGTGGCGCAGCACCGACTCCCGGCAGCGGGCGTTGAACTCGGCGATCCCGAACGTCTCGATGTCGCTCTTGCTGGTGAAGCCGAGCTCCTTCTCCACCGCGAGCTCGACGGGAAGGCCGTGGCAGTCCCAGCCGGCCTTGCGAGGAACGTGGTAGCCCTTCATCGTCCGGTAGCGCGGGAAGACGTCCTTGAAGACCCGTGCCTCGACGTGGTGGGCGCCCGGCTTGCCGTTGGCGGTCGGCGGGCCCTCGTAGAACATCCACAGCGGCGCGTCGGCGCTCGCCCGCAGGGAGCGTTCGAAGATCTTGCTGTCGCGCCAGCGGTCGAGGGTCTCCTGCTCGAACGCCGGCAGGTCGACCTTCGCCGGCAGCGGCGCGAACGCCGCCGAGCGGGCGGCGCTGGGCGCGGCGGGCGCGGCGGCTGGCGCGGCTGGGGTGCTGGTGGGTGTGGGGGTGCTCATCGCTGTGGGGTCCCGGTCTCCGTCGGACGTGGCAGTTCCGGCGGAGGGACGACGCCACGCCACTTCCCCAGGGCCGCTATCGGCCTCGGGACGGGCGGGGCACCGCGGTACCACCCTCCTTGCGCGCCGCCAGGTCACCGACCCCGCGACGGCCACTCATTCGCGCCACGGCTGCCGGATCTACTGACGCCCCAGCTCTCTCGAACTTCCTGGGGCCGCGTTCTCCCGACGACTCAGGGGTGATCTTCACGACGCGCTAACCACCGGGCTTCCACCGTCCCCGGCTCGCTCAGGCTGCGCCCGCCGCTACTCGTCCCCATCGACGCCTTGCCGCTGGCTTGCTGCGCCCAGCGTAGCTGACCGCTCGACGGGCTGGCACCGGGTTTCCGCGCAAGATCACGTCGGACAACGCCTACGCCGACGACATGAAGCGACCGAGGCGACGAGCGGACGGAGGGCGGGGCGAAGGCAGCGGAGCGGGCGAACGTCCGCACCGGGCACCCGCGGGCTCACGATGGCCGGACACTGGCCTTGCGTAGCGGCACAGTTGGCGGGCCGGACGCCCTTGCGTCACACCGAACCAACCGGTCCCGATGGAATCGGGCACGCACGTGGCGTAGGTCCGTCTCCTGGGGTTTCTGCGGTGGTCATGTCGACGTTTCCCCCAGTGGCGCCCACGCGGTCATACTCGACATGACGCAGAAAGTCGGCCCTTTCCGGGGCAGCCCGGACGGACGCTGAGGACGGGTGAAGGATGAGCGCGTCGACCTGGGACCGGTTCGCGGAGAAGCTGCGGCAGGCGAGCCGGAAGAAATCGGTGCGAACACCGTTCGGAGTCCGGATGTCCGACGGCGCGTCGTTCCTGGTTGGTGACGGCGAGCCACGGTTCTGGCTCGAAAGCCGGGGCAGCGCCGGGGACCGGGCACTGTCGTCGATGGACCTGTTCCAGGTGGGTGACGCGTTCATTGCCGGCGCGTTCGACATTAACGGCGACGTGGTGGCGGCCTTTGCCGCCCGCAGGGTCTTCTCCGACTTCCATCCGATCGTCTGGACCAAGCGGTTCGCGCCGCTGGCGCTCGGCGCGCGCGGCCAGCGCAAGAAGGACGACGAGGCGATCGCCGCGCACTACGACGAGGACGCCGACTTCTTCCGCACGTTCCTCGACAGCGAGTTCCGCTGCTACACCCACGGGGTCTTCACCGCGGACACGGAGCCGCTGGAGGCCGCGATGGCAAACAAGATGCGCTACGCCTACGACGCATTGGAGCTCGGGCCGGGGGCGCGGGTGATCGAGGTCGGCGGCGGCTGGGGGGCGTTCCTGCAGTTCGGCTCCGAGCAGGGCGCGCGGGTGACCTCCCTCACGCTGTCGCGGGCGTCCGAGGCCTTCATGAACGACCTCGCCAAGGAGCGCGGCTACGACGGGGCCACCGTCGTGCGCCAGCACCTGTTCGCCTACGAGGGCGGAGGCGAAATGTACGACGCGCTGGTGAACATGGGCGTCACCGAGCACCTGCCCGACTACGAGACGACGCTGCGCAAGTACGCCGCGCTGGTCCGCCCGGGCGGGCGGGTCTACCTGGACGCGGTCGCGATGCGCCGCAAGCACCATCTGTCCAGCTTCATGAGCCGCCACATCTACCCCGGCCGGTCGACCCCGATGGTGCTGCACGACTATCTGGCCTGCGTGGCGAGGTCAGGCCAGTTCCGGGTACGGACCGTGATAGAGGACACCCACAACTACATGCTGACCTGCCGGGCATGGGCGCTGAGGCTCGACGCCGCGCGCGAGCAGGTCGTCGATCGCTGGGGCCAGGAGATGTACCTGAAGTTCCGCGCGTTCCTCTGGGGCTCGACGGCCGGTTTCGTCACCGGCCAGCTCGAGGCCTACCGCATCGTCCTGGAGCGCCTGGGCACCCCCGACCCCGCCCCGCTGACCCCCTGAGCCGCCCCGTCAGGGCGGGATTCCCGACTGGACAATCTGGCCCGCCAGCCGCGACACGTCGCCCACCGCCCTGCCCGCCTGAGCCTTCTCCGAGCTGACCACCGCCGTCGCGGCGCCCCCGAACATCCCTTGGCCAGGTGTCGAACCGCGCGGCAAGGTGTGGCGTCGTTCGGGTGAGCCGGTCACACAGCCCCATCGGTGTCGGGGCGATGGACGATTCCACTCCGGCAAGTAATGCGCGCGGCCTGGCCACAAATGGTGACGGCGCATCAGCGCAGCGCCAACTCAGCCACCTCGCCAGCCCGGGACCGGCCCTACCACCGCCATATGCCAGGAGCCGGATCCACGCGGGGAGGGCGCTCAGCGCCCGACGGCGGCGCCCGGGTGCGGGCGCGGAGCGTCCGGCACCGGGACCGCCGTACAGTTGACGACGTGGGAGAGGCGCCGACCAGCGAGGGCGACGTACCTGGGCCGGGGGCGCGGGGCGATGATGAGGAGACCTCCATCGCGCGCGCATACCTGGACTGGGGCAAGGGCCCCGATCTGGCGGCCGGGAAGGCCACCGGCGCGCACGCCGGTCAGTCCGCGCAGCCGCGGGCCGACGGTGCGCCCGGCGGGGTCACCCGGCCCGGCGATGACGGGCAGGATGGAGGGGGCGGAGGGTCCGCCCCACACACCACCCCGCCCCGCCGGTCCGACGGACGGGTGGTGGGCGTGCGGCGGCCGATCATGGTGCTGCTCGCCACCAGCCTCGGCGTTGTCCTGCTGGACGCCATCACGAAGATCATCGTGGTGGCGAAGCTGACCGGGCACGACTCCGTCACGCTGGTCCCGGGTGTGCTCGAGCTGCGACTGACCCGTAACTCGGGCGCCGCGTTCAGCATCGCCGGCGGCGCGACGGCCCTGTTCAGCCTCATCGCGGTGGCCGTGATCGTCGTGGTCGCGTTCACCGCGCGCAAGCTCGGCTCCCGAGGCTGGGCCGTGGTGCTCGGCGCGATCGTCGGCGGCGCGGTCGGCAACCTCATCGACCGGCTGGTGCGCTCCCCCGGCCCGCTGCGCGGCCACGTCGTCGACTGGATCTACCTGCACCACTGGCCGATCTTCAACATCGCCGACTCCTCGATCGTCGTTGGCGCCGTCCTCGCCGTCGTGCTCTCCGCGCTCGGCATCGGCCTCGACGGCACGCGCCTGGCCCGGCAGGACCCGGCCGGTCCGGCCGAGGCGGCCAAGCCGGCCGAGACGGGTGACGCGTCGGGCACGCCCGAGACGGACAGGCCGTCCGAGCCGGCGGGACGGGAGTGACGGCGGTGCGGGCCGGCGAGCAGCGGTCCTTGCCGGTTCCGGACGGGCTCGACGGCCTGCGCCTGGACGCCGCGCTCGCGCGGATGTTCGGCCTGTCCCGGACGGTGGCCGCGGCGATGGTCGACGACGGGCAGGTCAGCGTCGACGGCCAGGTGCCCAGCCGGTCCGACCGGGTCCGCGGCGGCGCCTGGCTGGACGTCGAGCTGCCGCCCCCGCCGGGCCCGGTCGTCGAGGCGGCGCCGACACCGGTCGAGGGCCTGACCATCCTGCACGACGACGACGACATCATCGTGGTCGACAAGCCGGTCGGTGTCGCCGCGCACCCGGCGCCCGGGTACACCGGCCCGACCGTGATCGGCGCGTTGGCCGCCGCCGGCTACCGGGTCTCCACGTCCGGCCCGGCCGAGCGCCAGGGGGTCGTGCACCGCCTCGACGTCGGCACGACCGGAGTCATGGTCGTCGCGAAGAGCGAGTCGGCCTATACGGCGCTCAAGCGGGCCTTCCGGGAGCGGACGGTCGACAAGCGCTACCGCGCGGTGGCTCAGGGCCATCCCGACCCGCTGCGCGGCACGATCGACGCCCCGATCGACCGGCACCCCCGCAAGCCCGGGCTGTTCGCCGTCGTCGCGGACGGCAAGCCCAGCATCACCCACTACGACACCGATGAGGCGTTCCGGGCGGCGTCGCTGCTGATCATTCGGCTGGAGACCGGGCGGACCCACCAGATCCGGGTCCATCTCGCCGCGCTGCGCCACCCCTGCGTCGGTGACCTGGCCTACGGCGCCGACCCGACGCTCGCGGAGAAGCTCGGCTTGCGCCGGCAGTGGCTGCACGCCTTCGAGCTTTCGTTCGAACATCCGGCGGACGGGCGGCCGGTGACGTTCACGAGCCCCGACCCACCCGACCTCGCCGAGGCGTTGGAGCGGCTCCGGGCGATGTCGTGAGCCGGCTTCCGTCGCCGGTGCGCGCCAGCGACCCGGGGGACGATCGGACCTCCCAGCAGACCTCCCAGATCACGACCTCCCAGATCGGCTTCGCCGATCCGGCAGGGACCCCGTCCGGCGATCCGGCAGGGACCCCGGCTTCGCGATCCGGCAGGAACCCCGGCCGGGTGCGCGAAAGAAGAGCATTTTCGCGCACCCTTTGGTCCTCCAGGGCCGGTTCGGCACGCTACACGGCGGACGCGGTCACGCACCGGGCTACCGCGGCGGTGGTGGAGGCCGCGACGGCCAGCGGCGCCGGGATAGCGAAAGCGGCGGACCGGGCCGGGCCGGTGCTCGACCGGCTCGACGACGCGCTCGTCCCCAGGACCGGCCGGGCGCTGGAGGCGGTGGTCGGCGCCGCCGCGGCCACCAGCAGGACGGTCACGGCGGGGCTGCTGCGCCTCGCGCTGCGCACCCGGCTGCTGCCCGGACCGCCCGAACCGCCCGCGCCCGCGCCCAGGCCCCGGACCGCGGACGGCGGGTCCGGCCCAGACGCCGGGTCCAGCCCGTCCCCCGCCGCCGCGAGGGACGCCTCCGCGTCGGCCGTGGCGGAGGGGCCCTCGGTCGGCCGGGCATTACTGGAGCGCGGCGCGCGGATCGCCGTCCTCGGCCTCGTCGCGATGATCGTGTTAAGCGCCGCCGCGGCCCTGCTGCCCGGGATGGACGGCCAGCCCCGCACCGAGCCGGCGAGCCCGCCGCCGGGCGGCGCACCGGCTGGGCAGGCGGACGCGGCCGTCGTGCCCAGCGTGACGATCGGACCGACCGCGGGAGAGTCGACGGCGGACTACGTGGGCGGCGCGGATCAGTCGCTCGTAGCGCTCGCCGAGGCCGCGCCGGAGGCGGACCTGCTGGCGGTGGTGAGCTTGAACGACTACCGGACCCCCGACGGCCTGCAGGCGCTCCTCGCCACCTACCGGGTGACGCAGGTCTTCTTCACCGTGCCGGGGTCGGGCACGGTACACCAGGCGGAGGTGCGCACCCCGGTGGACGACGTGCTGGCCGCGCTCGCCGCGCAGGCGGCCGAGTCGTCGAGGCGAGCGGCGACGGCCACCGACCCCGCGGCCCGGGAGCGCGCGTCGGCGCAGGCGCAGACGATGCGCGGCGGCCGGAGCTGTTCCTGCCTGTTCGCCGCCGTCGTGCGGGCGTCCGCCGCCCGGCTCCTCGCGCTGCGCCAGGACTCTTCGGTCCGCGTCATCGACGCCGCCCCACCGGCCACACTGGAGAACGCCGTCCGCTTCATCCCGGTGACCCCCGAATCCCGGTGACCCCCGACCACCCGTAACAAGCGCCCCGCGACCGACCTGGCGGGCTCGCGGGCAGGCCGCCGACGTCGGCTCAGGAGCTGACGGAACCTCGGGCGGCGGCGCGGCGGACCCGCCGGGCGGCGCCCAGCGGGAGCACGCCAGCGGCGAGGAGGGTCAAGGCCAAAGAGGCATAGACACAGGCCGTCGGGCCCACCGCGCCGACGACCAACAGTACCGCGGCGACCACCAGCGCCGCGCCGCTCAGAACGATCACCTCGACCACCTCCGTCGTTTCACCACTATCCCCGCCGGCGACGTCCCGGTGGGTGAGGCGCTGACGGAGGCGGCCGGACGCGAGAGCGCCCGCCCCTGCGCGCACCCCGAGATCGCCGGGGACGAGACGCCAGGAACTCGCCTCGGCGACCCCTCTAAGCCCGTGGCCGCCCGCGAAGCCGGCCCGGTGCGGGGACCCCGCACCGTCGACCACGTGCCGAGCACAGCGCCGCGTGGCGACCGGAGCGCCGCCAGCGGCACCACGTGTTGAAGAGCGCCGGCAACGACGAGGCTCCGCGCGCGCCGGGGCACCGCCGGCCGGAAGACACGGTCATCGTCGGCCAGCCCGGCGAACCCTGGCTGGGTCAGTGAGCCAGTGGGTCAGAATTCCTGCATGCCACCGGCGCGCGGGTCGCGCTCCGCGTGGTTGACGCCGTTCTGGCCGCCCATGGCGGGCGGGCCGGGCTGGTAGGCGGCTGCCGGCACCCCGACGCCCGCGGGCTGGGGCTGGCCGCCGCCCTGAGTGCCCGGGTTCAGGCCCGGACGGGCTGGGCCACCAGGGCCGACGGCCGGCTGGGTCGGCATGCCGTCGAGGTCACGCAGCTGCATCTCCAGGTAGGCCCGCAGCCGGGTGCGGTACTCACGCTCGAACGCGCGCAGCTGCTCGACCTGGCCCTCGAGGCGGCGCTTGTCCTCCTCGAGGCCGCCGAGCTGCTCGGCCACGTGCGCCCGCGCCTCCGCGAGGATGCGGTCGGCGTCCGAGCGTGCCTCGCGGCGGGCCCGTTCGGACTCGGTGCGCGCCTCGCGCAGCGCCTCGTCCGCGGTCCGCTGGGCGAGCACCAGGGTACGGGCAACCCGCTGCTCGATCTCGGCGTCGAGCTGGGAGCCGGCCGTGGCGGGCACGCCGCCGCCGCGCTGGCCGACGGCGGGCATGACCTGGGTGGCTCCGCCGGGGATCGGCACCGGCGAGGTGGACGGGCCTCGGGCGGCAGCCGCCTGCGCCTGTGCCTGCGCCTGCTGGGCGGCGGCCTGGGCCTGGGCCGCCGCCCTGCGGGCGTCATCGAGCTGCCGGCGCAGCTGCTGGTTCTCTTCCAGGATCTGGGGGGGCACACCGGGGCCGCCGCCACCGGTGCGGCGCGCCTCGTCGAGCTGGCGGCGCAGGTCGGAGTTCTCGTCCAGCATTCGCGTCAGCTCGGCCTCGACCTCGTCGAGGAAGGTGTCGACTTCGTCCTCGTTGTACCCGGTCCGGAACCTCGTCGGGCTGAAGACCTTGTTCTGCACATCCTGTGGTGTCAGCGCCACGTCGCCTCCTCTTGCGGCATCGCCGCTCCCCGAAGAGAGGGCGGTCTACGGGCAGTCTCCCGCGCTCGTGTCAGCGGCGTGCACACGACCCCGTCACAACCTCGTCGCATAGTTCTGCAACACCACGATCACGATGAACAACAGCAGGAAACCGAGGTCGAAGGCCACAGCCCCCACGCGCAGCGGCGGGATGAAGCGCCGCAGCAATCGTAGCGGCGGGTCCGTGGCCGTATACACGACCTCGCAGAGCACCACCCACGGGCCGGTGGGTCGGAAGGAGCGACTCAACGACTGCAGCAGGTCGATGACCATCCGCGCTATCAGGAGCAGGAGGTACGCGGTCAGCACCCAATAGATCACGGTGCCGAAGATGCTTATGGCTGCCTCTCCCTGCCTTGCGGACGCCGGCGGCCACGCACCGCGGCGTCAGGACTGGTTGTAGAAGCCACCTTCGGCGATACGAAGCTTGTCGCTCTCGGTGACCTCGACGTTCGAGGGGGTCAGGAGGAAGACCTTGTTAGTCACCCTCTCAAGCCTCCCGTGCAGGCCGAAGATCAGCCCAGCGGCGAAGTCGATCAGCCGCTTGGCCTCGACGTCGTCCATCTCGGTGAGGTTCATGATGACGGGCGTGCCGTCCCTGAACTCCTCACCGATCTGACGGGCGTCATTGTAGCTCCGCGGCTGGAGCGTTGTGATCCGGTAGGGGGATGCTTCCTCGACGGCCGCTACCCTCCGCATCGGAACGGGTCCGGAGGGGCGCAGCGGTTCGACGGAGGAGGAACGTCTGGCCATTGTCGGCGGCTCCTCGCGTGCGTCGATACGCCTCACCGTCCGGTCGAACGGAACGGGCTCGCGCACGTCCCGCCGGTCATCCTGGCGGTCGTCCTGACCGTCGTCATCGTCGTAGTCGTCGAGATATTCGTCGTCCTCCTCGGCCAGACCGAGGTAGACCATCGCCCTGCGCCCGAGCCCCATGGCGCGACTCTAAGGGACAGGGCGCCGCTCACCGAACAAAGCGGTGCCGATCCGTAGGTGTGTCGCGCCTTCGGCCACCGCGGCCTCAAGATCGCCCGACATTCCAGCGCTGACGACCCGCGCCTCGGGGTGGTTCCGCCGCACCTCTTCGGCGACTTCACGTAACCGGGCGAATGCCGGCCGTGGAGGTACCCCCCGAGGAGCCACCGCCATCACACCCGCGAGCCGCAGCCCCGCGGCCTCGGCGACGAGATCTGTCATCCGGGCGACATCGCCCGGCGCCGCGCCGCCCCGGCCGGTGGCGCCGGGTGTGTCCAGGCACACCTGGACGCAGACCGCGATCATACGGCCCTGGCTCGCCGCCGCTCTGGACAGGCTCGCGACCAGTTCCGGCCGGTCGACGGACTGTACCCAGTCGGCCCAGCGGGCGACCGCGTTCGCCTTGTTCCGCTGCAACTGACCGACGAAGTGCCACACCGGCGCGCCCACGGGCACCCGGGCCGCCGCCCCCGGACCGTCCGCGCCCCCGGCCGGTCCCAGTCTCCCAGGTACGCCCAGTCCCCCACCTGCGCCCGGAGCCCCGGCCGGCCTCGCGGCTTGCGAGGAGGCCGCCGTGCCCAGCCGGGACAGCACCTCGGCGACCTTGGGGGCCGCCTCCTGCTCGCGGTTCTCGGCGAAGTGGGTGACGCCCAGGGCGCGCAGCGCCAGCACATCGGCGGCGGGCCAGGTCTTGCTCACGGCGATGAGCGTGAGCTCGGCCGGCTCACGGCCGGCGGCGCGCGCCGCCACGGCGATCCGCTCCCGGACCTCGCCCAGGTTGGCCCGCAGCCGCGCCAGGTCAGCGCCCGACGTCACCGCCACACCCGCGGGTCCCTCCGCATTCGCTGTACGGGCCGGTCGAGACACCGCCGGCCCGGTCGGCGAACGGCGGAGGCTCGGTTACTTGAGGAAGTCGGGGACGTCCAGCTCGTCATCCTCGTCGGCGATCGGCCGGACCGGCCGCCGAGGCGGAGGATAGCTCGGCCGCGCTCCCGGGCGGACGCCCGCCGGGTCGGCCCCGTAGCCACCCCCTTGCCCCTGGCCTTCGCCGGGCGCGTGCTGGGCGGCATAGCGGGCCGGCGGCTCGTCCAGGTCCGGCTGTGGGTCCAGCGGCTCGGGGATGTACTGCGGCGGCGCGGGCTGCGGCGCGGCCGGCGGCGGGCCCATCGGTGGGGCGTAGCTCGGGGTCGGCCGCGGAGCGGGCGGCGGCGTCGGGGCCACCGCGGGGATCGCCGGCAGCGCGCCCACGGGAGCCGGGGCGGCGGCGACCGGCGGCGGCGTGGGGCGCGCGCGCTGCGGGGCGATGCCCTTCGCGCGGCGGTCGGGCACCGTGTCGAAACCGGCCGCGATGACAGTGACCCGCACCTCGTCGCCGAGCGCGTCGTCGATCACGGCACCGAAGATGATGTTCGCCTCGGGGTGGGCGGCGTCGGCGACCAGCTCGGCGGCGGCGTTGATCTCGAACAGGCCGAGGTCGGACCCCCCGGAGATGTTCAGCAGCACGCCCTGCGCGCCGTCCATGCTGGCCTCGAGCAGCGGCGAGGCGATCGCCTGCTCGGCGGCGACCGTGGCCCGGTCGTCACCACGGGCGCGGCCGATACCCATGAGCGCGCTGCCGGCATGCGACATGACCGTCTTGACGTCGGCGAAGTCGAGGTTGATCAGTCCAGGCGTGGTGATCAGGTCGGTGATGCCCTGGACACCGGAGAGCAGCACCTGGTCGGCGCTGCGGAACGCGTCGAGCACGCTGATGTCGCGGTCGGTCATCGCCAGCAGCCGGTCGTTCGGGATGACGATGAGGGTGTCGACCTCGTTGCGCAGCGTGTCGATGCCGGCATCGGCCTGGTTCGCCCGGCGGCGGCCCTCGAAGGTGAACGGTCGGGTGACCACGCCGATCGTGAGCGCGCCCAGCGAGCGCGCGACGTTCGCCACGACCGGAGCCCCGCCGGTGCCGGTCCCGCCGCCCTCACCCGCCGTGACGAAGACCATGTCGGCCCCCTTGAGGACCTCCTCGATCTCCTCGCGATGGTCCTCCGCCGCCTGCCGGCCGACCTCGGGGTCGGCGCCGGCGCCGAGGCCGCGGGTGAGCTCGCGGCCGACGTCCAGCTTCACGTCGGCGTCGCTCATCAGCAGCGCCTGCGCGTCGGTGTTGATGGCGATGAACTCGACGCCCTTGAGACCGACCTCGATCATGCGGTTCACGGCGTTGACGCCGCCACCACCAATGCCGACAACCTTGATGACCGCTAGGTAGTTCTGCGGGGCAGCCATTACGGGGTCGGTCCTCCAGCGGCGTCGGTGGGGCGGACATACGCCCGGCTCGCGCGGCAGGACCGTCGGGACGGCTCCACCGGGACGAGACGGGAGAAGTAGCCGCCTAGCTCCAACCTTCACCGTCCACTAGACGGTTAGAGTTATGTCAACTTGCGACTGTGGATGGACAGTAGGCATGGCGTCCGCATGGGTCAAGGAACCTCCCGGCGCGTCAACCGATGGAATTCGCCGTCCTGTTCGTCACAGCCTCCGCCCGCATAGCCCCCTCCCGACGGGCCTCCCCACCCGTCCCTTTCTTCCTCCCCCCGCCCCTGGTAGCGGACTCGGGCGAGATGTCCTCCCCAGCCCCGGGTGAGCGGCCGTCCGGACCAGTCGCGAGCCGAGCCTCTACCTGGCCAGCCGGTGGGAGAGGATGGTGTCCGTGAGCGCGCGCGTGCACTTCCTCGGCATCGGCGGCTCGGGCCTCGCCCCACTGGCCCGGATCGCGCTGGCCCGTGGCCACCTCGTCTCCGGCAGCGACCAGGAGCCCTCGGCGCGGGTCGAGGCGCTGCGGGCGCTGGGAGCCCGGGTGCGCACCGGTGCCGTGCCCGGCCCGGCGGAGCTGGCCGCCGAGCTCGCCGGCGTGGACGTCGTCGTGGCCTCCAGCGCCCTGGGCGACGACCATCCGGAGGTCGCGGCCGCGCGGGCCGCCGGCCTGCCGGTGCGCCGCCGCTCCGACTGGCTGCCCGAGCTGACCTCCGGCTACCAGCTCGTCGCCGTCGCCGGCTCGCACGGCAAGACGACGACCTCGGCGATGCTCACCCTCGCGCTGCGCGCCGCGGGCGCCGACCCCACGGCGGTGATCGGCGGCGAGGTGCCGCAGCTCGGCGGCGGGGCGCTGGTCGGCTCCGGCGAGCTGTTCGTGCTGGAGGCCGACGAGTACGGCGGCGCGTTCGACGCTCTGGACCCGGCGCTCGCCGTGGTCACGAACGTCGAGTGGGAGCACCCGGACCTCTTTCCCGACGAGGCGGCCGTGCGGGCGGCGTTCACCGCCTTCACCGCCCGGGTCCGCCCAGGCGGCGTCCTGGTGGCCTGTGGCGACGACCCCGGGGTGGCCTCCGTGCTCGGCGCCCTGGCCGAGCAGCCGGGCGGCGGCCCGCGGGTCGTGCGCTACGGCCTGGGCGACGGCCTCACCTGGCGCGCGACAAACATCACGGCCGTCGATGGCACCACCGGTGGGTCCGCGGGCAGCCAGGATGTGAGCGGGAACGCCGGGGACCCGCCGGCCGTCGTGACACGGGCCACCGTGCTGCGCGACGGGGAGCCGGTCGGCACGCTGCGCCTGGCGCTGCCGGGCCGGCACACGGTCCTCAACGCGCTCGCGGTGCTGGCCGCCACGGGCGAGCTCGGGGTGCCCGTCGAGGCGGCGCTCTCGGCGCTGGCCGGCTACACCGGCGCCGCCCGGCGCTTCCAGCACGTCGGCTCCGCCGACCTGGCAGGCACCAGGGGCGCGGCGGACCTGCCGGGCGACGGCGGCACGGTCGAGGTGATCGACGACTACGCCCACCATCCGACCGAGATCCGCGCCACGCTCGCCGCCGCCCGGCAGAAGGCCGCCGGCCGGGAGGTCTGGGCGGTCATCGAGCCGCACACCTACAGCCGGCTCGCGGCGCTGCTGGACGACTTCGCCGCCTCCTTCGGTGACGCCGACCGGCTCTACGTCACGGACATCTACGCCGCCAGGGAGCACGACGACCTCGGCCTGCACGCCGCGGACCTCGCCAAGCGGGTTCGCACCCCCGCCGACACGAGCTACGTCGGCTGGGCCGAGCTGCCCGGGCGTCTGGCCGCCGACCTGCCCGGCCACGACGTCCTGCTGCTGACGCTCGGCGCCGGCACGATCACCGAACTCGGCCCCCGCCTGCTCGCCGGGCTGGCCCCCGCCCGCTGACCCGCGCGGGCGACGTCCGGGCACCGCGGCCCGGGCGTCGACTCCCCGGTGGGCCAGTGGGCCGCGTGTTCCCCGCGCGTCAGTGGGCGGCGTGCCGGCCCCCGGCGCGGCGCCGGGACGCGGCGGCCTCGCGGATCATCGCGACGATCGTCTGGGCCGCCTGGGGGTGGCCCATGCCGGCGCAGGCGGCGCCCATCTTCGCCAGCCGCTCCGGCATAGTGAGCACCGGCAGCACCTCACGCGCGATCCAGTCGGCGGACAGCTCCGCGTCGTCGACGAGCAGCCCGCCGCCGGCCTCGACCGTCGGCAGCGCGTTGCGCCGCTGTTCCCCGTTGCCGTGCGGCAGCGGGACGTAGACGGCCGGCAGGCCCACGGCGGCGAGCTCGGCGCAGGTCATCGCCCCGGAGCGGCAGAGCACCAGATCCACGGCGGCATAGGCCGACGGGATGTGGTCGAGGTAGGGCACCAACACGTACGGCGCGGGCAGGCCGGACGGCAGCGCCGCCGCCACCTCGTCGAAGTTCTTCGGACCGGTGGCGTGCAGCACCTGCACCCCGGACTGGGTGAGCGCCCGGGCCGCCCCCGCCATCGCCTGGTTGAGCGAGCGAGCGCCCTGAGAGCCGCCGAACACGAGCAGCGTGGGGCGGTGCGGGTCGAGGCGGTAGCGGGCCCTGGCGGCGCGCATGGCGGCCGGCGACCGGTCGAGGGTGAGGATCTCCTCGCGCAGCGGGATGCCGGTGAGCCTCCCGTGGCGCAGCGGTGTCCCCGGATAGGAGACGGCGACGTGCGAGGTGAGCCGGGCGCCGAGCCGGTTGGCCACCCCGGGCAGCGGGTTGGCCTCGTGGACGACGATCGGCACCCCACGGCGGCGGGCGGCCAGATAGGCGGGCACGGAGACATAGCCTCCGAAACCGATGACGACGTCCGCGCGGGTCTCGGTGATCACCGCGCCGGCCCGGGAGATGGCGCCCGCGAGCCGGCCGGGGACGGTGAGCACCTGCCTGGATGGACGCCGGGGAAGCGGCACCTTCGGAACGGTCGCCAGCTCGTAGCCGCGCGCGGGCACGACGCGCGCCTCCATGCCCGTCTCGGTCCCGAGCAGGGTCAGCCGGATCCGCGGGTCAGCCGCGCGCAGCGCGTCCGCGACCGCGAGCGCGGGTTCGACATGGCCGGCCGTACCGCCGCCGGCGAGCAGCACACTCTTCAGCATCGGCTCTCACGATGGCACACCGACCGCGGCGGGCGCGGGCCGGCTCGCGGGCTCAGCCGGCGGCGGGTGGCCCGTTGGGATCCGGGCGCGGGGGGCGCCGGTAGGGCCCCGGCTCGGCGGGCGGCCGGGACGTGGGTTCCCCCGCGGAAGGGGCGCCGCCGGTGCTGTCCTCGCCCGACCGCACGCGCGGCGGGCGGCGCGCGGTGGGGTTGGCCGCGCGGGCGGGGCCGGATCCGGGGCGCGGGCGCCCCGACACCCGGGCCGGGCGAGCCGGCCGGGCGTCTCTCACACCGTCGCCGCCGGCGTCGGCGCGAGCGCGAGCGGGCGCGGACGGGTCTCGTTCCCTGGCACGCCGGCCATCCTGGCCCGCGCCGCGCCCGCGGCCCTCGTCGCCGTCGCGGGCATTCCCGCCACGGCCGCCCGTGCTTCGGGCATCCGCACGGCGAACGTCTCCACGGCGGCCGCCCTTGCGGTCGGCGCCCCGGGCGGGAGTGTCCACCTGGCCGGCGCGGCCGGGACGACGGGCGACGCGCTTACCGGCGGGCGCCTCGCGGTCCCCGGGGCGCGGGCGGCCGGAGCCGCGGCGGCCCTGGCGGGCGCTGCGTGCCTCCCGGCGCTCGCGGGCGCGCTCGGCCAGCAGCCGGGCCGCCGCCGGCTCCGAGCGGGCGAACGCCAGCAGCATGCCGATCGAGAGCATGGTCGGCACGAGGGACGAGCCGCCGAACGACACCAGCGGCAGCGGGATGCCGGTGATCGGCAGCAGCCCGACGACCGCGCCCATGTTCACGACCGCCTGGGTGAGGATCCAACCCGTCGACCCGGCGGCGGCGAGGCGCACGAAGTGGTTGTCGCTGCGGTGCGCCACCCGCAGCCCCGCGTAGCCAAAGACGCCGAACAGGAGCACCACGAGCAGGCAGCCGAGCAGGCCCAGCTCCTCGCCGATGATCGCGAGGATGAAGTCGGTGTACGAGGCGGGCAGCAGGTCGGGCCACTTCTCCCGGGACGCCCCCAGGCCCTCGCCCCACCAGCCGCCCGACGACAGGGCGTAGATCCCGTGGACGGCCTGCCAGCCGCTGTCCTGGGCCTTGTCGAACGGGTCTCGGTAGGACAGCAGCCGTTCCAGCCGGTACGGCTCGATCACGGCGAGGATGGTGCCGACGACCGCGATCACGCCGAGCAGGCCGCCGTAGACCCGGCCGGGCGTGCCTACCACCCACAGGACGACGAACAGCACCGAGAACACCACGATTGTCGTGCCCATGTCGGGCTGCAGCATGATCAGGCCGCCGACCAGCGCCGTCATCGGCACGATCGGGATGATCAGGTGCTTCCAGTCGCCGAGCAGCCGGCGCTTCCTGGTCAGCAGGTCGGCCGACCAGAGCACCAGCGCGAGCTTGGCCAGTTCGCTCGGCTGCAGGGTGAGCGAACCGACGCCGAGCCAGCGCTGGGCGCCGTTGGACGACACCCCCAGCGGCGAGAGCACCGCTAGGAGAAGCAGCAGGGTGAGTGCCATCAACGGGTAGGAGACCCGGCGGAAGACGCGCGCCGGCATGCGGCTCGCGGCGAGCAGCACCGGCAGGCCGATGCCCATCCAGGTGGCCTGCCGGACGAAGATCGTATAGGACGAGCCGAAGGCCTCGTACGAGCGCACGTTCGACGCCGAGAGCACCATGACCAGGCCGAGCAGCAGCAACAGCCCGGCCGACGAGCCGAGCAGGTAGTAGGAGGCCAACGGCCGCTCCAGCAGCGGCAGCTTCGCCAGCGCCGAGCTCTGGGCGTCGAGGTCCGGCACCGGGCGCAGCAGGGCCCGCCGTTGTCCGGGCCGGAGCGTGCCGGCCCTGGCCGCGCCGCTCCTGGCCGCTCCGGCCCGGCCGGCCGGGTTGCCGGCCGGTGGGCGCCGCCGCGGCACCCGACCGGTCTCCTCGCCGGCCGGGCGCGGCGGGGCTGGTGTCTCACGGACCCGGGGACCCGATCCGGATGGAGCCCCGGGACGGCGCACGGCCGGCGCCATCGCGTCGCGCAGGTTGGTCGCCCGCCCCCCCGACGCGGCCGGCGGGCCGGCCGCCCCGGGCGGCTTGTCCCGCGTACCGGCGCGCACGTCCCGGGACTGCCCCTGCCCGTCACGCCGCGCCGGGCGCGCCTGGCCGCCGGCGGGGCCCTCGTCGCCGGCGGAGGCGCGGGGACGCGTGGACGACCCGGCCCGCGGCCCGGCGGCG
>NZ_MBLO01000280.1 GCF_001854805.1 Pseudofrankia coriaricola
GGCCAGGTTCGGGAGGCGCCTTGACGGACGGGGATGCCCCGCACTGGGCGGCGGCACAGGTCGCGGCGGTACGCGACTGCCCCGGGGACCGGTTGGCGCTCTTGGCGCGTACTTACCTCGGGCCGTTCGGTCGAGCTCCCCGTCATCTCCCCTTCCGGCGGGCCGCCGTGTCGTTCATGCGGTGGCAGGTCGAGCGCGGGGTGCTGAACCCGCCGGAGGCGGATGCTCCGGGAAGCCGCTGGTGGCGAGCCGTGAACGACCGGTTGCTCCGAGACGGCTGCGAGGCCGTGGCGCGCTCCGGCGGGATGACGGGCGAACTGTCGTCACCGGCGGTCAAGGTGTGGCTGGAGTTCGTCGCGGCACCGACGGCCCAGAACTGGTACCGGGCCCACAACGCGAGCATCGCCGCCGCCTACCTGGACCACCGTGATCTCGCGGTGGTGGAGTCCAGACCCGAGCGATTCTTCTTGAACGTCACCCTGCTGCGGGTTCTGTACACGCATGCGCTGGTCGCGGCGCCCCGGTTGTCCCTCGGCCGGTTCGCCATCCTGGGTCGCCTCGTCGGTGACCCACGGCTCGGGGGCGTGGGGGCGTTCCTGTCGCTGGGTCGTGTGCTGCCCAGCCGGTACCCGCTGGACGAGGAGCTGATGACCTATGTTCTCGACGAGCACCGGCTCGGCCGGATGCTCGACTACGGTGTGATCCAACCACGCCTGCAGCGCCTGTACGAGTGGTCGGCGCTGGAACTCGACCTCCCCGGCCTGCGCGACCTCGTCCGCGACGGCAGCCCGGTCTACGCCTGGCCCTACGAGGACCGGGATGTCTGGACCGCCGGCGGCTCCCTTCCGGAACGAGTCCTCGGACGCGCCACGTCACCTCGCTGAGGCCGACGGGCGGACCCTGGTTCCAGAGTCGTCCATCTTTGCAGCGTCGGGGTCGGAGAGCCCTTGCCGGTCTCGATATGCATGGCGGGGCCGCTCACATAACCAACGGCGGGACGGGTGCCGCCGCGCCGCGAGTGTGTCGCCGCAGGGCAGGGGCGATGGTCAGCCGGCGAAGCCGAGGACGTGCAGGGCCTTGCGGTAGGCGACGCCGAGGGCGTCGAAGGGGCGGTGGACCTCGGTGGCGGCGAAGACCCTGGCGGGTTGCTGGGATTCGACGATCTTCTTGTCGGGTGCCCAGATTCTGTCTTCGACGGCCTGTAGGCCCAGTCCGTCGACCGGGCCGTCGCCGTAGACGGCCGGGTCGAAGGCGGCCATCCAGTACAGCCGCAGCGTCGTGGCCGACGTCGGTGCGCGCACGGAGAACAGCACGGTGCGCGGGCCGCTCGCGTCGCCGAGCCAGACCGCGAACGGCAGCTCGATCCGGTACTGGAAGAGCGTCTCGCCGACGGGGCGGCGCCCGTCCGGGCCCGGCTCGGCGACGGGGTTCACGCTCGGGTAGCGATAGTCCGCCTCCACCGTCCAGGCCGTGCGGCGCACCGGGTACGGCTCGACGGCGAGCGCCTCGCCATTGCCGAACGTGTCGGTGTGCAGGACCGAAAAATGCCCGATGGCGCAGAAGAAACATCAACAAGGGTGCATGACCCATCAGAGGCTTGCCGCCACCGTGGCTCCCAGCTCCCAGCAGGCTGCACGGGAGGCCTGGTCCACCGGCCCCGTGACGAGAACGGGAGGCAGGACCTGCTTCCGCTTCAAGCCCCTTGCGGTGGTCTCGACGCCCCGGACCGCGCCGCCCCGTCAGCGTAGGGGCGCGTCAACCGCGCCCCACGCGAGGCCATGCACCCGATTCTCGTCGAACGAGTTCGGATCTCTAGAGTTCGGACGCAGGATCCGCATTCCCAGGTGTGCAGGAGGATGCTGACGGTGACGGCGACACCAGCGCGTGACCGGTTGGCCAGGACGTTGCGCGGTGACGCAGAGCCCGCGTTCGGCGCGGCGCTGACGGCGAGGACGGATGACCTGAGTCTTGAGGTCGAGGGCGTCGGCCCCGTCGCGTTCCCGGTGCGGCCCGCGCAGGCCCGCGAGCTGCTCCGCCTCGGTCACCCTGCCCGTTTCGGCCGCGGCGAGGAGACGCTGACCGACCGCGGCGTCCGGGACACCTGGGAGATCCCGAAGGACCTTGTTCGCGCGAGGTGGGACGACGACGCGCTGAACGCCATCCTGACAACGGCGAAAGACGAGCTGGGCCTGCCGATCGCCGCCGAGCTGACGGCCGACCTTCATTCCCTTCTCGTGTATGAGCCGGGCCAGTTCTTCCGCGCCCATCAGGACAGCGAGAAGGACGACTCGATGATCGGCACCCTGGTGGTGACGCTGCCGTCCAGTTACACCGGCGGCGAGCTGGTGGTGCGCCATCTCGAGGAGAAGAAGATCTACCGGGGCTCGAAGACGGCGCTGTCACTGGTCGCCTTCTACGCCGACTGCCGGCACGAGGTCCTCGAGGTGCGGTCGGGGTACCGGATCGCGCTCACCTTCAACCTCCTGCTTGGCGGTGATACCGCCTTGCCGGAGGGCGACGAGGGAGCAGTCGCCGAGCTGGCCGCTTTCCTTGGCGAGCATTTCGGCACGCCCATGTCCAGCCGCTACGGCCCGCGCGCGGCCACCTCGCCAAGCCGGCTCGTCTACCTCCTCGACCACGAGTACACCCCCCGTGCGCTGGGCTGGAGCGGGCTGAAGGGGGCCGATGCCGCACGCGGGTCCCTGCTGCGGGCCGCGGCCGACCGGGCAGGGTGCGAAGCCTTCCTCGCGCTCGCCGACATCAAGACGACGCACAGCGCCTACGAGGCCGACGACGACTACGAGTACCGAGGCTGGTACTGGGATGGCGATTCCGATGATGACGAGGTCGAGGACTCGGGCGGCCCGGGCGACTACGAGATCCAGGAGCTGATCGACTCCGAGGTAGCCCTCACGCACTGGACCGGCCCGGACGGTACCCGACTGGAGAAGACCTCGCTCTTTGTGGGGAGCGACGAGGTATGCGCGTCCATCGAGACCAACGACTTCGAGCCCTACTCGTCGGAGTACGAGGGCTACATGGGCAACTGGGGAAACACGCTGGACCGCTGGTACCACCGGGCCGCGGTCGTCGTCTGGCCCCGGGAGCAGGCCTTCGCGAACCGCGCCGAAACCTCACCGTCTTGGGCTCTCGACGAACTCGCCGTGATGGCGGTCTCCGGTGATCTCTCAGGCGCCCGGGCCGCCGCAGCGACGCTCCAGCCGTTCTGGGACAGCTCGCTGGGCGCCCGGACGCCGGACGACAAGGAGAGGATCTCCGGACTCTTCGGTAAGGCGCTGCGGGCGGCAAGCGTCGTGGCGGACCCGGCGACAGCCACGATGCTGCTGGCCCCGTTCCGCGCGGAAAGCCTGACCACTGGCGACATCGACGCATTCGGAAGGCTCGTCAGCGGTTACGGCCAGCTGTGGACCGCCGGGCTGCTGCGGACTTGGTTCGCGGCGCAGCCGGGGTGGGCATACGCCGGCGGACCGGAACGGCAGCGGTGGGTGGCGGACGAGCTCCCTGGTCTGTGCGCGGGGCTGCACGCCGCGCACAGGCCGGCGCCGCGGCGGCACGGCAGCTCCTCGACTTGGTATGGAAGTGGGCCGCCAAGGACATCGACACAACGCTCGCGTCGTCGTCCCCCGGCTGCCGCGACAAGGCACTCGCCGCCCTGGCCAGACCGCTCGCCTCCGTACTGACAGCCGCCGCCGCGATGACGGATATGGGCACTCGGGACGCGGTGGCCGGCCATCTCCGGCAGAAAGGCGATGCCGTCACCGGGCTGGAGATGCCGGCGCTGCGCGCCGCGGCGGAGCTGCCCCACGACGGCGCACACGGCGAGGCCGGCTTCACCGACCTGGCCGCCGACTGCGCGGCACGGCTGCGTGCCCGGCTGGCTCAACCGCCACGCGCGTCCGGTGACTGGTCGATGGAACCACCCGGGGGCGGCTGCTCCTGCGACCTGTGCGGCACCCTTCGGGCATTCCTGGCAGACCCGGACCGGCGCACGTTCGAGTGGCCGCTCGCAGAGAAACGCAGGCAGCACCTCCACTCCCGCATCGACGCCGCCGAACTACCCGTCAGCCACGTCACGAGGAGGCAGGGCCGCCCCTACACCCTCGTTCTCCGCAAGACCGACGCGCTGTTCACCGACGAGGCCGAGGCACGGGCCAGGGACCAGGAGAACCTGGAGTGGCTCGCGGCAGCATGGAATCTCGGCACTTGATCCTCTGACGGTCTGACCAGCGCGGGCCGGTAGCAGCGCAGGCACCCGCGTCAGTCAGCTTCTCGCGGCACGCTGGCGAACCGCTCGACGTAGCGATGCACCGCCCGGGCACCAGCTACGCCCCGCCCGCCGCTCGCCCAGGTGCTCGACAGCGAGCGCTATCCGCCGGCGAGCCGGGTCGGCACCGCCGCTGGCGAGGCTCGCGGCAGCGCGCGCAGTATCGCTTCGGCCTGGCCCGCGTTCTCGACGGTTTGGCCCTCCTCATCGAGCCCGCCAAGCCGCAGCAACCCGAAAACGCCTGATCCCGCTCCGCCGGCCGGATGTCGCTGGTCACCAATCGGCCATCAGCGATGCGGCAGCGGTGGCGCCGAGGTCCCAACAAGCTTGGCAGGCAGCGGCGTCGGCCTCGCCGACCATCGACAGCGGATCGCACAGGCGTCTCCCCCTTCAGCCCAGCCGATCGGCCACCGAGTGGTCCGATCCCGCTCAGGCGCACGGGCCGCGGGGTCGGGCACAATCTTCCCAGAGGAGGTGAGCATGCATCCGTTGATCGAGGCCAGGCGGGCGGAGATCCAAGGACTCTGCCGTCGCCTCGGCATCCGCCGCCTCGACCTCTTCGGCTCCGCGACCGGCGAAGCCTTCGACCTGGACAGCAGCGACGTCGACGTCCTCGTCGAGTTCGACGCGGACCGCGCCGGATTCGACTACTACGCCACCTACTTCGCCCTCAAGGAGGGACTCGAGCGCCTGCTGGGCCGCGCCGTTGACGTCGTCAGCGTGACCAGCATCCGCAACCCCTACTTCCGCGACCAGGTCATGCGCACCAGGCAGCCGCTGTATGCCGCCTGACCCGCGCAAGTATCTCTGGGACGCCGCGAACGCGGCCGAACTCGCCAGAGGCTTCGCCCACGGCCAGACCTTCGTCGACTATCGGGCGAACGCGATGCTCCGCGCCGCCGTCGAGCGCGAGTTCGAGATTATCGGCGAGGCGTTCAACCAGCTCTCCAAGGTCGCCCCTTACACCGTGCCGGCGACCTCAGTGACCGGACCCGTCGCGCTGAGATCGCGTTCGGGAGTATCTGCCCGGGCCGACGCGGGCCGCCGACGCGGCCGTGCGCCGTCAGGTGCGATTCCCTGCTCGGAGAACGACCCGGCTGCCGGATGACGCTGCCCGGCTACCGGCGGGAGCGCGTCGCGAGCCCGTCGCCGTGTGACAGCGACGATGGTCAGCCGGCGAAGCCGAGGTCGCGCAGGGCCTCGCGGTAGGCGACACCAAGACCATCGAAGGCGCGGTGGACCTCGGTCGCGGCGAACACCCGGGCCGGGCGCGTTCCTGAAGCCGACCGCCTTGCGGAGCGACAGCGCGAGTGTCGAGGTCAGCCCTCCACGTTCGCCAAGGAGACGGACCGCGTCGCCATTGTCCGCCGGCGGTCCCCAACACTGCGTCGCACAGATGTGCTGCGCGACGTCGACACAGGCCTCGATCGCTGTCACGAAGGTGTACTTCACCCGCGCAGCCAGATCGGGTCCGCGCGGCGCTCGTCGGCGGCGTCGACTCGGAGCGGAGCACGGACAGGTCGTCGGTGATCGCGCGGAGCAGGCGTGGCACCCGTGCTTCATCGACCACCGGCTACGCTCCGGCCCAGAAGAGCCGCGGCGAACTCCCGGTGCGCCCGAGTGATCCGCGGAAGTTCGTCGAAGTAGATCTTTCTAGTCATCGCCTCCCAGCGCACCCGCGCGGCCCGGTCGTCCTCGAAGAGCAGCCGCCCACCGGCCGCGACCCTGCCCGTGAGCTCGAGCGGTGCGTTGTCAAGGACGAGGATGTCCACGCCGGGTGGCAGAAGTAGGTCGAAGGAGTTTGGAGGCCGCCGCACGCCGAAGTAGGCGGCAAGGTCGATGTCCGATTCCGCCCGCTGACACCCAACGGCGCGACTGCCGTGCAGATAGGCGAACTGGGCGCCTGCCTGACGCAGCACGGCGACAGCCTCGCGCGTCACCTGGCCTGCCCGTGTCTCGTCTACGCCCCGATCTTCGCAGACGGAGCCAACGCGCGCGGCCCGACCTCGCGGCAGAGCGGATCGAGCCACCGGGTATGGATTCGGCCGAGATCAGCTCTGCTGGGACGGTCCGCACGGCCGGCACTGCTGTTGCGTTGGCAGCAAATGCCTGACGATGAGGCTACGGCGCCACCTCGCTGGCGAGGATCTCCTCCCTCCGCTCCGAGATGTCGTGCCGGCCGCTGCGTCCCGCGGCACGGGCACCGCGCACCCGCCGGCCGCCAGGCCCACCACCTCCAGGCTCACGAAGCTCGGCCAGACTCGCGGGAACGATCGCTATCAGCCGCCGGGCGGCGGGTGAGGCGGATCAGGAGGCCCTCGTAGGGGGCGAGGCTGACCTGGTCGGTAAGGGTCTGGTGGTCGCGGTGGCGGTCCGTGCCGATGAGCACCTCGCCGTCGGCCGTGTCCCGGGTGACAACAGCAGGTGCCGGCCCCAGGTTGACGACAGCGAGGAAGTCGCCGTCGCCACGTTCCCACGCAAGGACACCCTCGGGCGCGGGGACGAAGCGCATCGCGCCGGACACCAACTCGTGGTGACGGCGCCTGATCGTAATCAGGTCTCTGCAGAACGACAGCACCGAGCCGGGGGCGGCGCGCTGCTCGACGACGGTCGGCGCGTCGGCCCCCGGCACGGGCAGCCACGGCCGGGGCGACGACGTGAACCCGGCGCCCGGCCCCGGCGCCCACTGCATCGGTGTGCGGCTCCGGTCGCGTGGTGCCGCGGTCTCGGCCGTGTCCCTGCGGCCGGAGCCCGGGGTGTCCACGGCGTCGGTCATTCCGATCTCGTCGCCGTAGTAAAGGATCGGTGTCCCCCGCAGGGTCAGCAGCAGCAACAGCGCGCAGCGCGCGGCGGCCGGATCCCCGTGACACCAGCGCGTCGCCGCGCGGCCTTCGCCGTCGTGGGTCGACATCGCCCACGCGGGCCACGCCGACGGGGGCAGCGCCGCCACGGTCCGCTCGACCACGGCGCGTAGTGACCGCGCGGTGAAGTCGCAGCCCAGGAAGGGCAGGTTCCAGGCCAGCCCCAGTTCGTCGGAACCGTCACCGTAGTACGGGGCGAGGTCGTCGACCGACGGTACCCAGGTCTCGCCGAACAGGAGTCTCGGCGGCGTGTAGGAGTCGGCGATCCGCCGCCAGCCGCGGATGAAGCCGTGTGTCTCCGGCTGGGCTCCGCTGCGCAGGAACCGCTGGCCGAGCCGCCGTTCCAGGGGCGTGTCGCGGTCGCCGGCCGCTGGATTCGGCCTCAGCGTCCGGTCGTGTACCAGGGTCTGGAGGGCGTCGATCCGCATTCCGCTGATGCCGCGGTCGAACCAGAACCGCAGGATGCGCTCGAACTCCTCGGCGACCCGCGACGACCACCAGTTCAGTTTCGGCTGCTGCGGCAGGAAGGTGTGAAGATAGTATTCGCCGGTCCGCTCGTCGAGGGTCCAGGCGGGCTGGCCGAAGTAGCCGAGCCAGTTGTTGGGCGGCGCTCCATCGGTGCCCGGCGTCCGCCACACGTAGTATTCCCGGAACGGGGAGCCGCGGTCGGACCGCGCGGCCCGGAACCACGGGTGCTCGTCGCTGGTGTGGCTCGGAACCAGGTCGAGGACCAGGCGGATTCTCCGCTGGCCAGCGGCCTCGACGAGCAGATCCAGGTCGGCCAGGGTCCCGAGGTCCGGGTGCACGGCCGTGTAGTCCGCGATGTCATAGCCCCAGTCGCGGTTCGGCGACGGCATGATCGGATTGAGCCAGATGGCGTCGACGCCGAGCCAGGCGAGATGGTCGAGCCGCTCGACGACGCCGGACAGGTCACCATGGCCGTCCCCGTTCGTGTCGCGCCACGAACGGGGATAAATGTTGTAGACGACCGCGTCCCGCCACCATTCTCCCCCAGAGGTGTCGCGGCTCGGGTCAGAATTCATGGCGACGGTAATACGCGACGAGCTCAGACCGCTGGAACAGGACCTCGCTGACAGTGGCGGCGTACATCGGCCGGACAATACCGAAGGTCGCGCCCTCGACGGCAAGGAGCACAACAGCGGGCGAGTCGCGGTCGATCCACCTGAGCACGTCGTCGAACTCCCGGTGGAGATAGCGCGCGGCGGCATAGGTCGCCTCGGCCCGGCAGCCGAAAATACCGATGACCCAGCCCTGCGGGCACGCCGGGTTGGGCAGCCGTGCGATCACGCCGATGGCGCGCTCGACGGTCACGCCGAGAATCAGCTCGTCCGGGAGCCTGACCGCGACTCGGTAGGTGTCCAGGGTGAGGGCCGGCCGGTCCCCGGTGATGTACGGCCCGTCCGGTCCGGCGGTCGCGTTGATCGCCTCAGCCAACGCCGCGTTGACGAACGGCGAGCCGATGCACACGGCGCTCGGGTTGGCGGCCCACTGGCCGAGCACGTCGCTGTCCGCAACCAGCCGGCTCGACGGTAGGCGATGCTCCCGCAGCAGCTCTACAACCTCCTGGGAGGCCTGGTAGTCGTCGAGATGCAGGACGTTCCCATAGATCGGGAGCCTGGCCTGGCGCCCGTCCGGAAGAACCTTGAGCGCGGTCGTCTGCTCGGTCGTGGCGTCGAAGTTCGACCTGCCCAGGGGGTGCAGCACCTGGAGGACGACGCTGGCGCCGCGAGCGGAGACGTCGACGCCGAAGAACCGGCGGGCCCTCCGGTGCAGGATCCTGGTCCGGACCAGCCAGATTCCGCGGCTGAAGGCCAGACCGATCAGAAAGACGACGCCCTGCTGCCACAGGAAGTCAACCTGCATCCGGCGCCTCCGCCCGTAGCAACGACTCGTAGCCGGCGCCCATGCGCTCCTGGCTGAAACGCTCGCGCGCATACTCCCTGCACGTGGCTCGGTCGAGGCCTGCCACGTCCAGCAGCGCCGCGTCGATGTCCTTCTCGTCGTCGACGACGAAGCCGGTCACCCCGTCGGCGACGACCTCCTCCGCGGCTCCCCTACGCAGCGCCACCACGGGTGTCCCGCAGGCCATCGCCTCGACGGCCGCGAGCCCGAAGGGCTCGTTCCAGCGCGACGGGTGGACGAGCGCGAGTGCCCCGCTCAGGAACTCTCCCTTGTCCGCCGCGCTCACCTCCCCCACGAGCTCGACCCCGCCGCGCCGGACCAGCGGCTCGACAACGGCCGCGAACCAGTCGCGGTTGCCCTTGTCGAGTTTCGCTCCGATGCGCAGCGGGATACCCACCCGCTGGGCCGCGCGGATGGCGATGTCGACGCCCTTGTCGGGCGAGAATCGGCCCAGGAACACCAGGTACTGGCCAGCCGAGCCGCTGAACGGCAGAGCGTCGACGTCCACGCCGTTGTACACGTTGCCGACGAAACGCAGCCGGGGCGCCAAGCGCTGCTGCGACCGACTGACCGAGATGTAACGCGCCGCCGGGTAGCTCGCGAAGATATCCCGATACAGCGGCGTGTCGACGGGGTAGTGGATGGTGGTCAACGTCGGGATTCCCGGGGCCGCGTGGTCAAGGTAGCGCCAGGTGTGGCACAACACCGCGTCGGGTCGCTCGTCCGCGATGGCCGCTGCCGCCGCCCGCGCGGCGGTCGTCTTCGCCGCTCCGTAGGAGGCGCTGTCCCGGTCCTGGTGGGGAGCCCCGAGCGGAGCGGAGACCAGTTCCACGAGGCGCCCCGCCGCGCGCGACCCGCCGCTGGCGAGCAGCACCACGTCGTGGCCACGCCGGGTCAGGTCCTCGTCCAGGAGATGGACGACCTGTTCGACGCCGCCATAGGCGGCCGGCGGCACCGCCTCCTCGACCGGAGCGACCAGGGCGATCTTCACCGGTCCGCCGCGGAGTCGGGAACGCCGGCGACGGCGCCGGCCTGGGTCACGACCCGCTGGTAGACAGCCGCCGTGCGGTCCGCGATCTGGTCCCAACGGTAGTGCCTGACGGCCCTGGCCCGGCCGGCCTCGGCGAGGTCGCGCCGCAGCCTCTCGTCGCCGAGGAGCCGGACGACGGTGCCCGCAAGGCCCGCCGGGTCGCGCGGCGTGACCAGGAGGCCGCACCTGCCGTGCGCGACCGTCTCCACCAGGCCGCCGACCGCCGACACGACGACGGGCACCCCGCAGGCCATCGCCTCCAGCGGCGCGATGCCAAACGGCTCATACCAGGGAACGGCGACGAACACGTCGGCCGACCGCATGAGCGGCGCCACGTCGCGGTGGCGCACGGGTCCCCGGAAGTCGACACGGTCCGCGACGCCGAGTCGGTCGGCGAGCGCGCGCAGCACGGCAATGCCGGGATCCCTGTCCGACTCGCCGCCCGCCACGACCAGTTCGGCGTCCGGAACCAGCGCGAGCGCGCGCACCGCGTCGCCGACGCCCTTGCGCTCCACGAGCCGCGAAACCGTCAGCAGACGTGGCCGGCGGCGCGGCTCCGCCGGCCTGCCCGGCCGGAACAGCTCCGTGTCGACGCCGCACGGGATCACCCGGGTCAGCCTCGGCCGCGCGCCGAGGCCACTCAGCTCGCGCAGTTCGGCGCGGCTGGTCGCGACGACGGCCGCCACGTCGCCGGCGAGCCGCGCCTCCGCGTCGGCGCGTTCGCCGAGGCCCGGGCTGTTCGGCTGGAACCGCTGCTTGACGTTCGCGAGCGCGTGAAACGTCTGTACCACCGGGATGGCGAGCGGCCGAGCGGCGGCCGACGCGGCCAGCCCTGACATCCAGAAATGCGCGTGGACCACGTCAGGTGGCCTGGCGCGCCACCGGCTGGCGAGCCCCGCGGCGAAGGCCCGCATGTGCGGCAGGAGCTCGTCGCGGGGGACGTGCCGCGCTGGCCCTGCGTCGACGAACTCGACAACGCCGCCGCCGAGGGAAACGCGCGCGGGCCGTGCGGGCGCCGTCCGACGGGTGTAGACGGTGACTTCGGCGCCGAGCCGGGCAAGCCCACGGGCGAGGGCCGCGACGTGGATGTTCTGACCGCCGGCCTCGGGCGCGCCGGGCGACACCAGGGGGCTCCCGTGCTCGGATACGAGCGCCACACGCATCACCACGGACCCGCCGCGTCGCCGACCATGGACCCCAGTATTCCGGGCGGCACGAACGCCGCGCCCCGCGTCGGCGGATCGGCCCCGCAAGCTACCCGAAAGGGTCACGCGCGGGGCTCCGGTCCTCGTCGGCCTCGAGTACCGGGTAGTAGATCTGGTCGCAGCGCGACGCCGAACCCCGGCCATGAAGAGTAGCTCTTGGCACCATCTCCGGTCCGACCCCGCACGCCACCGATCTACCGCTCCATATCACCGCGCAGGGCCGCGATGAACCAGGTCCAGGTAGGGCCGCGGCGGCGGTGGCGCCCAGCTCCCAGCAAGCCTCCCGGTCTTTGGCGTCCAGCGTGCCGATCACCGTGACGGGCTCACGCAGGCGCTTCCACTTCAGGCCGGCGGCGATCGTCTCGACGCCGCGGACCGCGCCAGTGGTGTCGGAGTTGCCGTGGACGTACAGGGCGTACGGCCGACCGACGCTCGCTTCCAAGCAGGGGTAGTACGCCTGGTCGAAGAAGTGCTTGAGCGTGCCGCTTGTGTAGCGGATGTTGGCCCGGGTGTCGACCGCCTCGTCGACCAGACAGACCCCCTTACACCGTGCCGGCGACCTCAGTGACCGGACCCGTCGCGCTGAGATCGCGTTCGGGAGTATCTGCCCGGGCCGACGCGGGCCGCCGACGCGGCCGTGCGCCGTCAGGTGCGATTCCCTGCTCGGAGAACGACCCGGCTGCCGGATGACGCTGCCCGGCTACCGGCGGGAGCGCGTCGCGAGCCCGTCGCCGTGTGACAGCGACGATGGTCAGCCGGCGAAGCCGAGGTCGCGCAGGGCCTCGCGGTAGGCGACACCAAGACCATCGAAGGCGCGGTGGACCTCGGTCGCGGCGAACACCCGGGCCGGGCGCTGCGACTCGACAATCGCCTTGTCGGGTGCCCAGATCAGATCCTCGACGGCCTGCAGGCCGATGCCGTCGACCGGCTCGTCGCCGTGGACGGCCGGGTCGAACGCACTCATCCAGAACAGCCGCAGCGTCGTCGCGGACGTCGGTGCGCTGACCGAGAACATCACTGAGCCGGGGCCGTTGGCGCCACCGAGCCAGACGGCGAACGGCAGCTCGATGCGGTACTGGAAGAACGTCTCGCCCACCGGGCGACGACCGTCCGGGCCCGGTTCGGCGACCGGGTTGACGCTGGGGTAGCGGTAGTCGGCCTCGATCGTCCACGCGGTGCGCCGGACCGCGTACGGCTCGACCGCCAGCGCCTCCGCGTTGCCGAACGTGTCCGTGTGCAGGACCGAAAAGTGCCCGATGTCGCAGAAGTTCTCGACCTGGCGGGCGGCCTGGCCGTTCCAGTCCTGGACCGTGCCGACGTAGTGCGGCCAGCCCAGGTCCTCGATCTCCGGGAAACGTGGCCGCGGCCGCGCCTCGTCCTCCTCGTCGACGAGGCAGGCCCAGACGAGTCCGGCCGCCTCGGCGACGCGTACCGGCTGGGCGGCGATGATGTCCGGGATGCGCTGGCCGGGCTGCTGGGGGATGTCGACGCACCGGCCGGCGCCGTCGAACCCCCAGGAGTGGTAGGGGCAGCGCAGCCGGCCGTCGGCGTCGACCTCGCCGCCGGACAGCGGCACGCTCCGGTGCGGGCACTGGTCCACCAGCGCGGCCACGGCGCCCGCGCCGGCCGTGCTCGCCGTGCCGGGCTCGCCGGACGCGGCGGCCGGGCCGGACGCGGGCCGGCGCCACAGGACCAGCTCGACGCCGAGCAGCACGGCGTGCACGGGGGCCGCGCCGACGTCCGACGACCGGGCCACGGGGTGCCAGTACCGCGCCGACGCCGCGAGGAACGCCGCGTCGAGCGCCGCACCCTGGTCGGGGCGCTGGGTGGCAGCGGCGGCGGCGACGAGGGCGGCGGGGGCGGCGGAGTCGACGACGGTCACCACCGGACCGTAGGCCGGGGGCATTGCGGGCATGTTGCCTGCGCGCAAGCGAACGGGCGCCCGCGGACCGGGCCGTTCGGCCCGGCGGTGACCGCCCCCCACGGTTTTGTCGGACCCGGGGTGCATCATCGGGCTATGACGCAGGGCACCTCTGGACCTACCGGCACACAGGTTGCCGGCACAGAGCCTGTCGGCACGCTCGTGGCCGGCACGCCGGTGGGGAGCCGCGCGGAGCTCGAGGAGCGGATGGCCGGCCACCGCGGCGAGCTCACCGGCTACTGCTACCGGATGCTCGGCTCCCCGTTCGAGGCGGAGGACGCCGTGCAGGAGACGATGATCCGGGCCTGGCGCAGCCTGGACCGGTTCGAGGGTCGCGCGTCGCTGCGGACCTGGCTGTACCGGATCGCGACCAACGTCTGCTCGGACCATGCCGCCGGCAGGGCACGGCGGGCCCGGCCGATCGACCTCACCGGTCCGTCGGGCCCGGCGGACGCGCTGCCCGCGCCGCTGCCCGAGGCGACCTGGATCGTGCCGGCGCCCGACGCGGCGGTGTTCTCCGGTGGTGCGGTTGGCGCCGGCGGCCCGGCCGACCCGGCGGAGCTGGCCGTCGCGCGCGAGTCGGTGCGGCTCGCGCTCGTCGTCGCGCTGCAGCGGCTCGCGCCGCGCCAGCGGGCCGTGCTGATCCTGCGCGAGGTGCTCGGCTGGTCGGCGGCGGAGACCGCGGAGCTGCTCGACACCACCGTCGCCTCGGTCAACAGCGCCCTGCAGCGAGCCCGCGCCACCCTCGCGGCCTCGCCCGCCGCCGAGACCGACCAACTGCGCCCCTCGGACGAGGAGCAGCGTTCGCTGCTGGCCCGCTATGTCGCCGCGTTCGAGAGCTATGACATGGACGCGCTCACCGCGCTGCTGCACGAGGACGCGACGATGACCATGCCGCCGCTGGAGCTCTGGCTGCGCGGGCCGGTCGACATCGCCGAGTTCATGCTCGGGACGGGCTCCGTCTGTCGGGACTCCCGGCTGGTGCCGACCGTCGCGAACGGGAGCCCCGCCTTCGGCCAGTACCACCTGCTGCCGCCGGGCGAGGCCGAGCAGCACGCGGCGGTTCACGCGGCGGTCACTGGGGCGGAGGTCTCCCCAGTGCCGGACGGCATGGGCGAGGGCAGCTACGTCCCGTGGTCGCTGATCGTGCTCGAGCTCTCAGAAGGAAAGATCGTCGGGGTCAACCACTTCCTGGACACCGACCGGCTGTTCCCGCTGTTCGGCCTCCCGCCCTTCCTGGAGGGCTGAGCCGGCGGCGACGGGCCCGGCTGGCGCGCCGTCCGCGTCCAGCACGCCGGCCAGGCCCGTCAGCTCCAGCACGAGCGCCAGCCTCGGCTGGACCCCGTCCAGCTGGAAACCGCGGCCCAGCCGGCGGGCGGTGAGCCGCAGCCGCGCGAGGACGTTGACGGTCGCCAGCGTCGGGGTGCGCACGGCGGTGACGTCGCAGACCACCGTCCGCGCCCACGGGGCGGCGACCAGGGCCGCGCTGAGGGACTTGCAGAGTTCCCCGGTGGCGCGCCGGTCCGCGGCGGGGTCGAACCGCCACCGGAGCTCGTCCGCCGGGGGAGCGGCGGTGGCCGCCGGCCGGGGTGTTCCCGCCGGCTGGGCCCCGCCCGCCAGTTCCTCGCACGTGCCCACGCATCGGCCTCCGGATCCCTGGGACACCGACAGTCGCGGCGGCCTGACGTACTGACTGCCCGGCGGGCCGCGACTCATCGCGGCCGTCTCCCGAGACCGCGGTGGCCGCCCGGGAGACCGCCCGAGCGGGCCGGCCGAGTGGGCCGGCCGGACGGCGGGTGGCCCGGGGTTGGTCAACCGGCGGCGGACGGGGAAGGCTCCGAGGAGGCAACAGTGAAGTGGCAGCGACGAAGGCGGTGAGCGCGATGACCGTGACGAAGACCAAGACCTGGACCGTGGACGTACAGCTGATCGAGGACGAGGGCAGGACCCGGGCCGAGGCCCGGCTGCACGGAAACGACGCGGTACAGCTGGGCAAGCTCGGGACCGGCGAGGAGATACGTGCCGTAGGCCTGGCCCGTTGCCACCCGCACGACGCCGACGTGCCGACGATCGGCGACGAGGTCGCGGCCTCGCGGGCCCTGTCGGACCTAGCGCACCAGCTGCTCGACACCGCGGCCCGCAACATCGAGTCCCGCACCGGCAAGCGGGCGATCGTCCAGCCCTAGAAACCAACGCCATGGAGTTCTCACAATGCGGCAGCGACCGACGTGAGAGCCGCGCCCTGGTAGCCGACCAGCCAGATCGCCGCTTCGACGCGTATTGGGCCAGGCTCGTGGTTGTCTCCGCGCCGCGGAGACAATCCGGGCCTTCCCGGTCATGACCACGTGCCGGCCCCAATACCGGGCTATCTCCTGCCCGGCATCTGACGTGTCCGGCGAGACCGGGCCTAAGTCAGGTGCGGACGGGCAGTCCCACGCGGTCGGGGACGACGCGGTCAATGCCGTCGAGGAGGCGCTCCGCGGGTTCCGGCCACCAGCGGCCGGCGGGCAGGGCCACGAGGGCACGGCGTAGCTCGCGGGCGTCCGAGCGGACCGGTACCACCCGCGCCGGCGCGGCGGCGGCGAGCACACCGAGGTACCAGTGCCTTCGGGTCGGCGGCCAGCCGTCCGGATCGAGCAGCACCAGGCTGTCGGGCATATCGACCTCGCCGCGGCGGAACCGGGCGACGGCCGCGCTCACGGCGACCTCCAGGTCGCCCACCTGGCCGGCCTCGTCGTAGCGGGCGACCCAGGCGGCGGCGACCTCGGCGAGCGGGTCCGCGTCGTGCACCACGTAGGGCGTGGCGACGGCGCGGCACTCCTGCCAGGCCGCCGCGGCCCGCGCGCCGGGCGGCAGCGTGTCGTCAGGGAGCACGACGGTCACGTTCGTGGCGCTGGCCAGCGGGGCCACGACCGAGCGGGTGATCTTGTCCGGCGCGGCCGCCGGGTCCGGCCCGACGACGCAGACCACAGTCGAGGAAAGCCGATGCACACCGCGACGCTACGCCGCGGCGGCGCCTCAACGGGAGGTCTGTCCGCTGACCTGGCCAGATCGCGCGCGGGTCGCGATGTTCCGGCCCGCGATGTTCCGGCCGGCGACGAGCGACACGTCCGCCGCGCCGAGCAGCCCGGGTCCCGCCGCGCAGACGGTGGGGATCGCGTTGACGGCGCGTATCGCGGTCGCGGTCAGGCCGTTGTCGGACTCCGGCGGGTCGAAGACGAGCTCGCACCGCATGGTGGGACTGCCGATGATCTCCACGCGGTAGGTGAGGGTGTCGCCGGCGGTGCCGTGCGGCCATTGCGGCGCGACGTCGTCGGCCATGCGGTTGACGTGCTCAAGGACGACGAGGGGCCGGCCGTCGAGCATTCCGCGCACCTCGAACCGGACCCCGGCCGTGCTGCCGGCCGGCAACGTGCCTATCGCCGTGTCCAGGTCGCGGTCGAGCACGGCGCGTTCGTAGTCGGTCTCGATCGCGTCGAGCCGCACCTGGAGCACGTCGGCGATCGCGTCGACCACGCCCCGCCAGGCGCCGGTGAGGATCGCCGGGTCGGCCAGGAAGCAGCCGAAGTCCGTCGCCTCGCCGAACCCGAACGCGTACCGCATGGTGTCGGCGGCCGGGTAGTCGGAGTAGTCCGCGATCTCCTGGATCCTGATCGACCTGATCTCATCGCAGGCCGTCAGCAGGGCCATCGGCAGAATGTCGCTGGCGAAGCCGGGCTCGATGCCGGTCGCGAAGAACGACGCCCCGCCGGTCGTCGCGGCGGCGGCCAGCGGGTCCCGCAGGGCAGGCTCGGCGGTAGGCGGATGCGTGAGCCCGGCGAAGGACGTGGTCACCACGTTCGTACCGGCCGAGAGGAAGGGCGCCACGTCGGCGATACCGGCGCCGTCACGCGCCACCGGGCCGAAGTAGGCGAGACAGTCCGCGCCCGACGCGGCGAGGGCGGCCGCGTCATCGGTGGCGGTCACGCCGGTGGTTCCCGGCAGGCCGCACAGCGCGGCGGCGTCCTGACCGACCTTGTCCGCTGAGTGGACGTAGAGGCCCACCAGTTCCAGGCCGGGATGGTTGATGATGCCCCGAAGACCGAGGCGCCCGGTCGGACCGGTGCCCCAGTGCACGACCCTGATCGTCACGTATCGCAACTTCCGCATAACTTCTGCATATTGCATATATTATGCGCCTCCGGGGGGAGGGGCAACGGGCGGGGACGCGAGGTCGTCCTTCGGCCGCACCCCTCCGGATGGCGCCGGTCCGGCGGCGCCGACAATGCCACCAGATCATGGCCCGGCCCATGATCTGGTGGGATACCCGGGGTCTGGTGTGGACACACGCCGTACTGGCCGGTAGCTCCGTCCCACAGGTCACACATGGTTTCCGGCTGTCTGTGTGCCCACATGCTGCAGAAGTCGGGTAGCACTTTTCAGGCCGAGTTTCTCCTAGTCCAGAGGCACTTTCGCTCGTCTAGCGCCCCGACACGCCGCGAGCCTCATGAAGAGTCAGGATTAGGGTTGTGGTCGTTCATGAACCGCTCGACTGATAAGAGGAGACAGTCATGAACGATGCATCAGCAAACCGCAGCGGGCCGACGTCGTCGACCTCCGGGTGCTGCGCGGCGGGCTCAGTCTCGTCGTCGACGCCGGCGGCGGCCAGCGTCATTAACCCACCGAGCCTGCCCGCGGCCGTCGACCGGGCCACCTTCCAGGCCGAACTGGACAGGCTGCGGGATCGGGAGAAGGCGCACACCCGGGAAGGCGACGCGATCGCCGCGGCCCGGCGGCGTCTACCCATGGTCGAGGTAGACGCCAACCTCGCACTGGCCGGGCCCCACGGGCCACTCACCATGCTCGAAGCGTTCGAAGGGCGCCGACAGCTCATCGCCTACTACTTCATGTGGAACCCCGGTCGACCTGCGCCCGAGCAGTGCGAAGGCTGCACGTGGGTCACCACCCAGGTCGCGGAGCTGTCCTACCTTCATTCGCGCGACATCACCTACGCGGTCTTGTGTCAGGGTCCCTACGACGAAAGCATCCGCTACCGCGACTTCATGGGCTGGGACATGCCGTGGTACTCAGCACAGGCCTCCCTCGACGCGCTCTTCGCCGGGCGCCAAGTTGGCCTGTTTCACCTGATGTGCTACCTACGGGACGGCGACCGCGTCTTCGAGACCTACTGGACGAGCCGCCGCGGCGCAGAGGTGATGGACTACAGCTACGCGCTCATGGACCTCACCGTGTACGGACGCCAGGAGCCGTGGGAGGACTCGCCCCCCGCCTGGCCACAACAGTGCACCTACACGCGGACTAGCAGTGGCTCGCCCACTTGGCAACCAGTGTGGCCAGGCGGACGCCCCATCGCCCAGTGGTCGCGACTAGAAGATGGACGCTCTGACGACCTCACTGTTGGGTCCTGATCGACAATTACACACCGGGCGAGCGCCTGCGCGAGCCCCCAATGGCTGTCGCAGAAAATCTGTATCCCTTCGAGGCGTGGATGCGATCCAGGCCAGGGCGATGGTCAGCGGCGTCGTCACCTACCGCGACGGCGAGCCGACGGGTGCGCTCCCAGGAAGGCTGGTGCGCAATCCCGCTACCGTCACCTGACGTGGCCGAACGCCGAGCAGACCCCGAAGTCGGAGCGGACCTCGAAGCCAGCGCCAGCGGGGTCGAGCCGGCGTCGCCTGGCAGGCGCGGCCGCCCGCGCAAGGTGACGGTCGACGACATCATCGACGCCGCCCTCGAGATCGGGCTCGACCAGGTGACCATCCGCAAGGTGGCCGACGCGCTCGGCATGACCGTGCCGGGCGTCTCTTACCACGTGCGGACCCGCGAGGAGCTCCTCGCGCTGGTCATGGCTCGGGCCGTCGACACGTTGTACGCGCCTGGCCCTGAGCCGGCCGCGTCGTTCGAGGAGACGGTCACGCGGTTCGCCGAGGGCCTGTTCGCGTGGTTCCGCGAGCATCCGATCCTGGTCATGCAGGTCGCGCAGGGCCGCATCCTGGAAGAGAACGTCGAACGGCATCTCGGGCGGCTGCTGCGGGCCGCGGGCCCGACCGAGACGGACCGGGCCCGAGCCCTGGACGTCGTGTCCCAGGTGACGGCCGCCGTCATCGGCGCGGCCGTCCTGGAGGCGGCGCAGGACTCGCGTCGGCCGGCTGGAGGCGCGGCCGGGGACTCCGCCGGGAACGCCGGGAACGCCGGGAACGGAAGCCGCCGCGTCCGGACCACTACGCGACGGTTCGGACCGTGCTTACGGCGCTGCTGTGACCTGCCCCGGCGCGGCCCGGCCCTGGGTGATCCGACCCTGGACGGTCTCCGTGGGACGGACCTGGCAAGGCACCCCGGCGCGGCGCGTACCAACACGGCGGTGAGTTACACCGGAAAGCTCCGATGGGGGAGGGCCTTTGGAGGAGGGCCTTAGGCGGGACGGGCGCCGGTGGCTGCGGCGAAGCGCTCGACCTCGTCGGTGCGGCCGGTCACGATGATCAGGTCGTCGTGGCCGAGGACCGTGTCGGCCACGACGTGGGTGAACTCGGTTCCGGGGCGCTTCACCCCGACGACCGTCACGCCGAACCGGGTGCGGGGCCTGACGACGTCCATCGTCGCCCCGCAGATCGACCCGGGAGCGCGCAGCTTCGCGACCGCGAACCCCTTGTCGAACTCGACGAAGTCGATGAGCCGCCCGGAGAGCAGGTGCGCGACCCGCTCGCCGGCGTCGCGCTCGGGGTAGACGACATGCGACGCGCCGATGCGTTCCAGGATCCGGCCGTGCTGGCGGGTGATCGCCTTCGCCCAGACCTCCGGGACGCCCAGGTCGAGCAGGGTTCCGGTGGCCAGCAGGCTCGCCTCGATATCAACGCCGATCGAGACCACGGCCCGGTCGAAGCCGTCGGCGCCCAGCTGGCGCAGCGCCGCCTCGCTGGTCGCGTCCGCCTCGACGACGTGGGACAGCGTCCCCGACCACTCCTGGACGAGGTCGCGGTCCGTGTCGACGGCGACGACGTCGTGCCCGAGCCGCTGCAACGACTCGGCGAGTGTGCTGCCGAACCGGCCCAGCCCGATGACCAGTACCGCGTTCGGGTGCATGTCCCGGCCCACGCCAGCCCCGCCTCCCCTCTTGCCGTCACACGACCCGCGCACAGGTCCGGTCAGCCGACGATCGGCCGTTCCTCGGGCAGCCGGTACAGCCGGCGCCGTTCCCGCAGCGCCAGCGCCGACGCCAGCGTAATCGGGCCGATTCGGCCTATCAGCATCAGAGCGATCAGGACGTACTGGTCAAAGGCCGGCAGCCCGCCAGTGATCCCGGTGGACAGCCCCACGGTGCCGAAGGCCGATGTCACCTCGAACAGGGTCTGGTCGAGGGTGTGGTGGCTGGAGATGAGCAGGCACAGCGTCCCGGCGACGACGAGCGCGACCCCCAGCAGCGCCACCGCGATCGCCTGGCGCAGCGCCGCCGGCGACACCTGCCGGCCGAACGCGTCGACGGTGTCGTCGCCGCGCGCCTCGGCGACGATCGCGAAGAACAGGATCAGGAACGTCGTCACCTTGATGCCGCCGGCGGTGCTTGCGCTGCCACCACCGATGAACATGAGGATGTCGGTGACGACCAGCGTCGCCGGCTGGGCCGCGCCGTAGTCGAACGTGTTGAACCCGGCGGTGCGGGCCGTGACGCTGCCGAAGAACCCGCCGAGCAGCTTGTCGCCGGCGCCGAGCGGGCCGAGGGTCGCCGGGTTGCGCCATTCCAGCGCGAGAACGGCGGCGGCCCCGCCGACGAGCAGGACTCCGTAGCCCAGCAGCGTCACCTTGGTGTGCATCGACCAGAGCCGGGGCTTGCGCAGCTCATGGCGCAGCTCGAACAACACCGGGAACCCCAGCCCGCCGAGAATCGCGGCCAGCCCGATCGTCATCACGACCACCGGGTCGTCGGCGAAGGACACCAGGTTGTCGCTGTACAGCGCGTAGCCAGCGTTGTTGAACCCGGTGACCGCGTGGAAGACGCCGTGGTAGGCGGCGCGTCCCGCTGGCAGCCCATGCCCCAGCCACAGCCGGGCGAACAGCACCAGCGCCGCGGCGCCCTCGATCGCCAGCGTGATCAGGGCGACCCCTCGGACTACCCGCCGGACGTCGCCGATCCCGACCGACTGGGTCTCGGTGGCGGCAAGCAGCCGGATCCGTACGCCGAGCCGGCGCGACACCAGCAGGCCCAGCAGCGACGCCGTCGTCATGAACCCCAGCCCGCCCAGCTGGACCGCGAACATGATCACGACCTCGCCGAACGTCGACCAGTGGGTGGGGGTGTCGACGTTCGCGAGCGCCCCGCAGCTCGCGCCGGTCGCGGTGAACAGCGCCTGCAGGAACGTCGTGTGCTGCCCGGGCTCGGCCGACAGCGGCAGGCGCAGCAGCAGCGTGATCACGCCGACGGTCGTCAGGAACGCCGCCGCCGTGAGCTTCAGCGGATGGCCGAGACGCGTCGCGAGCACCTGCCCAAGCCGACGTCCTCGCCGCCGCCGCGGCTCCGGCGTCACCAGCGACGACTCGTCGCCGCCCACGCGGGGGGCGGGAGGAACCCAGGCGGGTGCCAGGCGGTCGACCGGACGGCGTGGGATGTCCGGTGGCCGCGCGCCGGGCGACTGGTCGTTGGGCAGCCGGTTGTCGGGCAGGTGGTCGTCGGGCAGGTGGTCGTCGGTGGGTCCCGGCGGCGGCCCGCTCACCGTCACCCCAGCTCCTCACGCCCGCGCCACGCCTGCCTGGCCCCTCGCATCCTGCCAGGCCGCCAGAACCTGGCATCGTCGTCCTATGTCCGCTGATTCGGCCGCCTACAACCACGCGGTGGTCGTGGACGTCTTCGGCGACCTGAGCGCCGATGCCCTGCGCGGCGCGCTCGCGGAGGTGACCGCGCGCCACGAGGCGCTGCGTACCCTCGTCGAGGTCGCCGACGGCCGCCCGCACCCGCGGGTCGTCCCCACCGCGGCGCCCACGATCGAATGGGCCGACACGACCGATCTCGCGCGGATGGACGGGCTGGACGGCCAAGGCATGACCTACGCGGTCCGGAGCAGGGTTGGCCGTCCGTTCGACCTGGCCGGCGAGTGGCCACCCCGGATGACGGTCTTCCGGATCGATGGCGGCTACCACCGGATACTCCTGGTGCTGCAGCGGGTCTCCGCGGACGGGCGGTCCGACGCGCCGCTGCTCGCCGAGCTCGCGGCGGCCTACGCCGTGCGTGCCGCGCCGGGCGACGCGGTCAGCTGGTCCACTCGCGGAGTTGCTCGATGAGCGCCAGTCGAGAACGGTGGTCGCCGGCGAGCGGGGTGACGGTGAGGGTGGTCGCGCCGGCCTCGGCATAGGCGGCGAGGCGCTCGCGGACGTGGCCCTCGGGGCCGATCAGGGCGTTGGCGCGCAGCAGCTCTTCGGGGACCGCGGCCTCGGCTTCCTTCTTCTTCCCGGCGAGGTAGAGGTCCTGGATGAGCGCTGCCTCCTTCTCGTAGCCGTAGCGCTGAGCGAGGCTGTTGTAGAAGTTGCGGCCCTTGGCGCCCATCCCGCCGATGTAGAGCGCGAACATCGGCCGCATCAAGTCGAGCAGTTCCTCGGTGCCCTCACCGATGGCCAGCGGCGCGCCGACGACGACGTCGAGCGGGCCGAGCGCCGGGTCGCGCCGCGCCCCGCCCGCGGCGAGCGGCGCGCCCCAGACGTCACGCGCCCGCTCCGGGTGGAAGAAGAACGGCTGCCAGCCCTCGGCGAGCTCCGCGGCCAGTTCCACGTTCTTCGGGCCGATAGCGGCGATGAAGATCGGGATGCGTTCGCGTACCGGATGGTTGATGAGCTTCAGCGGCTTCCCGAGGCCGGTACCCTGGTCGGCCGGCAGCGGCAGTGTGTAGTGCTTCCCCTGGTACTCGACCCGCTCGCGGCGCCAAACCGCCCGGCAGATCTCGATGATCTCGCGGGTGCGGCCCAGGGGAGCGTCGTAGGGGACACCGTGGAAGCCCTCGATGACCTGCGGGCCGGAGGAGCCAAGCCCGAGGGTGAACCGGCCGCCGGAGACGTAGTCCAGCCCCGCGGCCGTCATCGCGGTCAGCGTCGGCGTGCGGGTGTAGATCGGCAGGATGCCGGAGGCGAGCTGGACACGCTCGGTCCGCGCGGCGAGGAAGCCGAGCTGGCTCACCGCGTCGAACGAGTACGCCTCGGGCACGAAGACGATGTCCAGCCCGGCCTTCTCGTAGTCACCGAGTTCCGCGGCCGTCTCGGTGAACCCGCCGCTGTAGGCCAGCTGCATCCCGATCCGCATCCGCCCCGCCTCCCGCCCTCGCCGCCGCACGCCGTGCGCCCCACGTCGTGTCGTTGGTCACCGTACCGGCCAGGCCCGGCGCCATCTTGGGGTGAAGCCCCGCAGGAACGCCATGAAGTAGGCGAAGCTGTGCCATAACTGAGGTGGTCCGACTGGGGTGTTGCCATGGAAGCGAGGCGAGTCTGGCGTGGCAGACGGTGTGCCGCCGCAACCCGCGGATCTCGCGCCAGTTGTTGATCCTGAGACGTCCGCGGCCGGTCCGCCGGCGGTCGCCGGCGGGGCCGCGCCGCGGGGGCCGGTCGTCATCCGGATCCGGACCGCCGAGCCGTTGGATGCCCCGAGCTCGTTCGCGCTGCCCACCCGGCGGTCGGTCAGACTCCGACCCCCGCCCAGCGATCTGGTCCTTTTGACGGTGCTGACGATCGTCGGTCTGGTCGCGCTCGTCGTCCAGCTACGCGCGGCCTGGCACGACCACGAGCTGCTTGCGGACCTGTCGGCCCATGGCACACCTGCTATGGCGCAGGTGGTCGCGGTTGAGTCGAACCGTGGGCTAGACCACGCCACCGTCCGGTACACCGTCGGCCAGCACGTCGAACAGCGCAGGCTCGGCTTCTGGGTGACCTCGTCCGTAGATGAGGGCGACGCCGTCCGGATCATCTACGACCCGGAGCAGCCCGGACGCGTGGCGCTGGCGAGCTGGGTGAACGGTGAGCCGATGTGGTGGGACCTGGCGGGCGCCGCCACCGGGGCGGTGTGCGCCGTCGTCGGCGTGATCGGCCTGGCTCGGCGGCGGCCAGGGGCTAGGTTGTGATCTTGTAGTTCTCCAGCGGCAGCGTGAGCGCGGCCCCGTCCCGCCCGTGCACGGTGATCGTCCCATCCTCGGCGAACGTCACGGACTTCTCGAACGCGCCCGGGAGGTCGTACCTGACGTCGGTGAACGGGCTGGCGTAGACCGTCACCCGAGGGCCAGTGGACGCGTCCTTCCGGTGGAGCACCCGTCGACCCCGCGACGGACCGGGCATCGGCCATCCAGCGCATGATCGGGCCGGGCAGGGTGAGCAGTCTGACGACCGATGGAGCCCGATCAGGATCGGGGCGATCACGTGCCCGTCGGCTGGTGACCGCGTGACTCCGTCTGGCGCGAACCTGGCTGGCTGACTGGAGACGGCTCAGGGCTCGACGGCGAGGCGGACGCCGAAGGCGATCAGGACGAGGCCGGTGACGCGGTCCACCCAGCGCCGGACCGGGCCGTCGGACAGCCAGCGCCTCACCGGTCCCGACAGGGCGAGCAGTGCGAGGTAGTAGAGGGCCGCCAGCGCGACGAAGATCCCGCCCAGCAGCAGTGACGTCGCGGCCACCGGGGCGCCCTCGGGGATGAAGCCTGGCATGAAGGTCATAAAGAAGACCCCGACTTTGGGGTTCAGCAGGTCGGTCAGCAGGCCGGAGGTGAAGCCGCTCCCGATCAGGCCCCGGCGAGGCTCGGCCGCCGCGCCGGGGTCACCGTGGGACCTTGCCCGCAGCGTGGTCAGACCCATCCAGCCGAGGTAGACCGCGCCGACGATGCGCAGTGCGAGGTACCCGTCGTGGCTCGCCGTCAGCAGCGCGGACAGCCCCAGCGACGCGGCGACCACCCAGATGGACAGGCCTGTCATGGCGCCGAGCGAAGCCCGCAGGCCGAGCCGGCGCCCACCATTCATCAGGTTGCGCACCACGACCAGTGTGTCCGGCCCCGGCAGCAGCACGACGAGCACGGACGCGACCGTGAAGGTGGTAACCGCGACAAGCACCTATCGAGATTAGGACGCCGGCGTGCCTGGCGAAACCGCGTTTACGGCGCCGTGCCCGACGGCGCGAAGAGCGGGTATCGGCCGATGAACCCGAGCATCCGGGTCTGGACGTCGGACCCGTCCGGGACTGGCACGCGCGGCCCGTACTGCCCGGAGGCCCGGATCGCGTCCTCCATGCCCGCCATCCCCTCCAGCAGGACGGCGCACAGCCCGGGGTCGAGACGGTCGTCCTGGCCGGTGGCCCGGGCCAGGTCCCATGTGTGCATGAAGATGTCGACCGTGTAGAACTGGTCGACCGCCGCCGGGAGCGGGATTTCGCCGATGTGGGGGTTGCGCAGCACCCGGTCCGCCGTCGCCGGGTCGTCGAGCAGGGCCTGCACGGCGTCCGCGTGTACCCGCCAGGCCTCGACCGGGTCGGCGTCGGCCGACGGTCCGCGGGCGAGCTCGATCCCCGTCCCGGCTTCGAGGAAGCTTGGGAACCACTCGCACAGGTGGCGGACGACGTCGCGTGCCCCCCACTCGGCCACAGGGGACTGCGTGTCCCAGTCGCGGGTGCCGAGTACCCGGTCGGTGAACGTCGCCGCGACGTGCCGGTGGCGCTCGGCCGGCTGGCCGGCGAGCGCGACGAGGTCGACAGGTTCGATGGGGTCCCTGAGGTCGGCGAGCACGCCGCCGGCGCCCCGGTCGCCCTGGAACGACGGCGACGGCGACTGCTCGCGGGTTGTCTCAGGCATCGTCGGCGGCCAGGACCGCGTCCAGGACCGCGTCCAGCTTCACGTAGCCCTGCTCGATGCCGACCTCCATGCCGCTGTTCACGAAGGCGTCGCGGCCCTCGAAGCTGTCGACGAGGGACTGGGCGTGCAGGCGGGTACGGCCGTCGCCGAGGTCCTCGAACCACAGGGTCTCCAGCGCGACGCTGTCGGGCGCGCCCTCGTAGGTGAACGTCTGCACGAGCCGGTCGGGGCGGATCTCGTGGAACGAACCGTGGAAGGCGAACTCGGCGCCGTCCCGGTGGGCGACGTAGCGCCAGCTACCGCCGGTACGGGCGTCCCAGTAGTCGATGCGGTTGTCCATGCCGTCGGGGCCGGCCCAGCGAGCGAACAGCTCCGGGTCGGTGTGTGCCCGGAACAGCTGCGCCGGGGTCGCGGCGAAGTCACGGATGATCCGGACCAACGGCACGTTCGGGTCGGCTTCGATGCTGACAGTCTTCGTGGTGGTCATCAGGCGCTCTCTCTGCTCTCGGCCGCGTTGCGTGCGCGGGCGTTGTTCTTGCTCGGGTTCTTGGTACCGGGGTGGTTCGCCGGGTGGTGGGCGTTCTCGTTGTTCTCGTCGTCGTTCATGGCGGCGAGGACGGCGTCGAGACGGCGGTAGCGCTGCTCGGCCTGGCGGCGGTACCGCTCCAGCCAGGCCGTCGCCAGGTCGAAGACCTGCGCCTCCAGGTGCACCGGGCTGCGGTGACCGCCGTCGGTGCGGCTGACGAGGCCCGCCTGCTCGAGCACCTTGAGGTGCTTGGACACCGCCTGGACGGAGACCGAGTATGGCGCCGCCAGCTCGCCGACCGTGGCGTCCCCGTCCGTCAGCCGCGCGACCAGGTCGCGCCGCGTCGGGTCGGCGAGCGCCGCGAACACCTGGGAGAGCTGGTCCACCATTCCCTCGACTCCTCAACCAACCGGTTGATGAGAAGGCTAGAGTGGCTGGCGTCAGACGTCAACCGTCTGGTTGAGAATGGCAAGGGACCGGAGCGTGTGGACCAGGCGGGCGGGTACGTGCGCCCGCGGCGCGCCGGCGTCTCCGGCAGCCCCACCCACATTGAGAGAAGCGGAGAGGAGCAGCACTTCATGGCCAAGGTGATCGTGGCTCTCACGATGTCCCTGGACGGTTTCATCGCTGGCAGGAGCGATGCCGAGCATCCGGACGGCGAGGGCGAGGGCGTCAGGCGCATCTTCGACTGGTACTTCGACGGCGACACCCCCATTCGCCCCTACCAGGAGGCCGAGCGTCGAGGCGTGCCGGTACCACCGTTCAAACTCGCCGCCGCCAGCGCCAAGGTGTTCGAAGAGCTGGTGGACAGCGGCGGGGCGGTCGTGACCGGTCGGCGGACCTACGACATCAGCGGTGCGTGGGGCGGGAACGGGCCGCTGCCCGGGCTGCCGCTCTTCGTCGTGACCCACCGTGTGCCGGACCAGGTGCCGCAAGGCGAGAGCCGCTACACATTCGTCACGGACGGCATCGAGAGCGCCGTCAAGCAGGCGAAGGCGGCGGCCGGGGACCGCTGGGTGAGCCTGATGGGATCGAGCGTCCCGCAGCAGTGCCTTCAGGCGGGGCTGGTCGACGAGATACAGATCCACCTCGTCCCGGTGCTGCTCGGCACCGGTATCCGCCTGTTCGACCACCTTGGGCCGGACGGCATCGATCTGGAGCTTCTCAGGGTCGTCGAGGCCCCTGGAGTGACCCACCTGCGATACCGCGTCGTCAGGTAGTCGCAGCGGCGGGACGGCGAGCTGGCTGCGCGTTGAGCGGTGACCGGACCGTATCTGGTGGGGCCTTGCGGTGGCTGTTGAGGCTTGGCTCCCGGCGCTTTCCCGTGGAGATTGGGGGGACTGGCCGTCGATGGCCGGCCGGACATGATCGCCAACTCGAACCATCCCTGCCACTCCTGCCGGCCCGCGATTCCCAGACCTGTCGGCGCTGGCGCGACGCCGACGTCAGCCACCCGACGTGCTGACCGCCCGACGCCGTGAACGCAACTCGAGCGCGCTGAGGTTGCCGTGGGTTATCGCGAGCTTGCCACCCGCCCTGTCCTCGTCTGGGCTCTCGTCGCCGTCGGCGCCCGGCTGCCCGTCGCGATGGCACCGCTAGCACTCGTCTTTCTCGTGCGCGAGCGCCCCGGTGGGTATGCGGTGGGCGCCGGGCTCGCCGCGGCCTATGTGATCGGCGAGGTGGTCGGGGCCGCGGTGCTCGGCCCGTGGCTGAAGCCAGAGCGGGCCCGCGGCCACCTGGCGGTTGGGTTGGCCGTCGGGGCTTGTGCGTTCGCCGGGCTCGGGTTCCTGCTCGACGCGCACGTCCTGGTGCTCGGAGCCCTCGCCGTGCTTGCCGGCGCCGCGCCCGCCGCGGCACCCGGAGGGTTGCGCACCCTGTTGACCTCGCAGCTTCCGGAGGCCCTCGTCGTCGAGGCGCTCAGTGCCGAGTCCGTCCTTACCTCCGTGGTCTGGGCCGCTGCCCCCGCGCTCGCCGGGGTACTCGCGCTGAGCCTTGCCCCATCCCTGCCGCTCCTTCTCGCCGCGGTACTGATGGCCGCCGCCGCGGCAGGACTGTGGGCACAGCCCGCTGGCTGGATGGTGGACGCGGATGATCGGGAGGGCGTTTCCATGGCGCGGACACTCGTCCGCGCATGGCCCATCTACGTCACCGGTGGTGCCGCGATGTCCCTGCTGGCACTGGCCGAACTCGTCCTGCCCGCGCTGCTGGAACAGCGGGCGATCGGCGTCGGCTGGGCAGGCCCTCTCCTCGCGGGATTCTCGATCGCCTCGGCCGCCGGTGCCGCTCTGTATGGCCTGCGGGGCACCTGGCCCGGCTCGCTGCGTACGCAGAGCCTGGTTCTCCTCCTGGCCGTCGCCGGGTGCGTGGCCGTCGTCGCTGCGGCAGATTCGCTGCCCTGGATCGCCGGCGCTCTACTCGTCGCAGGCCAGCTGGCGGCCGGTGTTCAGGTAACCCGCGCCCTGTCACTGCGCGAGGCTTTGCCGCCCAGCGCGTACGCGGCGGCGTACTCGGTGATGTATGCGGCGACCGGTGTCGGCTACGCGGCCAGTGCCACGCTCGTTGGCGCTGTGCAGAGCGTGGCCTCGCCGTCCGTTGCCGTCCTCGCAGGCGTGGCGTTCGCTCTTCTGCTGATCGCAACCAGCGCCTTGGGCGAGCTGAGGGCCCTACGCCAGGCCAAGGATCTGAGCGCTGTGGCCAAAGGGGATGCCGTCAGTGAACCTGAGGCTGCCGACTTTGAGCGGCTTTAGCCGCACAGCGGCGCGCCATGCGGTCGACCATTAGCCGCGGCGAAACGGCGGACTACATACCGAACGGCGGCCTGGATCACGTCGGATGGGGCTGTCGGCGGCTGCCGACGGTGCCACTGCTGACGGAGTTAACGTTGATTGGCTGGACGAGGGCTGTGGGCCAGCGTCAGCTTGGCTGAACCGTTCGATCGCTTCCATGATCGCTTCCTTGGTGGCGGGGCTGCCGGTGTGGCCGGACTCGGCGATGACCTTCAGTTCCGCGTCGGGCCAGGCTGCGGCGAGGTCCCAGGCGGTCCTGAGCGGGCTGGCGAGGTCGAGCCGGCCGTGGATCAGCGCCGCCGGGATGCCGGCCAGCCGGTGGGCGTCGCGTAGCAGCTGGCCGTCCTCGAGCCAGGCGCTGTGGGCGAAGTAGTGCGTACAGATACGGACGAATGCCAGGAGCGCATCGTCGGGTTTGCCGCTGTACTGGCCCGGGGCGCCGAGCGTCTCGTGGGCGATGACGGCGTCTTCCCAAGCACACCAGGCTCGCGCTGCGTTCATCCGGACCGTCGGGTCCGGGCTGTTGCACAGCCGGTTGTAGGCGGCGACGAGATCGCCGTCCCGGTCCGCCGTCGGCAAGGCCTCGTGGAATGCTTCCCACTCGGCTGGCAGGAGGCGGCCGACACCGCGGTAGAGCCAGTCGATTTCCTCGGGCCTGGTCATGGTGACGCCGACAAGGATGATCTCCGAGACCCGGTCGGGGTGGCGCTCGGCATAGGCGAGGATCAGCGTCGAGCCCCACGAGCCGCCGTAGAGGAGCCACCGCTCGATGCCCAGGTGCTCGCGCAGCCGCTCCATGTCGGCGATCAGGTGCTCGGTGGTGTTGTGCTCCAGGCTGACGGCCGGGTCGCAGGCATGGGGCCGGCTCTGGCCGCAACCGCGCTGGTCGAACAGGATGATCCGATAGACCTCGGGGTCGAACATCCGGCGGCTGCCACGGCGTCCGCCGCTGCCAGGGCCGCCGTGCACCCACAACGCGGGCTTGCCGCCCGCGTTGCCGCTGGTCTCCCAGTAGATCTGGTTGTCCTCGCCGACATCGAGAAAGCCATGGGCGTACGGCTCGATGGCCGGGAACAACTCCCTCATCTGTTTCCTTCCGTGGCCGGCCCTGGCTGCAACGGCGATGTGGTCCATACGGAGGGCCGGCGAGGCTGTCTATGGGGCGCCCGGGTGGATGAGCCCGGACTCGTAGGCGGTAATGACGGCCTGGGTACGGTCACGAGCCGCAAGCTTGGCGAGGATGCTGCTGACGTGTGTCTTCACGGTCTCGTTGGCGATGTAGAGCCGGGCGGCGATCTCGGGGTTGGAATGGCCGGCGGCGAGCAGGCGCAGGACGTCGGTCTCACGCGCTGTGAGCTGGGCGAGCCGGTCGGGCCGGACGCGGGGCCGGAGGCGGACGAACTCGTCGATGAGGCGTCGGGTGATGTCAGGGGTGAGGAGGGCGTCACCGCGGGCAACGACGCGTACAGCGTCGAACAGGGTCGTCGCCGGTAGGTCCTTCAAGAGGAACCCACTGGCTCCCGCGACGAGTGCGTCATAGACATACTCGTCGAGGTCGAACGTCGTGAGAACGATCACCCGGGGTGCGGGTGCGAGCGTGGTCGTGATGGCGCGGGTCGCGGCGATGCCGTCGAGGACGGGCATGCGGACGTCCATCAGGACTACGTCGGGGCGATGTGCCGTCGCGGCTCGGATCGCGTCCTGTCCGTCGCGTGCGGTACCGACGACGACGATGTCGTCCCGGGTCGCCAGCAAGGCGGAGAAACCGGCCCGGACGATTCCATCGTCGTCGGCGATTGTCACCCGGATCGGTGCTGGCGCGGTCATCGGTTCCGTCGGAGGGGAAGCTCCGCGACGACCTCGAACCCACCGTCGGTCCTGTGCCCGTGGCGCAGGGTCCCGCCCACCGCGTCGACCCGTTCACGCATGCCGACCAGACCGAGTCCGGCGCTGTCGGCGGGCAAGGCCAGGTCCGGGGCGCCGTTGTTGATCATCAGGCGGAGCAGGCACGGCGTGTAGTCAACCGCGATGTCGACGTCGGCGCCGGGAGCGTGGCGACGGGCGTTCGTGAGGGCTTCCTGGATCACCCGGTAGGAGACGAGGTCGGTGCCGGCGGGGAGCGGGGCTGGGCTTCCGCTCACGGTGACGGTGACCACGGTGCCCAGGACGCGGGTGGCCTCGATCAGCGCGGAGAGCTGGTCGAGGCCCGGGCGGGGTGCGCGAGCCGATTCGGGCTGGCTGACCGCTGCGCCGCCGCGGGGTGGGGCGGGGGAACGGATCACCGTAAGGATGCGTCGCATTTCGGCGAGCGCGTCGCGGGCGGACTCGCCGATCGCGGCGAGTCGCGTGCCGGCGAGCTCGGGCAGGTCAGGCGTCGTGTAGCGGGCGGTCTCAGCCTGGATCGCAATGTGCGAGATGTGGTGGGCGACGACATCGTGCAGCTCCCGTGCGATGGCCGCGCGGTCGACCAGGATCGAGCGCTCGCGCAGCGTCGACGTATGGGCGACGGCGAGTGCCTCGTGTTCCGCGATGATCGCGTTCCGGCTCCGTAGGAGCCGGCCGAGACCGAGTGCCGCGGTCACGACGGCGAGCAACAGGTAGCCGGCGGCTCCCGGTTCGGCGGAGTTGAACGGCGTCACGGCGTTGACGAGGAACAACGCGCCGATCACACAGGTGTCGATCGCCGTCAGCCGGTAGGCGGCCACCGCGCACACGATCATGAGGCCTGCCCCGGCGCCGACCGGGATTGGCTGGGCCCGCGGGAAAAGCCAGCCCAACGCCGCGACCACGGCGACCGCTGCCGCCGCGCGCGGGAGGCGAACGACGAAGGCGAGGGGCACGGCGATCGCGATGGATGTCAGGAACCGGTCGTCGAGGCCCACCTGGGCCACCGCCGCGATCAGGAGCGTTCCCGCGGCGCCGATCCACGGCCATGGCATCGCCAGAATGTCGACCAGCGTGCCCTCGACGCGACCAACGATCGCCGGGCGGACTTGTGCGCTCATCGCCGACCAGTCTGTCTGGCCGGCCGGTGATCCCGCATCGCTCGCTCGGGGGAGGCCGACAACCGCTCCCGCGGGGGATCCGCCGCCGACGTGGCCGTCCCTACCGTCCCAGCCATGCGATCGAACCTTCCACAACCCGGCCTGACATTTGAGGCGCTGACGAAACGGTTCGGCACCGTGGTCGCGCTCGACGACGTCACGTTCACGGTGCCACCAGGCACGGTCACCGCCCTCGTCGGCCCGAACGGCTCCGGCAAGACGACCTCGATGCGCATCGCGCTCGGGCTGGCCAGCCCGAGCGCGGGCCGGGTACTGGTCGCGGGCCAGCTCTACCGGCACCTCGATGCCCCGCTCACCCGGATCGGCTCGCTGCTTGATGCCACCGCCGTGAACCCTGGGCTGACCGGCCGCACCCATCTGCGCTGGCTGGCCGCGGCAGGCGGCATCCGCGCGGCCCGCGTCGACGCGCTCCTCGAACAGGTCGGCCTCGGCACCGCCGCTCGACGCCGGGTCGGCGGATACTCGCTCGGCATGAAGCAGCGGCTCGGCGTTGCCGCGGCCCTACTTGGCGACCCACCGATTCTCATACTCGACGAACCGATGAACGGACTCGACCCCGAAGGCATGGTCTGGTTTCGCCGGCTGGCGAGGAACCTCCGCGACGAAGGCCGGGCTGTCCTCGTCTCCTCGCACCTGATGCGCGAACTTGAAGGCATCGCCGACCGCGTCGTCGTGATCCACCGCGGCCGGATCGCCGCCGACGCCAGCATCGCATCGCTGCTGATGGGCAGCCCCGACGCCGCCGACCGTCCCAGTCTCGAAGACGTCTACCTGCGAGTCGTCACCTCACCCGAGGAAGTCCGTCCATGACCCCGAACTCCAGGCCGCATCCTCGCCTCAGGACCGTCCGGGCAGAATGGATCAAGACCGTCGGCAGCCGCGGCACGCTCACCGCGATGGGCCTGCTTGCCACCCTCCCTGTCGGGTTCTCCGCGCTCGTCGTCGCCAACACCCCCTCCACCGACCCGCCCGGCGCACCCGGTGACGACGACATCGTCGCCAACACCCTCGTGGGCGTGCTCATCGGCGTCGTCATCGCCGCGGTCGTCGGCGCGACAGCGATCGGCAACGAGGAACGCTCAGGCATGATCTCGACCAGCTACACCGCGACCCCGCGCCGCCACCGGGTGATTCTCGCCAAGGCGTCCGTCGCCGCTGCAAGCACCCTCATCATCGGCATCGCCTCGTCCTGGGCCTCCTATCTCGTGGCCCGCCCGCTCCAACGAGGCCAGGGCTATGTCGCCCCCAGCTACCCCGAACCCGACCTGTTCAGCGGGCCATTCCTACGCGCGATCGTCGGCACCGGACTACTGACCACCTTGATCGCCGTCTACGCCGTCGGCATCACGACGATCGTGCGGCGTACCTCGATCGCGATCCCGGTCGTCGTCGCGACGCTCCTGCTGCCTGGCCTGCTCGCCACCAGCGACCGCATACAGCAGTTCACTCAACGCTGGACACCGTTCGCCGGCTTCTCCATCCAACACACCGTCCAACGCCCCGACTACTTTGCCGGGCCCTGGCACGGCTTCGTCGTCACCGCGGCTTACACCACCGTCGCCCTCGTGGCCGCCATCTCACTTGCTCATCGCCGCGACATCCGTCCGGCGTGAACGCCCTCGAGCGCACGGCGGCGGTGTGGCCGGTGAGTCACACCACGAGCTGGACCGGACTCGGCGCGGCGCACACGACCGGATGCCATCCCGACGCCCTGTCGGCGCGGGGCTCCGCGACGCCTGGCACCATGCCACCGGCCTCCCGTCGCGTCCCGTGGGCCGCGACTCGAGCCCGACCGCCACAGGACTATGAAGGAAGAAACGATATCCCTACGCACAATGCAAGTATGATCATCAAGAAGAATGTGCCGAACAGTAGGTCGGACAAGAGTTCGGGTATCATCGCGCGGCGCTCGCCTGGCGGAACGGCAATTGTGACAGCAAGGATAACGATAACCGCTGTGCCGACCGACATTGCGAGGACTATTAGGGCTCCTCCAGGGGTGAGCCTCGGCGTAACTATCCGGTCGTCTGACATTCGACGCTTCTCCCAAAACGGCGACGGCGGCACCTCAAAAGGGGTACGAAAACTCCGCGACGCGATCATGCCCGATATGTCTGTCCGGGTCGGCCGGTGGCGGGCTCCCTGACGGGTGCGAGCGGTTGCTCGGGCTGTCGAGCCAGAACATCCGGCCGGTCGTGGTGGAGGCAGGGCCGTGGGCGCTGGGCAGGTCGCGGCGATGCGTCGGGTCACCTCCTCGCCGGGGGTAGCGGCGGTGCGTCCATTGTCACCCGTCGCGGGAGCGAGGCTGTCTCATCCCGGGTGGTGAGGGGCCGGTCACGGTCTCCGGGGCCGAACAGGCTGTGGGCTTCGGTGTCAACGTGGCTTCTGCCGCCTGCATCGCTGTGCGGATGGCTGTCGGCTTGGGGGAGCCGATCTGGCCGTTGAGGCTGACAGCGTGGGCGGCCGGGACGGTAGGGCTCGGCGGGTCTGTGTGCGGCCCGGATCCCGACGTTGACGCTGACTGCCCGGGTTATCGGGGTGGCCGGAGGCCGTGGTCAGTGTGAGTGGGTCGGTTTCGGACCACAGCGAAACGGCGAACTACATAGCAAATGGTGGCGCGCGTCACATGCTGGCCGGTGGCCGCCGGGAGTCGTCACCGCAGCCGCCTCGCTCCAGCCGCCACGGTGCGCCGCAGCGGCCAATGATCGCCGTTTCTGCTCCCCGGCGGTTGTCCGCGGAGCCGAATCTCGACCACGAGGGGGCGTAGGTAGCAATCACCTGTCTGCGGGCTGGCGGCGGTGTCGGAATCTGTCGGTGCTTGTCGTCATGATCGGGCTGTGGCTGACGAGGGTGTGGTCGAGGGCGTTGGGGACGACTGGGGACTCCGCCGGCAGGTGATGGAGGGGCTCGGCGAGTACCGGTGGTTACGTGATGTTCGCCGTGTGCTGCCGGAGCTGCGGGCCAGCGGCAGGCTTGCGGTCGATGCTGTGCCGTGGCGGCGATATCACCATGCGTTCGGAAGGGCCGGGGACGTGCCTGACTCGCTGCGTGCGCTTTCCGACGGCGATCCGGATGTCGTGTCGCGTGAGCTCGGCGGCCTGTGGGGCAGGATTCGTCACCAGGGTGGCACCTCCGCCCCGGCGGCTTTGGCGGTGCCGTTCCTGATCCGGCTCGCTGCCCACCCGGCCGCGCACTGCCGCGCCGGTCTGCTGTTGCTGGCGGCCGAGGCGGGCCATCGCGACCATTTCGGGGGCGATCTGCGCCAGGACCTGCTCCGGGTGGATTATCCACCCGAGGATCTGCGGTTCGATGTCTCCGGGTACCCCGTCCAGTTGACGTTGGAGGCGGCGCGCGAGGCGATCACCGCGGACGTCTCGCTGCTGATCCCGCTGCTTGATGACGCCGACGCGGCGGTGCGTGCGGCCGCCGCCTACGCGCTGGCCACCGTGCCAGGAGCGCCACCTGTGGTGTCGCAGGCGCTGCGGGCACGGCTGGCGTTGGAGGATGACGAGCCGGTGCGGATCAGCCTGGTGCTCGCGCTCACCCAGCTCGCGCTCGAACGATCTGAGGCGGCAGTAGCCGTGGCATGGGCCGAGCAGCTGTGGACGGACGAGGACAGCTCGATCGATCTCCGTCTCGCCGGGGCGCTGGCGTGGCTGTGCGCGACCGTGGCGCCGCCTCCGCGGCGCCTGCTTGACCTGCTCGCAACGGCCACCACGCCGGAGATGGAGCAGTGGATGCTGCAGGTGCCGTGGCAGGATGACCTCGCCTGGGCCGGCAGCCTCGCCGTATGGCTCGCCGCGTTCCTCAACAACTCACCGGCCCAGGACCCCGAAAACCCCTTCGCGTCCCTGTAAGCGGCCGGCACCGCTAGCCGGATCGTGACGCGCTGGCTGATCCGGCGGCCCTCGGCTGATGGGCACTCTCATGGGTGGGTTGCCGCAGTTGCTCACCGTGTGCAAGGTTCGGCCTTGGCGGCTGGCGCGCTCGGGTCGATCCTGTCGACGGTCGCGGCGCCACTCGGCCGCCGAATATCCGCGGGCCTACAGCCGGTGGGCGATCGTCGAGATGATCTCCTCGATGTAGATGTCGTCGAGGCCATGCCCGGCCCGGGATCGAGCGTGCAGGGTGTTGTCCCAGGTCTCGGAGATGCCGGTCCAGGGGGTCTGGTCGGGCGCGAACAGCACCAGATGCTTCGCCGAGGGGTCCATGCGCGCGGAAGTGCTGTTCTCATGGCCCCACTGGTCGAACAGCGTGTCGAAGTCCTTGGCGATGTTCTTGGGGTAGTAGGTGCGAGCCTTGGAGCGGTGCTTGCCGAGCGGGTGCGCCGCCGCGTCGGTGAACATGACGATGACGTGGTGGGTGCGGGGTAGCTCGCGCTCCCAGGGCGCCTGGATCGCCAGTGCCAGCGCCTCCAGCGCCGACTCCGGCGCGTCGCCACCGCCGGTGGCCCGCAGTCCCCGCACGAACTTCTCGAACTGTCTCGCCTCCGCTGGGAGCTGGAAGAACTCCGACTCCTGAATGGCGTCATCTGCCCGGTCCCCGAAGTCCCGAAAGGCTATGACCTTCAGCCGTAGCTGGCCCAAGGACTTGCCTTTTCCCGCGACCTTGTCCGCGAGGCGGTTGTGGAAGGTCAGGGCGTCTTTCTTCACCGTCTCGATGATCGAGGACATGCTGCCGGTCACGTCGATGCACAACACGATGTCGACGGCGTGCGGTGGGTTTTCCTTGGGGTGGCTCATGTTCCGGGCTTCCTCCTCGTCGGACGGTGGTCCGGGGAAAGGGAGATGGATGGCGGACGACGCCGGATGTGAGCGCGTAAGCGGCCAGCCAGTTCTCTGTGGCGGGCGACGCCTCGCCCGGCCGGGGCGGGGGAGGAGAGTTCGCGATGACCAGCCGACTCCGCGCTGGGCGGAACCGTCGAGATCCGCCCGCAGACCATGTTGACCATGCGGGGACATCGCCCCGCGCCGAGTGTCGCGAAGTTGATGCGCCGCGCCGCGCCGCGTTGGGCCGGGGCGGTGCTGGGCGGGGAGAACCGCGACGTGTCCGGGTCGTTCCCACGGCGGCGATGGACGGTGACTGGACGCCAGTTCGCATACTCGGCTGGCGATCACCGGCGCTCGGCTGTGCGGAAGATCGCCAGGACTGTATCCGGATCCGAACGCCGGGCCCTTCGCCCATTCGGATCCGGATACAGAACCGGTGATCAAGCTCACGGCGCGGCGATGTTATCGGGGCAACCTTGGCTGAAGCCGCACTGGCGGGCCGTCGTCGGGCAGGATGGCCTGGCCGGTGCGATTCAAGAGGCGGGTGAGTGGTGGACAAGGTGGTGGCGGCCGCGGCTGATGCGGTGGCGGACGTCGGCGACGGCGCGTCGCTGGCGGTCGGCGGCTTCGGGCTGTGCGGCATCCCGAGCGCGCTGATCGAGGCCCTTCTGGACGCCGGTGTGTCCGGGCTGCGGACGGTCAGCAACAACTGCGGCGTGGACGGCTGGGGCCTGGGCATGCTGCTGCGCGCCGGTCGGATAGCGCGGACCACCGGCTCCTATGTCGGGGAGAACAAGGAGTTCGAGCGGCAGTTCCTCGCCGGTGAGCTCGAGGTCGAGCTCGTCCCGCAGGGGACGCTCGCCGAGCGGCTGCGCGCCGGCGGCGCTGGCATCCCTGCCTTCTACACCCCGGCCGGTGTTGGCACCCAGGTCGCCGAAGGCGGCCTTCCGCTGCGTTACGACGGCAAGGGCGGTGTCGCGCTCGCCTCCGAGCCCAAGGAGACCCGCGTCTTCGACGGCGAGGAGTACGTGCTGGAGCGAGCGATCGCCTGCGACTTCGCGCTGGTCCACGCCTGGAAGGGCGACCGGCACGGCAACCTGGTCTACCGGGAGAGCGCGGCGAACTTCAACCCGCTGTGCGCCGCCGCCGGCAGGATCACCATCGCCGAGGTCGAGGAGCTCTACGAGCCGGGCGAGCTCGACCCGGCCGAGGTGCACACCCCCGGCATCTTCGTGCAGCGCGTCCTGCACACGCCCGGCGTCGAGAAGCGCATCGAGAAGAGGACGGTGACGGCATGAGCCGCACGCGCGCGGAGCTTGCCGCCCGGGTCGCCCAGGAGCTGGCCGACGGCCAGTATGTGAACCTCGGGATCGGCCTGCCGACGCTCGTGCCGAACTACCTTCCGCCGGGCGTCACCGTCGTCCTGCACAGCGAGAACGGCGTGCTCGGCGTCGGCCCGTACCCGACGGAGGACGCCGTCGACCCGGATCTCATCAATGCCGGCAAGGAGACGGTCACCGTCCTGCCCGGCGCGGCGTACTTCGACTCGGCGGCCTCGTTCTCGATGATCCGCGGTGGCCACGTCGACGTGGCCGTGCTCGGCGCGATGCAGGTCGCGGCCAGCGGCGACCTGGCCAACTGGATGATCCCCGGCAAGATGGTCAAGGGCATGGGCGGCGCGATGGACCTCGTCCACGGCGCCCGCCGGGTCATCGTCATGATGGAACACACGGCCAAGGACGGCAGTCACAAACTGGTCGAGGCCTGCACACTTCCGCTCACCGGCAAGGCCTGCGTCCACCGCGTCATCACCGACCTCGCCGTCCTCGACGTCGTCCCCGGCACCGGTTTCGTCCTGCGCGAGCTCGCCCCCGACGTGACGGTCGACGAGGTCCGCAAGGCCACTGGCCCGGACCTCACCGTCGCCCTGGACTGACCGACTGACTGACTGACCCGTGCGCCGACCGGCCCGAGTCCAGCGGTGGCCGGCCGACATCTTTCACAGGCAGGCTTTGGCCGCGTATTCGATGTGACCTGGGCTATGTGGACGGGGCCTGGTTCGGGCGATGCCTCGCGATCCAGTCCTCCACCCGGTCGGCGCGCCAGAAGCGGATGTGCTTGGCGGCGCCGACGGGTTCGGGGAACTCGGCGCGGTGGGTGAGCTGGCGGGCCCGCTCGGTGCTGATTCCCAGCCGTGCGGCGATGTCTCCGGTTGTCCACAACTCGACATCAGCCATGGCCGCCATCGTAGTGGGCAACCCCAAATCTGGGTACGATGATCGGTGGGGTTGCCCAACCCCACGAGATGGGCCGAACGGTTCGGGGCGGTGTCCTACCACCGCCCCGAACCTTGGCCACTCGCTGTGACCTAGACAGGAGTGACCCAATGGGCAGTATCCCCGCTCCCCACGACCAACCCGGCTGGCCGCGGCGCCGCGAGCCCGCGCGGCTCGTCGCGCTGGGCGGAGGCCGGCTCGGGCTGGCGCTGCACACCGGCGCGCGGGGCCGTGACCTGACGGAGCTGGCCCGGCTGATCGATGACGCGCTCTACGTCGACCACGCCCGGCCGGAACACGGCGGCACCTCGGTCGTCCTGATCTTCCAGGACCAGGCTCCCGAAGTCTCGCCGCCATCGCCGGTGCACAGCCGGTCGGGCGTGGCTCCGACGGCGAGCGCGGAGGCGGCGACCATTCCCGGTGGCTGGGTACCGGACGTCGGCACGGCAGTCGGTCCCGACCGCGGCATCTCCCCGCACCAGCTCGCGGTCTGGGAACTGCTGACGGCCGCGCCGGACGGCGCCAGCGGCGCGCGGCTGGTCGACGCGGTGACACGCCTCCTCCCGCCGGAGACGGTCGTCGTCCTGGCGGACCTGCTCCGCGACCGGCGCGACGGGCGCGACGGGCGCGACGGGCGCGGCGAGTGCTGCGACCGCCGAGCCTGACCTCGACCTTGGCCTTCACCCTCCGGTCCCGCGGCGGCCGGTGGCCCTTTCGCGGGGCCACCGGCAAGCCCGGGAGCCGGGGTCAGTAGCTGGGGACCTCGACCCTGGGGCCGAGGCCCATCGAGTTGCGGGCCTGGATGGCGGTCACGTGCTCCGGGCAGCGGCCCGCCGGCATGCAGTGGGTGTGGGTCGTACCGGCGCTCGTCGTCGTGTACTGCGGGTACTCCGGGTAGGACGGCGTGATGGTGAGGACGTAGTCGACGCTGCTCGCGCCGCCGAAGTCGGCGGGAGCGGACCAGCGCACTGTCACCAGGCCCGAGCCGTCGTTCGCGAGCTGGTCGACACTGGCCACCACTCCGGTCACCGGGCCGGGCGCCACACAGCCGACGGCGTTGACGACGGCGGAGTCGGCGCTGCCGCCGGGGCCGACGGCGGTGACGGTGAACGCATGGGTGTCGCAGTCGGGCACCGGGACCGTGACCTGGCCGGCGGAGGACGCGTTCCGCGTGGAGATCCCGGAGCCTCTGATCCGGTAGCCGGTGACCTGGCCACCGCCGGAAGGCCGGGAGATCGTGAGCACGACGGCGCCGGAGCGCGGGGCGGCCGTCACCGACGGCCGGCCCGGCGCGGGCACCGGCGCCGCGGTGGCCGTCGCCGTCGGCGTGGTCGTACTTCCGGAGCTGGCACCGGAGCCGATGGATGTCCGCGGCGAGGTGGGCGTCGCGCTCGCGCCCAGCAGGGGCGTCGCCGCCGACGGCGCGGCCAGGCCCCCGGTGCCCGTGGCGCCGGCGGGCGCGGTGGCGGTGAGCTCGGCGGTGTCGCCGGCGAGGTCGGCATGCCGGCTGTGGCGCAGCAGCACCGTCAGGCCGGTGCCGGCGAGCGCGAGGACGAGAACCACAGCGACGGGGATGAGCACTGCCGCGCGGCGCGGGAACCCGCGGCCCGGCCGGCCGGGCGCGTCCGGGTCCGGCCGGTTCGGGCCGCCCGGGGACCCGGCGCCGGGTCGGGGCGCGCTGGTGTGGGTGGCGAAGGCGTCGAACCCGTCGGTCCCCGGGCCGGCGGCCCCTGGCCCGGAGCTCGGCCCGGAGTCTGGTCCGGAGCCCGGCGGGAAGGCGAAGGCGCCGAAGTACGACGGGTCCGGCGCGGCCGGGCCGGTTGGCGCGTACGGATGGCGGGGGCCGCTGGTACGGGTCGCGGTGAGATCCGGCGTGGGATCCTGGCCGGAATCCGGGGACGGGCTGGCCGTCGTCGCCGACGAGGACGACCCTGCGGAGCCAGGCCCGGGCTCCGTGTTCAGCCGGGGCGTTGTGCCTGTCGGCCCGGTGGGCGCGGGCGGCGTCCTGGGGCGGGCGGGCAGCCCGGCCAGCGCGGGCGCGAGGGCGGCGAGTGCCGCGGCCGCGTCGCCGGCGGTCGGGCGAAGGTGCGGCTGCTTGGCGAGCATCGCCGCGAGCGCGGCCCACAGCGGATCGGGCAGCCCGTCCGGCCGGGCGGGCGGCTCATTCAGGTGGCGCAGCAGCACGGTCACGGCGGGGCCGCCGACGAACGGCGGGGCCCCGGTCAGCAGCTCGTAGCACAGGCAGCCGGTGGAGTAGACGTCGACGGCGGGCGTCGCCGGCTCATGGGAGGCCAGCTCGGGGGCGAGGTAGGCGGGGGTGCCGAGGAGCCCGGTGCTGCGGGTGAGCGCCGGGCCCTCCAGCTGGCGGGCGATGCCGAAGTCCGTCAGCACGACGTCACGACCGCGCAGCAGCACGTTCTCGGGCTTGACGTCGCGGTGGACCACGCCGGCCTCGTGCGCGCGGCGCAGCCCAAGCAGGACCTGCGCGGCCAGCCGGGCGGCGTCCGCCGGCGGGAGGGTGCCCTCGCGGCGCAGCAGGGCGCGCAGGTCACCGTCGGGCAGGTAGTCCATGACGATCCCGACCCGGTCGCCCTCGGCGACAAGGCGGCGGATCCGCACGACGTGCGGGTCGGCGATCCGGGCGACCACCTTGCACTCCTGCAGCAGCCGCGCCACCACCTGCGGCTCGTCGGCCAGCTCCGGGCGCAGCAGCTTGACCGCGACCGTCTCGCCGTCCGGCCCGACCGCCCGGCGCACCTCCCCGGTCGAGCCCCGGCCTAGCAGCTCCCCGACCTGAAGGTCTCCCAGCGTGAACCCCACCGGAGCAGCCGCCGGCCTCGGCACGGGTACCGCCGGCGCCGGGGTCCCGTCGACCGGCGCCGGGGCCGGTGGCTTGGTCTCGTCCGCATCCGTCCTACCCGGATCGATGCTCACCGTGGCCCCCCTGTCCCACGGCGTGATTCTTCCACATGTCGCATCCGCGGGGATCTGTGTCGCGACGCCTGTGCCCGAGCGTCGGGGGTGGCGGGGCCGTAGTGTCGCCTCGGGAGCTGGGATCTTTCAGGAGGGCGCATGCGGACGCGACCACTGGGCACGACGGGCCCCGCCGTGTCCGTCGTCGGGCTGGGCTGCAACAACTTCGGGATGCGCATCGACGCCGAGGCGAGCGCGGTCGTCGTGCGCGCCGCGCTCGACGCCGGGATCACCCACTTCGACACCGCCGAGATGTACGGCGGGGGCCATTCCGAGGAGTTCCTGGGTGCCGCGCTCGGCGCGCGCCGCGACGAGGTCGTCATCGCGACCAAGGCGATGCGGCGCCCGAAGGACGAGCCCTACACGCCGGGCATCCTGCGCACGCGGATCCTGGAAGGCTGCGAGATCAGCCTGCGCCGGCTCGGCACCGACCGGATCGACGTCTACTACCAGCACTTCGTCGACGCCGAGGGCTCGAACGCCGAGGCGATGGAGGCCCTCGACGACCTGGTCCGCGCCGGCAAGGTGCTCCACGTGGCGTGCTCGAACGTGACCGCCGCCGAGATCGAGGAGCGGGCGGCGTTCGCCGAGGAGCGCAAGGTCGCGGCGTTCACCGCGGCGCAGGTCGAGTGGAGCCTGCTGAACCGCGCTGTCGAGGCGGAGATCGTGCCGGCGGCGGTCAAGGCGGGCATGGGGATCATCCCCTACTTCCCGCTCGCCTCCGGCCTGCTGTCCGGCAAGTACGCGGCCGGCCAGCCGTTCCCGGTCGGTAGCCGCCTGGCGGCGGCGCCGTACTTCGCCCAGGCGGCAACCCCCGAGAACTTCGCCTACATCGACGAGCTGACCACGTTCGCCCGCGAGCGCGGCCACACGATCCTGGAGCTCGCGATCGCCTGGCTCGCGGCCCAGACCGGCGTCGCGTCCGTCATCGCCGGCGCGACCAGGCCGGAGCAGGTCGCCGCCAACGCCGAGGCCGTCGGCTGGGAGCTCACCTCCGACGACCTGGCAACCCTGCCTCGCCCGGCGGCAGCGGCGTAGCCGGCGCGGGCAGGCAGGTCGCGTCGTCCACCCGGCGTGGTCTCGGGCGTTCAGCCCGGAGGTACAGGAAGGGCGGCGAGCAGCGCGGGCACGAGACCGTCCCGGTGGGCGACCTCGGTGAACCCGGCCGGCCGCGTCGGGTGCGGTGCCTGGACCGCCCAGGTGCGCAGGCCGAGGACGGGCTTGCCGGCGCGCAGCGCGAGGGCGATCTCGGAGAGCGTGCCCCAGCCGCCGCCGATGGCGACCAGGGCGTCGCTCGCGCGGACCACCAGGCCGTTGCGCAGCTCGCCCAGGCCGGTCGGGATGCTCACCGTCAGGTTGGCGTTGCCCTCGGCCCGGTCCAGGCCGGGCAGCAGCCCGATGGTCACGCCGCCGGCACCCGCGGCGCCCCGGCAGACCGAGGCCATTACGCCGCCGAGGCCGCCGCACACCACGTACCAGCCCTGTTCCGCGAGCCGCGCGCCGACGTGCTCGGCGTCCGCCAGCTCCTGGCCCGACGCGTCACCTGGGCCGACGACACCGATGTAGATCGGCACCCGGCGTCCCTTCCTCGGCTTCTGTCCGTTCTTTCCACACGTGTGTGGCGGAACGCCGGGCGAGCCTAGGATCTCAACGAGAGCGCATCGCACCCCACTTGTGGGTAGTTGCGCCCGGCCGCGGCGGTCCACTGCCCACCATCGGGCGGCGCCCGGTGGCCCTTCCGCCGGGAGAAGAGAATAGGTCGTTCGGACACGTGTCTGCGTCAGGTCGGCGAGAAGCTCTTCCTAGGCCACCGCACGATCAGCGCCCACCTGTACCGGATCTTCCCAAGCTCGGGATCACCTCCCGGGCCGCCCTGCGCGACGCCCTCGACGCCTACGCCGCCGACCTCGCGGACTCCGCGGAGTAGGTGGGCGAGCCGCGGGGCAGCCGCGGGCGCGGTGCGGAACCGAGCCCTCCGCCGGAGTGGCGCGGTTCCGCACGCGTGGCCACACGCTTTGCGCGTCTAGTCCTGGTGGGTCTGGGCTCCTTCCGTCGCGCAGACGAAGCCCTTGTCGCCGGTGCCAGTGCCGGTGCCACCGCCCACGCGCGTCAGGAGCGGCCCCTTGGCGTCACCCGGCTTCGGCAGCGCCTCGGCGTCCGCACCGGTGTAGACCTTGCCGTCCTTCACCACCATCGGGACGCCGGGCTTGGCCTCGCCGACCAGCTTCCCGTTGAGGTAGACCTTGCCGTCCTTCATCTGGAGGTCCTGGGCGCCCGGCGGCTTCGGCAGCGCCTCGGCGTCCGCGCCGACGTAGACCTTGCCGTCCTTCACCGCCACCGGCTCGCCGGGCTTGGCCGTGCCGACCAGCTTCCCGTTGTGGTAGATCTTGCCGTCCTTCACCTGGACGTTGTCGACGCCCGCGCCGCCCGGGGGAGCGGGGCAGGTCGACGGCTGGCCCGAGGGGCCCTCGGAGCCGGGCAGGGCCCCGGCGGCGTTGGCGGCCGCGGCGCCCGTGCCGGCGAGCCCCAGGGTGATCGCGCTGACGAGGACGATCCGACGGATGCGCATGGTGCACCTCCTCTTTCTCGATGGCCCCCTCGTTGGGGCCGGGGCCAGACTCCCGTGCGCAGGCTGAGGCGCTCCTGAAGCCGGCTGAAGCGATCTTCAGGTCGCCTATAGGTCGGATCCGTCAGGCTGTAGTCATGCGAGTGCTGCTGGTGGAGGATGAGGAGCGGCTGGCCGGACTGCTGCGTGGTGGGCTGGCGGAGGAGGGTTTCGCGGTCGACGTCGCGCACAACGGCCGCGAGGGCCTGTGGATGGCGACCGAGCACCGGTACGACGCGATCGTGCTCGACGTGATGCTGCCCCTGCTCAACGGATATGCCGTGTGCCGCCGCCTGCGGGAGGCCGGCAACTGGACGCCGATCATGATGCTGACGGCGAAGGACGGCGAGTACGACGAGGCCGAGGCGCTGGACACCGGCGCGGACGACTTCCTGTCCAAGCCGTTCTCGTACGTGGTGCTGCTGGCCCGGCTGCGCGCGCTGGTCCGGCGCGGTGGGCGGGAGCGGCCGGTCGTCCTGACCGCGGGCGACCTGTCGGTGGATCCGGCAGGCCTGCGCTGCCGGCGCGGCGAGACGGAGATCGCGCTCACCGCGAAGGAGTTCGCCGTGCTGCACGCGCTCGCCCGGCGCCCGGGCGAGGTGGTCTCCAAGGCGGAGCTGCTCGAGCAGGCCTGGGACTTCGCCTACGACGGCGATCCGAGCATCGTCGAGGTCTACATCAGCGCACTGCGCCGCAAGATCGACGCACCGTTCGGCCGGGCGAGCCTGGTGACGGTGCGGGGCGCGGGATACCGGCTGGACGGGGGCTCCTGATGCGCTGGTCCGTGCGGCTGCGCGCGACCGTGGTGGCGACGGTGACGGTCGCGCTGGCTCTCGGAGCGGCGGGCCTCGTCCTGGTCCTGACGCTGAAGGGGAGCCTCGAGTCGGGCGCCGACCAGGAGGCGGGGCGGCGAGCGGACGAGGCCGCCGCCAGTCTCACGCAGGTCAGCGCGGGCGGGAACCCCGGCGAGCCCGGACAGGTCGTCACCAACTTCGTCGCGCCCGACCCTGACGTACGGGTCGAGGGCCGCGCCGGCGGTCCGGCCCTGTCGGGGAGCTTCGGAAGTGGCGAAGGGGCCGGGGTGTCCTGGGGGTCCGGCTACGCCACCGCCCAGCGCCTGGTCACCACCTCGGCCGGGCCGGTGACCGTGTCCGCGCGCGTCTCGCTCGGCCCGGCCCGCGCGGCCCTGACGATGCTGCGCAACCTGCTTCTCGTGGGCCTGCCCGTCCTGCTGCTGCTCGTCGCCGGGCTGACCTGGCTGCTGACCGGGCGGGCGCTCGCCCCGGTGTCGGCGATCCGCGCGACGTTCGCCGACATCACGGCCACCGACCTGCACCGGCGCGTGCCGGTGCCCCGGTCGGGCGACGAGATCGCCCGGCTGGCGCGGGCGATGAACACGACCCTCGACCGGCTGGAACGGGCGGTCGAGCGGCACAAGCGGTTCGTCGCGGACGCGGCGCACGAGTTGCGCAGCCCGCTGGCGATCCTGCGCACGCGCCTGGAGCTGGGCCGGTATGAGGCGCCCGGCCTGGTGGGGGAGTCGCTCACGGACGTGGGCCGGCTCCAGGCGCTGGCCGCGGACCTGCTCCTGCTCGCCAGGCTGGACGCCGGCGAGCCGCTGCGGGCGGACGAGGTGGACCTGGGCGAGGTGGCCGCCGAGGAGGCGTCGCGGCCCCGGCGGGAGGACGTCCGGATAGCGCTGGACATCTCCCCCGACGTGGTCGTGGCCGGGTCAGCGTCGCACCTGCGCCGGATGGTCGGGAACCTCGTCGACAACGCCGTGCGGCACGCCGAGTCGACGGTGACCGTGCGCGTGGCGGCGCCAGCGACCGTGCAGGTGTCCGACGACGGCGCGGGCATTCCCGCGGAGCACCGCGAGTCGGTGTTCGGCCGGTTCACCCGGCTCGACGAGACGCGGGGGCGCGACGGCGGTGGCAGCGGGCTCGGCCTGGCCATCGCCCGGGACATCGCGCGTGCCCATGGCGGCACGCTGACGGCGGTCGAGCCGGACGGCCAGCCGGGCGGGGGCGCGACGGGAGCGTGCCTGCGGGCCGAGCTCCCGAGCGCGGCGGGCGTTGCGGGTGTCGCGGGCGGCGGGGCGCGTGCGCTGGCCGCGGCGGGCGCCGCCATGCCCGGCGGGGTTCCGCCGCCGACCGCCGGAAGGTCCGTGTTTCCCGGGCGACGGCGCCGGTCGGGGACGTGACGACGGGCTGGCATCGGACCGGGCGGCCGCGCCTCGCCGGGAAGCCCGCGGGCGGGAGTCAGGCCGCGAGGGCCCGGCGGAGGAAGAAGGCCGAGGAGCGTGCCGCCCGACGGGGGAGCGGCCCGGCGAGGGACACACAAGTCCGACGGGACTCCGGCGTGCATGGGACAGTCGACTGACTGAAGGCAGGCCGTTGCCCCAGGGCCCATCGTTGTGCGCACAATCCTGTTCCGGCCTGGACACCCAGCCTTGGCGACAAGGCACGGGGAGTGGCCGCGGCGGCCGAAGCTAAGGGGCACAGCAATGACCGATCCCACCCGCATCCCCATCGTGTTCGTGCACGGGCTGTGGATGCACTCGTCGAGCTGGGACAGCTGGATCGACCTGGTCGACGAGCTTGGCTACAGCGGTGTCGCGCCGGGCTGGCCGGGCGACGCGGCGACCACCGAGGCGAGCCGCGAGAACCCGGGACCGCTCGCGAACCGCGGCATCGCCGAGATCACCGACCACTACGCCGCCGCGATCCGCGAGCTGCCGCAGGTCCCGATCGTCATCGGGCACTCGTTCGGCGGGCTGATCGCCCAGCGCCTGCTGGGGATGAACCTCGCCCGCGGCGGCGTCGTCATCTCGCCGGCGCAGTTCAGGGGCAACCGCAAACTGCCGCTCGCGCAGCTCCAGTCCGGCTTCCCGGTGCTCGGCAACCCGGCGAACAAGAAGAAGACGGTCCTGCTGACCCAGGCGCAGTTCCACAAGGGGTTCGCGAACGGGGTCTCCCGCGAGGAGTCCGACGACCTGTGGAACCGCTACGCCATCCCGGGGCCCGGGCTGCCGCTGTTCCAGGCCGCCACCGCCAACTTCTCGAGCAAGACCGAGGCGACCGTCGACGTGGCCAGTGAGCGCGGCCCGTTGCTGATCATCGCCGGTGGCAAGGACCGGACCGTGCCGGCGGTGACGTCGAAGGCCGCCTACGGCCAGTACGCGAAGAACCCGTCCGTCACCGAGTACCACCTGTTCGAGGACCGGGCCCACTCGATGGCGATCGACCAGGGCTGGCGCGAGGTCGCCGACGTCGCGATGGACTTCCTGACCCGCCACGGGCTGGCCGCCGCGCCCCAGCAGGTTGGCTGACCGGTCGGCCCCGCGCGCGAGGTGCCTTCCAGGCGGACCTGCCAGGAGGCACCTCGCCGCGCGCCCGGCGGCCGCCCCGCGGTCCGGGCCTTGCTCGCCGCTTTCCTCGCCTCCCCCGGGGATCGCGGCCCGCTGGCTGGTCCTGCCCGGGTCAGCCGCGCCGGGACACGCTGGCTGGCGCTGGCTGGTGCTGCCGTGGCACGTCCGCGCCGCCGGCGCCGCCGGCATCGTCGGTGCCCAGGTGGGGCAGCCGGCGCTCGAGCCACCGGGGCAGCCACCAGTTCGCGCTGCCCAGCAGCGCCATGGCCGCGGGGACCAGCACCATGCGGACGATCGTCGCGTCGAGCACGATCGCCGACGCCAGCCCGAGGCCCATCATCTTGACCAGCGGTGAGGGGTTGGCGACGAAGCTGAGGAACACCACCATCATGATCAGCGCCGCGGAGGTGATCACGCGGCCGGTGCCGGCCATCCCGCGTGCCACCGAGTCGGCGTTGTCACCGGTCGCGTCGTACTCCTCTCGGATTCGGGAGAGGAGGAACACCTCGTAGTCGATGGACAGGCCGAAGAGGACCGCGAAGAAGATCGTGGGCAGCGGGGACGCGATCGGGTAGGTCCCTTCGAGGTTGAACAGGCCTCCAAGCCACCCCCACTGGAACACGGCGACGACGATGCCGTACGCGCCGCTGATCGACAGCAGGTTCAGCACAACGGCCTTCAGCGGCACCGCGATGGAGCGGAACACCACGACCAGCAGCAGGAACGACGCGGCCAGGATCGCGGCGATGAAGATCGGCAGGGTGTCGGCGAGCTGCCTGGTGAGATCGTCGGTCAGGGCGGTGAGGCCCGACACCGCGACGTTGCCGGGGACGGCGTCGCGGATGCGTTCGAGGGTTTCGGACGTCGCCGCGTCCGCGGGTGCCGTGGTGGGGACTGCGCGCAGCACGGCGGTGTCCCCGGCCGGCGAGATCCACGGCTGGCCGACCGTGGCGATACCGGGGTCGGCGGCGACGCGCTCGGACAGCGCGGGAAGCTCGCCGAGGTCGACGCCGGGGCCGCGCAGGTCGGCGACGAGCAGCAGGGGACCGTTGATGCCCGAGCCGAAACCCTCCGCCAGCAGGTCGTAGGCGCGGCGGTGGGTGGTGTTCGTCGAGTCGTCGCCGGCGTCGGGGAAGCCCGTCTTCATCTGCAGCGCGGGCGCGGCCAGCGTGAGCAGCACCGTCGCGGCCAGGACCAGGTACAGTCGCGGACGGCCGCAGACGTGGTGGGCGAAGCGCCACCAGATGGAGTCCTGAGCGCGCCTGGGGGAGCGCCGGCGGCCCAGGACCCGGCCCGCGTCGACGCGGTCGCCGAGCAGCGAGAGCAGCGCGGGCAGCAGGGTGAGCGCGCTCGCGACAGCGAACAGCACCACGAGCGACGTGCCGAGACCGATCGAGGCCAGGAAGCCCAGGCCGGTCAGCACGAGGGCGGCCATCGCGACGACGACGGTGCCGCCGGCGACCAGGACGGCGGAGCCCGACGACGCCATCGCGTTCGAGAGCGCGGTGGGGTTGTCCTCACCGGCGGCGCGGCGCTCGCGGTAGCGGGCCATGACGAACAGGGCGTAGTCGATCCCGACTCCCAGGCCGATCATCGCGCCGATCGTCGGCGCCGCCGAGGAGACATCCATGACGGCCGCGAGCAGCACGATGCCGCCTATGCCGGCGGCGACGGTCAGCAGGGCGAGCGCGATGGGGACGAGAGCGGCCACGATCGTGCCGAACGCGACGACCAGCACGACCAGCGCGGCCAACAGGCCGGCCGCCTCCGCCCCCGACGTCGCCGTCTCGGCATTGATGAAGGCGGCGTCACCGCCGAGCTCCGCGGTGAGGCCGGCGTCCCTGACCGGCCGCATCGCGTCCGTGATGGCGGCGAGCGCACCCGGGCCGAGGTCGGTCGCGGGCACGTCGAAGGCGATCTCGGCGAAGCCGATGTGCCCGTCGGGCGACACCGTGCCGGCGGTGAACGGATCGGTGACGCCGGCGACGTGCTCCACCCCCGCGATCCGGGCGGCCGCGGCGACGACGGCGGGCCGCTGGAGCTCGAGCCGCTGTCCCTCCGGCGCGGCGAACACCGCCATGGCGCTGCCGCCCGCCGCTTCGGGGAAACGCTCCTCGAGCAGCTCCATCGCCTTCTCGCTCTGGCTGCCGGGATCGACGAGGTCGTCGACGAACGAGCCGCCGACCGTGCCGGCCAGGGCCAGCACGAGGGCGGCGACGAGCACCCAGGCGGCAATCGTGATCCTCGGCCTGCGGGCGCACGCGTCTCCAATATGGCGAGTGAGCTGTTTCATGGCGGGGTTCTCCTGAGAAAGGTGCGCGCGATCCGGCCGGCGGGCTCGATGACGGGACAGGGCGCGACCGCCCCGGCAATGCGGTGCGCACGGCGCGGCTGCGCACAGAGGTGGAATCGGGCCGTGCCCTGGGCGGCGGGCCGTGGTCTGACTGTGCTTGCCGGCGGCCGTTGCCGTCTCCCGCCGCCAGAGGGGTATCGCGCCCCGCCGCGGGAAGGTTGCGCGGCGCGGACAGGGCGCGGCCCTCCCCCTGACGGGGGAGACCGGAATACGGCTGGAGACGGGCGACCGCTCCTTCTCTCTCGCATACCGTGAGCCGGTGCCCGCTGACGAAGCCGCGGCCGACCGCCGCATGTCTCGCTGAGAAGCGATGGCGAACCGCACGACGCCGCCCCCGTGGACGCCGCCAGGAAACGCGCCGAAAAGATTTCGAGGCCCGTTCGCCCGCTGGCCCCGCGCCGCGGACGCCGTTCTCACCCTCGCGGCCTTCTTCATGACGGTGTTCGTGGTCGACGGCCCCGGCGACTCGATGTCGGTCCGCCCCATCGGCGACGTTCCGTTTCCTGTCCTGCTGGTCGTCGCCGTGGCCGGCCCGGTGCTGTACTGGCGCAGGCGCGCGCCGCTGATCGTGCTGGGAGTGGCGCTGACCGCCTGGGCCGTGTTGCTCGCCAGCCACGACGCCGCGCCCGGCTGGCACACGATCCTCGCCCTGTATGCCACCGGGCGCTACGCCGCGGCGGACTGGCGCGGCCCCGCGGGAATCGCGGCGGGCACCGCCCTGGCCAGCGTCGACGGCCTCGACGATCCAGGCCCGTGGTGGCAGGTGCCCGTGATCGGCAGCGTCGTCATGTTCGGGGCGTGGTACATCGGGCGTCGGGTTCGGCTGCGCCAGGACCGCGTCGTCCAGCTCCAGCGGGACCGGGCCGCGGAGACCCGCCGGATCGTCGCCGAGGAGCGCACCCGTATCGCCCGGGAACTGCACGACGTCGTCGCCCATCGGGTGAGCCTCATGACGATCCAGGCGAGCGGAGCGCGGGCGGTCGCCGTCGAGGACCCGCAGGCCGCCCTGCGGGCGATGGGCGCGGTGGAGGAGGCGGGGCGCCAGGCCCTGGACGAGCTGCGCCACCTGCTCGGCGTCCTGCGGCCGGAGTCCGACCTCGGCGAGCTGAGGCCCCAGCCCAGCCTCGCCGATCTTCCCCGGCTGATCGAGCAGGTCCGCCGAGCGGGCGCGGACGTCACGCTCGCGACGGGCGGGCTGCCGGCCGGGCTTCCGGCCCGCACGGACCTTTTCGCGTACCGCATCATTCAGGAGGCGCTCACCAACGTGCTCAAGCACGCCGGTCCCGGCGCTCCGACGAAGGTGTGGCTGCGCACCGACCGGAACAGAGTCGTCATCGAGGTTCACGACGACGGCCACGGCACCGCCGCCATGCCCGGGCAGGACGTCGTCCAGGACGGCTCGGGAGGTCACGGCATCATCGGGATGCGGGAGAGGGCGCTGCTGCTGGGCGGGAGCCTCGAAGCGGGGCCGTACGCGGGCGGAGGGTTCCGGGTGGTTGCCCACCTGCCGATCGGAGGGGAACCCGCGTGAGCATCCGCGTCCTGATCGTCGACGACCAGGCACTGGTCCGCGGGGGCCTGGCGATGGTGCTGCGGGTACACGGCGACATCGACGTCGTCGCCGAGGCCGGGACCGGGCTTGAGGCGATCGAGGCGACCCGGCGGCACCGTCCAGATGTGATCCTCATGGATATCCGGATGCCGGAGATGGACGGCCTTGAGGCGACGTCGAGAATTCTCGCCGAGGCGGACTGGGACGTGCGGGTACTGATCCTGACCACGTTCGATCCGGACGAATATGTCTACGAGGCGTTGCGGGCCGGCGCCAGCGCCTTCGTGCTCAAGGACATTCCCGCCGACCAGCTCGCCGGGGCCGTCCGGACCGTGGCCGACGGCGGCGCGCTGCTGGCGCCGTCGATCACCCGGCGCCTCATCGGGCGGTTTGCCGAGCGCCAGACTCTCGGCTCCGGGGCCTCGCGTCGCGTGGAGCGCCTGACCGAGCGGGAACGGGACGTGGTGGTCGCCGTCGCGCGGGGGTCCAGCAACTCGGAGATCGCCAAGGAACTCTTCATCGGGCCCGCGACCGTCAAGTCGCACGTGTCGAGCGTTCTCACCAAGCTGGGCCTGCGTGACCGCGCCCAGGTGGTGGTCTTCGCATACGAGAGCGGACTCGTCGAGGCCGGCGACCATGACATCGGCAGCTGAGCCCGAGCTCACCGTCGACAGCCGGCATCGACTCGCGACGGGGTCGTCGCGATCCTGGAACCGCCGACCGCCGACCGCCGACCGCCGACCGCCGACCGCGTCGCGTCGGCTGGTCGGCTGGTCATCGCGCATACCGCGGGCGGCGCTCGACGGGCGTTGACGGGTATTCGGGCGGATGTGATGCTTGAGCTGGTTCGGTCGTCGAGACGGCGGTGGAGCGCTGGGATGTGAGTCACCGGTTCCGAAGTTCAGAGGTTCAGGGCCGGTGGTTGACACCACATCGTTGCGCCGCTTGACCGCGCAGAGCCATGTCCTTATGGCTCTTTCGAAAGGTCGAGAGGCGATGAAGATCGCTTTCGTGGGCGATGTCCACGGTTGTGTGCTGCATGCCCTGGGCGCGGCGGTGCTGCTCCAGGACCGCCGCGGGGTCCGGCTCGACGCCGTGATCCAGGTCGGGGACCTGGGCGCGTTCCCGACGGTCGAGCGGTACGACGAGTCCAGCCGCCGGTTCGGGCGGGACCATCCCGCCCAGGGTGACTTCGTCCGGCTGCTGGACCCGTCGCCGTCGTTCGCCGAGGGCGTGCGGCTCGCCCTCGGCCTGGTACCGCCGGTGCTGTTCGTCAGCGGCAACCACGAGGACCATGAATGGCTGGCCGCCCTGCACGAGGCGGCCGGCACCGAGATCGTGCCGGTGGACCCGCTCGGTGCCTACCGTCATGTGGCGTGCGGAAGCGTGGTGGAGATCGCCGGACAGCGGGTGGCGTTCCTCGGGCTGATCGAGGTCGAGGGCAAGATGGACCTGGACGAGCACGCCTACGCGCTGCTGATGGGCGCCGAGCCGGGCAGCGCCGATATCCTCGTCACCCACGACGGTCCGTACGGGATGTCCCGCGACTTCAGCGGGAGCGTGCAGGGCTCGGCGAAGCTGTCCCGGCTCCTTGAGCACCTGCAGCCGCCCCTGCACGTCAGCGGCCACTACCACCACCCCAACGGCCCGCGGGTCTACGGCCGCACCACCTCCTACGCGCTCGCCCAGCTGGTGCGCCCCAGGGCCATCCGCTGGGAGTCGGCGTCGGCCAACCCCGAACAGCGGGTGACGGCCGGGAGCGTCGGCCTGCTCGACACCGAGACCGGCGACTTCACATACCTCGACGACGCATGGCTGGCCGAGGTGCGTGGGGACGCGCTCGACCTCGCCGAACTGGTCGCCACCACCGGCTGACGGCGTTCGGATCGTCCATTCGGTACATCCGTCATGACCTCGTCGCCCCGTGGATCGGGTGGCGGCGAAGCGATGGCCAGGGCAACCTCCGGGTATCCCGCTGGCGAGGGGGTGGCCACGACGAATGACGCGACATTCGGGCCGGCCGGAGAGGTGCTCGAACCAGATCAGAAGGTGACAGAACTCCTTGACGTTCTGCGGCACCACCTCGCCATGGATGTCGCGGTGCTCAGCATGTGGGACGGTGACCTTCTGGTAACTCAGGTCGTCAGCGGCGACGGTGACAGCTTCGGCCTCGCCCCCGGTGTGACCATCAGGCGAGGCAAAGATCTAGGCCGAAAAATGGAGGCCGGGGAGGTTCCGACCGTGGTCGGCGACACCCATGAGGACGCCCGCATGGCCGACTCCCCACTGCTCCGGCGTCTACGCGCCCGTGCCTATGTGACCACATGTCTGACAGACACCACTGGCGCACCCTATGGGCTGCTGATGGCGCTTGCGCACCACCCGCGACCAGCGCTCCAGGACCGCGAGAGCCGCTTCCTCTCGGAAGTAGCGGACTTCATCCGCGACTCACTCATCGACCTTCGTCGCATCTGGGAAGAGCGAAGCCGGGTGTGGCACGCCATCTGCGATCTCGTCGACAACGAGGGACCTGGAATCGTCTACCAGCCGATCAGGCGCATGACCACCAACGCGGTCGTCGGAATCGAGGCCCTATCCCGGTTCCCGGCCCGCTGCTGCGACCGGATTCGTGATCCGCAGGGATGGTTCGCGGATGCCGCACTGGTCGGCCTCGGAGCCGAGCTGGAACTTGCCTCGATCCAGCGCGCCATCACGGTTCTGCCGCACCTACCGGCCGGAGTGAAACTAGCCGTCAATGCCTCGCCAAAGACAGTTACCGCCGGTCTTGTCGCGATCGCCTGTGACCTGCCCGAACGCGATCGACTCGTCGTCGAGGTGACCGAGCACGAGAACTACACTGGCTGCGCCGAGGTGATGCGCGCCGTCGACTGTCTGCGGGACCACGGCATCCACATCGCGGTCGACGACGCGGGCGCGGGCTACTCCGACCTCGAACAGCTCCTGCGGCTGCGGCCCGACGTCGTCAAGCTCGACTGCGTCATCACACGCGGCATCGACCAGGACCCCGCTCGTCGCGCGGTAGCCGCTGGCATCGTCCGCCTCGCGGAAGAGATCGACGGAAAGGTGATCGCGGAAGGCATCGAGACCACCGCTGAGCGAGACTCCGCGATCGGCGTTGGTGTCCACTACGGCCAGGGCTATCTCCTCGGAAAGCCAACACCGGAGCTGGCCGTCGCTTGCTCGGTCTCACCCGGGGTCGGCGAGGGAGGTCGCGCCTAGCCGTTCCCTGGCTGCCGCCAGGGTGAGCCGGACCGTGCGGGGTGTGAGGAACAGCGCCTCGGCGATCTCGCGTTCGCCGGCCCCGGCGACATGCCTGGTCACGATCTGGCGCTCCAGGGTGTAGAGGCCCGGTCCACACACCCAGCCGGCGATCTTCGGTTGGCGGCCTCAGCGGCCGTGCGTCGCGAACGCGCGTACCGCCAGCGGGATGAACACCGCGAGCAGCAGGGCGGACCAGGCCAGTGCCGCCGCGACCGGATGCGCCAGCGGCCAGGCGACGGCGGCGGTCCCGGGCACCTCGTTGCCGAAGAGGTGGCGGGCCGCCGCGGCGACGGCACTGATCGGGTTCCATTCGGCGATCACCCGGAGCCAGGCGGGCATCCCGTCGGTGGGTACGAACACGTTCGTGACCATGGCGAGCGGAAAGACCAGCACGGACAGCTGCGCGGCGGTGTCCTCCCGGCCGATGGCCAGCCCGAGGCCGACGCCGATCCAGTTCGTCACGAACCGGAAGAGCAGGAGCAGCGCGACCCCGGCCGCCGCGCGGGACAGGCCGTCGTGCGCGCGCCACCCGAGAGCGAGCCCCAGTCCCAACAGCATCGCCAGGACGGCGGCGCTGACCACCAGGTCGGCCACGGTCTGCCCGAACAGCGCGGCGGAGCGGGAGATCGGCATCGTCCGCAGCCGGTCGGTGACGCCGCGCCCCGCGTCGCGGGCGGCACCGGTCATGCTCGGCATGATGCCGTTCGCGGCGATCAGCGTGAACAGGCCGGGCATCAGGTACTCGCGGTAGCCCGCGTCTCCGGGCACCCGGATCGCGCTGCCGAAGATGTAGCCGAAAATGAGGAGCATCGTCAGGGGCGCCAGCAGCGAGGCCACGATCAGCCCCGGCGAGTGCCGGTAATAGAGCAGCACACGCAGCGCGAGAGCCCATGCGTCGGAGATCGCGAACCTCGCCCGTCCGGCGCGAGATACCGGCGGGAGGCTGCCCAGGGGCGCGCCGGTGGCTCCGGGCGCCGTCCCGCTCGGGCCACCGTCCCCGCTCGGGCCAGCCGCGTCGCTCGGGCCACCAGCGTCGCCGGGACGGCTGCGGCCGCTCGGGACGAGGGTGCTCATGGCGCCACCGCCGCCGCGGCGAGGCCGAGACCGGCCGCCGGCCCGTCGGACGCCGCGCGTCCGGTCAGGGCGAGGAAGACGTCGTCCAGCGACGGATGTCCCAGCGCGACGTCCAGAGCCTGCACGCCGGCGGCGTCGAGATCCCGGACCAGCCCGGGCAGCGCGACCGGGCGACCGGGATCGCTGACCGCGACGATCCGGCGCTCGGGCTCGTCGCGGACAGGCTCGCCGCCGGTGAGCGCGGCGAGCACCGCGGCGGCCGCGCCGAGCTGGTCGGCGTCCGCCAGGGTCACCTCGACCCTGGTGCCGATGGCGGCCTTCAGCTCGGCCGGCGACCCGGCGGCGATGAGGCGGCCATGGTCGAGCACGGCGATGTCGTCGGCGAGGCGGTCGGCTTCGTCGAGGTACTGCGTGGTGAGCAGCACCGTGGTGCCCTCCGAGACGAGCTCCCGCACGATCGTCCAGATGTCGTTCCGGCTGCGCGGGTCCAGCCCGGTGGTGGGCTCGTCCAGGAACAGCACGGCGGGGCGGACGACGAGGCTCGCGATCACGTCGAGACGCCGCCGCATGCCGCCGGAGTAGGCCCGGACCAGCCTGTCGGCGGCGTCGAGGAGCCCGAAGCGTTCCAGCAGTTCGTCCGCCCGCCGGCGGGCTCCGCGGGCGCCGAGGTGGTGCAGCCGCCCGATCAGACGCAGGTTCTCCCGGCCGGTGATGCCCTCCTCCACGGCCGCGTGCTGGCCGGCGAACCCGATCCGGCGGCGCACCTCGTCGGGATGGCGGACGACATCGAAGCCGGCGACATGGGCGCGACCGGCGTCCGGGCGGGTCAGGGTTGCCAGGATCCGCACCGCGGTGGTCTTGCCCGCGCCGTTGGGCCCGAGCAGCCCGCACACGGTGCCGGTGGGAACCACCAGATCCAGGTCGCTGAGGGCGAGCGTGTCACCGAACCGCTTGTGGATGCCCCGGACCTCGATGGCCGGGTGGTGAGGCGGACTGGCGGGTGGGCTCATGGGCTTTCCTTTCTAGGTACGTCGTACGTAGAAGAGGCGCCCACCGTACCACGGGCAACGGCGTACGCTGTACGGCGCCAGCAGTCCGAACCGAGGTGATCGCAGATGCCGTCCGGCCACTCCGGGCCCGGTCGTCGCAGGTCAGGCGGCGCCGACGCCGCCCGATCCGTCCCCGAGGACTCGGCTGCCGGCTCTGCCGCCGCCGGCGCGGGTGCCGGCACTGACGCCGACTCGCGCCTCGCCGGTTCCAGGCCCGCCCGGACCGCTTCGGCGAAGGCCGCGCCGGGGATGATCTGGCTTCGCCCGGAACGCAGCGGCCGTGGCCCGGAGCCGGCGCACAGCCGGGCCGAGATCGCCGCCGCCGCGATCGGTCTGGCGGACGCCGCCGGCCTGGAGGCGGTGTCGATGCGCAAGGTCGCCGCGGTCCTCGGCGCGGGCACGATGTCGCTCTACAACTACGTGCCGAAGAAGGAGCATCTGTTCGATCTGATGCTCGACGCGGCCGCGGGCGAGATCATGCTGCCCGACGGGCCGTCAGGCGACCCGCGCGCCGACCTGACCCGGCTGGCCCGCGAGACGCTGGCCGCGATGCGCCGGCACCCCTGGGTGGCCGGCCTGACGGCCACCCGCCCGTCGATGGGGCCGAACGCCCTGCGCTGCACCGAGTTCTTCCTCGGAGCCCTGGCCGGCTCACCGCTGGACGGCGCGACCAAGATGGAGATGTTCGCGCTGCTCAACGGGTTCATCATCCAGTTCGCGGAATGGGAACGCACCGCGGCGGGCAGCGCCGTCGAGCAGTGGCAGGCCGATCTGGTCGCCTACCTGGGCACGGTGATCGCCACCGGCCGGTACCCACATCTCGCCGCGGCTCTGACCAGCGGCGCGGGCACGCCGCCGGCGGACGCGGAAACAATCTTCACGCGGTCGCTGGCCCGCCTGCTGTCGGTGATCCTCGACCCGCCGGTGGATCAACCGCCGTCATGACCGGCGCTCCCGCCCTGGGCGCCGACTCCAGCGCGGCGTTCGCAAGATGGGCCGGTGGCAGGATGGGGCCATGGCAATCCTGCCGTATATGCACCCGTTCGTCCTTACCGTGGAACCTGTGGGACGGCACCGCCAGTCAGAGTTGGCCCGGCCGCGTCCTCGCGTCGCGAGCTTGATCGGCGGATCTGTATCCGGATCCGAACTGGCGAGGGCCCACGAGTTCGGATCCGAATACCGTCGTGGCGATCTTTCGTTGCGAGAGCCGGGCGATGCCTCGGCGTTCTCCATCATCCGGACGAGCCGCCCTGCGCCGGCAGCTCGCGAATCCCGGCCCAGACGCTGTCACGCGCTCTCGTGATGGCGACGTACAGCTGCCGGCGTTCCAGCTGGCTCCGCTCGCGGAACGCGTCGGCGGACTCGGACGGCTGCCGCGGCCTCGGGAAGAGGTTGCGGTCGGGAATGCAGACGTGGGCGAAGTCAAGGCTCTTGACCCGGTGGTACGTGCCGACCTTCACCGCCTCGCGGCTGGTCCCGTCGTATTCCCTGAGGGAGACGGCCGGAATCCGCCGCTCGGTGAGGACGCGCAGCCAGCGCGCGGCCGCGGCGTTCGTCGGCACGAGCACAGCCATGTCGCCGTAACGAAGGTTCCGGTCGCCGTGGAACTCCACGAGGTGCTCGCAGAGTGCCGCGTCCTGCGAGACGGTGCTGGGCACCGTGACCTCGTGGACCTCACCTCCTGGCCGGTCGATGTCGACCTCGCGCCGTCCCTGTTCCGGTATGCCGTCGAGGTCGTCGAAGCTGTCGTCCGCGATCACCGCCTGGGCGTAGCGCAGGATCTTCTCGCGATTGCGGTAGTTCGTGGTGAGCACGGTGGAACGTCCGACGACGGAGACGCCGGCCTCGGCGAGGGTGAAACCGCCCGGATAGATGGACTGCTGGCCGTCGCCGACGACGAACAGCCCGTCCGGCCTGTCGCCGACGAAGGCGTGCAGGAGCTGTAGGCCGACGCACGTCAGGTCCTGCACCTCGTCAACGATCACCGCGTCGTACCGGGTGCCGGAGCTTTCGCGCACAAGGTCCCGGGCCAGCAGCAGCGCGTCGTCCCGATCGAGGACGCCGCGCTCCGTCCGGAGCTGCTCGTACCGCTCGTACAGCTCCCACACCGCGCGTCGGTGATTCTGCTGCAGGGGAGTGCTGCGCCCGACGCGCGCCAGCCTGGCGTACTGCTCGAAGGCCGTCAGGCCTCTGCCCTTGATGACCGTCGAGATCTCGTCCTGCCAGTACCGGGGGGCCAGTCCGACCCCGGGAAGAGTCGAGAACTGCCCGACCTGCGCCCAGGCGCGCCAGAAGCAGGTCTCGGCGACCTCCTGCTGGTGGCGGTCCGCCAGGCCATGATCACGAAGACAACGGGCGGCGACGGCATGGACCGTGGCGAACTCGATCCGGTCGACCTGGTCGGGCGCCATCCGGGTCAGCAGGGCACGGTAGACCGGCCCCAACGTGCGCACTAGTGAGGTGAACAGCACCCGTTCCCCTCGTGCCGCCAGGTATTTGGCGCGGTGCAGCGCGACGACCGTCTTGCCGGTGCCGGCCGCGCCGCGCACGCGGGCCGGACCCGACCAGCGCCGACCGGACAAGCGGGCCTGCGTCGGATGCAGCCAGGTCATCCACGTCTCGATCGGCTCCCGCGCGGCGGCGTCGAGGAGCTCCCGCCACAGCTCCTCGCGGCTCAGCAGGGCTTCCTGATCTGGGCCGCCGCGCGCAGGGGCCTCAGACCCGCCCGACCTGGTTGACCCTCCCGACCCGGTTGCCCCGGACGACCCCGCCGACCCGGTTGCCCCGGCGGGTCTGGCCGGTGGCCGCGGGGCGGCGGCCGCCCTGGCGCCGTGCGCGACCGAGCGGCCTGGCGGAACCGGCGGTGGATCGGTCAGGCCGGCCCGGTGCGTGACCGGATGGCGGGCGGACCGCGCGGGCGGCACCGCGGCGACCGTGGCGCGGGGCATCGGCGGGCAACCGTCCGCCAGGCAGCTCAGCAGGCGTTCGACCAGGCCCGGTGCCAGCCGGGGGCTCCGGCGTCCGAGGTTGAGGGCCAGGTCCTGCTCGCCGATGACGGTCACTCGGTCGAGCTGCGCCAGGACGTTCCTGCGCCCGCCCAGCACGAGCAGCGGAACCACCTCGGCCGGCGGCAGGCCCGCGTCCGTCAGCACCTGCTCCACCGCGACGGTCTGGTCCACGAGCTTGCGGAGGTCGTCCTCGGCGTCGGCGTCTCCCCGGAACAGCCGGCCGCCTTCGATGGTGACGTCCCGCCAGTTCTTCACATCGAGCACGAAGACGCCGCCGGGGCCGACGACGAGGGCGTCGATGTTGGCCCGGCGGGTTCCGGGCCACTGCCGGTCCGACAGGAAGTGCCATCCGGCGTCGTCCATGCCGATCAGTACCCGGACGACGCTCTGCTCGGCCCGGCCGCCGGCCTCCCAGCGCTCGCGGTGCCGGCGTAGCTGGCGCAGCACGTCGTTCAGGTGCTGGACCTGCCGCTGGACACCGTCGATCTCCAGGCCAAGCTGGACGGCCTGGCCAAAGGCCGACGGTTCCGCGGGCGGGTCGACGTCTCGGGCCGGCGGCGCGTCGGAGGCAGCCAGGCCCGCGGTCGGCGCGGTGGTGGCGGTCGCGGCGGTGGTGGGGAGGCCCGCTGGCCGCTCACGCGAAAGCACGTCACTGCCCCCTCACCTTGTGTCACAGGTGAGAGTACGGCAATGAGTTGTCGTTTGCCTATGTTTGCGAATGGCTGTGGTCTATCGACCCCAAGGGGAGTGGTTGTCGCTGGGGGCGCGAGTCCGCTTTCGAATACTTGTTCGAACTTGCTGGTCCCTTTGGGTGGGCGGGATCGGATGCCGCTACTGGGCACCATGATCGGGCACCGCGATCGGGCGACCGTGGTACCGCGACTGGGCGCGAGGACGGGCGCGTCGCCGTTGGCGCGCCCCGCCTCTCTCTGCGTGCCCCTTGCGGTGCTTTGGGCCATCCGCTAGAAAAATTCGGTTCGACATCGCCTTCGGGCCCGGCCTGACGACGGAGGCCGCGCTCGTGCGCTTCTGACAGGCTGACGACGGAGGCCGCGCTGCTGCGTTCCGATCCGGCTTGCGACAGGAACCGCGCTGTCGCGGTTCTGACCCGGCAACCGGCCAAGGCGTTTCACCGACCGGTGGTCCTCGTCGGCGAGGACGCTGTCTCGGACCTCCCCCCGCTGAGGTCCGAGACAGCGCCCTCGACGACTTTCCTCCGGGGTGCCCCCGCCCCCAGGACGCCGGGGAAGGCCCCCACTCCCAGCGCCGAAGCCCAAGCGTGGCCTAGTCCGATTGACGTAGCCAGCCTCGGAGATCTGTCCTCCACCGTCCGGCCTCGTGAGTCCGACCTCGCACGTTCGAGGATGTTTGGCCATGCGTGGACGGATCTCTTGCTACGCTGTCGATCTCCGTGGTAAAGCGAAGCGTCTCGCGCAAGGGGAACGACCTTGACGGATGTGCCGGCCGAGGATCTGTCCAAGCTGCTGTCCGGCCTGATGCGCGCTGCTAGGCGCAAGACCGACACCGGGCGGCAGGCGCTCGCCAACGACGAGCTGACCCGCGAGTACCTGGAGGCCGGGCTGCGGCTGATCGACGCGCAGCTGAGCCCCGGCGACGATGTCGATCCCGAGGACCGGCCGCTGTTTCGCTGGCTGTCGCAGCGCGCCGTCATCGACGAGGTCTGCGAGGGCGGCCGGCTGCGCGGCTCGGAGGGCAGCTTCCGTGATCGCTGGCCCTACCAGGCTGACTTCATCCGCGATGTGCTCGCGTACAGCCTGCGCGGCGCGCACTGGCAGGGCTTCCTGGACAGCACCGCGAACGCCCGCAACCGGCTCGCCGACGCCGAGGACGTGGTCCGCGCCGTCCACGACGCCGGCTACGACGACCTGACCGCCACGCGGCGCACCCCCGCGCTGCGCGCGCAGCTGATCGGCGCCGCGATGGCGGAGCGCGACGAGATCGCCCGCTCGACGCTGCAGGAGATGTACCGGATCAGCACGCAGGCGTGGCTGGAGGCCTACGAGAAGACGGTCGCGGTCCGCGGCCTGCGCATCCGCCCCGGGCTGACGCTCGAGGACATCAACTTCATCATGACCGCGACCGCCGAGGGGATGCAGCTGCGCCTCATGGTCGAGCCGGACGACGGCGTCATCGACCACGAGAAGCGCACCTCGCTGCTCGGCACCGCGGCCCTCGCCCTGATCGTCGCCTGTTTCGACCACCTGGGCGACGGCCTGAGCCTGGAGGAGGTCGTCGCCCTCGCCACCAGCCCCGCTCCGACGGCCGAGGCCGAACCGGGCGACAGGACCCAGAACGCCGCCGACACCGGCTGACCGGGTTCCCGGAGCGGGACTCCCACGCGAATCCAGCCGGTGCTGCCGGAGGGTTAGCCGGTCGCGCCGGGCAGGGGGTCGTGCTGGTCGAGCTGGCGGGTGGCCGCCTGGCAGGCGGACTCGACCTGCGTGGGGTCGAGGACGACGAGGTGCTCGACGACCCGGCTGGCCATCGCCGTGAAGGCCGCCCGCTCGCTGGCGGACAGCGGGGCGAGCACATGGTCCTCGACGAGGCGCAGCCGAGTCTGCGCGTCCTCGTAGGCGACGCGGCCACGCTCGGTGCCGACGATCCTGCGGGCGCGCCGGTCGGCGGGGTCCGGCCGGCGCTCGACGAGGCCCGCCTTCTCCATGTCATCGATGAGGCGGACCATGACCGTCCGGTCGATGCCGAACCGGCGGGCGACCTCGATCTGGTTCGGCGCGTTGCCGCGGATCGCGTCCCCGAGGACGCGCAGCCCGCGCAGCCCGCCGGGCACCGAGTCGATCGCGGCCGAAGCGGTGATCAGGTAGCCGTGCTGGATCTGGCCGACCAGCCAGCCGACGTCCTTCGTGACGTCGTCATCGCCTGCCGCGTCGCAGGCCGAGCTGTCCGCGGGGACGCAGGAGTCCAGGGCGCCGGGAGCGTCCGGGCGCGGCGCGTCCGGCTGGGCTCCCGTTAGCTGCGTCACCGGGTCACCATACCCCGGAACACGATCCGATCGTCTGTGTTTAAGATGAGCGCCACAGCAGCTAATCTACTCGAGAGACGATCTGGAGACAGATGATCTGCTGGTAGATGATCTGTCCGATAGCTGACCGGACCTCCGGTCCCAAGACGCCCTCCAAGGAGAGCCCGATGGCCCACCTGCTGCACCTCGACTCGAGCATCGCCGGCGACAACTCGGTGTCACGCGCGGTGGCGCGCGAGTACGTCGCGGCCTGGCAGGAGAACAACCCCGCCGGCGCGGTGACCCACCGCGACCTGGCCGCCGCGCCGCCGGCGCACCTGGACTGGACCATCGTCTCCGCGGGCATGACCCCGGACGACCAGCGGACGCCGGAGCAGACGGAGGCGCTCAAGGCCCGCCAGGGCTACATCGGCGAGGTCACCGTCGCCGACGAGGTCGTGATCACCGCTCCGATGTACAACTGGTCGCTCCCGACAACCCTGAAGGCGTGGATCGACCAGCTGATCATCCCCGGGGTCACCGTGGCGGACGCGGACAACCCCGGCCTGTTCCACGGCAAGAAGGTCACCGTCGTGACCACGCAGGGCGGTTCGTACTCGCCGGGCGCGCCGAAGGAGGGCTGGGACCACGTCTCCCCGTACCTCGAGCACGTGCTGGAGGCCCTCGGCGCCGACAACGTCGAGTTCGTCAACGTCGAGATGACACTGTCCGTCGTCAACCCGGCGCTGGCCCAGTTCACCGACGTGTTCCACGCCTCCCGCGCCGCCGCCACCGAGAGCATCAAGGCCCGCGTCCTGGTCTGAGCCCCCTCGGCCCAGCCGCACGGCCAGCGCCGGCCGGCGCCCGCCATCCGTTCACGAGACCGATGGCGGGCGCCGGCCGGCGTCGTCGTCCGTGTCCCGCGTTCCGGGTTTCCGTGTCCCGTGTTTCCGCCGTACCGCGTGGCCGGCTGGGCGCGGCCCGAGCGCCACCCGAGCGCCGCGGGAGCTGTCCTCTTCCCGTGCCTCTTCCCCTCGTGCCGCCGCGTCACCGGATCCGGTGAACGGGGCGTGGGACGGGGAGATCATTGCTACTGTGCCCGGTGTGGCACAGGAGAAATCCGGCTGGGAGCTGGCGCAGGTCAACATCGCGCGGCTGCGGGCACCGCTGGACAGTCCGCGGCTGGCCGACTTCGTCGCCGCGCTCGAGCCGGTCAACGCGCTGGCGGACGCCGCCCCCGGGTTCCGCTGGCGGCTGCAGACCGAGGACGGCGACGCCACCGCGGTCACCGCGTTCGAGTGGGACGCCGGGAGCAGCGCCGGGGTGATCGTCAACCTCACCGTCTGGGAGTCGGTGGAGGCGCTGGGCGCCTTCGCCTACTCGGGGCTGCACCGCGAGGTGCTGGGCCGCCGTCGGGAGTGGTTCGAGGCCATGGCGGAGGCCTACTCGGCCCTGTGGTGGGTCCCCGCCGGGGAGTGGCCGTCCACCGCCGACGCCGAGGACCGCGTCCGCCACCTGCGCAGCCACGGCTCCACCCCCTGGGCCTTCGGCCTGCGCGACCACTTCCCCCCGCCGGACCAGCCAGCGGCAGGCCCGAGCGCCGGCCGGTCCGACTGGATGTGCCCAGCCTGACGGACCGGCCGCAACCCGGCCCGTGCGTTCCCCTGGGCCTGTTCGATCCCTGAGGCCCTGAGCGTGCCTTTGCCGCCGCCAGAACCCGCTGGCCGGTCTGGCTGGGCGCCCGCCGCCGCCGTGGTCACCGGCGAGCGTGAGGAACATCAGCCGGCCTCGACCGCCGCCGCGGGGGCTGGGCGCGGCGTGCGCAGGCCACGGGCGATGAGCAAAGCGCCGGCGAGCACCACCGTGGCGTCGACGCCGATGGCCAGGCGCAGGGCGGCGAGCGAGTCGAGCCCGCCGGCGGCGATGGCGACGGCGCTCATGACCGGCACACCCAGCGCGATGGCGACCTGCTGGGTCATCGTCGCGACACCCGTGGCCAGGCCCTGCTCGTGGTCGGGCAGCCCGGACGTCGCCGCCACCATGAAACCGACGATCGCGCAGACGTGCCCGATCGCGCCGACGAAGGTCGTGGCGGCGACCAGCCACAGAGAGACGGTGGTGCCTCCCGAGAACACGAGCAGGCCCGTCAGCACCGACTGGACGGCGAGCCCGCCGACGAGGGCACGGCGCACCCCGAACGCGACGACCACCCGCGGCCCGACCATCCCGCCGATGATCGCCCCGGCTCCCATCGCGACCAGCATCAGGCCCGTCTGGAGCGGGTTGAGACCGAGCAGATGCTGCATGTACATCGTCAGGAGGAACACCAGCGCCGGCTCCATCGAGAACGTCACGAACCCGGCCACGTTGCCCCAGCCCACCGTGCGCCGGGTCAGGATCGTGACCGGCACGAGCGGGTGGGAGTGGCGTCGCTCGGCGGCCCAGAACCCGGCGAGCAGGGTCACGGCGGCCAGGACGCAGCCGATGGCCCACGGGTCGTCGGCGCCGCGCTCGCCCAGCCGGGTCGCGCCGTACACGAGCGCGAGCAGGCCGGACGTCACGAGCGCCGCCCCTGGAAGGTCCAGCCGGGTCCGCACCCTGGCCGCCGGGTCGGCCAGCACGAACGGCGCGACCGCGACGACGACCGCGGCGATCGGCACGTTGATGAGGAACGCCCAGCGCCAGCTCGCCACGTCGGTCAGGACGCCGCCGAGAATGGCGCCGCAGGTGAACCCGGTGGACATCATCACGCTGTTCAGCCCGAGGGCGCGCTGGCGCGCCGGGCCCTCCGGGAAGGTCGTGGTCAGCAGCGACAACGCCGCCGGGGTGACCGCCGCCGTCGCCAGGCCCTGCGCGGCCCGAGCCGTGAGCAGGACCGCGGGGCTGGTGGCGAGGCCGCCGAGCAGCGAGGCCAGGCCGAGCGCCGTCATGCCGATGAGGAAGACGCGCAGCTTGCCGACGTAGTCGCCGATGCGGCCGAACAGGAGCGTGAACCCGGCGGCGCACAGCGCGAACGCCGTCGCGATCCACTGCGCGTTCGCGTCGGAGAACCCCAGGCTCGTCCCGACCGTCGGCAGCGCCACGTTCAGGACCGAGAAGTCGACGGCGAGCGTGAACTGGGAGGCCAGCAGCAGCACCAGCACGAGGCCCTGGCCGCGGGTCATGCGGGCCGCCACCGCGGCGGCCGGGTCCGCCTGGTCGGTGGTCGCGGTGGATGTCAGAGTGGTCACACCGCCCACGGTGCGTCCGCCGGCCGGCGACAGCGACAGCCCTGCGCCACCACCCCTCGGCGTGCCTACCACCGGCAGGGATACCCAGCGTCCTGCGCCGTCGGGCACGATGGAGGTCATGGCGACGGAGCTCGGTGACTTCCTGCGCACCCGACGGGCCGCGGTCAGCCCCGCGGCCGTCGGGCTCGTCTCCTACGGCGCGCGGCGCGTCCCTGGCCTGCGCCGCGAGGAGCTGGCGCACCTGGCCGGAGTGAGCCCGACCTACTACACGCGCCTGGAGCAGGCCGACCACCACAACGTCTCCGACAGCGTCCTCGACGCGCTCGCCCGCGTGCTGACGCTGACCGACGCCGAGCATGAGCACCTGCGCCGGCTGGCCCGTCCCGAGCCTCGGCCGGTCCGGCGCCGCCGCGTCGAACGGCCACGGCCCGCGGCGCTCGGGCTCGTCCGCGCGGCGCCGGGGCCGGCGCTCCTCGTCGACCACCGCCAGGACGTGCTCGCCTGGAACGCCCTCGGCCACCGGCTCGTCGGTCTCGGCTACCCGTTCGAGGCGCCGGACGACGTCCGCGACCGGCCGAACTTCGCCCGGATGTTCTTCCTGGCCCTGGGTGGGCGCGACCTGTACGCCGAGTCGGACCAGATGGCCCGGCAGATGGTCGGCTTCCTGCGCTACTCCTCCGGCCTGCACCCCGACGACCACGAGCTGAGCTGCCTGGTCGGCGAGCTCGTCCAGCGCAGCGACCAGTTCGCCGCCCTGTGGGCCAAGCACCAGGTCCTGGACTGCGGCCATGGCGTGAAGAAGTTCCAGCACCCGCTGGTCGGGCGCCTCGACCTCACCTACGAGGCGATGCCCCTCCCCGAGAGCAGCCACCGCATGGTCCTTTACCACGCCGAGCCCGGCACCCCCGCCGCCGACGCCCTGGCCCTGCTCGCCCGGCACTGACAGCGCCCCGCCCGCGCGCCGCTGGTTCGTCCGCGCGGCCGACCCAGATGGCCCAGTCCGGGGCTCGGCCCGGCCGAGCCACCGACAAGGGGCCCGTCTGTCTTCGCGTCGTCCGTGGTCCCACTAGGGTGTAGCTCCGTTGGGATCACTACTCGGGAACAGAGACGATGGCCCAGTCTGGTTTTCCCGCGCCCCATGGCGACCCGCCACTGCCCGTCCAGGCGCGGCGGTCGCCGTGGCGCCGTCCGCTGTGGATTTCCTTGATCATCCTGTCCGGCGGCTGGGTCTCCTTCGTTGTCACCATCTGCGTGCTCGTCGTCAGCGTCATGCGCGACTCGTACGAGCAATACGAAGCGGGCAGGGACCATCGCAGAGACGTCCACGTCGACGATTGCTTCGTCGACGAGGCTGGCAGCATGAGCACGACAGTGACGGTGACGAACAGCACGGATCGATCCGCGTCCTATGCGGTGCAGATCGCGTTCACCGGGCCTTACCACCCCGAGGTGGTCTACGTCAGCTCGACCTTCGTGCCCCGCCTCCGCCCGGACTCGACCGCGCGGGAGCAGGTGGTCAGCTTCTCGTCAGACATGGCCAGTGCTGGGTGGGTGGGCTGCCGGATACTGTCCGCGGAGCGGACCACGCTGCCATGACCGGTGCCATTGACGGGGACTATCCGGCGACTCGCGCGCTGGAAGAGGATGCCCTGGGGCGACAGCGGATCCTCGGCGAGGACCACCCTCGCGCGGTCCGTTCCAAAGACGATCCTGGTGCCGATTGATGGGTCACCCGGCCGCGCCCGCCACAACCAGCGGGTGATGCCTCCGCCGCACCCGCGAACGGCCTGCGGCAAGGTGCAAGCTCAGTGCCGGGCAGCCGCGATTCAGGTGCTGATAGCCCGTCACGCTCTGAGACACACATCTCGACAGACAGGCTGATCCGACCCAGTTCGCCTCCGGCCCGTCGGAGGCGAACCGTGTCGGACTGGCAAGCCGATAGGCAGGCCTATCCGACACAGTTCGCCCCGACCCTGTCGATGTGTGTCAGATGGGCAAGCCCAGAGACTGGCTGATCCGACACGATTCGCGTTTGCGCCCGTGCCTCGGTGGACGACCACCCAGTCCCGGTGCGCGTGGAGTTGGGCAGACCTACCCACCCAGGCCGCGGGCGGCCTTCCACGGCCATTTCAGCCGTGTGCATTTGAACACCCTCTGCGATCACGCCGGGTGTCGGCCCTGACCTGGACCGACTCGGCGGGCGACGCCGCGAGCACCTCGTCGTTGCCGCGGTCCGCGACCGCACGGGTCGCCTCGAGGACCGCTTCGTAACGGCCAGGAGATCGCATTGGTGACGACCACGTAGGGGGTGGGCCGTCTAGGCAGTAGGGCCGCTTCCGCGATGTCCGGCCGGCTGCGCCCTGAACAACGTGTGTGAGGGTCGGTGGCAGGATGGCTGGATGGTTGGCCCGGATCGGCGTGACCTCGGCGGTGTGTTCAACGAGGTGGCGGAACTTTACGACCGCGTGCGGCCCGGTTATCCCGATGAGATGTTCGCGGACCTCGTCGCACTCACCGCCATGGACGAAGAATCGTCGGTGCTTGAGGTGGGGTGCGGTACGGGGCAGGCGACGCGCTCGCTGGCGGCGTTGGGTCACCCGGTGACGGCCATCGAGCCTGGCGCGGAACTGGCCGCGCTGGCTCGTCACCGGCTCTCGGCCTTTCGCGCCGTCAACGTCGAGACGTCGAGGTTCGAGGAGTGGGACGACCGCGGGCGGCGCTTCGACGTCCTCGTGGCCGCCTCGGCGTGGCACTGGGTCGCCCCCTCGACCGGCTGGCGGCGGGCCCACGACGTGCTCCGTCCCGGAGGATGGATGGCGCTTCTCGGCCACGTCGTCGTTCGCCGCCCCGGCGAACCGGAGGTGTATGCCGAGACCGCCGACCTCCACGAACGTTTTTCCCCGGGCAATCCCGACTGGGGTCATCCGCCTATCGAGGATGACGTACGCAAAACCGACGAGGGCTGGGGCCAGGTGCGTGACCCCGGCGGTTTGTTCGGGCCGACGGTCGTGCGCTGGTACCCGACGGTTCAGTGGTTCGACGGGGACGGCTTTGCCGATCTCCTCCGCTCGATGTCGCCGTACCGACGGCTTGCCCCCGGCGTCCGGGAGCCGCTGCTCGACGCGGTCGCTGAGCGCATCCGCACCCGTATGGGTAACCGGGCCTCACGCCACTATCTGAGCGTTCTGCGCCTTGGACAGCGCACCGACTGAAGTTCCGCCCGGACTCCTGGTTGTGGGCGGTGTCCGGGGGCTGGTGCGGTTAGTTGTCGGCGAGGGCTGCCGTGAGGCGGGGCAGGATGTCGCGCCAGCCTCCGCTCATGCGCTCATAGGCGTCGCGGTCGCGCTTGTCGTCGAGGTTGAAGCCGCTGTGCTCGAGGAGCAGGCGGGTACCGGTGCCTTCGGCGACAAGGCGCCAGGTGAGCGTCCAGGTCGCGTTGAACGTGTAGACGAGCTTGCGCGCGGGTTCGACTTCAAGGACTTCGCAGGCCACAGGTCCCCAGCCGGGCATCTGGAGGTGGAAACGGTGGCCCACGATCGGGGCGATGTCGCCGGGAACCCACCAGCGGGCATGTAGATCGGGGTCGGTCAGGGAGCGCCAGACCTTGCTGGGTGGGGCCGCGATGAACTGGTCGACGGTGATGGTCGCGGTGGTCGACTCGGTCATGGGTCCTCTTCGGTTTCGGTGATGTCGGCGATGGCGCGGAGGCGATCGCGCCAGAAGCGTTCGAAGGGGTGCAGCCAGCCGCTGACCTGGGCCAGCGGCTCAGCGGTCAGGTGGTAGAGCCGCTGGCGGCCGACGGCCTCGTCGCGGACCAGTGCGGCGCGGCGGAGGATCTGCAGGTGCTCGGCGACCGCGGGCCGGCTCAGGTCGAACTGGTCAGCGAGGTCGCCCGCGGTGCGAGGGCCCTGGTCGAGAAGCTGTAGCAGGCGGCGCCGTACGGGGTTGGCCAACGCGAGGAACACGTCGTCGTCGGACACAGACAAAAAGTTACGTCGGAGAACTCCGACATGTCAAGGATTCCCGACGCTTCCGCTCGGGAGTTGTGTAGTCGTCCTTGGCATCGCCCCGGGGGATGTGAGCGGGAGGCAGTTGACCATGGTCAACTGCGGCGGCAGCGTGCTGTAGGCCGAGCCGAGCCGAGCCGAGCCGGTTCGACGGCGGTACCCCGCGCGCTTGACCTCATGTGTGGTTGAGGTTGCAGCCTGGCCACATGACGACGACGGGCATCATCGACGACGGGACCCATGCGGCTGAGATCAGGGTGATCAGGCAGGTGGTCGCCACGCTCGAGCACTCCCAGCAGAACGAGCTCCCCGACGAGTTCATCGGCTTGTTCCGGCCCGACGCGATCTGGACTACGGGCCACGGCCGGCGCCTGTTCGGCCTCGACGAGATCTCGGCGTTCACCCACAAGGTGCTTCCCGGCGGAATGAAGGGCCTGACGGCCACCTACGAGGTGGTGCACGTGCTGTTCATCCGGCCCGACGTCGCCGCGGTGAAGGTGCGTCAGCGTTATCTGACCTCTGACGGCCGGCCGATCGAAGGCCAGAACGAGGGCAGCCCGCTGTACGTCATGGCCAAGGAGGATGGGAGGTGGTGTCTGGTCGCCTGCCAGAACACCGAGGTGCTCGACGGCTGACAGCTGCCGTCAGGACAGGACCCGTTTCCAGCGAGGTCGGAAGCCGGGCCGTCAGCTGGCGGGTGCGTAGCGGCGGGCGGCGCCGGTCAGCAGGCCGAGGCCGGCCTGACCGGGCAGCCGGTCGATCTGCGCGTCGATCCGCTCCGCCTCGCGCCGCCCGGGCTCGCCGGCGAGCAGGTATCCGAGCACGAAGGCGGTCTCCTCGGCGGGCATGACCCCGGTCCCGACCGGGGACCACAGCCGGCGTAGGGCCCATCGCGTGACCAGGCGTGCCCGCCGGCTCGCGGCCAGCCGGGCTCGAGCCTCGCTCGCGTAGAAGGCGATATGCCGGCTCTCCTGGGCCATGATCCGAGTCAGCAGCGTGGTCAGCGCGGGATGCCGCTCGCGCTCGATCAGCCGCGCGTAACCCGACCGGGTGGTCCATTCGTTCACCGCGCCCCAACTCATGTGCACGGCGACGAAGTCGTTGCCGACCAGTGAGGACGCCGCCGCGGACAGCACGGGCTTCACGCTGTCGAGGCGGCCTTGGCGGTCGCGGACCGCGGCGTTGCGCTCGTCGCCGTGCGGCTCGCCGTGCGCGGCGAGCACCGAGCCGAGCGCGACGCCGTGGGAGTGCTCCTCGTAGTTCCAGACGGTGAGGAACGTGGTGATCCGCGGGTCGCGATGCGACGACGTCATGAGCAGGTCACGCAGGTAGCAGACCGTATGGCTCTCCACGTCGTGCATGTAGCGCAGGCAGCGCAGGCCGTCGTCGGACAGCCGCCGGCGGGCGAACTCCGACGCCAGGTCACCCAGGTCGTCGGTGCGTACCGGGCCCGCGGTCCGCGCGAAGCTGTCAACATCGAATGCCATCGTCGGCCGCCTTGTCAGTCATGTGAGCGCACGCGTTCCTGGCTGTCGGGTCCGTGCCGTCGCTTCGGCGCGGCACGCATCCGCCAGGCCCGCTGTCGCCGGTTGTTCGGGGCCGCGACGCACGCGGATGGGGTCGGGCAGCCGACATGAGTTCGGGCGGCCCGGCTGGTGCGGGTCGACAGACGCATCGGCGGGGTAGCGGAGCGGAGGCAAGGGCCGCGCCGTGCTCACCCCGAACTCACACCCATCCGCCTGGCCGACGGCTCCGAACACCTCTTGCCAGCGGCCGGTGCGGACCTCGTCACCACCAGCCAGCCACCCGACCAGCCCGCCACACGGCCAGCGGCACACGCTCACGGTGGCCCGCGCCTCCCTGGCACGCACCCCCGGCAGCGTCGGCGACACGCGTCGCCGACGACGAGCATGACCGGCAACCAGGAGGACGCGGTGTCTGACACCGTCGATGACCGGCGCCTGCGGGAACTGAGCGACGCGTCCGAGGATCTGCACAGCGATGCCATGCGGGGCAGCCGCGTGGCCGTCGCGGACCTTGTCGAGGCGGCCGCGCCCGGCAGACGGATGTCGAGGGGCGGCGCGGCGCTCGCTGTCGGCCTCGCCGGGGCGGGAGTGCTCGCGACGGCGACGCGCGGCTCGGCGGCGACGATGGATGTGGCGATCCTGCAGACCGCCGCGTCGATCGAGAATCTCGCGGTCAGTACCTACACGACGGCCCTCACGCTGCCGTTCATCGGTGGCGCCGAGGCGAACGCCGTCGTCAAGGCGTTCGCGATGAAGACGATGGCGCAGCACGTGGATCACGCGACGGCGTTCAACGCCGCGGCGGTCGGGCTCGGTGGTCAGGCCCAGACCGCTCTGGACCCGAAGTACGCCAAGGTCGTCGACGCGGCGATACCAACGATCAAAGGCCCCGGCGACGTGGTGTCACTCGCGATCACCCTCGAGGACGTGGCCGCGCAGACCTACACCAAGAACGTCAGCCAGGTGGGCAGTTCGATGTTGCGCAAGTTGTTCGGCAGCGTCGCCGCCGTGGAGGCGCAGCACCGGGCCATCCTGCTCGCCGTCGCCGCGCTGCTCGGCGGTGGCGCCGCCGATCTGATCGCGCTGCCGCCCGATGCGGCGAAGCTCCCGAAGGCCGCCGGTGGCGTCGGTTTCCCCGACGCCTTCTATTCGACCTCGATGGCCTCTCCGTCGACTGAAGGAGCGGTTTGATGACCCGGTACGACCAGACCCAGCCGGACGGGAAACCGCGCGGCGAGATGGGCGTCGGAGACGCGGAGCTCCGCGCGTTGACGAAGGACCTCGACGCGCTGCACCGGGACACCTTCCCGACCGCGTTGGAGCAGCTGCGCGACACGACCAGCGCGACGCGGGCCACGATCAGGGGGTTGGCCCGCGGGCCGGCCAGTCGGCGTGGAGTGTTGCTCCGCGGCCTGGCCGCGGCCGGAGCGGGCCTGCTCGCGGCGTGCGGCGGCTCGGACGGCGGCGGGAAGCGGACGGCCATGGGCGGGACACCGACCCGGGTGGCCAGCCCGTACACCGGCGACCTGAGAGTGGTCGCGCTTGCGGCGGCCCTGGAGAATCTCGCCGTCGCGGCCTACACGATGGCGCTGACGAAGGCGGCCGCCGGCGACTACGGCGCGGTGCCCGGAGCCGTCGGAGAATTCGCGACGGTCGCCCGCTCGCAGCACGCCGAGCATGCGAAGGCGTGGAACGGGGTGCTGTCCGGAGCCAAGCTGCCGACGATTACCGGCACGCCGCTGACAATCGCCGCTTCGGAGGTCGCGAAGGTAAAGGCCACGAAGTCCGTCCCCGAGCTCGCCGCCTACGCGCTCGGTCTGGAGAACGCGGCCGCGCACACCTATCTGTACGCGATGGCGAACGTGTCCGACAGCGGCGGGATCGCGACCGCGGCGACGATCGCGCCGGTCGAGGCGATGCACGCGGCCGTGCTGGCCTTCATCGCCGGGGACTACCCGGTACCGGACGCGTTCATCGACACCAGTTCCGCCGTCGGCCCAGCGGCACTGACAGCCTGACTCGTCGGCCGGCGTCGCTGATCGTCTGACGCCCTCCTCGAGGTGCCAGCCGCCACCGCGAGGAGGGTCGCCAACCTGGCCAGCACCGCCACCGCCGCGAGTCCGGCCGTCGCCCGCGAGACGTTGTCGACGACGTGTCTCCCGTCAGGCCTCACCCCGGCCCAGGTCAGGTCCACGGCATCATCGACGCGTTCGCGCGGATCCTCACCGAGCGGAGCCGAGCAGCGCGACCTGCACCTTCCTGCGCCCTCAGGTCTGTCGGTGGGCGGTCGTAGGATGACCTCTGGTCGCGGAGGAGTGCCGATGTCTGAGTTCGCTGGGTTTCCCGTCGAGGCGCTGATCTTCTTCGAGGGGCTCGAGGCGGACAACAGCAAGGCGTACTGGACGGATCACCGGGAGACCTACGAGAGGGCCGTGCGGGCTCCGATGCTCGCCCTGCTCGCGGCGCTTGAGCCGGAGTTCGGCGAGCCGCACGTGTTCCGGCCGTACCGCGATGTCCGGTTCTCCAAGGACAAGTCCCCGTACAAGACAGCGATCGGCGCGCACTGCGGGCGGGGCGGCTACGTCCAGGTGTCGGCGAACGGGCTGATGGCCGCCTCCGGGTACTGGCAGACCGCGTCGGACCAGGTCGAACGGTTGCGGGCGGCGGTCGCCGACGACGTACGCGGGCCGGCGCTGGAGGCGATCGTCGAAAGACTCCGCGCGGCGGGATATGAGATATCGGGTACCCAGCTCAGCACCCGGCCGCGTGGCTACGCCGCCGACCATCCACGCATCGAGTTGCTCCGCTACAAAACGCTCACCGCGCACCGGGACTTCGGCGAGCCACCGTGGCTCGCCGAGCCGGCCTGTGTGGAGCAGGTCGCCTCTGCCTGGCGCGACATGCGCCAGCTGACCGACTGGCTCGACCAGCAGGTCGGCCCCACCCGCCTGCCACAGTCCCGCCGCCGCTGACCTAGGCGGCCCGGCCTTCCGCCGAGGCGCCGGCACAGCGCGGATCGTGTCGGATCAGCCTGTCTATCGAGATGCGCGTCCTGAGACACACAAGAGATATAGGCGGCGGCGCCGTTGGTCGGCCTCGGGCGGTCGACGAAGCCTCAGCACACGAAGTCCTGATCACTCAAGAACCGGGGACGCGCAAGGTCCGACCGCCAGGGAGCTAGGCTCCGTCCAGGTCTGCCAGGGTGGCTTTCGTGCGCATGATGTCCGGGTGGGTGATCCTCCCCGAGGATCCGCCGCCGCCGGGCCAGCACGTCGTCGAACATCGGCCGCGCGGCCGGATAGTCCCCCTGCACCTGCACCACGGCCGCGAGTTCATGCGCGGCGGTGAGCGTGTCCGGGTGATCCTCGCTAAGTAGCTCCCGGTATCGGACGTGGGCCTCCGCCGCGAGACCGCGGCTGTTCGGGTAGTCGCCGCGCTCCCGTAGATACCGGATCAGCCAGAGGATCATGTGACGGCTGTCAGGGTCGTCGTCCTCGACGAGCCCGGTCGCGAGGGCGTGTGTGTAGATCTGGGCGTAGCGGGGCCAGGCGTCCGGCCGGTCCCGCACCGGCGGATGGCCTCGGGCGAGCCGTCGACGCGCCGCGGTCCGCAGCGCCGGCCGTAGCTCGGTGGGTGTGTCGTCGCGCAGCACCTCCGCTACCAGGCGGTGCATCACTACCGCACCACCGGCGGCACGGACCAGTGCCAGGGAGACCAGCCGGCCGACCGTCTCCGCCAACCCGATCCGATCCGCCGCGACCTCGCCGAGCGGCGCGGGCAGCACCCCGGCTACCTCCGGACGGACCAAGTCCAGCGGGATCGGCTCCGGCCCGAAACCCGCCCACAACCGAGCAAGCAGCACCGCCGCCGGATCGTCAAGTTGTTCCAGGGTTACCGTCCACGTCGCCGCGACCGGACGCACCCCGACCGGCGTGCCCCGGCTCATCAACCGCCGCAGCTCCACGCCCAGCAGATCGGCGTACTCGCCGGGACCCATCCCGGTGTCCGCGAGAAACGCCCCCGCCTGCTCCACCGCCAACGGCAGATCCCCCAACAGCCCCGCGAGCCGATCCCCATCCGGCCCACCCAGGTCCGCCACATGGCGTTGTAGCAGCGCGACCGCGTCCGCCCGCGGCAGCACATCGACCGCGACGCCGTCTGCCAGCCGTGACCAGCGATGATCCCGGCTCGTCACCAGCACATGCCCACCCGAGGCACCCGCCGCCGACAACAACCCGAACAGATCCCCCGGCGCGCCCACGTTGTCGACCACCACCAGCCAGCGGCCGAACCGACGCCCCGAGGCCAGCAACGCCACCACAGCCCGCACCGACTCCTCGGCAGCCCCCGCCACCGCCACGCCGACCCGCTCCGCCAGCCGCACCAACGCCGCCAACGCCAACGCCGCATCCTGCGCCGGCACCCACCACACCAGCTCATACGTCGCGGCGAACCGGTAGCAGTACTCCACCGCCACCTGCGTCTTCCCGACCCCGCCCAACCCGTGCAGCGCCACCGGCACGACCGCCGCCGACCCCGACGCCACCAGCCGATCCCGCAACTCCGTCAACTCATCGGCGCGGCCGGTGAACAGCGGATTGCGTGGCCAGGCCAGCTCCCAGACCACACCACCCGCCGGACTACTGAGCTGTCGGAAGGTGGTGCTGTACTTCTGTGACTTGGTCAGCCAGTGGCCGCAGCGAAACGGCGAACTACATAGCAAATGGTGACGCGGATCACCTCGCTATCGCGGGGCTGTGTGGTGATCGCCGACCTGTCTCTCTCACAGACAGCGTCCGCCGTCGTCTTCTCGTTCGGGTTGTCGACGTGTCCTCGTTGGCCGAGGTTCGCACGGTCCTCGCCGTCCGCCGGCTTGCCTGTCAGATTGGCCGTACCGCCGACGAGCCCGCGCTGTTCGCGGACCAGTGCGACCGGCCCTGGCCGGGGGATCGACGCCAGCCCGACCAGAACCGGCAGTCGCCACTATCGGCTACCAAACGACTTCTGAAAGTGGCCGCGATAGTGCCAACGTGGGGACACCCCGGCGTCGAAAAGGGCCACCGTGGGGCCAGCGTGCCCATGACTGCTGACACAGCGCCCCGCGAGCGCGACCATCCGTAGCACCAGCGCTGGAAGGCGACGTAGCCATGCCCCCGAGTCCGACCGCGAACCCTGCTTGCCCTGCTCCTCGTCCGCCACAACTGGACCTGTTGAGCAGTTCTGCCAGGTGTTCGCGGACACCGCAGCAGGCATGGACGTGCCCATCAATTCGGTCGGCTACCGGACCGCCAAACGCTGGCTTGAAGAGGCGGGGACCAGCCCTGACCACTCCCCGTCGGTAGGAGGGCAACTCATGGCCCGCGCTGCCCCAGTAACACTCAAAATCTTTCTTGTGCCCGTCTGGCGAGTCGAACGGGGCCGGTCCGGCTCAGCTGGCCGGTGACGGCTCGGGCGGGCGACTGAACCCTCGGGCGCCCATTACGGTGATCGGCCGTGCTGTCCAGAGCCGCGAGAGCCTGTGACATCCTGGGACAGTGCTTTTGAGCGATCATGCGAGCAGTGTCGAACTCTGCCTGCTGCGGTATCAGTTCTCCGAAGTTCGCGGTGACCCATACGACGACAACTGGCTAGTCGTCGGTGGAACGGTGACGACTCCCGACGGCACCTGGTCCTTTGCCGATCCGTGTCTGCTGACCCATGAAGCCCATGAGGTGTCCGCCTGGTTGCGCGCAGTGACCGAGAGAGCAGTGGCCGTAACCGGACCTGATTCCGAAGGTCGGTTGTCTCCGGATACGTGGTTCGTCGAGCCGGTCCTGGCCGTAAGTCTCGCAGGTCGAAGCGAGGGTTGGGCGGTGATTCGCTTTCACCTGTCCTTGGAGGCAGCGCCCCCATGGCAGCAGAACGATGACGGGGCGGACATTTACCAGCACGTCGTGGAGGTGCGGGTGGATGCAGTTACGCTGCTTCACGCAGCTGACCAATGGGACCTTGCTCTGGCTTCCTTCCCGACTCGCTGATCAGCGGTGACCCATCTCCGGGATGTCGGCCGGATCGTTGAGTGGCTGGCCGAAGTCGGTCAGCAGCTCCTCCGTGCGGCGGGCAACGCAATGGTGGAGGTCGATCCCGCGGGCCCAGCCGTGGTTGGCGGCATCGACCTCAAGATCGCTGTCGCGGACAATCTGTACGTGTTTTTTTTAAATCTGTACGGGTTTCAAGGCCGGCCTTCGGCCGCCACGCCGCGCGCGCCGCACGCGACGCGCGCGGGCAGGACCCGTCAGCCCCTCCACGCCACGGGGCCCCGCCCTCGCTTCGCTCGGGCACCCCGGGCGTGTCGGGTCTGCCACCCGCCCGCACGCGTCGGAGCGTAGGCGCGTCGCCGACAAACAACGTCCTCGCCATCGGTCACCGAGCCAGACGACGGCCGAAGGCACCCAACCCGAACAGTCCAGCCAGCACGGCCAGCAAGAGGAACACGGGCCACCATGGGCCGTCGTCAGCCACGAGCCGTGGCACGCCGATGGACGTTGCTACAAACAGGATCATCGCAGCGAGCTGAATGCACCGTCCCACGCGCCGCCGTCTCGCGAGGCTTGCCTGTTCCATAACATCCGCGACGACCTCACGGTGCTCATACAGCCAACCGACGGGATCGTCGAGGGAACTGCCCCCTGCGGTGAGAACGGACTGACGCAGCGCCGCAGGGTTATCGGCACGCAACAGAACTCCGTCGACACGCGCTCCCTTCTCCGACCGCGTCGAGCGGTAACCGAACGGCAGGTCGGTGTTCGGCGCGAGCGCTGCGTCAAGTCGCAGCGGCGGCACGCGCTGCGGCTCAGTGAACATCAACAGAAGGTTCGGCCTGGTCATCGGCCCCGTGGTGAACAGGTAGGGGACGGCCAACTCACGGGCAAGCACCGGCTGCGGCTCCTGAGCACCTTCCGCCGGCGGCGTAGCCGACAGATCCTGTACAGCAACGTGGCGCGCAGGTATCGCCCACGCTCGACCACCGAAGTAACCGGGCAACATCATCCGCACGGCGCCGCCGTCGCACACCACCCGGGGTTTGCGGATCACGAACCAGTACGCCTTCAACCCCGTAGACTCATCCGGTCCCGGCGCACCGTCTCGCATCGCCCGCCTCCTACCAAGCCATTGGCCTGCCGTGCACGGATCGCATTTCCAATGACCGACTACGCAGTCTCGATACCGTAGCGCCGATGGTCTTACGGGATGGCGACGGCATCAAGGCGCCCCTTCGGGGCGCGCGCCGTGCCGCCGCACGCGCCATGCACGGGCGGGGCCCCGTCAGTCCGCCACGCCCCGGGGCCCCGCCTCGCTTCGCTCGGCACCCCGGGCGTGTCGGACTGCCACCCCGCCCGCGCCTGTCGGAGCGTCGCCCCGTCGCCACGAACGACCGAGGCTACGCGCGCACACCGCCCGAGCCGATACTCTCAGCCACCATGAGCGTTAAGGTCGAGGTCGTCCGGACCGTCACCGCCGAACTCGTCGAGGCGTTCGACCGGCTGCTTCCCCAGCTCTCCCACAACGCCGCACCCCTCGACGCCGAGGCTCTCGCCCGCCTCGTCGGGTGGCAAGGCAACCAGTTGCTCGCCGCTCGGGTCGACGACCGCATCCATGGCGTGCTGACGCTGGTGATGTTCCCGATCCCGACCGGTCTGCGCGCCTGGATCGAAGACGTGATTGTCGACGAAGCCGGCCGAGGGCAAGGTATCGGAGCCGCCCTCACCAAGGAAGCCATCCGTCTGGCCCAGGAGGCCGGAGCGCGTACCGTCGACCTCACGTCCCGCCCGTCACGCCAAGCGGCCAACAGGCTGTATGAACGCCTCGGTTTCCAGCTCCGCGACTCCAAGGTGTACCGATACGCCCCGTAGCCAACGGCGCTTTCGGCCGCCGCACGAGCAAGGGGGCGACCGCGGATTCCATCCGCAAACCCCGCGACAACCCCGCGACCGAACCGCGCCCGCCGACGCGAGACTGTCCTGTAGCAGGGAACGCCAGGCGCGACCAGACAGCCGACGTCGCACGGCGAGGATGCGCGCCACCGCGTCGCACGACGGGTAGCAGTGGGATGCCCAATTCCCCGTTGTGTCGAATGGTCTAACGGCCTGGCGACGGCATCTAGAACCATGATCCTATGGGCGTGTGCTGTGGGCTGCGCCTCGGTCAGTGGCTCGCGATGACCTTCATCTACGCCGCTGGGTGCCGATCAGGTGCAAGGGCGTCGGCCAGACCGGTATGCCTGCACATGGCTACCTTGACCTCAAGTCCGGTTGAAGTTCTAGCGTGACCGTCTGACGTCGGAACGTCGCTATGCGGCGGCCAGGACGCATTGCCACGCGCCGAAGGGAAGGACTGTCATGGTCTCGGGCATCAAGGGGTATCCCGACGAGGTGCTGGCGGCGCAGCCGATCGGGTACTGGAGCGGCGAGACCTACCGCAGAGTTGTCGGCCGGATCCGCGCGGATCTGGCGGTCGAGGGGCTCACTCAGCCGCACTGGTGGATCCTCAACCATGTCGCAGGTGCTCCAGCCGAGTGGAATCGCACCCGTCTGATCCAACGGCTGTCACCGTTCGACGATCTCGACAGTGATTTTGACGGCGTCGTCGACGATCTGCTCAAGCGCGGCTGGATGACTCAGACACAGGCAGGCACCTTCAGTCTCACTGAGGACGGAGAGGCGGGGCGGACCCGTGCCGCCGACCGTAGCCACCGGGCGCTGGCGCAGGTCCACGATGGCATCGCCCCGTCGGAGTACGTGGCCGCGCTCAACGTCCTACGACGGATGATCGCAAATCTCGGTGGCGATGCGGACCTGCCTTGACGAGCGACGGCTGCGGCTGCGGACCGCCGTAACCAATTGCCATGACTTGACCAGGGCCGGCCGTCGGCCGGGCCGACGGCCAACCGTTCTCCGCGCCGTTCACCGGGCCACCGCCGCACGGTCCGTGTCGAGCAGGGAGGCGACCAGCCCGGCACCGATCGCGTCGCCGGTGTCGATCCCGTCGTGTGCCGCCAGCAGCCGCACCCCTGCCCGGCGCAGCGTGTCCAGGACCGCCGAGCGGCCTGTGTCCGTCGAGGCGATCCGGTCGAGCGGGTCGACTATCACGACGCCGTAGCCAGCGGTCCGGACCAGCCGGATCACCGTGCCCCAGGCATCAAGCCCCGGACCGACCTGGCAGACCGACCCGCCCGCCGTCCAGCCCCGCGCCGCACACGCCGCCTGAAACACCACCTGCTGAGCCGGCAGGTCCGGCGCCCCGACGGCGCGGCGGGTGAAGGACAACGCCGGCACCGCCGACACCGAGTCCCCGCCGGCGCGCTCGGCCGACGAGGGGAGGCGCGCAGGTTCGTCGCGGTTGTGGGCGCGTTCATCGACCGGATGACGCCTCTGTGACTGGTGCTGATCGCCCTCGGGGCGTGCAGGGGTTAGATACTCGCCGCCGCGGTGGGAGGTGAACGTCGCGCCGTCAGCGTCTGAGGCCGTCGATGACGAGGTCCAGAGCGTTGATCATCTCGGTGCGGGCTGTCTCGGTGTCGGCGGCGCGGGCGATGTAGAGGGCCGCCTCGTCGCTGGCGCCCATGATGATGTGGGCGAGCGGGCCGACCGGCTGTTGGCGGATGCGGCCGATCTCCATTCCCCAGGAGAGCACGTCCTTGACGAGGCCGAAGACGTGGCGTTGGCACAGTTCCCGCCACTCGGCCCAGCCCAGTACCGAAGGGCCGTCGAGCAGGACTATCCGGTGGACCTCCGGCTCGACGCAGATCCGCAGCCAGACACTCGCGGCCAGCCGCATCGCCTCGATCGGGTCGGTCAGGCCCGCGTCGGCGACCTCGCCCGCGATGCGGGTCGAGACGTCCGCCTCGACGGCCTCGACGACCGCGGCGAACAGGGCGGTCTTGTCGACGAACTGGTGGTAGAGCGCCCCGCGGCTCACCCCGGCCGCCGCCACGATCGCCTCCGTCGCGACCGCGGCGAAGCCCTCCTCGGCGAACAGCCGCCGGCCGGCGGCGACCAGCGCCGCCCGCGTCGCCGCGGAGCGGTCCACCTGACGGCGCCGTGAGGGCTTCGGTTCTGGGCTTGGCAACGCGGTCACAGACCGATTCTGCTCCGCATGGGCGGTTGTCTTACATACAGGCTGTCGGTATGTTGCTTCGTATGGAAGCCTCACCTCCCGCCGACGTCATCGACCTGCCCCAGGGCCAGGTCTGGTACCGCGCGGCAGGTCCGCAACCGTCGGACCTGCCGCCCGTGGTGTTCGTGCACGGCCTCCTCGTGGACGGCCAGCTGTGGACCGCCGCGGCCGATCTCCTCGCCCGACAGGGCGTGCGCAGCTACGCGCCGACGCTGCCCCTCGGTGCCCATCCGGTGCCGATGAGCCCCGACGCCGACCTCAGCCCGCGGGGCGTCGCCCGCCTGGTGCTCGACCTGATCGCGGCCCTCGACCTGCGGGACGTCACCCTCGTCGGCAACGACACTGGCGGCGCGATAGTCCAGTTCGTCCTCGACACCGATCCGACCCGCATCGGCCGGGTCGTGCTCACCAACTGCGACGCGTTCGACGCCTTTCCCCCGCCGCCCTTCACGACGCTCGTGCGCGCGCTGCGCCACCCGGCGCTGGTCGCGGCGATGGTCCCCGGCCTCCGGTCGGCACGGCTTCGGCACGGGCGGCTCGGCTTCGGCCCCCTGTCGGGCCGGCCGTTCGACCCGGAGTTGACCAAGGCCTGGGTCAGGCCGCTCGCCGACGGTCGGGTCCGCCGCGACGTGGCCAAGCTGGCCCGTGGCATCGACCCGAAGGAGCTGCTCGACGTCTCAACGCGGCTGGACAAGATAGACAGGCCGGTACACCTCCTCTGGGGCGACGGCGACCGTTTCTTCACCGTCGACTTCGGCCGGCGCCTCGCCGATGCCTTCCGCGACGCGACCTTTGAGACCGTCGCGGGCGGCCGGACGTTCGTCCCCCTCGATCACCCCGACCGCCTGGCCGCCGCCGTTCTCGCCACGACCTGAGAACGCGGGCGGCAGCGTGACGCCTGAAGGTTGAACGGCGGGCCAGAGGTCTGTTCGCCGAGATTGTTCCTCCGGGCCACCGGAGGAGGTTTCTCAAAGGCAGCGGACCGCGCTGGACGAGGGTGGCCGGGCGTCAGTCGTCAGCCGTCACACGCTCCGATGCCGGACTGGACGGGGCCTGGGATGGCGGGATCTCCGCCGATGGCTGGCGTCGGTGACCGCGCCAGGTCAGCAGCACGGTCAGAAAGACGGCGGCGACGAACCCCGTCGCCACGGTGAAGGCGCCGGCCATACCGCTCGCCAGCAGGTGGTGGCGCAGTTCCAGCGGGTCGAGACCGGCTGGCGGGTTCCTGGCGGCGTCGCGGCTCGCCGCGCCGTATACCGTGACCAGCAACGCGAGGCCGAGCGTGGCCCCGACCTGCTGCGTCACGACCATCATGCTCGAGGCCGCTCCGGCGTCTTTCGGGCTGACGCCGGCGACCACGCTGATGTTGAGCGGCACGACGAGCAGGCCGACGCCGAGCCCGAACAGCAGCATCGGGCCGAAAATCCCGGCCGGGTAGCTGGTGTTCTCCGAGAGCTGGGTGAGCCAGGCCATCCCGCCGCCGCAGAGCACGGCACCGGCGAGCATGAGCGGCTTCGGGCCGAGCCTCGGCAGCAGCGCGGACGTCCGCTGGGCCGAGACGAGGAGGCCGACCGACAGTGGGAGGAACGCGAGGCCCGCCCGTAGCGCGCTGAAGCCAAGAACCTCCTGGAGGAACTGGGTGGTGAAGAAGAACATGCTGAACATGCTTCCGATCACCAGCAGGAGCACGAGGTAGGAGCGGGCCCTGGCGGGTTCGGCCACCAGTCGCAGGGGGACCAGCGGTTGGTCGACCCGGGCCTCATGGACGACGAACAGCGGCAGCACGGCGACCGCGAGCCCGAGCGCGGTCAGCGTCCAGGTGTCGCCCCAGCCGTCGGACGACGCCCGGATGAAGCCGTACGTCAGGGCCGCCAGGCCGACGGTCGCGGCCAGGGCGCCGGCGACGTCGAACCGCCCGGGGTTGCGCAGCGGGCCGCGGATGAATGTCGGCGCCAGCGCCGCGACCCCGATCGCGATCGGCACGTTGATGAACATGACCCAGCGCCAGGACACCCAGGTCGTGAGCATCCCGCCGAGGATGAGGCCGATCGACCCGCCGACCCCGTTGGCCGCGGCCCAGGCCGCGAGTGCTTTTGTCCGCCGGGGGCCTTCGGGGAAGTTCGCCGTGAGCAGCGCGAGGGCGTTCGGCGACGCACAGGCGGCGCCGACGCCCTGGCCGACGCGGCAGGCGACGAGCATCCAGGACTCGGTTCCCAGGCCGCCGGCCAGCGAGGCGACGCCGAACAGCAGGACGCCGGCCTGGAAGACCCGCAGCCGGCCGAGGATGTCGCCGGCCCGGCCGCCAAGCAGAAGGAGCCCGCCGAACGCGAGCGTGTAGGCGTTGAGCACCCAGGCCAGGTCGGTGGGCGAGAAGCGCAGCGCGCGCTGGATGTCAGGGAGCGCGACGTTCACGATCGTGGTGTCCAGGACGAGCATGAGCTGGCTGCTCACGATCACGACGAGCGCGACGCGGCTCCGCGTCCGGTCGGGTGGAGCGGTCCGGTCGGGTGGAGCGCCAGAGGGACGCTCGTCGCGCGGAGCCGCCGCCGCGGCAGTCGACATCGATACCTCCTCGACGGAGCCCGGATAAGGTCCGATCTCGTACCTTGCGGGCATGCTAGCAACACCGTCGGGCTCTTGGGTACCAAGACGTACCTTAAAGTTGGCGGTACGATCGGGCCTGTGTCGCGAGGGTCGAGCGCGTCGGCCGGGTGGGACCGGGTGGGAGCAGACAGCCGATGACGGTCGCCCCCACCTCCGGCCCGCGTACCGGCGCGGCCACGCGCCGTCGCGGCGACAACCTGCGAAAAGCGATCTTCGACGCGGTGTTCGAGCAGATGCAGGCCGTCGGCTACGCCAATCTGACGATGGACAAGGTCGCGGCGGCCGCCCGGACCAGCAAGACCGTCCTCTACCGCCGGTGGGCGACGAAGGACGACATGATCGACGAGGCGTTGCGGGACGCCCTGCCCACCCCCGCCGCCGTGGCGCTGTCCGGCGACGTGCGCACGGACGTGCACGCGCTGTTGCGGTGCGTGCAGGATTCCTTCACCTCGACCAGGGGGACAGCGTTCCAGCTGGTCTCCGCGCAGGCCGGCTGCGAGCGAGGGTTCGTGCGCCAGGCGGTCATCCAGTACGTCGTCGAGCCCTGCATCGAGCTGATCTTCGAGGTGCTGCGGCGCGGCGCCGAGCGCGGCGAGGTCCGCCCCGAGGCGGCCTCCAGGCTGGTGGCCAGCAGCGGTCCGGCGATGCTGGTCCAGTACTCCCTGCTCCACGGCACGGTGCTGCCCGACGAGTTCGTCGCCTCCGTCGTCGATCAGATCGTGCTGCCCCTGGTGGCGCAGGCTCCCGCCGGCGGCGACCGTCCCACCTCGACGCCACCGGCACCCGTCACCGCCGCTTAGTGGTGAGGGCCGGCGTCGCCGGCCACGTGGGGCGTCGGAAAATGCCTGTGGTCACCTGGACGACGTCGGGCGAGCTTGGTGCCGAAGGTTGAGCCCGTCGCTTAGTGTGACGTGGGGATCTGCAGGCACGTGGGACTGCTGCTTCGAGCGCGACCTCTAGACTCTTTGATCATCGGATCCCCCCGGGTGGCCGCCCTGTCCTGTCGGGACGACCGTCTGGGGGTCTGATGGAAGCGCAGGTGGCGCGGTGCGCCGGTCTGGACGTGCACAAGGACGAGATCGTGGCCTGTGTGCGGGTCACCGAGCGGCCGGGTGGGTCTGCCCAGGTCCAGTTGCACACGTTCGGGGCCACGACCCGGGAGCTGCTGGCG